>CAXXMZ010000016.1:0-9857 GCA_963675355.2 Christensenellaceae bacterium
ATCAAAATCTTCGTCCTCTAGGTTAACGAAGTCGATACCAGCTTGTTTAATAAGTTTTCCTAGCTCACGAGTTGTAAGAACGATGTCAACATCCGGATAAGAGGTTGCTGCTAATTCTTCTCTTTGTGACTCGTACTTCTTAGCGGTACAAGGCATTATAGATACGACAACGATGTCAGCAGGATCGATGTTATTTTTCTCAGCATAGTAAGACTTAATAACTGCACCCAGCATCTCGTGTGGAGACTTACAAGTAGACAAGTTAGGAAGTAGTTCTGGGAAATAATGCTCACAATATTTAATCCAGCCAGGGCTACATGATGTAATCATAGGTAGAACACCGCCGTTGTTGATGCGCTGTAACAGCTCAGTGCCCTCTTCCATAATTGTCAAGTCAGCAGCAAAGTCTGTGTCGAAAACGCGGTCAAAACCGATTTTTCTCAAAGCAGCTGCCATCTTTCCTGTTACGCTAGTGCCCATTGGTAGACCAAACTCTTCACCTAATCCAGCACGAACTGCAGGAGCAGTTTGTACTATAACATGCTTCTTAGAATCTTGAAGTGCATCCCAAACCAATTGAGTGTTGTCCTTCTCGCGTAGAGCGCCAACTGGACATGCTACGATACACTGTCCGCAGTTGATACAAGGAACTTCAGCGATACTACGGCCGAATACTGGTTCAATGATTGTTTCAAAACCACGACCTGTAGGTCCGATAACGCCGATCTTTTGCACGTTATGACATGTTGCAACGCAACGACGACATAGAATACATTTGTTAGGATCACGTTCAATTGAAGGTGACAAAGTATCAATAGGGTATTGGTTAGATACGCCCTGATATGCAATCTCGTCAATGTTGAGTTCGTCAGCTAATGCCTGAAGTTCACATGTACGATTACGTGTACACTCTAGGCATCTTCTGTCATGGTTGGACAGAATTAGTTGTAGGTTAACGCGACGAGCGCTAACAACATCAGGGGTATGTGTGAAGACTTCCATGCCCTCGGAAACTGGAAGTACACAAGCAGCTTGTAAGCTACGAGCTCGAGTTACCTTAACAACACACATGCGGCATGCGCCGATTTCGTTTACGTCTTTTAGGTAGCATAGAGTTGGAATTCTAATGCCTACCTGGCGAGCTGCCTCAAGAACTGTAGTGCCTTCAGCTACTTGAACGCTTTGGCCATCGATGGTTAAAGTTACCACTATGATCTCTCCTTTACCGAAAAAATATAAATCAATACAACACCGTAAACCACATACATTACGCGTACGGGCGCAATGAAATAAACTATTTTTAAATAGCAAGTGTCATCCATGCACTCATCTTATGATAAAGCACATGCATGTCCTATACAATATAATAGAAAAGAGGGTAGTTTGTCAAGTTTTTATCAACCAACATATTATGCCAAAATACATATTCTATATATTGCTTTTTTGAAGGAAATAAATTTGCCGATTATAGTCGAATGCAAATTAACTTTATAAAAAAGCGTTATTAGAAGCATGTTAATTTTTCAGAGCCATACATGATTAAAAAATAGGAATATGAATAGTTTTTTGACAAAAATAGAGCAAACTGGTTATTTTTTATTTAAAAAAGCAATAAATGCTTCAGTATTTGTCTGATTGCTTAATATAATTAATTAAAATAGTTGAAATTAGGCCTTAACTTGTTGACAAGCTACAGATTTTTAATATAATATTAACAAATTAAGATATTAAGGAATTTTGTAGTTTTTTATAATATTTTGTCATAAGGAGGGTCAGCAACGATGCTTATCACACAAGAGGCAGACAATGCGTTCCGTATTGTTTTATGCTTAGCTGAATTACCCCATGGAGGAAAACGCACTGCTAGGTCAATTGCTGAGAACAAATGTATTTCTGTACAGTTTACGTTAAAAACATTAAATAAACTTGTAAAGAGCAAAATTGCCAAAGCTTTTCGCGGGGTAAACGGAGGATATGTCCTTAACAAGCCAGCCGATGAGATTTCTCTTCTTGAAGTACTTGAGGCTGTAGATGGTCCGATTGCAATTAATAAATGCTTAAGGGATTCAGGAAACTGTTCAACAGGTGATATTGGTACTTGTAATGTGCGTTGTGAGCTCGAGAGGATCCAATGCTTGCTAAGGCAAGAACTTAGTAATATTACGATAAGCTCTTTAGTTTAAAATATTTGCTACGTTTAAACAAATATTTGTTTAAACGTAGCAGTTTTTGATTCTGGGCAATTATGGATAAATGATGACAAAGATATTTGAATACTTGATAAAATTGCGAAAAAGAAGTATATTATAACTATAGAAACAAAAATGTAATACTATTGTAACAGGAGTTGTGCATGGTAAGTAATTTAAGAAGAAATAATATAAAACCCTTCGTGAATAGTCCTCACGTTGGTGAGTATGTTGATTTTGAAGGATTAAAACTTCATTATTATGAACAAGGTCAAGGATTTCCTATTATATTAGTTCATGGAATAGGACAGTCTTTTTACACGTGGAGAAAAAATATAGATGAGCTTTCAGAGAATTATCGAGTGATTGCTCTTGATTTATTGGGGTACGGTTACTCGGATAAGCCAGATATTGGGTATTCTATTTCAGATCACGCTAATATGATACTTGCGTTGATGGATTCTTTAAAGATTAAAAAAGCGAATATAATTGGATTTAGTTCTGGTGCTATGTTTTGTCTAGACTTTTTAATTAGGAATAGCGACAGGGTGGAAAAGTTAGTTATAATCTCGCCAGGAGGGCTTACAAAAAACTATCCTTTTTCGATACGGATGCTTGCAAGTCCTACGTTTGGAAAATTCTTTTCAGGGATGCTAAATTATGCGGGGGTGCGTAACATATTAGAGGACACATTTTTTGATAAGACGTTTGTCAGCAAAAAAAATGTTAAGGAATACGCCACGCCGTTGATGGAGCCAGGAGCGAAAGCTGTGCTTATTGCCAGTATTAGCGCATTTGATGATTCAAGTGTACTTGAGAATTTACGGCTTATAGAAAAAGATGTGTTGATTTTCTGGGGTGAAGATGACAAATGGCATGTCCCCGAAATGTCGGAGATATTTCATGCGGCAATAAAATCGTCACAGCTCATTACTATACGAAATTGTGGACATATGCTCCACGAGGAAAAGTACGAGAAGTTTAACGAAGAAGTAATTGACTTTTTAAAATGATATAAATCGTAAATTGAATGCACCATAGAGCGAAAAAGCTAAGTGGTGCGTTTTTTGATTCATATATTTATAGTTGGCTTAGTGCATGAGTTTTTGATATACTTAGTTGACTAAAATAAAGTATTTTGCATTTTCATTGCGGAGGGGGTGCTTTTTGTGGAACAGACGGTGAATGATACCGTAAGTACAATCTCTAATTGGGTGAATAGTCAAGATCAGGGTGTAATGAGTATTGTTATTGCGTTGCTGAAGCTTATTCTAATTGCTGCTGTTATCTTTTTGCTTTTAGTAATAAGTAAAAGGGTAATCAACTCAGTAGTAAAACGTAGGCTGAAAAATCATAATGATGCTGCGGAGATTGCAAGGACTAAAACTGTACAAACACTAGTCATTAGTGTTGTTAGATATTCGTTGTATTTCTTTGGAATAGCCACTGCTCTGGATGCTATTGGATTAGGAGTTACGGCAAGTTCCCTTTTGGCAACAGCAGGCATAGGTGGAATTGCGCTTGGATTAGGGGCGCAAAGTCTAATTCAAGATATAATTAGCGGAGCATTTTTACTAGTTGATATGGTTTTTGTTGTAGGCGATACTGTTGAAACGGCGGGTATAAGTGGTACCGTTGAGGCAATTAATCTGAGGGTGACACATATCCGCGGGTTTAAGGGAGAACTGATAATTGTTCCAAATGGACAGATTGATAAGGTTGTAAATCATTCAAAAGGAGAGTCTATCGCTACTATGTATATAGAGGTAGCATATGATCAAGATCTTAATGCTGCGTTTGCTTCCATAGAAAAGGCTGGTATTAGAGCCAAGAAAGATAACAGCGCTATGATTAGCCTACCAGAAATATCTGGTGTGGTTAACATAACAAATTCAATTGCAACTGTGCGAGTTATTTGCCATGTTAAACCATCAATGCATTGGAATGTTGAATGGATGATGCAGACTTATATTCAAGAACAGTTTATTAAGGATGGAATCAAACCTCCTTATCCACATGCTGTTCAGAGTTATAAGAAGGCAGACACTGATGTGGTTGAGGAAATTTTAGATGGTAACTGATTTTGGTGTTAATGATATAGTTAAAATGAAAAAGCCACACCCTTGCGGATGTGATGAATGGAGAATCATTCGCGTAGGTATGGACATAAAAATAAAATGTTTAGGTTGTTCTCGGATAGTAATGCTTTCAAGAGAGGTTTTTTTGAAACGAGCAAAAAAAATAGTAAAAAACCATGAAGAGGCATAGTCTAAAA
The DNA here is from genome assembly GCA_963675355.2 of Christensenellaceae bacterium. Taxonomy (GTDB): domain Bacteria; phylum Bacillota; class Clostridia; order Christensenellales; family UBA1431. The sequence continues at coordinate 4,465 of CAXXMZ010000016.1, forward strand.
TGATTTGAATTAGGCAGGTGAAACTGTATGACAGATATCGAAAAAAAAATTGAATCAGAGGAGCGCGCAAGAGCTTATAGAGCAAAACGTAAGGTTCCGATATGGTTGGAGGTTGTTATTACCGTTGTCGTAGCGATAATTATTGCTTTAGTTGTTAGGCTTTTTGTTTTTGAAGTTACAAGGGTAGATGGTCCGTCTATGTTACCTACGTTGCATACCGATGAACAGATATTGGTTAATAAACTTGGTTATTCATTTGGCGGTCAACCACAACGCATGGATGTTGTAATTTGTAAATATAAAGGGTATGACTCATATTTTGTAAAGCGAGTTGTCGGGTTGCCAGGAGAGAGTATTTCGATTAAAGATGGCGAAGTCTACATTAACGGGAAGGTTATTGAGGATAATCATAAACTAGAAAATATTACGAATGATTTTGGTCCGGTGACCATTCCTGAAGGTCATGTATTTGTGATGGGGGATAATAGAAATGATAGTATGGACAGTCGACAAGTGGGACCTATACCTTTAGAAGACATCGTTGGGCACGCTATGGTAATTGTATGGCCGTTTGATGAGATAAGGTTCTTGGAATAGTTCTTTCAGTTGAGCCCAGACAGTTTTGTTTGGGATGGAGGTGTTGTTATGCTGGAAATAAAAGAATATGTTACGGGAATATTTTTAATGATTGTTGCCGCAGTTGTAACGTTTTTGCTTACAAATGATAATAAGACAGATACATTAATGCTTGTTTTGCAAAGCGGGTTAATTGGGTTAGTGTGTGGAGCTGGATATTTATCGGGTAGGTTTATAAATGCACGAGGGGAACGCAAGAAGAATATAGCCACTAAAAGTAAAAAAGCTATGAAACGCGAAGCGAGAGGGAAATAATTACTTAAAATAAAAGCACTAGTTACCGAATTTGGTGGCTAGTGCGTTTTATATCCTGATTTATAATTGAAATTAAAAAACAGACATCGGGCAAATGCCGATGTCTGTTTAGCTGTTGGTTAGTGTTTTGTTTCGCCCCGGTCTGCGGAAAGGATTTCCAGCCAGTATCCGTCGGGGTCGCTGATAAAGTATAGATTCATCTTTAAGTTCTCATAGCAGATGCAATCCATTTCTTTATGTAATTGGTATGCGGCTTGGTAGTCGTCAACTTTAAATGCTATATGACTTTCATTATCCCCAAGATTATAAGGCCCTTTTTTGTCTCGTAACCATGTTAATTCAATGCTGTAATCTCCGTCAGACATAAACACGATTTCGTAGCTACCGTCGCTGGCTTTTTTTCGTTTGTCAACTACGAGACCTAGTGCTTTTTGGTAGAATTCTATGCTTTTCTCAAGATCGGTTACGTTGATGTTGCAGTGAAAACACTTAAATTTCATTCTTTATCCCTCCAGAATAATTAATATTATCGCCGCGATCAGATAAAGTCCATACATCTACGCCGCGAATTTGAATTTTTTTTGAAAATTCTGTCGGTGCCTCTGTGCATCCTCTAAAATGCATTGGCACAAACAATTTAGGTTTTAGCATGTTAGCAAAATATATCGCACCGCGATCAAAGTCTGTTTTCATGCGAGGATCAACTGGGAAAAAAGCAACGTCGAGCTGCTTTGCTTCGTTTATTAGGGGCTGTAGTTCAGCTTCAAACGTATTTATAGCCATTTTTATGGCGGCAGGTGACGATTCGTTTGGCCAATGCCAGCAATTTAGGTCTCCTGCGTGGAAAATATTATCACCGTTAATTTCGATATAAAAGCTGATGCCGATATCTGTGCTACCATAAGCTTTCACATATAGACCGTCAAAGTTTACGCTTTCTCCCTTATCTATAAATGTAACGTTTGATGTAATGGAATCTTTGGGCATCCTAATTTTTATATCTCCACTAAGTATATAGTTTACGTCGTTGTGGTGGTTTTGCCATTCTAAAACAACAGGATTGAAGTGGTCTTCGTGTGAATGACTAGAGAACACGTACACTTTTTTGTATTTATTTAGTTCGTCGGTAGTTATTACTCCGCCTGAAAGTCCTGTTCTACCTCGAGAAGGTGTATTGCGATAATAGTCAAATACTAGTGCAGTTTCACCAGTGAAGACCGTAAATCCACTATTATATAGGTAGTAAATATTCATAATACGATTCTTCCTTTAAAACTCTTTTTTGCTCATCCAGTTAGCCAGCTCTTGTTTTTTATCTTTAGTGTCGTCAGCGCATTCAATTTTTATTATATTCTCGCTTAACGCTTTAGATTCAAATGTGCATCCAATTAATGCAGGTGCAATATTTTCGATAAACGCTTGGTCCATAGCGTCTGAAAAGACATGACAGTTGGTTACCTTGCCTTGGTCAAGCGAAAGCCCCATCTCGATACCGCCCCATACAAAGCGTGTGTCTAAATTTATATCAAACTTTGGAGTTTTTCCATAAAGCCATTCCCAGCTTGAGTAACGTTGGTAGTATGTGTCTATTATTTTTTCGTCAAGATCCGAAGGCTTTAGTATGTCAGGAGTTAAGTATTCTTCCGAAAAACTTTCGATGAGAGCATTTTTCATGCTGTCAAGTGTGAGACCTGGTATGTGTTCTTTTAGATTGGTTACCCGTGAGCGAACCGATTCAACGCCTTTTGCCTTCATTTTTTCGGCTGAGACTTGAAGATATTTTGACAGATTGGGCATGTCAACATCAAGAAGTAATGTGCCATGATGTAAGCTAGAGTTAGTTCGTTGCAAAAAGGCATTGCCCGAGAACTTGCATCCCTCTAACAGTAAATCGTTTCTTCCCGAGAAATAAGCTTTTAGCCCGAATGAGTTGATTGCATTTAAAACAACCCCTAGTTGACGAGTTAAATCGTAGTCAGCTTTTGGCGTTATAAATGTAAAACAAAGGTTTCCAAGGTCATGATACACAGCTCCGCCGCCTGACGATCTACGAGCCAGAGTTCCGCCTTCTTGTTCTAGAAGTTCTGTCCTGCACTCTCTCCATGCGTTTTGATTCTTTCCAATAACTACCGTATGCTGGTTTTGCCAAAGATAAAAGATGCATTCATCCTCTTTTAGGGTATCTAAAAGATGTTCTTCTAGTGCCAAGTTAAAATGAGGATTGGTACCCTGACCTAATATGATTTTTGTTGAGTTAATTGCCATTTTTTTCACCTTTATATAAAATTTTATAGACGGTTATTATAATAACTGCCTTATTTAGGCTATTTGATAAAAACATTATATCAGAGCAAAATAAGTTGAGCAATGCGAGGGAAAATATAAAAATTAGGAGTAAAAGAGGTGTTTCTTACAAAACATATTAGTATTATGTTTGGGTAAAAACAGTAGCAATAGTTTGCTCACTAATATTTTTTGACTATACGTTAAAGCTTAAGCATGATAAAATTAGATATATTACATGTAAAAACACTACTTTAGAGGAGAAGATTTTATGTCAAAAGTAACAAAAGATACGTTAATCGGCGAAGTATTGCAAATTAATCCAGGAGTTGCAACTATTCTTACTGATATTGGAATGCACTGCATTGGTTGTCCTGGTGCTCAGATGGAAAGCTTAGAGATGGCATGTAATGTGCATGAAGCTGACGTTGATGCTTTGGTAGCTAATATAAATGCGTACCTTGAGGGAAAAGAATCTTAAACTGTGGAAAACTATGTGGAAAAGCATGCAAATTATGTGTAAAACAGGGGAAAACCCTTTGATTCGGCTATGGATAAAGGGGGGTGTGTTATCCACATCCCCTTTGCGTTTCTTGGGAAAATGGGTTATCGGACACAATAATTTGTAGGCGTGGCTAATTCAAATCGGAGGATTAATGATGGAAGCATTGCAAGAATATAAGAAATGGCTAAACGAGCCTTTGCTTGATGATGAGCTAAAAAAGGAACTATTAGCCATGAATGATGATGAAGAACGTATAAAGGAGTGTTTTTATCAGGAACTGGAATTTGGAACGGCTGGGTTAAGAGCAAAAATTGGTGTTGGTACCAATCGTATGAACGTGATCGTTGTTTCAAGGGCTACTCAAGGATTAGCTGAAGTAATAAAACAAAAGCAGAATGATAATCCTTTCTATGGTAATTGGATATGATTCAAGACATAAGTCGGCTGAGTTTGCATTAAAAGCAGCATCGGTATTGTGTGCAAACGGCATAAAAACATATTTGTTTGACGGTATACCGCACTGTGCCTGAGGTATCGTTTGCTGTGAGAGAATTGAAATGTTCGTGGCGGCATAATGATTACAGCAAGTCATAATCCGCCAGAATATAATGGCTACAAAGTTTATGACTATACTGGCAGTCAGTTGGATGTTGATGATAGTTTTCGTGTTATGAAGCGGATTCTAAAGGTAGATACATTTAGAGGAGTTAAGTGTATTGGTCATACAGGAGGCAATTGACAAAGGGGCTGCTTTGTTATTTATCAGAGGAGATGGATTCAAAATTTTTGTCAGCCGTTAAAAGTTACAGCTTAAAGCCTAAAAACCCCAACTGGAATGCGAATTAAAGGTTGTATATACCCCCATTACATGGTGCAGGGATGATTCCTATCACTCGTGTGCTTGGCCGAAAAGAGCAATGCAAAAGTGTATGTGGTGGAGGAACAGAGCGAGCCAAACGGCGATTTCCCCACAGTTAAAACGCCTAACCCCTGAGGGACCCAAAAGCATTTAAGTTAGCTGAAAAGTTAGGAAAGAAAGTTGGAGCGCAGTTATTAATTGCGACAGATCCCGATGGAGATCGATTAGGCGTATCGGTTAGAAAGAATAATGGGTCCTATAAGCTTTTAACGCGGAAACCAAATTGGATGTATTATGCTAGAATACAAGCTTAATATAATGAAAAAAATTCGGACAGCTTCCTAAGAGAGGCAGGGTGCGTACGCTCTATAGTATCTACTAACATGGCCGATAGGATATGCGAGGAATATAACGTTAAGTGCGATGAAGTATTAACAGGATTTAGGTTTATTGGCGAGAAGATTAATTCATATATTAATGATGGGGGACGAATTTGTTTTTGCGTTTGAGGAAAGTTATGGATACTTGATTGGAACGCATGTAAGGGACAAGGATGCTATTGGGGCTGCAATGATGATTGTTGAAGGCAGCTGAATATTATTTGGAAGAAAAGGGTTATATACTCTGTTGGAAGCACTAAATGACATGTATAAGAGATATGGCTGTTATATTGAAAAAGGTTGGATCGTTTGAGGCGCAAACAGGTAGACGGTATGAAGAAGATTGCATTGGTTATGCAAACTCTTAGAGAAAATCCTCCAAAGTCTTTAGGGGGATTTGCGCCTATTGTAATACGAGACTATGAAGCCAGAAAAAAGACCATCATTAAAGAAGGAATAGAGATGCCAATGGAAC
>CAXXMZ010000017.1:0-29803 GCA_963675355.2 Christensenellaceae bacterium
ATCAAACATTTGAGGATATGGGGTAGGCATAATATTCGGGATGTAAAGTGTTACTCGCGTATTAAGTATAATGGTGCGTACTTTTACGATGAATGCGATAAGGATTATAAGTTTTTTGCTCTGTTTTTACAGAGACAAATTTGAAATCTGGTTAGAAGGAATCCTTCTAATATGTTTATTAACATAAAACATATTAGTTTTAGTTAAGGTATTAAGGAGTTGCATTTTTTTAGGGAAAAAAGAAAATCATCCTTAAGATCAAGAAAATATTATATAATTAACGGTAATAGGGAACAATATGTATAATTACTAATTAAATGAGTTCTCAGACTAAGAAACATCATGAGTAAAGGCTTGTAAATGCTTATAAACAAAGCGTCTACTGACATTAAGTTTTATCACATCTAAACTTCAATATTACAAAAAAAAGAAGATTATGAAACAATTTTTTTATTAAATATACTTCAAGTTGGTAATACTAATATTGCGGCTAAGATCGCGAAAAGGAGGTTTTAGAATGTCTAGACAGAAGTTAATGTCAGAAGCTTTTAAACAGGAAATTGCAAAACGTTTGGGCGTTGAGGACGTCGTATCTAACGAAGGTTGGGCGGGCGTATCATCTAGAAATTGTGGCAATATTGTTCGTGAAGCTATACAGATGGCTGAAGAGTTACGGACATAACCGCAAGAAAACAAAGAGCCTAAATTATAGGTTCAGGCTGCTGACAAAGAGTTGGCAGCCTGTTTTATCTTAAAATTTTGAAAAATAATTGGAAAATCGTCTTAAATACACTCTTTTGACAACAAATCCAAAAATATCTTGACAGCGTTGTGTTATCGCACTATAATGCAAGCAAGCACTTGCTAAAGAGGTGGGAAATTTTGTGGATGATACAGCGCAAAAAATAATTGATGCCACAATGGAACTTATAACAGAGAAAGGCTATGTTGCTACAACGACAAAAGACATAGCAAGTAGAGCACAGATTAATGAATGTACGATTTTTCGAAAATTTAAAAGCAAGAGAGACATTGTAATTTCAGGCATTGATCAGGAAAAATGGCGGCCAAATGTTACATCTACTATTTTTCGAGATGTAAAATGGGATCTACGGACAGATCTTGAATTGTTTATGAGTTGCTATCTCAAACGAATTACTCCTGATTTTGTAAATCTTTCTATAGGTTTACGTGCTCCACAAATAAAAAAGGATACTTTGCCTCATATACAAAAAATTCCAGAGGCATTTCTTCAATCTCTTGTTTTATATTTTGAAAAGATGCATGAGTTAGGTAAAATAGGTAAATACGATTATAATTGCCTGGCGTTGACGATTTTTTCATCTATCTTTGGTTTTACTTTTTTAAAGGCATCATTTGGAGAACGATTATCCAAGGTAACACAGCAGGAGTATATTGAAAAAGGCGTAGATCTATTTTTAAAGGGTATTCAGGACGAACAATAGTAATATTATGGTACTGTCAAAAGGATGGTGCCATAAAAAATAATCATCATGCAAGTGTTGACTTGCATGATAATGGAGGCGATTATTATGGAGATAACGGGAGCAGAGCTATTTGTAAAGGCATTAAAAGAAGAACAAGTAGATATCTTGTTTGGGTATCCTGGAGGTCAGGCAATCGACCTTTTTGATGCTTTATATGACCAGAAGGATATAGAGGTTATTTTGCCGCGTCATGAGCAGGGATTAATCCACGCTGCTGATGGATATGCGCGTTCTACGGGGAAGGTTGGAGTTTGCCTAGTTACAAGCGGGCCAGGTGCAACAAATTTAGTAACTGGTATTGCCACAGCAAATTATGATAGTGTACCGATGGTCTGTTTCACTGGGCAGGTACCTACTAACCTTATTGGAAATGACGCATTTCAGGAAGTTGATATTGTGGGAATCACAAGAAATATCTGCAAATATGCGGTGACTGTCCGCAGGCGTGAGGATTTAGCGGGAATTATAAAAAAAGCATTTATTATTGCTAGAACAGGTAAGCCAGGGGTGGTTCTTGTAGATCTGCCCAAGGATGTTCAGCGTGCATATGGGGATGATACATATCCAGAAAATGTTAATATTAGAGGATATAATCCCACCACTACTGTTCATGAAGGTCAGATTAAAAGAGCGATAGATGCATTGAATAAGGCAAAAAAGCCTTTATTCTTAATTGGTGGTGGAGTTAATATTGCAGATGCTGGCAAAGAAATGCGTCAGCTTGCTGAGACGACAGGAATTCCTGTGGTTACAACGATCATGGGAAGAGGTGCTATACCAACAAGCCACCCCCTTTATGTTGGAAATATTGGAATTCATGCTGGCTATGCCGCAAACAAAGCAATTATTAAGTGTGATGTATTGTTTTCCATTGGGACACGGTTTAATGACCGAGTCACAGGGAAAACCGATACCTTTGCAAGAAATACGACGCTAATACACATTGACATTGACCCCTCATCTATTTCTAGGAATGTCGCTGTGGATATTCCAGTGGTGGGGGACGCAAAGAAAGCAATTGGGGCGCTTCTTAAAAAGGCAATTTGTGTTGAGTGTAAAGATTGGCTAAAACAGATTGATGATTGGAAAAAAGTTCATCCGCTTAAGATGAAAAGAAGTGGATTCAGTCCGCAACTTATTATTGAACACATTAATCAAGAATTTAATAATGCAATAGTTGTAACTGGTGTAGGGCAGAACCAACTTTGGACCACTCAATTTCTAGAATTAGATGAAAACAAACAGCTGCTTACTTCAGGGGGATTGGGGACAATGGGCTATGGCCTTCCTGCCGCTTTGGGAGCTAAGTTAGGGAATCCCCATAAGGATGTTATTGCAATTTGTGGGGATGGCGGAATACAAATGAATATTCAGGAAATGGCAACAGCTGTGGTTCAGGAGCTGCCGGTAATTATATGCATCCTTAATAATGGTTATCTTGGTAATGTAAGACAATGGCAGGAAATGTTTTATAATAGACGGTATTCAGCCACATGTCTTCGATATAGGAAGTGTTGCGAGTCGGCGTGTAGTAATCCTGGGAAGAGCTGTCCAGAATATACTCCTGATTTTATAAAGTTGGCGGAAAGTTATGGGGCATGTGGTATACGTGTGACGCAGGCAGAGGAGATCGAACCAGCGTTACAAGTTGCGAAGAACAATTTATCATTCCCAACCGTAATTGAATTTATAATTGAGGCAGAAGAGAATGTTTTGCCGATTGTACCTCCGGGAAGCCCGTTAAACGAAATGATAATAGAGTATTAGATTAAGGGGAGTGGTATTATGAAGAAACGATGGCTCTGCCTGTTTGTAGAGAATGAAATTGGCGTGCTTGCCCATATTTCTGGATTATTTTCAGGTAAATCATATAATTTAGATAGTCTTACTGTAGGTACTACCGAGGACGAAACAATATCAAGGATGACTATTAGTCTGTATAGTGATGATAAGATTTTTGAACAAATAATAAAGCAATTGAACAGGACAGTTGAGATTATTAAGGTAATTGATTATACGGATATAGCTATACATTGTAAGGAAATTATGTTTCTGAAAATAGCAAAGTGCTCGGAAACGGATATTACGAAAGTTTTTCGCTTTGCCAAAGTATACGGCATTACTATATTAGATTTTAATAAAACAACTGCTATATTGGAATGTATAAAGTCGGAAAATGAAAATAACATAATAGTTGAATTATTAGGCAAGCGATTTGATAACCCAGTTGAAATTGTTAGGGGTGGGAGTGTGGCTATTGAGGCGATATAACACTATAAGAGGGAAATAATTGTTGAAGGTAATCATTTAGGAAGTATTTTGCAAAAAAAGTTATAGAAGACATATATAACAGCGCTGTAAATTGTGTACAGCGCTGAATTTATATAATCTAATCCATTTCTCCCCATTCATTATCATCGAGTCGACTTCTGGGATACACTATGCAAATGTTGTAAATCCTGCATAATAGTTTTGAAAATTTAAGCACAAGTGAACTGATCAAAGTAGTCAAAATAGATAAGACGATCATTACTGGGCCTATAAATGGAATGGTCGATGCTGTCATTTTCGATATCAGCAATGAAAACTCTCCTCTAGGAATAGTGATGAAGCCAATAAACAAATCCATGCTGTCTTGACATTTTAATAGCCTCGTAATAATAAAACTTGATAATAGTTTTCCGAGAATAGCGATTGCTAAACAGTATCCAATAATATCTAGATAGGAAGGTAGTTTATCAAGCTCAAGCATCATCCCAAACGAAAAAAAGAAAACACTTCCAAATAAATCTCTGAGAGTAACTGTAATGCTCTCGATGTTTTTTACATTCTTGGTGTTTGAAAAAGCAATTCCAAGGAAGAAGGCGACTAATGTCTCCGAGATTAGTAAAAGCTTGCCTGCAGACGTAATTAGCAATACTAAACCAAAGAAGACTAATAGCAATAGTTCCTTCTTTTTAATGTTTAATACTTTATCAAGTAGGCCAGTGGCTTTTCTAGAAATTAATAGTATTGCACCGCAGAAAAGGATTGAAGTTAGTAACTGAATAGAGATTTTAGCAACATCAATTTGCTGACCTGGTTGAATACCTGAAGATACAAAGACTAAAAATAGTATCATTACAAGATCTTCAAATACCATGATACCCATAATAAGCTGACCTTCTTTTTTCCTATTGATTTGTAGTTCAATCAGGCTTTTTGTAATAATGCCAGAACTGCTCATATAAATAGCGCCAGCGATGAACAGGCTATAGATTATGTTTAGCCCGAGCAATAAACCGAGCGCCAATCCTAAAGAAAAGTTTATCAAAAAGTCTATAGAGCCAGCTAATAAAATGGCTTTTTTTTGCTTTAATAGCGTATGAACCGAAAACTCAAGTCCAAGGAAGAAAAGCAAGAATACAACGCCAATTTCCCCAAGAAGCGATATGATTTCAGCATTATTTACTAAATTAAAAACGCTTGGGCCAAGCAAAAGTCCTGCTAATATATAAAAAGGTACAAAAAACAGTTTTGTCTTTTCTGCAATCAATGCAGAGAGTCCGATTGCAGCAAAGCATATAGCAACTTGAAAGTAAATGTCCATTTTGTGCCTCCATTGTATTTAGCAAGGGAAAACCCTCAAAAAGTGCAATAATGAGACTTTCACCTGATTTTATTTGATTATAGTTTATTAATTATAGCATAGTTTGCAAAGTAAAAAGAAATAACAAGGTAACATTTTAGGAGTAATGATCTTTGAAGATAAGTGGAATTATAAAATACAAATTGTAAACGTCATATGTTAATCCCTGAAAAATTTAACTAATAAATGTTTGTTGTATAGACAGGTGTTTTGCACAATGTTAATATGTAAATATTAATATGTATATGTATATTTTGTAAAATGTCAAATAATTTGTGTAGTATGACATGTTAAATACATGTTTTTAGGGGATAGGGGGAGAAATATGCTTAGAAAAGATATGAGTATAAAGAAGTTTCCAGGCAAAGTGTTGGTGCTAACGGTATTGCTATCATTTGCAATGTTGTTTGTAACAGCAAATATAGCTTATGCTGGGGGAACAACATTAATTGATACCATTGTAGGGACTGGATCAGTAGGGTATTCAGGAGATGGTGGTCAAGCTACCGATGCATCGTTTAATTACATTTATGATTTTGTGTTTGATAGTAGCGGAAATATGTATTTAACCGATACTAATAATAATGTTATTAGAAAAGTTGATACATCCGGAGTTGTCACAACAATAGCAGGCACTGGGGTTGCAGGATATTCAGGTGATGGTGGGCTCGCGACATCTGCTCAACTTTATCAGCCTAGTGCAATTACTATTGACGATAGTGGGAACCTGTATGTTTCAGATTCTTATAACCATGTTGTTCGTAAAATTGATACATCAGGAATAATTACAACAATAGCAGGAACTGGAGTGGCAGAATATTCAGGAGATGGTGGCCTTGCAACTGAAGCGGGATTGAACCTCCCATTTGGGTTATGTTTTGACAATCAAGGGAATTTATTAATTGCAGATACAGGGAATTGCAGATTAAGAAAAGTTGATATGACAACTGGTATACTTACTACAATAGCAGGCGATGGAGGAAATTCATACTCAGGCGAAGGCGGCCTTGCAACAGACGCTGGTATTAATAGCCCAACGGATGTAGTAGTAGACAGCGCTGGTAATATATTCTTAGCAAATAATTTGGGTCATAGGGTATTAAGAATTGATGCAACAACAGGGATAATAAATACTTATGCAGGAAATGGGACAGGGGCATCAACTGTTGGTGTTGCAACCGAATCATCAATTAATAGGCCTTGGGGTTTAGCTTTTGATGATAATGAAAATCTTTATATAGTTGAAAGAAATGGTTCTGTTATTTCAAAGGTAAATAAATCAACAGGTATATTAAGTAGGGTTGCAGGAACAGGATCAAGAGGTTTTACAGGTGATGGCGGAGATCCTCTCGATGCCACATTTAACTTTCCATCAAATGTCGAAATAGATAATAACGGTATTATATATATAGCAGATAAAACAAATAATAGGATACGAGAAATAGCGACTTATTATAGTGCTTCTTATACAGCGGGATCTAATGGGTCTTTGACTGGAACGACGAGTCAGACCATAAAAGCTAACACAAATGGAACCGAAGTTGTAGCAGTGCCTGATAGTGGCTATGGTTTTGTGCAATGGAGTAATGGTGTAAAAACATCTAGTCGAACCGATAAAAATGTAACGAGCGATATAAATGTAACGGCGCAATTCGATGTTAATTATACGATAACGTTAAACGAACAGGGTGGAGATCCAGTTGATGATATCATAAAGGTTAACAATTCGACAATTGAGTCGGCACCGAGTATAACAAAAGCCGGATATAACTTTGATGGTTGGTATGCAGAAGATACTTATGATACCGCTATTGTATTTCCATATACAGTTACAGGAAATGATGCTTGGTATGCAAAGTGGTCAAAGGTGGAAACACCTACACCTACATCGACGTCAACTGTGACACCGCCAACAGTAACGTCAACGCCAAAGGCACAGACTATTGGCATTACTGGGACGCTGAGAGATCAAGATGGTAATCCACTTTCGGGATATTTTGTAGAGATTCATTCTACTCCTCAGGTTGTGGTAACAGATGATAATGGAACATTCTCGTTTACTAATGTTTCATACGGCACTCATACCCTAATTGTTAAGGACGCCGATGGTACAACGTTATCGTCATTCAAACTCACTATCACGCAAGGAAGTAAATTTGATTGGGAATCAGAGAAAACAAACATCGGTGTTACTGTGACAGATAACACGGTTTCACTTAGCTTTGATATTGGTGTGAGTGAAGATGGTAACGTTTCGATTGATGATATAAAAGAAATCGTTAACCCACAAACAGGGAGCGAAGATAGCTTTTGGTGGTTTGTTTTGTTAGCTGGATCAATTACGGCTGTTGCTGTAAGGGTTATATCTGTTCGTGTTAAGAGGTTACAAGGTTAATAAAATTATATATAAAACAGCGTTGTGCGATTAGTACAACGCTGTTTTAGTATGGGGAAATGGTTTCGGAAAATAATACGTGATTAAGATATAGGATATTATAGTTTTCTAGTGTGTAATGACAGTACAAATGTGATAATAGCCTTTTTTGGCTGATTTTAATTGACAGCTCCAGATGTTTCCATTAGAATTTTAACAATAAGGGTTAGCATTGGGGGGGCGTCATGTATTGTAGAAATTGTGGGGCGAAATCTCATGATGGGGAAACTTTTTGTTCAAAATGTGGAGCAATAGTTTCTGAGCAACAAACAGACAGTAATATAAAACAGCAAAGCATTCCAAAAAAATCATATTTTGGTCGTAACAAATTATTTATAGGTATAGCTATTGCATTGGTAGTGCTGATTGCAGCAACGGTCGTATTTTTCGTTTTTTTACCTAAGAATGATGAGAATGCTATTGCTAATAAAATGCAGCAACAAACGATTGCTGTTACGGATGCATATTATGATGCACAAATTATGACATATAAGGTGCTTCATACAGATAATACGCAGGTAAGTTATGATACCTGGTATCGAGGAATAGAAAAGGCCCGCTTGCTTTGGCAGGAGGTAGAGAGCCAGAGTAGTATCCTTAATGATATATGCAGTGAGGGTAATGATGATATTTTAGAAGATGTTGGGGATGCTGTTGGCAGTTTATTTGGTATGGGCACAGCGTACGCTTATTCTCAAAGTGAGATAAATGCAGTGTTTGACCATGCACCGGCTGGTAAGCGTTTGAAAACGTTGGCAAAGTATTTAGGAACGGATGCAAAAACTGCATACAATGTATTGAAAAATACACAGTCAGAGATTAGCAAGCAAGCGTATGCGGATGCTGATTTTTATCAAAAGTGTGAGACGACAGCCACTGTCATTAAAGATGCCGCAAAGGTAGGTTTTTTTGCCGGCTCTGTTGTGATGTCAGGGGGTGCAACCGCGACATATGGACTGTTAGAGGGAGCCTGTATTATTGCAGGTGGCACAGATCTTGTTCTGGAAATCTATGAAGACGGCGCTACGATTGCATATGGTGAAGGCAATGATGCGACAATGGTAATTAAAGAACTCCGTAAAGGCAGTAAACCGCTGGCTATGATATTAGGGTTGAGTAATTTAGCGGGTAATGCGATTGATCAGCTAGGGTATCTGTCCGACAGCACATTGTCGCTTTTTCAAAACGATGAGGTGCTTGGATTCAATATTAAAGATAAAACTAACCTTGAAAAGGTTGAAATGACAGGAATGGACTATGCAGACATTGCATATTGGGCACAGCAAAATGGGGTGAATATTGATAATATCACTTCGCAGGATCTTACTCTTACTCCTCAAGATGTTCAAGATGTGAATGTTGATGTTCCCGAAAGTACTGATTTGCAAACGGCAACTACACAAACTGCTGTCACACAGGCGCCTGCTGATGGAAATGTTTCGTCAAACGATTTTGATATTGATACTTATCTTGTGGGGACATGGGAATCTATTGATTATTGGGGAGGACCACTTGATGAAAATGGTCATTATACAAATTACACTGCAGATAATAAAGGCTATACATATTTCATGACTATTACTGCAGATGGTACTGCGACGATTGACGAAAGAAATGATTCTACAGGAAAGATATACGAAGATATATGGGTTTTCCAATACGTTATTGACGGAACAAAAATAAACATGTATAAAGATGGTGCATTCCAATGTGTATTCTATTTTAACTCATCCGATGGAATTATTTATGGTACGGACATACAATATTTAAACACAAATGGCACGTACCGTACGTATGTGAGGGAAGAATAATGTTTAATAAGTACTATAAAAGCCTCATTTTTATTTTGAATGAGGCTTTTATAGTACTTATTTTTTAATTAAGGTGAATCTTAGGGTTTATATAAATGACAGAAATTGTTATAATTAAATGTATAATAGTAAAATTCAAAAAATGATTATGAGGAGAATAGAAAAATGCAAAAAAAAGAAGCAAACAAAAAAAGTGCGCTACAACCTGCGCCTAAGGTTTTAGTATCATGCAAGGGATTAGACGGAGAAAATAACGTTCTTGCAGTAGGGTATTGTGGCAATTGCAGTTACGCACCACCAATGGTAATGGTAGGTATTGTACCGTCTAGATATTCATACAAAATGATTAAGGAATCAGGATGCTTTGTAGTAAATCTTGTTGACAAGAGTTATAAAGAGACATTTGATTTTATGGGGTCTAAAAGCAAAAAAAATATTGATAAAATAAAAGAAATGAATGTAAAAATTCAAGATGGTGAAAAAGTGAATGCACCGATTTTATTGGATTGCCCGGTAAATATTGAATGTAGTGTTGTTGATTCTATCATGACAGGCTCTCATGAGATGTTTATTGGTAAGATTGAACATGTACATGGGGATGAAAATATAGTAGATGCTAATGGAAACATCGATTTTTCAAAAATCAACTTTATTTAAAGATAAAGTAGATTATTTTTTTCTGCTTTGAATGTACATATTATTCTCATGCGGTAAAATAAAAGTATTTTAATTCGCGGTAATTTAAAAGCTAATAGTAACACAGAAATTCGCGCATAGGATTGCTTTTTTATTTAGTGACGTTATAAGGTGGTCAAGTATTGAATAATATAATCGTATTGGATATAGAGTTCGAATTTGCTGGAGTTGTTGATTGGTGTGGAGGATGCACAATCGTTGGGACGCCCGGGCATATACCCGGGCATATTTCCGTATACGTTAATCAGGAAAAGGTTATGATTACAGGGGATGCAGCGTTACTTGCAAAAGGAAAATTAATGATTGCAAACCCACAATTTACATTGGATATGAAATTTGCAAAAGAATCATTACGCAAAATAATCACATATGGCGCAAAAGAAATTATTTGCTATCATGGTGGTAAATTTATCCATAAATGACTGAACATTGCACGACATAGAGTCGTATGTGCATTACAAGCAAGAACCACCATATTGAGAATATATTAATAAGTTTCATAACTCCAATCATACTTCCTACAATATAAGAACTTACAGCAATATGCCATATATTTAATGGATTGATACTCGTTTGTGGTACATGAAAAAGCTGGAGCGCGAGTACAAAGTTCTTGTGATAGGTATGCTTATGAATGTCAAAGATGTCATGATAATCTCTGAAAAACATATTAAAATTCAGCGATAATCGCGCCATGAACGTATTCAAAAAGCCTAGGACATCACGTTTTGCAACAACAAGAAGCTTGTTCATAGTGGTTAAAGTCATGATTCAAAAATAGAAAAAGCTATAAAAAAATATCAATTTATAGAATAGCTGGTTCTTATTATAGGGGTTTTTATACTCTATGATTAATGCATATTTTCCTCCACTTATTTGCTTATTTCAAAAAGCTTTAAAACATTTCTGAGACACGTGTCTTTTGAAAGCATTTCTAAAAAAACATCTACAATGTTCTTGTCAAACTGTGTGTTTGCACAGGCGCAAATTTCTGTCTTTGCTTGGTTGATAGTCATCACAGGTTTATAAGGACGGCTGGTCACCATTGCATCGAATGAATCTGCAAGGGCAATGATTCTCGATCCGATTGGAATATCATTTCCTGACAGTTTGCCCGGATAGCCATTACCGTCGATTCGCTCATGATGGTGTTTGATTATGACGGGGATATCATCTAGTTCGGGATTGTTCTTTAGCATGTTATAGCCGATAATCGAATGTGTTTTAATTACTGCATATTCTTCTATTGTCAATTTTGAGCTTTTTAGCAGGATGCCATCGGGGATACCAATCTTTCCAATGTCATGCAGATGTGCACCAATATGAAGCTTTTCGCAAAAAGTTTTATCATAGCCCATTTGTTGTGCTATCAGATAAGTTAGCTCTGCTACTCGGTTTGAATGACCAGAAGTATAATGATCTTTAGCTTCAATTATTGCTGTAAGGTTTGCAATAAATTGATGAAAATTAACATTCATATCTCTTAAAGGATCCTTTTTCTATAATTTGGTTGATGCTAGGCATCCGTTTTCAATACGTAGCACTCGCTTATAAATTGCGGTGGTTGATTTTCTGTGTGAAACGAGAATCACTGTTTGGTCCTTGCAATGTTGTTGTATGCTTTTTAGTATTTCGGCTTCACTTAATACATCAAGGTTGCTAGTTGGTTCGTCGAGCAGCAAAAGTCTGCTTCCTACCAAGAATGCACGTGCAAGCGCAATGCGTTGTTTTTCACCTGAAGAAAAACACTCCCCAAGCTCGCCAGCGTTTGTTTGATAGCCCTTAGGCAGCCTTTTAATAGCGCTGTGAATTGCAGCTTTTTTTGCTGCTACTATTACGTCATTTATGGTTGCAGTGTTGTTTGCCATGCGAATATTGTTTTCTATTGTGTCGTTAAACAAAAACGCATCTTGTGATAGCGTGGCTTGTGCATTTCTGAGCAACGGTGTTTGTATTGTTTGGATTTGTTTATCGCCGATAAATACCGATCCCGTATCTGAATCATAAAAACGCATTATTAGCTTCATGATAGTGCTCTTGCCGCAGCCGCTATTGCCGGTAATGGCAACGTGCTCGTTTCCTAAAATGTTTAGATTAATATCTTTTAATACTTGTGCGTTGCATGTAGGGTAGGAAAACGATACACTGTTAAAGGTTATATCATAGTGGTGAAGTTTGTTGCCGATAAATATTTCTTTTACGACTGGTTCTTCGTCTAGAATATTGAAAACTCTGCGGGCGCTGGCGATTGTGCCTGCCAATGTGGTTGAGAGTGAAGATAGTGCAACTACTGGGCCAAATGATGATACCAGTAGTACGATTGCAACAACAAGCTTTGCTCCGTCTATTTCACCTACGGTGTTTAGTACATATCCAAGAACTAGGCAACCGAGCATTGATAGTAGAATTAGCATATCAGTTATTGCGAACCCGAGTCCTTCACGTTCTTTTATCTTTTGTGCATTCTGCCCCAACGATTGAGAAGCTTTTTCCATGGTATGTTTATGCGAGCTTCCTATACCGAATTGTAGGATTTCCTTGAGACCGCGCATTGATTCTAAGAATAAAGAACTGTTTTTGCCAAGCTGCCGCCGGTAATGAGATGCGGCGTTCGTGGTACTGCGCTTGAGTATGATTGGCATAATAAAACCAATTATTACATACAGCATTGCTGCAAGCAGACCAAACGCAAAGTGGATATTCCACAGCACTATCGTATATATGATGGAAGTTAGTATTGCGATGGCTACTGGCGCGATGGTATGTGCATAAAATACTTCCATTGTTTCAATATCGGACGTAATGATAGAAATTAGATTTCCTTTATCGTGAGTGTCTAGCTTAGCAGGCGCAAGTGATCTAAGCTTAGCAAACACTTTATCGCGTAGGATTGCAAGGATTTTAAATGCGATATAATGCCCACAAAGTTGCTCTGAATAACGTAGAAAGCCGCGAAGAACAGCAGATATTACAATAATAATAATGGCTGCGTTAATGGCCAATGTAATACTTTGGCTAAATAGGCTGGCAGCCGCAGCCGCCGAAGTTACAGCAATGCTTGTAGCGGCAAGATATCCGCCCATTCCAAATAGTATTGTTAGAAACATGATAGGCCCAAGGCGTCCAAGCTCACTCAGCATTCTATTAAGAACACCTATATCACTATGCTTTTTCATGATGTTCGCCTCCTGTAGCTTTCCAACTCGTATTGCGCGTCCAGCATTGATGCATATTCGCCATGTTTTGCAACCAGTTTTTCATGTGACCCATGTTCTTTGATTGAACCGTTTTTCATTAAATAGATGTGATCAGCATGACGGATATTTGACAGTCGATGCGAAATTGTTATAATCGTTCTACTACCTTTTAAATCATGGATTGCTTGCCAAATTTGAGCTTCGCTCTCACAGTCTACGTTGGATGTTGCTTCGTCAAAGATTATTACTGGACGGTTTGCAAGGGTCGCTCGTGCTATTGCTAGTCGTTGTCGTTGACCACCAGATAGTAGCGAACCGTTTTCGCCAGTTGGAGAATCTAGTTTGTTTGGTTGCGACTGAACGGAGTTAAGTAGTCTAGCATCTTTCAGTGCGTTTATCATTTGTGATTCAGTTGCGTTTGGGTTTGCCATCTGTAGGTTATCGCGAATAGTGCCATTGAAAATATGGCTATCCGTTGAAAGTAGGTAGATGTTTGATAACAGCGAAGCGCTGTCAACCGTATTTATATCTTGATCATTTATAAAGATATGACCATCTCCAGCATGAAGCATTTTAATTAATAGTGCGGCAATTGTGCTTTTGCCACTGCCACTTTCTCCAACTATTGCAATAAATTCATTTCTTTTTATGTGCATATGGATGTGTTTAAGCACGGGCATGTCTGCCGAATAGCTAAATGTTAAGTCTTTAAGTGTGATACTGTTAATTTCGCAGGAAAGTGGGGATGCTGCTTTTGTTGAGTTCCCTTCGATGTTGAGCAATGAAAATATCTTTTCGGATGCTGCAATGCCGGTAGTGGCAACATGGAAAAATGAACCTAGTAGTCTAAGTGGTAAAAAGAACTCGGCAGATAATAGTATGATGGCAACAAATCCGCCAATGCTGATTTGTCCCGCCTGCAACTCAAAAAGTGCAATGATGCTACCTGCAGCTGCTCCACCATAGGCAATAATATCCATTATAGTAATCGAATTTAATTGCATTGACAGCACTTTCATTGTGGTTTTGCGAAAGCCTTCTGCTTCATCGTTTAGGCGTTGGTGTTGCTTGCTGTCCGCGGAAAATAGTTTTAATTCGGTAAGACCCTGTAAACTTTCGAGAAATGACCCAGTCAGATCAGTGTAGTTTCCCCAATATCCTTTCATCACGCGTTTTGCAATTTTCATAAACATTATGATGGATAGCGGAATCAAAGGAACGCATGCAAGTAGAATTGCAGCAGTTTTTATTGAAATAAATGATAATGCGGCAAATAGCGTGACGGGTGCGAGCATAGCATAGAAAAATTGTGGAAGATATTTCCCGAAATAGTTTTCAAGAGTTTCAATACCTTCGCCTGCCATTTGAACAACGCTGGCAGTGGTGGTATGCTGCGTGTATGATATGCCTAGATTAAGCAACTTATCAAATACTTTGACGCGTAGCGTTTGTTTTGCATGATGAGAGGCTTCATGAGAAAAGCGTGAGTCCAAAATATGACAAGCAAATCTAGAAATAATACTTGCGCTAAAAATAATAACAGCGGGCAGCAGAGATATACTGGTGTTTGTAAATATAGCACCGATCAAGTAGGCAGCCTCTATCGTGATAACGATATTGCAAAGCAAGGCAAGCCATTTTACACAGACGCTGAGAAAGATATATTTTTTACTTTTTGCACACAGAGATATTAGCTGCTTGTTTAACATCGCGTACGTTTTCCTCCTTAATAGTTTTAATCTTGATGAATACAATAATTTTAACACCCAGTAAAACACTAATTACGATGCGCATAGCAAGATTATCATATAAAAAACATAGCGTGATCAACATGGCGGAAACAGGAATTAAAATACATAGTTTTGATTTGAGTGTTAAGCCACGTTGTTGCACAATGCGCGCAACATGTTTTTTATACATCTTGGTATTGCGGAACCACGCGTCAAGCTTGGTAGAGCTTTTTAAAAAGCAGACTGACGTTAAAAGAAAAAAGGGGAATGAGGGTAGGATAGGCAAAATAACGCCAATTACGCCAATTCCTAACAGTAGCACTCCTGCGATAATTAACAATACTCTTTTCATAGCAACCTCCTATGCTGTTAGCCAATAGTAACTTATAGTAAAAAAACAAAGCGGCAAGTTAGCCGTCGCTAATAATAATATACTGAATACTAATTAATGTCAATTAACAGAAAAAATGTTTAATATATAAAAATAAAAAACATATTGTTTTTTTCAAAGTATTTTAGTATGATGTACGTATAAGTTATCAACCACTAACTTATACGTACAAGGGGGAGAATAAATTTTTTGCGCATTTAGTTAGTTGAAGCTAACTAAAAAGGAGAAAGAAATGAGTTTTGTTTTAGTAGGAGGACACGATAGGATGCATCGAGAGTATAAGGACATTGGCAAAGAAAAAGGGGCAAAGGTAAAAGTGTTTACGCAACTGCCAACACGGTTTGATAAATGTATTGGGTTTCCAGATGCTATGCTGATATTTACTAAAACCGTATCACATAAGATGCTACGTATTGCAGAAAAAGAAGCTAGACGAAAAAACATATTATTAATAAAATCTCATAGTAGCAGCGGGAGTGCGCTTAAAAGAGCTATTGAGGAAATTAATATTAAACTTAAGGAGAAGGTAATGTGAACGGGCAAACTATTTTTAAAGAACAACTAAAAAATATAAAAACGTATCTGGGAATAGCGAGGTGTTTACAGCGAATTGTACCAACGATTGATGGTGTTAAGCCGGCAGAAATATTGACGATATGCGAAAATCAATTTAATAGCATTTACAACAAGTACTTCAAAGAGAATAAAAGCATAGATATGATAACGATTAAACAAAGAGGAGAGAAAAGGCAGGTGATAGTTTATCACCGAGAGTGCCTTAAAGCTATTTTAAAACAAAAAGGCGTACAGTTTCTTTTGAAATCTAAGGGGTATCCGATAGATTCTACGGTTGAATGTAATGTTGGATATCTAGTTAGGCGAATAAAAAACGAGCCGTTCCCGCATGAGATTGGGGTGTTTCTTGGGTATCCACTCAAAGATGTGTTTGGGTATATGAGATTAAATACGTTGCCACATACTAAGACGATGGGATGGTGTATGTATGGAAACACCAGAGAATCGGAGAGAATATATGCTAAGTATTGTGCTGCGCGAGAATGCAAGGAAATAAGTTAAACTAGGGAGAAACATATGGGTTGTATGGATTGTGATAAACACAGGCAAATAGATATTTTTGCAATAAAGGATTTATGTAGGGCAAATTTTAATCCGTATTTGCGTGAATTGTTTTTAAAAATTCCTCCGATTATTAATGCGAGACTGTTGGATATTGGATGTGGTACGGGTGTGTCGTCTTGCGAAATTGCTAGAATCTCTCAATACAACATTACAGCAATGGATATTGACGATGTTGCGTTAGATGTATTTAGAGAAAAAATTTCAGGAACGGCTGTCGAAAGTTTTATTAACATTATGCATGGTACGTTTGAAACGGCAATAGATAATCAAATGACATTTGATGTTGTGCTGGCAGAAGGATTATTTAATATAATTGGTTTTGAAAATGGGTTGAGAAAAACCTGCACTGTCTTAAAAGATGGCGGCTTCATGCTGTTGCACGATGATAAGACTGAGCTAGAAAGCAAACGTGCGATGATTGAGTCATATGGATTTAATTTATGTGAAACTTTGTCGCTGGATGAAACTTTATGGTGGGAGATATATTGCGTCTGTTTGGAGAAAAAGATTGCAGGCGTGGATACCTGTCGTTTATCAAAGAACGAGAAGAGGTGTTTAGAACAAATTCGATTAGATATTGAGTTGTATTACGCTGCTCATCAATCATTTCAATCGATTTTTTATTTGCTAGAAAAGCGCTTGAGATGATGTGTTTAGCAATATGTTGGTTTTTAATTGAGATTATAAACAAGACCTGTTATGTGCGGGTTTTTTGCGGCTAATAAAGTTAGTGTAAGCTAATTAAATTATAGGAGTTTTCAAGATGAATGCAAGTTTAGATAAAGAGAAACAAAAACAGATGATACTTTCCGACAATTTATGGAAGGTGATGTTGCGATTGTCTTGGCCAGCTATCGTAGCGATGGTGTTATATGGTCTAAATTCGGTATTTGATGCTGTTTTCGTTGGTGTACACGTTGGGGAAACGGCTCTGGCTGGTGTGTCTATTGCGTATCCGTTGTCCCAAATGACGCTTGGAATCGGGTCTTTGATAGGTGTGGGGGCAGGAAGTGCGCTTTCTATTGCATTGGGTGCAAACGATAAGTTGACACAAGAAAGGCTCCTTGGTAACGTCAATTATTTGTCATTGATTGTTAGTGTGGTTTATGGTATTGTAGCATTCTTCTTTGCTGAACATCTTATTAGACTTATGGGAGGTCAAGGTGAAGCTTTGGTGCTTGGTACGCAATATTTTAAGGTGACTGCGATCGGCTCAGTGTTATGGGTTTATGGTCTTGCGTCTAACATGGTGGTGCGTGCTGAGGGAAAGATGAAATCTGCTGCGCTGGTGATGGGTGTTGGTCTTGCGGTGAACTTGTTAGCTAATTATATTTTTATAGTGCTGATGGGGTTTGGTGTGGTAGGCGCAGCGTGGGGTACAAACATTGGAATGTTGGTGTATACAATTCTTGGTTTGAGGTATTTTTCAAAAGGTAAAGCATCGTTTGACGCTTACCCATTAAAGATATATCGTGATAAAAAAATTATAAAATCAATTATATCTATGGGGATGTCTTCTCTGATAATGTCTGTAATGTCTTTAGTTCAGGCAGTCGTGGTGTTTAATGCACTATCTGGTTTTGGGACTACATCAGATATTGCGTTTTATGGCGCAACATATAGAATATTTATGCTAATGCTGACGCCGTTATTTGGTTTGATGCGTGCACTCCAGCCAGTTGCGGGTATAAACTATGGTGCAGGGCAAAACGAACGAGTGATTAAGAGCGTTAAAGTGTTTATCATTAGTGGGGTCGTATTAATGTTACCGTTCTGGCTGGCGTTAATGATTGCGCCACAGGGTGTTCTGGCAACCATGATTCCAAACACGGTTTTTGATGCAACTAGTATTATGAATTTTAGAGCATTTATGTTAGTGTTGCCTATATTACCCGCTGTGTTTATGTCGATGACGTTTTTCCCATCTATTAATAAGGGTAATTTAGCTAGTATCATGGGTATACTGCGTCAGCTAATACTTTATGTACCCGTTATGTTGATATTACCAAGACTATTTGGTGTACAGTGGGTATATTTTGGATCGGCAGCGATTGATATAGTAGTTGCTATTGGTGTAATGTTTATGTTTTCATCTACGTTTAAGGCATTGCGTGGGCGTGATTCGTCTGATGTACTGCGCGCAAAGGTTGAAGTGGATATGGTATAATAAAGTGCAGATGTTTTAAAAAGGATCCACAGACATAAAATAAATACAAATACTGAACATCCCAAAATTTAATTGTTGCGCACTTATTTTTCATGAGATAGCTACAAAAGAATTTTGGGTATGTTACAATATTTGGGAGGATCATTATGAAATGGAATGCTGTAACTAATTAGCCGCGATTTGACTAATACCGGGTTGTGTTTCGTAAGTGAATATCATAAAGAGAAACTACGTTTTAGACCCACGTTCTGCTGGGGTGAAGCTTGTTTTGATCGTTAAAAAATATATTACTTTATTGGATGTATGTAAAGAAAGAGGATAAACATGAACGGAACTAAGAGAGAGAATATAAAGGTTGGCATAAAAGTGAGAATTGTTCAAAAACAGGATCAGAGTATTGGTATATTAACTGATGGTGTGGTTCAAAAGATTCTTACAAAATCAGCGAATCATCCACATGGGATTAAAGTAATGCTTGAAGATGGAATCGTTGGAAGGGTAAAGGAAATTGTTGAGTAGTAATAGACTTGATTGCCATACAAGTTGTTTGTAATGGCATAGAGTTAACATAAAAAAATTACAAATTTAATGGAAAAGAAGTTACAATTAATTTATACTATAGCGGTAAGTTGAGCTTTCAGCGCGCCGCTTTTTTACATATCAGTGCATTTCTTTTATGGTATAATATTGAACTATTGTAATAATTAATTTGTCAATTGAAGGGAGATTTGATTTGGGAAATATTATCGAAGTAAAGAATTTAAAGAAAAGTTATGGAGATATACAAGCTGTCAAGGGGATAAGTTTTTATGTTGAAGCCGGGAAACTGTTTTCGTTTTTAGGCCCTAATGGTGCCGGGAAATCCACAACCATTGATATCCTTTGCACATTGCTTTCATATGATCAAGGGGAAGTTATCGTTAATGATTGTAAGATAGGAATTCAGGATGACGATATTCGAAAAAACATTGGCGTGGTGTTTCAAGATAGCGTAATGGATTCACTACTTACGGTTAGAGAAAATCTTAGCATTCGTGCAAACTTTTATTTTAGACACAAACAAATCATTACCCAGGCTATAAATGATGCGGCTATAGCAACGGATGTGATGAGTTTTATTGACCGTCCTTATGGAAAACTTTCGGGAGGGCAACGTCGCCGGGCTGATATTGCGCGTGCATTGATCCACACGCCAAAAATACTTTTTCTAGATGAGCCAACAACAGGACTTGATCCTCAGACCAGAAAGAGTGTTTGGAACATGATAAATAATTTAAAAGAGAAATCAGGTACGACGGTATTTCTCACTACACACTATATGGAGGAAGCCGCTAGTTCTGACTATGTGATAATAATTGATAATGGTGAAATTGCGGCAAAAGGGACGCCAACTGAACTTAAATCTGAGTATGCAAACGATTTGCTCAGGCTGGCATGTAAGGATGAACAGGCGGTATTAAAAATTTTAAATGCAGAGAATTATTTATTCTCTCAGGTAGCGGATCAGATAATCGTTAAGCTGCCTACAACAATGTCTGCTATTCCTATATTGGAAAAATGTAAGTCTTATATTAATGGTTTCGAGGTTCTGCGCGGAACGATGGATGATGCGTTTATTTCGATTACGGGGAAGGAGATAAGAGAATGATTACACTAGTAAGAAGAAATGTAAAAATATTCTTTAGAGATAAAAGTGCGGTGTTTTTCTCTTTGTTATCTGTATTTATAATTATCGGCTTATTTGCCTTGTTTTTAGGAGATGTATGGGTAGAGAGTCTTCCTGACGTTAATGGGGCAAGAAATTTAATGGATACATGGATGATCTCTGGAATCCTAGCAGTAACTTCGGTTACTACGACGCTTGGTGCGTTTGGAATCATGGTAGATGATAGGTCAAAGAAAATTTCAAAGGATTTTTATGCAGCACCAATAAAAAGGGGTAGCATAACAGGTGGATATTTATTCAGTGCGCTTATTATCGGAATTATAATGACCGTAGTGGCTCTCGTACTTTCCGAAATTTATCTAGTACTCAATGGCGGAGAAATCCTTAATATATTTGCTATGCTTCAGGTATTGGGGATTATCATACTTTCTACATTATTTGCTACAGCAATGACGTGCTTTATAGTATCTTTTTTCAAAAGTCAGAATGCCTTTTCGATTGTTAGTACGATTACTGGTACGTTGATTGGTTTTTTGACAGGTATATATATACCTATTGGTGTGCTTCCTGAAGCGGTGCAGATGATAGTTAAGGTTTTTCCAGTATCACATGCAGCCGTATTATTCCGTAATGTTTTTATGAGTGTTCCTTTGAATAATTCTTTTTCAAATGCGCCACAGGAGGTAATTAATGGGTTTAATGACATGATGGGGGTATCCTTCAAAATTGGAGATCTTACTATAACTCCGATCATGAGTATTGCTTTTCTTGTTGTTACATCGGCGATTTTCTTTTGGCTTGCTTTGGCAAACATGTCAAAAAGAAAGATTAGTTGATTGTTTTTTTTGTGGCAGAAAAACATTTGGTAGTATGAATTTGTATATCATTTGACAGAGAGGTATAATATTACTAGAGTAGATTTATTATTTGAGGTTAAGGCATGGATAGACGAAAACAGATCTTTGAAAAATTGAGGGCAAATGGTGCTAGGGTTACAGTGCCCAAAAAAGTCATATTAGATATTTTTATGGCTAACCAGGATAGAATGCTTTCAGTTTGTGATGTCTATGATATGATTCCGAAAGATATTAATATTGACAATGCTACAGTATATCGGAATATACAAAAATACCTTAATCTTGGAGTCCTAGAAACAATGGTTGATGATAATGGGCTTAGTAGGTATACGATAAGTAGTGAAGACCATCACCATTACCTCATCTGCACGGAATGTGGGAGGATAATTAAATTTCCATGTATTGAGACGTTTTGGGAACAATATGCCAAGGAAAATTGTTTTGAAGAAATGCATCATAAGATAGAGGTTTACGGAAAATGTGTGGATTGTAGAAGAATGCAATAAATTATTGGGGAATCTCTTGACAAACTATGTTAAAATATGCTAACCTCCTTATTGCAAACGTATTGCAATAAGGAGGTTTTACTAATGAAAAAGATATTGTTAATTATTGTATCTGCATTGCTGTTAATAAGTATGAGTGCGTGTCAAAATGCAGGTATGCAAGATGAGAGTAGCAGTAAGATTACTGTGGTTGTAGGGATTGTACCTGAAGCAACGTTTGTTAAAGAGGTTGCTGGTGATCTAGTCAATGTGGTGACTATGATTCCGCCAGGAAACAGTCCCGGCAAATTATCAGCCGACGACTACGGAGATGCAAGCTTTATCTAATGCCAAAATCTATTTTACGTTGCAAATGCCTACCGAGCAGGCTAACATACTTCCAAAAGTTAATGACTTTAATGAAAATATTAACATTGTTGATTTAAGGGAAGCAATTATTGGTGAGTATCCGTTACTAAATACAGAGGGTAAGGAAATTAAAACTACTGAAGGCGAATCTGTTGATCCTCATGTATGGCTCTCTATAAAACGTACGATTGTTATGGTTCAGAAAATTGCTGATGAGCTATCGGCAATAGATGAACAAAATAGGGATGTTTATCAGGCTAATGCTTCAAGTTATATCAGTGAGCTTGAGTCACTTGATAAAGAAATACAGCGAAAGGTTTCAACACTTGATAATAAATCATTTTTAATCTATCATGCGGCGTATGGCTATTTTGCACATGACTATGTACTAGATATGATTGCAATAGAAATTGGGGGAAATCAGGCAACTGCGACTGAGTTGCAGGAAGTTATTGATTATTCGCTGAACAATGATATTACAACAGTATTCTATCAAGAGGAATTTGATGACAGTCAAGCGGCAACGGTTGCAGATGAAATTGGAGGTACTGTTGAAAAGGTAGCTCCGCTTTCGGAGGATTATATTAAAGGATTAAGAGATTTTACAAACGCTCTTGTGCAGTCAGGTAAGTAACATGAAAGATTCGGCAGAAATTATTTTTAATAATGTGAGATTTTGTTATGGGGAGGTTTGCGCCGTAAACGGAGCAACCTTCTCTTTACTAGAGAAAAAAATGACGGTACTGATAGGTCCTAATGGTGGTGGGAAGAGTACGTTGATTAAGCTTATTGCAGGTCTCCTTCGGCCAGAAGAAGGTTCAATAGTATTTCACAAAGGTTTAGAAGTTGAATATATGCCACAAGATTTTTTGTTTGATATGTCTTTCCCTTTAACGGTAGGAGAACTGGTGCTGCAAGGGACTTTGTCCAAAAAGGTAAGACCTTTTAGCAGGTATTCACATAGACAAAAGAAAAAGGCGCAAGAAGCTATCTTGCTTTTGGGCTTAAATGGGTTTGAGCATCGAAGTATAAGCCAATTATCTGGTGGACAGTTGAAACGTGCGGCTATTGCAAGGGCATTTGCATCCGAAGCAAACGTGATTGTGCTTGATGAGCCAGATGCTAGCTTAGACGTGGAGGTAGCAAGGGAATTATATGAAATACTAAATTCGTTAAAAGCAGAAAAAACTATTGTGATGTCCAGTCATAACATTGATGAAACACTGCATATCGCTGATGTCGCAATATACGTCAACAAAATAGTATCCGAATATGCCTCGCCTAGTATGCTTAAGGATGCATTAAAGGGAGGTGTTTCACTATGATTGAAGCAATTTTAAACTATACCTTCATGAAAAATGCGGTATTAGCAGCATTGCTGTTTAGTATTGTAACTGGAATTATTGGCACAGTTGCAATTGAAAAAAAACTAATTAGCATGTCGGGAGGTATTGCCCATGCATCCTTTGGCGGGATTGGATTAGGATATTTACTAGGATTTGAGCCAATTTGGGGAGGCCTTCTTTTTGCGGTGGGAGCATCTAGTATAATATCTAAGCTACCCAAAAGTACTAAAATGAAAGCGGATACAATGACGGGGATATTATGGTCTTTTGGGATGGCGTTAGGAATATTATTTATTTCACTTGCACCAGGATATATGCCGGACATGACCAGTTACTTATTTGGAGATATTCTTTCAGTATCAACTGATTCTCTAATTTATATGGCTATATTCACCATCGCTGTTACGCTATTATTTGTTATGTTATATAATCATATTATCCTCTATTTATTTGATGAAGATTATGCAAGAGCGCGTGGAGTAAACGTTAATTTGCTTAAGTGGGTCGTATACATAATGATTCCTGTAGGTATTATTGTAATGGTAAAGGTTGTGGGTATTATACTTACAATTGCACTAATGACGATCCCAGTTTCGATTGCAAAAATTTTCTTTAAATCCATACGGAATATAGTTATTTTTTCAATGGCATTTAGTTTTTTATTCAGTATTATTGGACTAGCTATTGCTTATTATGCTAATATTCCATCCGGTGTTTGTATTGTTATAATTAGTACATTAATATTCTTTATATTAATGCTTACAAGAAACGGAATTCAAAGAAGGAAGCATAGGCAGAAAATTCACTCGTGAGGTACATCTGTGAGAGGTTTAATAAGAGAAAATACTACAAAAAAAGCTGCAATATTTTTGCTTTTTATCTCATTAATATTTTGGATTAGCTTTTGTGTTGGTACAGGTACTGAGGAAACAATAACAAAGATAAATATGAGTGCATTTACGCTAATACTATGGTCGATACTATTAGAAGCGTTTCCGTTTGTATTGTTGGGAACAATAATTTCATCTCTAATACAAGTTTTTGTCTCTGAGAATACAATCATAAGAATATTGCCAAAAAATAATTTTCTTCGGTTGGTGGTTGCATCGCTTATAGGACTAGTATTTCCTGTCTGCGAATGCGCAATTATTCCGATTACTAGAGGACTAATTAAAAAAGGAATGCCAATGGGGCCTGCTATCGCGTTTATGATAGCAACGCCTATTGTCAATCCGATTGTGCTTCTATCCCACGTATAATGCTTTTCCCACAATGCCTGAGATGATGGTATATCGTGCTGTTTGTGGTTTTGCGGGAGCGATACTTATTGGATTGCTAGTGAATCGTGTGGAAGGTAAGGCAGTATTAAAAAATGACACAGTATCATTGTGCAACTGTGGATGTGAGCACGAACATGAACATCATTCGTCTTGTGAGTGTAATATTGATGCCTCGTGTAGTCAAAAAGACAAAAAGGGCCAAACGTTAAGAGCAGTATTGTCTCATACCAATGCTGAATTGCAAAGTGTTGGTATGTATTTAATATTTGGAGCAGTCATTGCGGCGTGTATGCAGATGGTTGTTCCTACTGATATATTGGCTGGGATTAGTGGTGGCACAGTGGTATCTATACTGGTAATGATGTTACTAGCATTTGTTCTTTCTTTATGTTCTGAGGCAGATGCTTTTATTGGAAGCACTTTTCTGTTACGATTTTCTGGTGCATCGGTGCTTGCGTTCTTAATTACAGGCCCCATGATAGATATAAAAAATATGTTGATGATGATGGGTAGCTTTAAAAAGAAGTTTGTTGCTAGGTTGATATTAACAATACTGTTTGTATGTTTTGTCCTTGCGATGATAGCTAATTATATTATGGGAGGCAACTATGCGTAGATTGGCTGTAGAACTATTGTGGCTCGTTGTGTTGCTCTCATTGACCATTATATTAGGAATATTACTAATAAGTGGAGATATTTTGCTGTATCTTGCGCCAAGAATGGTATTAATCGTTTGGTTTGGGTTTGTTGTGTTGCTGGTATTGCTTGCATACCAGTTGTTTTGTATTGCTCAACGCAATGACTCAGTACATGACAAAAACAGGTTTAGGATTAATAGCCTGGTTTTCTTAATTCCTATCGTATTGATTATGACAGTTACACCCAACGAAAATACTTCTAGTGCTTTGCCTAACCAAAATGTTGATAGACTTAATGCTATTACTGAAAATACTATTGAAACACTAGAAAAAGACGATACTACTCCGCCAACAACTGATCAAGGATTAGAACAAACAATAGAACCGCCCAAAGTTGGTGCTGTGGAGGATAAAAGAGAAACGATTGATGTAGATAATGCTTTACCATGTGTGTTAGTGGATAAAACGATTGAATTTGATTCAGTCACAGATTTGTTTTCAGAGTATTTGTATTATTCAGTTGATGAATTAGCTGGCCAAACAGTCACGTTGTGTGGGTATGTTTATTCTGAGGAATCTTTCCCAGAAAACACGATATTGATTTCCAGATTATTTATTAGTTGTTGTGTAGCAGACGCCTCTATAGTTGGCTTCCATATGAAAGTAGAAAATGCGGATGAATTTGAAGATGGCGAATGGATTTGCGTGACAGGAGTGATTGAAAAAGTGTCTCTTGAGTACTATGGTGAATACCAAGATTTTCCTATACTTACTAATGGAACAGTGACAAGAATTGAATCTCCAGATACAGAAGATGCTTATATTTATCCATAAGAAAAGAGTATAATAACAAAGATTAGGTTGGATAAACATAATATTTTGTCTAATGGGTAAATATTGATAATCTAGTTTACTTGTTCCGAAGGGATGGATTAGTTTGATTATATTTAAATTAAAACAATTATCAACGATGAGGCATTAAAATTACATAATTCATATAAAATGATATTTTAGAAGGTGAAAAGCATAAAAAATTCACAAAAAACGCTCAAAAATTAGATGGTTATGAATAACAATATAACAATAGTTGCAGAAAAATATTAAAATAACTATTGAAATTATTATAAACATCTGATAAAATGCAATATATAAATTAATAGTTGCAAAAGAAATTGAGCGACAACTGGTGAAAAGATTTTAGCAAAGAGGCTTTATGGGTTCGGCTTGCACGCACCTCATAAAGTTTTTTATATTAATCAATAGAAAGAAGCTAAAAAATATTATTATCTAATAGGCAAAGAGGTCTTGAAAGCAAGTGAGTTTTTCATTTGGCATCAAGGCTTTTTTTATGGGGTAACAGCAAGAAAATTAAATAAAACAACCTAACAGGCAAGGGGGTCTTGAAACAAGTGAGGTTTCTCACATGTAATCAAGACTTTTTTATTAAATATTATTACTTAATTGACAAAGACGTCTTGAAAACAAGTGAGGTTTCTCACATGTAATCAAGACTTTTTTATTTTATTTTTGAAGGGATGGATAATCGAAATGAGACAAGTAGCTATTTATGGAAAAGGCGGAATAGGCAAGTCCACAACTACTCAGAACTTAACTGCAGCATTAGCAGACATGGGAAAAGAAATTATGATAGTGGGGTGTGACCCAAAATCAGATTCAACAAGATTAATTTTAGGTGGTTTAGCACAGCAGACAGTTTTAAATACTTTACGAGAAGAAGGCGAGGATATAGAACTTGACAAGATTTTAAAGAGTGGGTTTTCAGGAATAAGATGTGTTGAATCTGGAGGGCCAGAACCGGGAGTGGGATGTGCAGGACGTGGAATTATTACAGCAATAAATATGCTCGAGCATCTAGGTGCATATACAGACAACCTTGATTATGTTTTTTATGATGTATTAGGAGACGTTGTTTGTGGTGGATTTGCAATGCCAATACGTGAAGGAAAAGCAGAAGAGATATACATAGTTGCAAGCGGTGAGATGATGGCAATGTATGCAGCAAATAATATCTCAAAAGGCATTGAAAAATTCGCAAACACAGGGAAAACAAGATTAGGCGGCATAATTTGTAATAGTCGGAATGTAGATAACGAACTAGAGATGGTAACAGCGTTTGCAGAGGAGCTTGGAACTCAATTAATTCACTTTGTTCCACGAGACAATATTGTACAGCATGCAGAAATTAACAAAAAGACAGTAATTGAATTTGACAATACTTGTGGCCAGGCTGATGAGTATAGGGGTTTAGCAAAAGCGATCGACGACAATAAAATGCTAGTAGTACCAAAGCCAATGACGCAAGATCGTCTAGAACAGATATTAATGGATTATGGTTTCTTCTGCTAGTGTTAAATAATTTAATAAAATTGAAAGGAATATTTAACCAATGAAAATGATTAGAGCAATTGTAAGACCCGAAAAAGTTTCAGTTATATTAGACGAATTAGGTGATGCAGGGCATTCTGCAGTAACAAAAATTGAGGTTGTAGGTAGAGGGAAACAAAGGGGCGTTAAGGTTGGAGATGTCCACTATGATGAATTGCCAAAAGAAATTTTGATGATGGTTGTTGAAGATGAAGTAGTAGATGAGATTATACATCTGATAGTGAAAAATGCTCGCACGGGAACAGAAGGTACATTTGGAGATGGAAAAATATTTGTTACAGATGTAGAACGTGCATTAACGGTTAGCAGCGGCGAAGAAAAGCTTTAAGCGGGGTAATTAGATATGAAGGAAGTTTTAGCGATAATTAGGATGAATAAAATCAACGAAACAAAACGCCATTTAGCTGAAAACGGATTTCCAGTTGCAACTTGCAGAAAAGTTTATGGAAGAGGCGTGAAAAAAATAGATAATTCATTGCTAGAATACATAATTGACGAGAATGTTTCTGCATCAAAAGAAGCGATGGAGACTATATCCGAAGCTCATAGATTAATTGCAAAAAGGCTTTTGATGTTAGTGGTTAATGATGATGAAGTAGATAGAGTTATCGATTTGATAGTTGATGTTAATCAAACAGGTAATATGGGCGATGGGAAAATATTTGTAATGCCGATTGCAGACGCAATAAGGGTTAGAACAGGAGAAACAGGCGAAGCAGCTATATAGCAATAAAGCTCAATGAAAGGGAGAGCATAATGGGCGATAATAGTAAATTAAAAGATAAGATTTTAGATAAATATCCTGCTAGAGTTATGAAGAATAGGAAAACTCATATATTGATCAAAGATTCTAGCGAGAAGCAAGAAATATCGGCGAACACCAGAACTGTTCCTGGAATAATTACAAACAGAGGATGTTGTTATGCTGGATGTAAGGGTGTTGTTATAGGGCCAATTATAGATATGGTTCATATTGTTCACGGTCCTATTGGTTGCTCATATTATGCTTGGGGTACTAGGAGAAATAAAGGTAAAGCAAGAGAAGGCGGCAAGAATTTTCTAACGTATTGTTTTAGTACTGACATGCAGGAGAGCGACATAATATTTGGTGGCGAAAAGAAGCTGATGAGTGCAATCTTAGAGGCGTATGAAACTTTTAGTCCTAGGGCTATATCTGTTTCAGCAACATGTCCTGTTGGACTAATTGGTGATGATGTTCATCAGGTTGCAAAGCAAGCACAAGAGAAGATTGGCATTCCTGTCTTGGCGTTTAGCTGTGAAGGATATAAGGGCGTCAGTCAGTCAGCTGGTCATCATATTGCAAACAATAAGCTTATGACAGACGTAGTAGGACAAAGTGATGAAAAGTCCTCGGGTGAATACTCAATTAATCTGCTTGGTGAATATAACATTGGCGGAGACGAATGGGAGATAAGTAGAGTATTACAAAAGATTGGATATAACGTAGTTACTACTATGACGGGTAACGCTACTTTTGACGAGATAGCAAAGGCTCATATTGCGGATCTAAACCTCGTTCAATGTCATCGCTCAATAAATTATATTGCTGAGATGATAGAAACAAAGTATGGAATACCCTGGCTAAAGGTTAATTTTATAGGTATTGAGTCCATGAGCAATACACTTAGGGATATGGCGAAATACTTTGGCGACGAAAAGCTTATTGAGCGAACAGAAGAAGTGATCAAAGAAGAGACGGATGCTTTAAAGGAAGAACTAGAAGTATATCGCGAAATGTTAGAAGGAAAAACAGCGATATTATTTGTTGGGGGTTCAAGAGCTCATCATTATCAAGGGCTTCTTAGTGAGATAGGCATAGATACAGTTGCTGCTGGATATGAGTTTGCGCATAGAGATGATTATGAAGGCAGAGATATAATCCCTGATATCAAGCTAGATGCAGACAGCAGAAATATTGAGGAAATCAAAGTTGAAAAAGACGAAAAGAAGTTTAGGCTTAGGATTCCTGCAAAGCAATACGAAAAGCTAAAGAATGAGATTGCGTTAGGCGAGTATGCTGGACTAATAAAAGA
>CAXXMZ010000018.1:0-210252 GCA_963675355.2 Christensenellaceae bacterium
ACATCCTGTGCTATTGTTACAGGAACATAAGCGGTGAAAAATGTATATTGAACGCCTTGCCAAACGCCTAAAACTTTTGCTGCCATTTCATAATCTACATCATTAGGGATCTGGTACTTGTCACGCAACTTCATGTAGCATTCATAAGGGGTCAACTCTTCATCCCGCATGTACATATTCCCTCGCCACAAATCTTCACGCTTCTTTTCAACTTCGGCATCGGTAGTGCCAAAATCAAAATCAAATACCCCGTCATCATCTCGAACTATGCTAAAATCACAGATAATTCTGCCACCATTTTCTTCAATAACATTAATGGTGTCCATGATAATCTGTGTATACTCAGCCCTATCTTTTGCAGAAGTTTTAGAAGGATCTCTATAAAACTCAATGTTATAACTAGTATCATCTGCTGCCAGCGGAATCTCATTACGATCAAGCACCTGTCCGCGCTGACCCTTTACAACTAAAGTACGTTGTTTACTGTCATCAGACAGCGTAGAATATTCACTTGCCTGCAAAACAGTCAAATTAAATAGAGACACAACAAGAACAAAAAAAGCTATGCCTATTAAAAAGTACATTGATAGTATTCTATTTTCAAAAAACTTGTTCATTTAATCTCCTAACAACACAACTTGATTCTAATCAAAAGTTTCTTGATATCTTCGTCGCATAATCGTAGTTTTAGAAACCTTCCTGATAAATAAGTATATGGGGAACATAAACAATCCTGTAAGAAGTGAAATTGGTAATGCTCCCAATAATAATGCCGTAAAAAACGACATCTTTACCCCTGCTATATATCCCACTATTATACCGGCAATTTGTTTTATGAAGCATATCCCCACCGTAAACCCCGCCGCATAAACAAAATTCTCTACTCGCATCTTTTCTCTTATTACACCAGCTAGAACCCCAGCCAAAAGATATATCAATGCATTTGCGCCAAGTGGCCACCCATATAATATATCCAACATTAATCCGCCAAATAATCCAGAAAATGCCGCTGTAAAGTATCCGTTTGTGAAACCAAGCCCCACTACAAGACATAACAACGTGTCTGGACTAACTCCAAATATTTGAAACGATGGCAATATAATTGTTTGCAAAATAAAGTTTGCCAATATTAAACCAGCAATTATCAGTCCCTTCATTATTCACCCGCCTCGCTATTTGCAGCTGACGTTTGTGTATCAGCGTTAGATCCCGAAGCCGTATCCGTTTCATCGGTCGGCATAACAACTAATACTTCCTCTACATGATAGAAATCGACATACGGTTTAACCGTCGCAACCTTTTCCAACTGATTATCTTTAGTGGAAACTTCTGTAACCTCTCCAATAGCTATTCCCTTTGGAAAAACTCCATCAAGTCCCGAAGTAATTATCGTGTCACCCGGGGCAGCATTTGACTCGACTGGCAAATAACTCATTGTGCAAACATCATCCATCTGCGTTGTTCCATTAATTACTCCATGGTCTCGAGTACGCTCAACCATAACACTAATAGCGCTACGGGAATCTATAACAGCAATTACTTGACTCCAGTTGCCACCAACCTCACTTATCCTACCGACAAGACCATCAGCATTAACTACTGCCATATCTTTCCTAACGCCTTGATTGTATCCAACGTTTATTACAAAAACATCAAACATATACCCTGGTTCTTTTGAAATAACCTTTGCAAATACCGTGTCGTTTTTAGTAAGTGTTTCCTCGTAATCAAGCAATTCCTTTAATCGTTGATTCTCTTTTTCTGACTCTAATAGACCTTGATTTTGTATATCCAAAAGGGCAACCTTTTCTTCAAGCTTTGCAACCTCAGCCTGTGTTCCACCACCAAAAATTCCACCAAAGAAGTCGCCAACTGAATTAACAACTCCTGAGAAAAAACTTCCAACAGGAGTAAACACACCTCCCAGCGTACTAGAGACTGAACCCAAGCCCCCACCCGCTGTGAACACCAACAACGAAATCAGTATTATTACCGAGATCACCGTAATAGCAAGTGGTTTGTTCCTAAAAAACTTATTCACAAAGCAGCCCCCATTTCAGTACAATTACCATACAGATTTTCATATTATAGCATACAACCATCTTTTTTTACAGCAATTAACGGGCTCTAGCTGCATTTGACATTATATTGACACTTTTTATATATCTTTCATTTCATGATGAACGACTATACGATAATTGTCGCCATGCTCTATTTTGTTCTTCTACAGTTTCTAAAGCGCTACCTGCCCCAAGAGCAACGCAATGTAGTGGATTCTCTGCAATACTTACCGTCATTCCTGTAGCGTTAAAAATGCTCTCATCAATCGCCTTTAAGTATGCACTACCACCAGCTAACATAATTCCGTTGTCAATAATATCAGCTGCAAGCTCAGGCGGTGTTTTCTCTAGCGTCTTGCAAACCGCATCTACTATTGTGCTTATAGGCTCTTTCATTGCTCTACACACTTGTGATGAAGTTAATACAATAGACTTAGGTAATCCAGTCAACAAATCACGTCCGCGAATCTCCATTTGATCTTCGTTGCCTTTATCAATGGCACAACCAATGCTTACCTTAATCGATTCTGCCGTACGTTCACCAATAATCATGTTATACTCACGTCTTACAAACTGAATTATTGCTTCATCCATATGATTCCCACCAGTTCTTAACGACTGTGATACCACCACTCCGCCCATAGAAATAACGGCAACTTCACTTGTACCTCCACCAATGTCTACCACCATTGATCCAGT
Organism: Christensenellaceae bacterium; assembly: GCA_963675355.2. GTDB lineage: Bacteria > Bacillota > Clostridia > Christensenellales > UBA1431. The sequence goes on from CAXXMZ010000018.1 coordinate 2,760, forward strand.
AGGCTCTTGAACCGGTAATCCTGCGCCGATTGCCGCCGCCATAGCCTCTTCAAGCAAATATGCTTCCCGAGCACCAGCGGCCTTTGTGGCTTCTTCAACCGCACGCCTTTCTACTTCGGTAATACCACAAGGTACGCATATTACTACCCTAGGCCCCAATCCAAACCTACTGGTCTTACTAATAGCTTTCTTCACAAAATGCCTAAGCATAATTTGTGTAAGCTCAAAGTCGGCAATTACTCCATCTTTAAGCGGATGCACAGCAAACACATTACCAGGTGTACGCCCAATCATTTCGCGAGCCGCTTCTCCAACTGCCAATACTTCCTTTCGTTCATCATTTCTTATAGCAACAACTGATGGCTCATTGATAACAATACCCTTGTCCTTACAATACACAAGAGTGTTAGCTGTGCCCAAATCAACCCCTAAATCTTTTGAAAATAAACTTAATGCCATTTTACGCCTCCATATAATATTCATTGTAGGTAAACTTATCAATCATAAGTATTGCCGCATTAAGCTGTTTTAATCGAAAACTAATATTTTGCTTACAGTATTTATTTTATAATTATCATGAATTGTTGAACCTTCTTTTATCTTCTATTCCTATGTTATTTCTACAAAAAAAAGCGAGCCTCTTTGCCCGCTCTAAACCAACTAATTTATATGACTCCTAGCTTTTCTAGTAATTTACAAACACTACTTATCGGCAACCCCATTACGTTGTAAAAACAACCTTCAATCCTTTGTATATATCTAGCCATACCATCTTGAATACCATAAGCGCCCGCTTTGTCCATTGGTGTATAGCTTTCAATATACCAATCGATCGCGCTGTTATCTATTTTTCGAAAATTAACACGTGTAGTTTGGCTATCTGTAACAGTCTCTCCACTAGGTAGCATCAGCGCAAACCCTGTGATAACCTCATGTGTTCTATCACTAAGCAATTGAATCATCCTCTTCGCATCTGATTCATCAGCTGGCTTTCCTAAAATAGTTTCATCAACTACCACCATTGTATCAGCTGCAAGAATAAATGACTGTGGCCTCTGTTTATATACTTCTTTTGCCTTTAAACAAGCTATCCTTGTAGCATTATCCTCAGCAGATTGATTCTCGTCTAAAGATTCATCTACATCAGCACATACTATTTCAAACTCAATTCCTACTTGCTCTAATAGCTGTTTTCGTCTTGGCGAAGCTGATGCTAGCACCAGTTTTCTCTGCATTATGTTCACCCATCCTTAATTATACTCTAGCATATCTCTTTACTAAATGCGATTACTAAATTGCAAGGCTACTGCAAAAAAACTGCTCTATCCATATAGATAGAGCAGTTTATGTTAATTAAACTTTTTATGCGCTTGCTTCAGTCTCATTTTCAACCAAGATTGAAATTGCATTAGTAGGACATTTTTTAGCGCAAGCCAAACATCCAGTGCACTTATCATAATCGATAGATGCAACATTGTTTACAACGGTAATAGCACCAAATTCACACTGTTTTACACACAATCCGCATCCGATACATGCCTTTGTACATATTGGACGAATGTCTTTACCTTTTTGCTGATTCATACAAGTAACAGCAACCGGAGCCGACTTTGGAACCATCTGAATAATGCTTACAGGGCATGTAGCAACGCACTGCTTACAGCCAACGCATTTTTCAGGATCAACCTCAGCAACGCCATTTTCATTAATATGAAGAGCGTCAAACTTACAGGCACTAACACAATCACCAAAGCCAATACATCCCCATGCGCAACCCTTGGGTCCGCCAGCAACTAACTTAGCACCAGCGCAAGTCTTAACGCCTTTATATTCAAAATTGTCTTTACAGTTTGATCCACCCTTACAGCGCACTCTAGCAATACTGGCTTCGCCCGGTTCGGCTTCAATTCCTAATATTCCAGCTATCTTTTTTACGTTTTCTTTAGGGGTAGCAGGACAAGCATCCACTTTAGCACCACCAGCAACCAATGCAGCAGCAAAACCATTACAACCAGGATATCCACAGCCGCCACAGTTTGCACCTGCTAACAACGCACGAATCTCTAGTTCTCTAAGATCAACTTCAACTTCAAACTTTTTAGAAGCAAAGGCGAGTAGCAGTCCAAGCAATAGTCCTATGCCGCCAAGTGCAGCCAAAGGAACTAATATATCATGTAGCATAATTTCACCTTCCTTTCTTTATTTAACCAAGCCTTGGAATCCCAAGAATGCCATAGACATCAAGCTAGCAGCTATCAAACTAGATGGGAATCCTCTTAAATTCTTGCTAATTGGTGCTGTAGCCAATCTCTCTCTGATACCGGCAAATAACACAATTGCAAGCGTAAAACCAATTGCAGCTCCAGTGCCGCCAATTAGTGTATAGAAGAAATCATATTGGTTCTGGATATTAAGCAATGTTACACCTAATACAGCACAGTTTGTTGTAATAAGTGGCAAATATACACCCAGAGACTGATAAAGCGTCGGGCTGCTCTTTTGCAATACCATCTCAACTAGCTGTACGAGTGATGCAATTACCAAGATAAACGCAATGGTCTGCATAAACTCAATCCCTAGTGGAACCAGAATAAAATAATGTACCAAGTAAGTAATAACGGAAGCCATAGCCATAACGAAGGTTACGGCAAAGCCCATGCCCACAGCAGAACTCATCTGGCTGGAAACACCTAAGAACGGACATATACCCAATATCTTTGATAATATAAAGTTATTAACGAAGATCGTGCTAACAAGTAGCAAGAATATTCCCCATACATAATCCATTATGCTTTACCTCCTTCCTTAGCTGGTCTATCCATAAGTTTGTTGAATAACGCAATCAGTAATCCATATACCAAGAATCCACCTGGTGCAAGTATGAATACTAGCATAGGTGCATACCAAGCTCCAAGTACAGTTATACCAAAGATTGTTCCTGCACCCAAAAGCTCACGTATAATAGCAATAAATGTTATTGCTAAAGTAAATCCAATTCCCATTCCCAGTCCATCCATAATCGATGCTAGAGGCTTGTTCTTAGAAGCGAATGCTTCAGCACGCCCCAAAATAATACAGTTAACAACGATTAGAGGAATGAATATTCCAAGTGAATCATTTAAATCTGGCACGAATGCCTGAATCAGCATCTGTACTATCGTAACAAACGACGCTATGATAACGATAAACACAGGGATACGTATCTTATCGGGAGTAAAGTTTCGCATTAATGATATAACTAAGTTTGAACATACTAGAACGAAAATAACCGCAAGTCCCATTCCAATGCCGTTAGTTGCTGATGTGGTAACTGCCATAGTAGGACAAGTTCCCAGCGCAAGACGATAGACGGGGTTTTCGTTCAATATACCGTTTGAGAATACTTTTCCAAGTTTCATTTAATACACCCCTTTCACACTATTCGCCTAGCGAGAAGGCGTTTGCAAATCTTCCCACCACGTTTACAGCTTTTGTAGCTGCTTTAGAAGTTATAGTCGCACCAGCTAACGCCTGAATCTCAGTGTCGCTTGGACCTGTCTTTGATACCGACAACTCAGTACTGGTCGCTTTGCCAGCGTACTGATCCCTAAAGTCTTCTTTTACTACGTTAGCACCCAAGCCAGCTGTTTCGTTCTGATAATCAATGCTCATGCCGCTATAAGTACCATCTAGTCCAACACCAACTGTCATATTGACATCGCCGTTATAACCGGAAGCTGTAACCTTAATTGCATAGCCTATAGTTTCTTTGGCATCGTTTTTGCCTGCCAACACGGCTGTAATTGTGTTAAAGTCATCAGTCCAAGCAGCATCTGCCTTTAATTCATCCAAATTCATTTCTTCAAAGGTTGTTGCCTCAGTACACACTGCCTTATTAGCAGCTAGGCTTGCAGCGACCTTTTGCTCTTCAATTGGTCCCTTCGTAATGCTGTTGGTCAATCCTAATAGTCCAGCAGCAACTACACAAACGAGGAAAAGTTTTAGAGCGAGTTTTAACATGTCACGCATCTTTTTTTACCTCCCCGTAAATCTTCGGTTTTGTAACACGATCAATGATTGGTACCACTAAGTTCATAAGCGCAATAGAGAACATAACACCCTCTGCCATGCCGCCTAATAAACGAATGATCACAACGATCAATCCACATCCAACACCCATGATGATTTTGCCTTTTTGTGATACTGGCGAGGTAACATAATCAGTTGCCATAAAGATAGCACCCAAAAGTAGTCCGCCGCCTAGTACATGATATACTACGTTTCCAGTAAACAGTCCATCTGGGCCGAATACAAACGTTAAAAGTGCAACTGTCCCAATAAACGATACAGGAATATGCCATGAAATAACTTTTCTAATTAATAAATAAACACCGCCTAATAGCAATGCAATTGAACAGGTTTCACCCAGACATCCGCCATGATTACCAATTAACATATTAACAACGGATGGCAGGTCTCCAGTCGCTGTACCCTTTATAATCGCCAAAGGTGTTGCAGTCGAAACTGCATCAACTGTTACTGGGTTTATCCAAGTTGTCATCTGAACACCAAAAGCAGTGGTCAAGAAGATTCTTGCCGCAACTGCTGGATTCATAAAGTTATGCCCTAGTCCACCAAACACTTGTTTTACAATGGCTACGGCAAACATAGATCCAATAACAGGTATATACCATGGTGCTGTAGGCGTAATATTAAGTGCAATGATTAAGCCTGTTAATGCTGCAGACAAATCATTTATGGTAACCTTTTGCTTTGTAAGTTTTTGTATTAAAGCCTCCGTAATAACCGCCGAACCTACCGCTAAAAGAATTATTATTGCAGCATTCATTCTAAAATAGAATATTGCAGCGACAACAGCAGGCATAAGTGCAATAATAACATCACGCATAATGCCTGATACGGTATCTTTTTCACGGATATGCGGAGAGCTGGAAATAATTGTGTTTTCCATAATGTTTCCTCCCTACGCTTTCTTTCTGCGTTCGGCTAAAATAGCACCCTTGGCCAAACGGATTGACTGTACAAGATGTCTCTTCGCTGGACATACAAAAGAACACACTCCGCATTCTATGCAATCGACTGCGTTATACTCTTCACATTTTTCATAATTCTTAATACGAGAGAAAGCATCAATGTTTAAAGGCTGAAGCCTAATTGGACAATGATCGCTACAACGTCCACATCGAATACAGTTGCTTTCTTCGTTTGATTTAGCAAGCTCAGCTGATAATGCCAGTATTCCAGATGTTCCTTTTAATACTGGTACGCTGGTATCATATACTGGTTGTCCCATCATAGGACCGCCGTTTAATATCTTTCCAACCTCACCAACAGTGCCACCAACTTGATCAATAATCTCAGAAAATGGTGTTCCCAAACGAACTAACAAGTTTGCAGGCTCTTTAACCGAACCCGAAACCGTAACAACTCTTTCGATTAGAGGGAACCCTGTCTTGAGTACATTAGCAACCTTTGCAGCTGTTCCAACGTTTGAAACTACTACACCAGCATCAGCCGGAAGTCCACCAGATGGTACCTCGCGTCCAGTAACAGCATTGATAAGCTGTTTTTCAGCGCCTTGAGGATACTTGACTTTAAGCGTAATAAGCTCTATTCCTTCTTTTCCCTGAATAGCCTTTCTCAGCTCACTGATTGCATCTAACTTGTTAACTTCAACGCCAATGTATCCCTTACTAACTCCAACAACCTTCATTAAGGCTTGTAACCCTGTTACAACATCTTGTGGATTCTCAAGCATAACACGATGGTCTGCTGTCAAGAACGGTTCACACTCAGCTCCGTTTAGGATTACAGTGTCCACCTTCTTGTCTGGAGGAATAGACAACTTTACATGCAATGGAAAAGCCGCTCCACCCATTCCTACAACGCCTGCCTGAGAAATAGCATTTTTGATCTCTTCTGGAGATAAGGATTCTACTGTCCCAACTGGCTTGATATCCTCATGAGGTGTATCGTTAAAATCATTCTCAATAACGATACATAAAGGTTTCATTCCAGCCGCAACCAATCTTGGTTCAATAGCAACAACCTTACCCGATACGCTAGCGTGAACAGGCGCACTAACGAATCCTCCCGGCTCAGCAATAAGCTGACCCATTTTCACTTCGTCACCAACCTTAACAATGCACTTTGCAGGTGCACCAATGTGTTGCGCAACAGGCAACACAACGGTAACCGGCGGTTTTGCTTTGGTGATAGGCTTATCTTGCGCCAATGGCTTGCCATGGTGCAACCGATCAAGGGGATGAACTCCACCCTTGAACGTACGTTCCTTACTCACCTTTACACCTTCTTTCATTAAATGAATATATTGATAACAACGCCTATTCTTTTTAAAAAAGACAAAAAAAATACGCGTTAATATTACGAAAACATCGTTAATATTATAACACGCACTTAACATCATGTACATATTAATACCTATGTTTTTTATTGTATGTTATTACTTTGATTCCTGAAAATGCTATTAAAAAGCAGGGTTATCCCAATAATAATTATAAATCCCGCAAAAATAGTTCTTAAAGCCATTCCTTCAAGAATAAACGCTAATTTTGCCCCAAACCATGCGGTTACAAGTCCTGGAATAGCAATTAAAGAAAATGTATACATATCAATACGTTTTTCTCTAATATTTACTACTGTAGAAATAATCGCTGCTGGTATAAACCCAAATAGCCCAGCAGATTGTGCTTGAAGCTGACTTACTCCGCTTACAAACATTAGAGATGGAACTAATAGAGAAGCTCCTCCAAGACCCAATCCAGCTGCCACTCCTGCTAATACGCCTAAAAAAAACGATAACAAACCTTCACCACCTAATAATAAGCCTATAATAATAACATTAATAATCCAGACACTGTAAGAGAAGATCCTAATAGAATTTTTAGAGTACGACCTTTTAATTTGCCTAATAGTCTAGCTCCAAAATATCCACCGATACTCATTCCTATTGCGACAGAAAAAATTAACCACCAGTCTGTCTTCCCAGCAGTTGAATATGCAAACGCACTTAATAAAGAGAATATAAGAGCACAAGCAGTGGACATGGCATGAGCTCGCGCCTCTGACTTAACCTTTCTTGCAATAACCAAAAGCACGATCAATCCGCCGCCTGTGCCAAGCAATCCGTTTACCAGCCCAGCAGCTAATCCAATGATTATAAAAAGCAGTACATCTTTTTTGCTAGTCTTTATTTTTGCATTCATTTGTCACATCCAATTAAAATATTTACGATTCTTTATTAGCATTCCAATCCATGAATACAAAAATGCATCGACTAATGGTATTGAAATTTTTATAGTGGCTGCGCTATCAATATCGCCATTTTATTATAAAAAAAAGACCGCCTAAATTAGACGGTCTAAGAACATATGATTAAATATCCTTTACGTAGCATCTCCTGCGACGATGCTGCCTTGACTCATATCCATTCCACATAGCCTGCACCTTATCGTTACTCTCAAGCTCTGGGCCCGTTTCAGCCATCTTTATACCATTCTTAATTCCTGTTTTGGTAAACTCATTAAGAATAACAGCTGCAACTCCAGTGTTTTGCATTTCAGGCCTGACTGCAATAAAGTATAAATCAAGCGAATCATTCTTTTTCAAAGCGCGCATCATACGCAACAAACCCAATGGGAAAAGCTTCCCTTTACTCTTTTTCTTAGCTTCACCCAAAGATGGAACAGCCACGCCATATCCGGCTATTTTGCCATCCTTATCCAGTACTACCTTTAAGTAATCCATTGATATATATTTAATGTTTTCTGAAATATACATGTCAGCTTGTTCTCTATTAAGTGGAACCACCCCATCTAGTACAGCAAACGCCTCGTTAAGTACTTCAAATGCCTCTGGCAAATAAGGTTGAGCGTCTTTGATAGATTTTAAATCAAGTATCTTAAACTTATTTTTCCTTAATATTAGGCTTGCTAACCTATCCACACGTTCATTCACGACAGGAGGGGTAGTTACCTGATATTCCACCCAGTCGTATTTTTTGCTATAACCAAGCTTTTCCAAAAACTCTGGATAATATGGGTGATTATAGATGGTTATAGATAAATCTTTTTCATTAAATCCCTCAATGAGCATACCTTGTTTATCAAGATCACAAAAACCTAATGGTCCTTGTACGCGAGTCATCCCCTTACTCCTTGCCCAATCTTCAACTGCTGCAAAAAGCGCTGTTGCAACTTCATAGTCCTCAACAAAATCTAGCATCCAGAATCTTACAGCTTTTTCCTCCCAAACTTCGTTAGCAGGATTATTCAATATAGCAGTAACACGTCCCACAACTTTTGAATCCTTAATAGCCATAAATGATTCAACCTCGCATAGCTTCAAAGATGGATTTTTTTCTTTATCCAACATCAGTTTTTCTTCTATGCGCAATTCGGGCACCCAGTAAGGGCAATCCTTGTATACCTTATATGGCAAACCAATAAACTTGCGTAAATCAGCTGCGCTTTTTACAGTTCTTATTTCAACCATTAAGGTCCCTCCACTCAATACTACTGTATCAAGTATAACAAAATCATGAACCTCTAACAACTACTAACAATTGTTAACCATACATTAATCATTGTTTATCGGTTTGTTTTCCCCTAAGCGATCTGGCAATATTTTGCGCATGATCAGCAGATCGCTCAAGCTCACTTATCATATCGGTAAATATTACTCCACTCTTTGGCATACAAACCTCTTCACTTAATCTATTTATATGGTTTTGCTTATAGTCAACCTGCATAGCATCAATCTCTCTCTCAACTTCTTCAACTTCAGCTATGCGATTTGCGTCACCAGATGCAAAAACTTCAAAGCTTAATGTGATAATTTCGTTGACCTTATCACACATGGTAATAAGTTCTTTTTTCGCTGCATCGGTAAACTGCAAGTTATCATCAATACACATTATCGCAAATCCAGCAATGTTCTCAGCATGATCCCCTATACGCTCAATATCGCCAACAACATGGAAATATCCACCAATAATTTCTTTATCATTTTCGGATAAGTCAACTGTTGTACTCTTAATTAGATTGTGAATTATCTCTTGATTTATATAGTCAATACTCTTTTCCCGCCGTTGTACCTTTTGAATCATAGGATAATCCTTTTTAAAAAATGCATTAGTTGCCATCGCATAATTTTTTTTAGAAAGACGTCCCATTCTCAAAAGTTCCTCTTTAATTAATGAAACAGCTAACGATGGTGTTTCTATGATCATGTTACCAAGATTAGAAATATCTTTTTTCTCGTCAGCACCCTCTTCATCTTCTTTAGTTGGCAAAATTTTATTTGCCAGTTTAACCAATAGATGTGCAAATGGCAGCATTAGAATAACGTTTGTTACATTAAACAATGTATGGAAGTTTGCAATCTGCCAGCTGGCATTATCTCCGGATATCGACTTAACTACATCTATTATTGGTGTGAAAGTAAGCAATAATAAAAATACCACCGCTCCGATAGTGTTAAAACTTGCGTGAACAATTGCGGCTCGCTTACTATCCTTGTTTCCTCCCAAGCTGGCTAAAACTGCCGTGATACATGTTCCTATGTTACATCCCAGCACCACAAAAACAGCGCTTTCAAGCGGAATCATTCCACTAATCGCCATGGTTTGCAATGCTCCAATAGACGCAGACGAACTTTGGATAAGCATTGTTACGGTAACCCCTGCTAGGATGCCGATAAACGGACTTTGGAAAGTGGTCATAAAGTTTTGAATCTCAGGCATCTCTGCTAAAGGCTTTAATACGTCACCCAGCATTCCAATTCCAATAAACAAATTCCGAAACCAGCGATAATCTCGCCAATTCTATGCAACTTACGATTCTTGGTCATCACCATAAATAATGCGCCCGCAAACATAAAGATCGGGGCAATCGTAGTTAGCTTAAGCGCAATCAACTGTGCCGTAATAGTAGTACCTATCTCGGCACCCATTATAACGCCAACTGCTTGCATTAGCGTCATTAATCCTGCGTTGATAAACCCAACCACCATTACTGTCGTTGCAGACGAGCTTTGAATAACTGCTGTCACGCCTGTACCCACAGCAACGCCCGCAACGCGGTTGTTGGTCAGCTTGGCTAAGATGTTCCTCATCTTATCGCCAGCCACTCGCTCTAATCCCTCACTCATGATCTTCATCCCGAATAAGAAAAGACCGAGCCCACCTAGTAGCTTAATTATGCTCTCAATACCCATATTAGTATCTCGCTTTCGTATGTAAAATTATTAAAAACTATTTAATACCTATAAAGTCGTTTTGCCTTAACGCTTCATATAAAACTATCGCAACCGAATTCGCAAGGTTTAAACTCCTAGCACCTGAACGCATTGGTATTCTTATGCACGAATCGATATATTTTTCAATTATCTCGTCATCAGGCCCCTTGCTCTCACTACCAAATACAATATAATCATCTTTGTTATAGCTTACATCTGCGTGGCTGTTCTTTCCCCGTGTGCTAGCAAAATAAAAGTTGTTACCTTTACCTTCTTCCAAAACATCTTTAAAATGGTCATAATAAAAGACAGGTGTCAAATGCCAATAATCTAGTCCAGCACGCTTTAAATACCTGTCTTCAGTAACAAATCCCATTGGTCTTACAATATGTAATCTCGAACCCGTTGCCGCGCACGTTCTTACAATATTGCCAGTGTTTTGTGGAATCTCAGGATTACACAACACGATGTTCATGGTTTATACCAGCCTTTCACAATTCACAGTTCACCACAATTTTAATATACTTATAACATGTAATCAACCTAATTTTATAATAATTTTAACTATAACCAATATTTGCAATTATGTTTACGTAAAATATACAAAAAAAAAGCAACAAAATAGTGTCATTATTTTGTTGCTTATAAGAACTCGTACATAAATTTAAAAACGATAATTAGTTTTTAAAGCGAAATTCACTAGATATTACACTTATACAGAGTAATATTGCCTCACCTAGCATATGAAGAAGATTACATTAACTATTAATGATAGTAAAAATAAGGAATGTTATTTATTATCCCTAAACAATACAGCCATAACAAAAACAATGGCTAAAATAATAATTCCAGCGCTTATACCTAACCCGATTAAAGCTAACTTTCTAGCGCTGTCCGAAGAATTCCTTGCCAGTTCATATTCGCCCATCATAATAAACTGATCTACCTTCATAGACTGGATAATTGCAGCGATACCTAGGGGCAAAAAGAAAAGAATGGCTAATATAGAAATTACCAAGTGATTTTCGATAGTAGCTTTGGCATGCATCCGCTCTTCCATAGATGGAATATTATGACCTTGTTGTTGAAAACCACCGCCTACAGCACTCCCACAATCAGTACAAAATTTCATTTCATCATCTAATTCTTTTCCACAATTAACACAATACAATACCGAAACCTCCATGTCCACAATTTAATAAAAGCTTACTATAAAGCATGCCCCTAGCTAAGCAAGGTACATGTTTTATATGATGCGTTGTAATCAATAATAGTATCGGCCATACATTCCAATTGTAGTTGCCGATATTATTCCAATAATAATAGCTAGCGCAACTCCGATACCAATACAAATCAATGAATAAGTTTTCGCTTTTCTTGAGTAGTCTCTAGCTAAATCATAATTTCCAATCATAATAAACTGCTTAACCTTATTTGAGCTGATAATTGCAGCAATCCCCAACGGCCAAAAGAACAACAAGGAAATTATTGATAACGCCAAATAATCTGGTATGGCTGCAAGCATATTAGACTGAACCCCTGTTGGCTGCTGGTATGATGCTGACTGAGCTTGAGCGTTTTGGCTAGCACCACATTGAGCACAAAATGCTTGACCTTCCTCCATCTGTTTCCCACATTTAATACAATACATATTCATACCTCGTTTCAATAATACATTCAGAACGTATTTCTAATCATCATAATTATAAGCTTCTACAATTCATCAATATACTCTCGCATACGTTTTAATGCTTCGTTGATATTATCTAGCGACGTCGCATATGAACATCTCATGAATCCTTTTGATTCACCAAAAGCAGTCGATGGAACACAAGCAACCTGCTTTGACACTAGCAATCCCTCGCAAAATTCATCTGCTGTTAATCCAGTTGAATCTATACAAGGAAACGCATAGAATGCGCCTAGAGGTTCAAAACAGGAGAATCCCATATCACGGAAACCATCTACAATAACCCTTCTACGTCTATTATATTCACGAGTCATTCGCTTTACGTCTTCAAAATCAGTTTCAAAATCCAAACCTTAATGCTTCAAGCGCGGCAGCTTGTCCCATTATTGGTGCACACAACATTGTATATTGATGGATTTTTAGCATTATATCTATAATAGGTGTTGGACCACATGCATATCCAATTCGCCAACCTGTCATAGCAAATGATTTTGAGAACCCATTTATAACGATTGTTCTTTCCCACATACCATCAAAACTTGCAATACTAACATGGTTATCTAAATATGTTAACTCCGAATATATTTCGTCGGAAATAACCATAACATTGGTTTCAAGCAACAAATCTACAATGGGTTTCAATTCGCTCTTGGTCATAATAGCACCAGTTGGATTGTTGGGAAAAGCAACCAAAATTGCTTTTGTCTTCGAATTTAGCAACGGCTTAACGTTATCAACCGTTAGCTTAAACTCATCTTCCTCACGCATACGTATTGGCACCGGCACACCGCCCGCCATTACGACTTTAGGCATATAAGAAACATAACATGGTTCGGGTACAAGCACTTCGTCTCCTGGCTCAATAATTGATCTAAGAGCAAGGTCTATAGCTTCACTAGCCCAACCGTAACCAATGTCTGCGTTGGAGTATAGTCAAGGTCAAATCTATATGACATATATTTAACGATGAGCTCCCTAAGTTCAATCATTCCATAGTTGGAAGTATAATGCGTATGTCCCTTTTCTATTGAATAAATTGCTGCTTCACGTATATTCCACGGCGTAACAAAATCAGGTTCACCTACGCCTAAAGAAATAGCGTCCTTCATCTCGCTCGCCAAATCAAAAAATCTTCTTATACCAGACGGCGGCAAACCCGCAATCCTTTTTGTCAATATTTTACTATAATCAATCATAATCTATGCCGTCACCACCAATCTATCGTCTTTCTCGTCATCAATCAAGATGACCCCGTCTTCTTTATACTTGCGTAAAACAAAACTTGTCGCGGTCGAAATTACTCCGTCTAACACTGATAACTTTTCCGCAACAAAAGTAGCAACCTGCCTCATACTCAATCCTTCAATTAATACTAATAAATCAAATGAGCCTGAAACCAAGTAAACTGAACGTACTTCAGAAAAGCGATATATGCGCTTAGCCAATGAGTCAAACCCTTGCTCTCTTTGTGGTGTAACACGCACTTCGATTACGGCTTGAACTATCTCCTTATCCGCTTGTTCCATATTAATAACGGCGTTATACTTAACGATGGTCTTTTCGTCTTCTAGCCTTTCAATCTCTTTTGCAACTTCCTCAGGATCTGCTTCAATCATAACTGCAATCTGCTCAGCTGTAACCCTACAATCTTGCCTCAAGATCTCAAGAATCTCTTTTGTCAATTTCTTACTCATATGCACTCCTCCTTCGCATAACATCACAAAAACCCTAGATTTGCGTAGAGTTTTTTATATCTTATCATTCATACCATATATTCGCAATATAGTCATACTATTTCAACAACCATATTACGAAAAAAGAGCACTACCAAACTTGGCAATAGTGCTCATTTATACTTTATGTCTCCTACTAACTTAAGGAGTAGCTGGGTGTGTCTGGTGTAGGCGTCGGTTCAAGCTCTGCTGTTGGGTCAGTATCTGAGCTCTCACTAGGATCTGGTGTAGGTGACTCTTTCTTTTCTGGTCCTACTATATAAGCCAATCTGGTTGCAGGATAAATATCTGTATGTAGATATATCTTGTCGCCAACCTGCTTCCCATCCTTATAATAAGTCTTATAAACCTTTACTGTATATCCCTTATGATACAGCCCAACCTTTTCTTTGTATCCAGCTGGTTTTGTTTCATCAACTGTAATCTTAGTTGGTCCTGGCTCCTTGCTACTAACAGTAACCGAAGTTATCTCTACTGTATATCCGTCAGGATGAGGTGGACCATAAATTGATGTGGTCACATGGCCTTTACCATCAACCTTCATAACAACATAAATTGGCATATCTCGTGTATTCTTAAACTTAAACTCGGGCCCGCCAGTCGAAATTGTTGCGTCCTGCCCCATTGGGGCATAATCAGACGGGAAAGTGTGTGGAGTACGCTCAACTACCTCTAAATCAGCTCTTAAAACCGCACCATAAACCGTAGTTGATAACTGGCAAACCCCTCCACCAGCCTGAATCTCATATCTAGCACCATTAACAATAGCAGCCGACCCTCTCCATCCTGATGCATAGCTTCTAGGCCCTAATATAGCATTAATATCAAATATTTCTCCCGGCTGAATAACCGTCCCATTTATTATTGCTGAGCCTTTTTCTATATTATACATACGATCTGAGTTGCTCCTATAATCCGTAGTATAAGTGCCAATCAATTCAGTATTTTCTCTGAGATACTCAGCAGAAATTTCAGGCTCTATAACCTTAGCTTCCATTTCTATAACAGAAAAATCTTGTGCTTTAAACCTTGCCTTCACTGTATCTAATAGTGTTTGCGCATCTACCTTATATCCATTCGTACCATCTACTACCGTAAAATCTCCATCGTCTTCTCCCTCAAAATCGATGGTAGGCTCAACTACATCAACCGTAGCTTCTTTAGCAATTGCCTCAACCTTCTCTTTTAGCGCATCTTCATCTTCTACAAACGATAATACAAATTCATTTGCACCTTTAACCCAGCCATTATTATTTGCTATTCTATTATATAAGCTGCCAGACTTTTCAAACAACATCGCTTCTTGTAAAACATCGTTAACGTCTGAACTTAGCTTTATCTCACTACCCAAAATTGACCATTTCCTATCATCAAGCTTAAACTCCAACTTGAATCCAGACACAGACGTAGCATCATCTGCATTCAGCGCTTCTTTAGCTTCTGATACTGTCATTCCACCAATATTAACCCCGTTAACAGTTATACTTTCATGAAAGACGCCATTTTTCATAAGCGTTGCAATTTCATCTTCGTTAAGCGGCTGATCAACAAACAGTACAATAGCAGCTGCGATTCAACAATATCAGCTAACGCAGCCAACGACCCAAATATTATTTTATTGCGCTTAGACATGCTCTTTAAAGAAAACTTTTTTGCCAATCCTTGTTTCCCTACACCCGCTGTACCTTTAGAACTAGGCTCATCATGATTATCTGTAGAAACTTGCTCCACAACACCCTTTTCATCTGAATCCAGAGATGGTTGCTCAGACTCTACGTCTACATTGCTATCTGGCTTATCTTGTAAATCATCGCTATCAATTTTTGACGTCGGACTGTCCGACTTCTATATCATCATAAGCATTTTGTGATGAACCATCGTCAATATTCTCTTCGCTGTTTTCGTTTTTTATATCTTTATTTTCTTCCATTTTCTTCTCCATAATCACAAACTATCAATATAAACCTGTTTTGAAAATTAAACTAATATAATTCTACAAGCAACCTAAGGTACTTCTGGCGTAGTTCCCGCTGAATTATCTACACTAGAAGTCGAGGTATCCGAAGTGGCTTTTGCAGACTTAGTAGGTGTAGGAGTCGGAGTTGGCGTCGGGGTTGGCGTTGGTGTAGCCAATGTACCAATTGCTATTTCGCCCTGATAAGGACGATAATAGTCCTCGTGATCTAACACCTTCTCTTTTAATGTCCCATCTAAGTTATAGTAGTATTTATATACCTTAACCTTAAGACCATCCTTTGTTGGCGACAGAATCTCTTCTTTACCTTCCTCTAAATCAGGGAACTCTGTGTATTTAGGCGTCGGGGCTGTAACCGTTTCGACTAAAACAGATTCTAATGAAATAGAATATTCAAGTGGCTTTCCATATATTTCTACGTAGCACTTTGAATTCGTTGCAGACGCAAAAATAAATATTGGGTAGTCTTGGTTATTTACAAACTTTAAATCAGGACCATAAGACGATATAGTAGCATCTCGACCAAGCGGAACATAAGTTGATGGCCATGAATGATGCTGCCTTACTGTAACATCCAAATCGGATAATAACAACGCATTATATAATGTTGATGATACTTGACATACTCCACCGCCAATTTGGTCGGTATATGTCCCGTTTTCAATACCTGGAGCTGCTTCCCAGCCAGCTTCTTCAGTCCTTATACCAGCAAGGTCATTAACCGAGAACTCTTCACCCGGTTGTACCACTACGCCATTTATGATACTAGCTAATTTCTTTACGTTGTGTATACGATTAGCAGAACTACCTGCACTCATATCAGTTGTGTACCCAGCAACGTATTTTGTAACCTTCTTTACATCGTCAATAGTCTGCTTCGGCTCGGATGTGACAACATCTAGCTCAATTGGTGTTTCAAAATCTTCTTCATTTATCGCAGATATTACATCATTAAATACAACATCTGGATCAGCCTCTAAACCTGGCTTACCTTCATGGTAGATAAAACTTGCCACTACTGCTTGTATTATTGACGGAAGCATACGGCTCTTTCGCTTCTCTGTTTATATCTTCCATGACAATATTAATTGCAGCTTTTACCGATTCATTAGTATATGAGTACATTATTTCAAAATCTATAGTTTTTTGACTGGTTTGGCTCCATTGTTTAACTAGACTCCCTTGATACCCAATAAACAACGCATCTTCTAGCTGTTTCTCCCAGTTATATGTAAATCCAAGCTTATCACCAGTAAGCATCCAGCTTTCATCTTCGTAAGTCAGCTTAATCGTAGTCTTGTTAAACAACTCTTCTTTTACCGGCTCAATCGCCGCCCAAGCTTGATTATATGTCATCCCCGAAACATCTATTCCTGCAATAGAAACGCCATCACGATAAACTAAGGTTTGTTTTAACTCAAATTTTTGTTCATCTGATAACGGCCTGTCTGCAAACAAAAATATCCCTATACATATCAAAGAAATAATGATTACCGAAATAACCAATAATTTCTTCTTATCTTTGACTTTAAAATTATTAATGAGCTTCTTCTTAGAATAAACTCTTCTTCTGCTTTTTTTGTAGTTATTCATCACTATACCTCAATACCCATATCCATAAGTTAAGTTAATACATGGTTATACATTGTACACTCAACAGTATCATGATATATGATGAAATAATGCTTGTAAACAATAATAATCGATTTTTTTGTAAATCTTTCTTTGTTAATAACGTCGTTACACAACCGTAATAGTTTATATTCACTATTGTAAAATTCATAATATAGTTTAAACTAATAAGTCAATTTCCCCAAAATTGTTTATCCCAAGTCTATCGAAAGACTATTTTCGTTGTCTGGCCAATATTCGTTATCAAGTGGACTGAATATCAATTTCTGCGCTGTTTGGTTTTGTTGTATAGAAAAATATGCTATACCTTGCAGAGTCTCTCCAGGATATAAATGATCATCCAATGCTATCTTTCCTGTGCTCTTAAATCCATCTTCATTCAAAACATTAATATCACTAGATACCTCGACCCCGTCATCTAACGCCAAACTAAAGCACAAAATCGAACTAACATCTTTTTCCTGCTCAGATATGTTCTCAATAACACATTCTACCATGACCGCTTTGTCTCCACTTGTCATAGTAAACTCCTCAACTTCAACTAAATTGATCCTAAAATCTTCATTACTATCTTCAATCTCGGCTGATGGTGTTATTGTAGCTGACGCTCCATCGTTCTTCAATGTGTTTGGATTGCAACATACAAAAAGAATGGCAACACAACAAAGAACTAATAAAGATATTATTCTTCGCATATCGCCACTCCTGAATTACTTTTATGATATATAGACAAATATTTTTCTTCTTCTAGGCCCATCGAATTCACAAAAATAAATCCCTTGCCATGTACCTAACTGCAGCATTCCGTCTTTAATTATAACCGTTTCTGAGGTTCCAACTAAAGCAGTTTTTACATGTGCGTCAGAGTTTCCCTCACGGTGCCTATAATTTAGCCTTGGCACTATTGAATCAAAAGCCGCTAACATATCAAACACCACGTCTGGATCCGCGTTTTCGTTTATTGTAACAGCCGCCGTAGTATGTGGAACATATATAGTGCAAATACCATCGGTAATTTGGCTTTCGTTTACAATACGACCAACCTCTTTGGTAATATCCACCATGACAGTTTCGCTCACGCGTAGATACATTTAGAACTTTCATCATCTTTGAATCCTTTCTAATATCACTACTCACAAGAATCATTCATTCGATAAATCAACGTATACAAACTATCATTTAAATGCACATTTTCTATGCATACATCTTCATATGCTTCAACATCAACAGGCGTAAAATTCCAAATTGCTTGAACACCTGTTTCGATAACAATATCTGCAACATTTTGTGCATTTTCCTTGGTTGTTGCAATTATGCATAAGTCAACTCTATTGTTTTTAACAAAATCATCTATTTTATCGATGTTTAATACCTCAATATTTCTAATAAAAGTTCCCACAATTTGAGGATGATTATCAAAAATACCTATTATATTAAAACCTTCTTTTCCAAATCCCATGTAATTAGCTAATGCATTACCCATGTGCCCTGCACCAATTAAAACTACATTATATTCCCTGTTTAGCCCGATAATATCCTTGATTTCTTTTTTTAGCATGCTAACATGATATCCATAACCCTGCTGACCGAATCCTCCAAAGCAATTAAGATCCTGTCTTATCTGTGTTGCCTTAATGCCCATTTTTTTGCTAAGCTCTTGAGACGATATTCGCTCAACTCCTGCACGCTCCAAATCTTTCAAATACCTGTAATATTTGGGCAACCGCCTTATAACAGCTTCTGAAACCTTTTCTCTTTTCATTGGCTCCTCCATAGCAAAATACGTATTTTGTTTATTATACCACAATTCATTAGCATTGTATCAATTTCCGGATAACTTCGTCATATTTTTCACGATTCATTATGTTTTGTTAGTATATAGGAGCATAAAACAGTAATCCAAGTATTGCGGATAATGCAATAAGCTTGAAAGGGGAAACGTCTTTTATTATCGCCAAACAAAACACTCCAACAAATATTATCATCGCTCTAACATCAATAATATTTGATCCAGTAAACAATAGTGGAATAGCAATCGTTACCATAGCGCCTGCTATCAAACTAATTACAGTTGGTCGAATCCCAAACAGCACTCCTTGAACGCTTGGAGAATACATCTTCTTGAAAAAGAACTTAGCTACAACTAACGAAACTATTGCACAAGGCAATACCACTCCCACAGTAGCAACAATAGCTCCTGGTAGACCATATACGCGCATGCCAGCAAATGTAGCAGCATTAACCGCAATAGGCCCTGGTGTCATCTGGGATACAGCAACCATATCTGTAACTTCGGTCATTGTCATAAGTTTAGCTCCAACAAGCTCTTGTTGCATAAGGGGTATCATCGCATAACCGCCACCAATAGAAAACAAGCCTATCTTAAAAAACATAAAAAACAACTCAATAATTAGCAAACGCCCCCTCTTTTAATAGCAAATCCAATAATACCACTTGCAAGGATAATCCAAATCGCATTGACTCCAGTAAACAAACATACTGAAAAAGCCGCAACAAAAATAATTATTGCCCATGCATTTAGCAATACCTTCTTCGCCATCCTCACCACCACCGAAGCCATCAAAGCAGCCACACCAACGCTAAGTCCTTGAAACGCAGCATTAACCCATGCATTATCTCTAAACTGTGTATAAAAAAGAGATACTATTATAAGCACAAAAAACGATGGTATCGTAACGCCAAAAGTGGCTAAAATAGCCCCTTTTACGCCGCCAACACGATAGCCAGTCATAATTGAGCTATTGATTGCAATAACCCCAGGAAGAGATTGGGACACAGCGATGATATCCAGCATCTCTGTGTCCTTAATCCATTTTTTATTATTACAAAATTCTTGTTCAATAACAGCCACCATGGCCATTCCACCGCCAAACGTTATCGTACCAATCTTAAGTGTTGATAAAAACAACTCTAATAAAAGTGACCATGTGACGGGTTCAGATTTTTCCATTAATATTATTTAAGCTGTCCTTTAGTAAAGTTTAATAGCCCTCCAGCTAACACTACATCGATTAGCCTATCCGAAAGCTCTAGTTTAGTAAGGAAGCTCGTTCCCTTCGTAACGTTTTTAACCTCAACAAAATCAGAATTTTTTATCTGTTCACGAACATTTTTTATTACTAACTCATCACCTTGATCGATTCCATCATAATCACCTTCGTTTTCAAATACTAAAGGCAAAATACCTGAGTTTACTAGATTAGCCATATGAATCCTTGCAAACGATTTAGCAACCACAGCTTTAATGCCTAAATAAAGAGGTACAAGCGCCGCGTGCTCACGCGATGAACCCTGTCCGTAGTTATGACCAGCAACCAAACATCCACCCCCAGCTTCCTTGGCCCTACTAGGGAATGTTTCGTCAACAGGTGCTAAACAATAATCAGACAAGAATGGAATGTTTGACCTATATGGTAGCTGCTTTGCTCCAGAAGGCATAATATGATCAGTCGTAATATTATCTTCCATCTTCAACAATACGCTGCCATTTAGTTCTTTACCAAGTTCCTCGCCAAGTGGGAATGGCTTAATATTGGGCCCGCGAACAACTTCAACATCATTACCTTCATCTTCCGGTAACACAATCAAGTTATCATTTATCAAAAACTCTTTTGGCTGCTCAATATTTATTTCGACGTCTAAAACAGTAGTAGGATCTGTCAACTTACCAGTAAGCGCTGTAACTGCCGCAGTTTCAGGGCTAACCAAATATACACTGGCACTCCTTGTTCCACTTCTTCCAAAGAAGTTTCTGTTAAACGTACGAACAGAAACAGCATCGGTGCAAGGAGCCTGTCCCATACCAATACATGGTCCACATGCCGACTCTAGAATACGTGCACCCGCTGCAATCAAATCAGCTAAAGCTCCGTTTTGAGCAAGCATAGTATAAACCTGCTTTGAGCCTGGCGAAATTACCAAGCTAACATCCTTGTTCACTGTCTTACCCTTCAAAATTGCTGCAACCTTCATTAAATCTGCATACGACGAATTTGTACAACTGCCAATTGCAACCTGATCTACTTTAAGATCCTTTAAGCTACTTACTTCACATACATTATCCGGACTGTGTGGACATGCAACCAGCGGCACTAGCTTGTCAAGCTCAATTGTAATTGTCTTTTCATATTCAGCATCGCTATCAGGAACTAACTCGACCCAATCTTGCTCACGATTCTGCGCCTTCAAAAATTCATATGTGATTTCATCGCTTGGGAATATCGAGGTTGTAGCGCCTAGTTCTGCTCCCATGTTTGTAATAGTTGCACGTTCAGGAACACTCAATGTCTTAACACCAGGTCCTGCATATTCAATGACTCGGCCAACGCCGCCTTTAACGCTCAATACGCGTAAAACTTCTAGAATAACATCCTTTGCCGTAACGTATGAAGATAATTTGCCAGTAAGTTCAACTTTAACTACATTTGGCATATTAAAATGATATGGTCCACCACCCATAGCAACTGCAACGTCAAGACCACCCGCTCCAATTGCAAGCATGCCCAAACCGCCTCCAGTTGGAGTATGGCTATCCGAACCCAAAAGAGTCATTCCAGGTACTCCAAATCTCTCAAGATGAACCTGATGACAGATTCCGTTACCAGGCTTTGAAAAATATATCCCATGTTTTGCGGCAACTGTTCCAATATATTTATGATCGTCTGCATTTTCAAATCCCGCTTGTAGCGTATTATGATCTATATAAGCAACGCTTCTTTTTGTCATTACCCTTGGAACACCCATAGCTTCAAACTGCAAATATGCCATGGTTCCTGTTGAATCCTGCGTTAAAGTCTGATCGATGCGCATCGATATTTCATTACCCGCAATCATGTCGCCTTCGACGATATGCTCTGCGATTATTTTTTGTGCAAGGTTTTTGCCCATTCTGTTTTCCTCCGTTAACTACTTTGTATAATTGTTATTTTATATACGAATGCTCATGCATGTCAAGAAGTCTAAAGAGTAATGCTAAAATAATGATTTCTACCCAAAACGTCTACTATTTGCAACGCCATATTTTTGTTAGTTTTAACATTAAAACCAAAAACCGTATTGATCTCGCCAGAAGTTTCTATCCTAGATCTATAATCAATGGCAGTAAACTCACTACCATCCATTTCTCCTAGTGCTATGTAATCAATTGCATCCACACCACAACAATAATCATTATTTCCCAAATCATTGTACTCCATTGAATTTTGAAAAACGCCCCTGTCATCTAAACTAATTTGCATAGTTTTTTCATTTTCATATAAACCCGAGTCCCAATCTGTAGTCGCAAATTTAACTATATGCATGGTCAAAACATCGTTTTCAATAGAGTAATCTATTTTAATATAGGCTACCTCTTTAACATTATTATTTTCATGGCAAATAGCTACCGACGATCCTTTTGACAGTAACCGTTTCCTACATACATTGATCGCATGCTGGCTCGCATCAACCCCAATAGCTATTCTGCCTAGTTCCTGCGCTGCTACTAGCGTTGTACCCGAACCACAAAATAAATCTAAAACCAAATCACCGGGATTTGTAGAAACCCCAATTATTCTTTTAAGCAATGCTATCGGCTTTTGTGTGTCATAATTCGTTCGCTCAGGGTCCTTTTGCTGAAGATGAGAGATATCATCCCAGACATCGCTTGGATAAACTGGATCATCATCATAGTACTTATATAGCTTTCCGCTGGTACGAATCGAATAATACACCCTTCCATCGCTATCTATCTGCTTCTTCATGTGATTTTTTCTTTGATCACCACGCCGTTTTGCTGCCGCTAACGGATTAAAAGTATTCTTTTTACCCTTCTTATAGAAAAAAATCACGTCGTGCTTTCTACTAAAATGTTTAGTAGCTCTCCCACCCGATTTATAGTGCCAAATTATTTCGTTTAAAAAATTATTTTCTCCAAATACTTCATCCAACATCAATCTAATATATGCAGAAACTCTATAATCAACGTGGACATATATACTCCCTTGCTCATCCAATAGCTTATGTGCAACTGTTAGCACCTGTTTCATCATGGCAATATATTCTATCTTCCCATTCTTAAAGCTATCATCGTATGCAATGTGTTTTATGTGCAAAGATTTATCGCCGTTATGGCCTTTTTTTGATACGGGTTGCTTATAATAAAATTGCTTACCTGTATTAAAGGGTGGATCAATGTATATTAGCCTTATTGCTTCACGATAATCATCAAGTAATTTATCTGTAGCTATATAAGCATCATTATGAATTAATAATACTCTTTCATTATTTTCTGTTGTTTGAATAATCTCACAATTACAACATACTCTGTCTATATACAATTGCCTCACCTCCAAAAAAGCATTTCACTCTTTACTAGTTTAGCAATATAATGTATAAATAGTCAAAGAGTAATCTCAAGATAGGGGAAACATTATGCAAAAAGTATGGGCATTAATTAAAAAGGATCAGAAGATCATTGCTAGCCACGTAGAAGGGTGCAATCATCTTTTTTGGCAAGACGAAGCCGAACTCGCTCCTCTATTAGAGAAGATCTGCCTTGCACTCGAAATTTCTCAGCCTGTGTGGCTAAGTAAACATACTCGAGATATGAAATATTTTTCTAGATGTATTTTTAATTACTCAGACTTTATTGAATCAATTAACTTTGATCAGTTGGAGCTTGAGTACATTATAGACTAAAAAACCAAATATTTACCAAAAACTATGAAGCTACTTCTGTATATGCATAATTTCTTGTTAGTCTGTATATAATAGCAATGAAATCTTACGATAAGGAGTGGTTTTTTTGTATTCTTTTGAAAAACTAGCCCTCGCATTAGTTATCATAGGAGCAATAAACTGGGGATTAATCGGCTTTTTTAACTTTGATCTAGTAGCTGCCATTTTCGGCGGCATGCTAACAGCCGGTGCGCGCATTGTTTATGCTTTAGTTGGAATAGCAGGCCTTGTCTGCCTAGCTCCACTTTTTCGCACCATGCGCCGTGAAGATGCATAACCCTAGAAACACTAGATTGTTTTAAACAATTGTATTAAATTAATGCAGAAAAGTACGCACACCTGTTTAACAAGTGCGCGTACTTTTTAATGTTACATATTCAACTTAAGATTTCAAACTTAAGCAACTACATTCTTTGGTTTTCCCAAGAATCCAGCGACCAAAGATAATACTATGATTATGATTGGAAGAACCACTCCGCCATCTAGTCCTAGCATTGGGAAGAATGTCATTGTGCACAGAGAAACTGTACAAATTGCCATTGCGGGAGGGTCGACGTGTACATCACCGTATACCCAGAATACGTCTGCCCAAAACTCGCCAGCAAATGCTCCGAACATGCCCATTGCAACGCCCCATAGAAGCGCATCATATAGCGCAATGCCTTCAACAGTACCACCATTAGCAGTAACAAGCATCAAAACGCCGTAGCCAGCAGTTAATGTAATGTGGTGAGTTATCGGTATGTTCATTCCACCTAGTAGGAAGAACAAAGTTGAAGCAGATACGAAGAATCCAATGAAAGGTGCAAATCCAGCACATCCTGGTAGAGAGAATGTGAACCATGTTGCATAAGCAGAAACAGCACCCCAGCCTAGTCCTAGGACTAGCTTCTGGAAGCCACCGCGTTGCTGAGGAGCCCAACATGCATCATAGTGATTACCGAAACGACCGCCCTTTGCTTTGATGTCATCGGGAACCTTACCGAAGATATCGCCGCCGTCAAAAATAGCCTTAAGAACCAAAGATACAGGCCAGATTGCAATTGCGCCGCCATCTGCAGCAATTCCTAGGAAATCAGCACCAGTGATTATTATCATAACGATATAACCAATAGCACCAACTAGACCACCAACAAGTAGTACATCTGGTTTTCTTACGTCTGCAAGTGGCTCACCTGCAGCTGCCTTACCAGACTCGATGTAACCCATTTTACGAGCATAACCAGCAGCACCAACGCCGCCTAGGAATGCCATAGCTGGGTGGAACCAGAATCCGAATGGAATAGCACCTATCCAAGCTATGCCGCCGCCTAAAGCTGCGTCAATACCCATTCCAGCCATTCCTACAAGCCCGCAAAATACGAACGACTGAACGCCGCCCATGGATGCGCCGACAATACCGGCTGCAAACGCGAGTAAGATTGAAGAAAGTTCCATACAATAATACCTCCTATTATTTTATTAGTCGTAAAAAAGCAAACGACTAAAACATAATCTGTGTTAAAACATTTCCCGCCCCATTTATAATTTCGAAAATACAACATACCAGATATCGCATGTTTAATAATAAGCTATTCTAACACCGTTTGTATATAATTACAACAGTAATTTTTATAATGATAATTATTTATACACATTTTATGATTATTTTATTTTATTATGTCAAAAACTTGTATATAATAAATATGCTGGGTATTAGTTTCCTTTTTTAACTTCGGTTTAGTTGCTGCAATTTTCGATGGTATACTAACGTTCAACATATGCTTTAAAAAAAAAGCGGGACTAAATAGATTAGCCCCGCTTTTTAATATTATCCCTCAAGAAAGAATCTAGTGTTAAGAAATATTAAATTATTTCAAATAAATGTGCACAAAAAAGTACGCACACCTGTTTAACAAGTGCGCGTACTCTTTAATAAATAAGTTTTAACTTAAGATTTCAAACTTAAGCAATTGCATCTCTTGGCTTGCCAAGGAATCCAGCAACCAATGATAGAGCTATAACTACGATAGGAACAATAACTCCACTATCTAGTCCTAGTGCTGGGAAGAATGTCATTGTGAACAATGAAACTGTACAAATTGCCATTGCCGGTGGGTCAACGTGAACATCACCGAATACATAGAATACGTCTGCCCAGAACTCGCCAGAAAATGCTCCGAACATACCCATTGCAACGCCCCATAGAAGAGCATCATATAGTGCAATGCCTTCAATACTACCACCATTAGCAGTAACTAGCAACAAAACGCCGTAGCCAGCTGGTAATGTAATGTGGTGAGTTACAGGAATGTTCTGTCCGCCTAATAGGAAGAACAAAGTTGAAGCAGATATGAAGAATCCGATGTAAGGTGCAAACGTTTCACATCCTGGTAGAGAGAAAGTGAACCATGTTGCATAAGCAGAAACAGCACCCCAGCCTAGTCCTAAGACTACCTTCTGGAAGCCACCACGGTGCTGAGGAGCCCAACAAATTCCGTAGTCGTTTGCAAAACGTCCGCCTTTAGCTTTGATCTCATCAGGAACCTTGCCAAAGATATCGCCGCCATCAAAGATAGCTTTAAGAATCAAGGACAAAGGCCAGATTGCGATTGCGCCGCCGTCTGCTTTGATTCCTAGGAAATCTGCGCCTGTTAGTAATATCATAGTGATATAACCAATAGCACCAACAAGACCACCAATTAGCAATACATCTGGTTTTTTCACGTCTACAAGTGGAGCGCCAACCCCTGCCTTAGCAGACTCAATGTAACCCATTTTACGAGCATAAGCCGAAGCGCCAACACCGCCTAGGAATGCCATAGCTGGGTGGAACCAGAATCCGAATGGAATAGCACCTATCCAAGCTAAGCCGCCGCCTAAAGCTGCGTCTATGCCCATGCCTGCCATTCCTACAAGTCCGCAGAATACGAACGACTGAATGCCGCCCATGGATGCGCCGACGATACCGGCTGCAAACGCGAGTAAGATTGAAGAAAGTTCCATACAATAATACCTCCTGTTATTTTATTAGCCGCAGAAAAAAATAATAATGCGCGACTAAACTAAAACCAGTTTAAAGCACTGTACTTGTTTATACCGTCCTACTAAGTACATTATGCGAATGATTGCTCGTCTAATACTAAGTTATTCTAACATTGCTTTTTCAAAATTACAACAATAAATTATGTAATTCTCTAAAAATTTTTATATATTTATGCCACAATTAGTACATTGTTTTTTTATTATCAAAGTTAAAAGTAAGTTAAATTTTTCACCATGGTAACCGCTATTTACCAGCTATGATCGGCAGAAGCTGGTCAAATGTATCTATTATATAGGTTGGATTGCATTTCTTCATGCCTTCAAAATCCCCGTAGCCATACGGAACCACGGCAACATCCATCCCCGCATTTTGAGCAGTTAAAATATCTGTTTTCGTATCCCCAACCATCAATGATTTAGCTGGAGTTGACCCAACAGCATCCAAAATCTTCATAACACTTTCTGGATCAGGCTTAGGTTTTTCTACATCTTCCGGAGTCACAATAACATCAAAGAATTTTTCAACATCTAATGTCTTACATATCTTCAAAGTCGCTTTACGCACCTTCATTGTAGCAAGCCCTGTTTTTATTCCCATGTCCTTAATTTTTGCAAGTGTGTCATTAACCATAGGATAAAGAGACGTATAAATGTCACAATTTTCGTCATAATGGTCTTTAAATAATGTGAGTATATCACCATCTACCCGAGGATGAAATTCTTCGTCTAAACATCGAATTAGTATCTTCTTTGCTCCTCCGCCAATTGCGTGAGCAATAAAATCATTAGAACGTGGAGTGCTACCAACTAAATCGATGATATGGCTTACAGATTGAATAATATCAGGTGCAGTGTCTGCAACGGCTCCATCAAAATCAAAAACTACTGTATCATACTTAGACATAATATTCCTCCTTAAAAAGAATAATAAACCAGTAGCTGCGGTCAAATAATGACCGCAGCTTATGTACTAGTTAATTATATTCAATTAAAATGTTTTTACTTCATTCCCTTTGCAGCGTTCATGAAACGTCTCTGGTAAGAAACAACCTGGTTGTTAGCTGTGAAACGTGCCAAATATGAAGGCTCAGCTGTGATAACAACTTTGTCGTTCATATCGATAAACTCGTCTTCTGCAAGAAGCTTGTCGATGTCAGGATAGTTTGTGTCACCTTCCATGGAGCAGACGATTAGTCTGGTGTCTTCCATGTTGCAGTTGCGAAGTAGACGTAGGTTATGACGCATGCCGTCCAAACCGTCGCTGCCCTCAGGATTCTCGAAGTTCCTTAGTGCTACGAAATGCTCAGCTGTTTCCAGAACTGTTAGCAAGTCAACATCAGCTTCGTTTGCACTGAAGTAATCGTTAGCAACCATGAATGAACGTAGATCCTTTAGATAGCTCTGATCCTTACTCTCGTTGTAAGCGCCAACCAAAGCAACCATCTTTGTGCTCTGGATTAGACGATGACGTAGGAAAGTGTTGATGAAATAAGGACGTGCCTGTAGAGCCATGTTTGTCTGGTAAGGCTCAAACATTAGTGTATAGTTAACACGGTAACCATTCTCCTGTAGCATTAGAGCAAGTCTGTGACCACGGAAGTAATCTTCAGTTTTTCCGCCCTTATAGCTAACGTCTAAACGCTTGTCGCCTTCTAGCAGCTGAGAAACGTTGTTTTTGTTAACAGGACCTGTGTGAGGAACCTTGATAACTACGCGATGCTTTGTTAGCATCTCTTCAAACTTCTTAGCTTCTTCAAGAATCTGAGCTTCAGAAGATCCGAATGGGTCATTCAACTCAACAGAGATGTCACAGCCAGGTCCCAAGATACGACCGATCTCATCCATAACTTCGTCACGAGTCTTGAACTTGTTACCAACGTTAGCCTTAGGATTGTTAATGAACAAGTCATAAACGATACCAGGGTTACAAGTTAGGTTAGCAAGCAAAGGAGCACAAGGCTCTATCTCGTAAGGGTTAGCGCTGTCAGCTGAGAACAAAACGTTTGTTGGACGCTTCTGACCATTCTTATCATAAGCAATGTCACGAACCAATTCAACTTTAACAACTGAGTCTGCTTCTAGGTTGAAAGCAACCTTAAAGCCAGCAGGAAGCTGTCCCTGAGGAGTTTTGAAAGTGTCAACTGCATCTTTGAAGTTTTCGCCAACGCCGATGAACTGTGCATAGCTCACGATTTGCTCATAAGCATCCAAAGAGATTTCATAATTGGCAGCTCTCTCGAAATAATCTTCGTCGCCACGAACTACAGCGATTCCAGTTTCTTTGCCTAGAACCGATTTTAGGGTACATGTTACTTGATCAAAGTTCAACATTTAAATACTCTCCTTAATTTGAATCTATTCTAAAAAAAATCTTTAGAAACATAATGAACTGAACGCCGCACAAAACCTTTGACAAACTAAAGCATGTCTATTGTAAGCAAAATAGCTAGTACAAATAAGAATCACTAGTTTGTGTTTTAAACGGCAAAACCAACTCACAGATTTACGTGCATATCGTAACACAATACCTTGCGATATTCAAGACTTTTTGCCCTTAAAAACGTCTAAAATTTACCTTGCGTCACAAAAAAATGTCGATATCTGCTTTCCTAGGCTATTTTGTCCATACTATATTTTCTTTTACCTCCTTGCATCACCTTGACATGGCACATTACATCAATCTAAAATGTACTTAGGTTTAATAACACGCGAAAGGAACATCAAATGATAGATAATTCTTGGATTGCAACCCATAAAGACGACGGATTTAATGAGCTGTTGTCTGCCGTCGCTAAGGAAGGCATCGAAGCACTCAACGATTATAAGCATAAACAAATAGAACTAAAGAGTTTTGAAACAGCTTTTTTTATTTCTCAACGCATTTTACTTGAATCAAGAAATATACTCGGCGAAGACTCAGATGATTTTATGGACTTACTAATTCGCTCTATCGAAAGCTGTTTAATTGCCGAATACCTAGATGTTGCCGTTAAACAAGCTTCATATGCTCAAATGATACTCGAAAAGTCCGATACCCCAAACAAATATTTTTACCCATACGTGCTAGGCGTACAATCCTATTGTTATATGAAAAAGCGTTTATTTAAAAACGCCCTTAATGCTCTTGATAAGCTGAAAACTCTACAAACAAATTCTCCAGAATACGAAAGTCTTAGCACTAGCATCGATACTGCTGTTTGTTATGCTGGTCTAAACAAAGTAGAAGAAGCTATTCAGGCATATAAAAAACTATATCCACGTCTAGCTGGCTGGATTAGCAAGTTCGAAAATGATAAGGGTGAAGAAGCCGATATTGCCTTTTCTTTATGTGCATACTCAATCGATGCATGTATGAGCATTTTATCAGCTTGTAGCGAATCTGAAGATGCTTCTTGGGCACTTAACACTTTACTTTACATGCGCGGAAAAATGTGGGCAATAAAAGCAAGCGTAACTACCATACATTCACCAGACGGAGACGTTTATAAGCATGCTCGTACATTTTTAAAAGAAGGACAAACATTCCTCGATTGCGTCCGATATGAAAACATGCTAAAATCTCGTCAAGAACAGATGCTGTTTTATCGCACGACCGATACTAACGCGTTTTATAAAACCATTTAAATTTTGTATAACACAAAACCGATAGCGTATTTCCTTATTACGCTATCGGTTTTTAGTTTTAGAATAATAGTTCTATACCCATGAGTTATGGTGTAGCTGTAATGGTAACGGTTGGAGCCACTGTGTTGGTTCCAGTTTGATTCGTTTCAACTGGTGGAGACTGAGTTGCTCCCTCAGGTGCAATGGTCCCCGGTACTGCCATCGGAGAATACTGTGTATTGTCAGTATTGTCGTTAGTGTTTGCACAACCAGCTAACACCACTAAGCCCAGCACCATTATGGCCAGTAAAACAAAAACTAATTTTTTATTCCTCATCCTTTGGTTCCTCCAAGCTAATTGTTGAATTTGACAAATAATCATGTCTCATTTCTTCTTAGATTTAGTTGTTACCAAAATATAATAAAAGTATTCGTATAATAACGAATACTCTCAAACAAATTTTATCGAGCTGGTCTAATCCTTAAACTTCGCCTAAGTGCAGATGAAACAGCTTGCTCAACCTCATTTCCATTTAGTCCAATCTTTTCCATATCCTGTAAAAAATTATCGATGTAAGCCTCAGACATTTCCTGCCTAAGCCTTGTTACTAAACTCTTATCGTCTAAAACAAAAGTCCCTGTCCCTCGAATAGCCGTACAAACTCCCTCGTACTCCAGTTGCCGATAAGCTCGTTGCATGGTGTTAGGATTCACTCCATATTCAACAGCCATCTCCCTAACAGATGGGAGCTTATTATTGCACACTATTCTGCCCACTGCCACCTTGGATTTAATATCGTCTACTATTTGCAGATACACAGGTTTTCTTTCGTCAAAAACGACTTTCATAGCTAACAGCTCCTTTTAGCTCCATACCCACCGTATTAACATCCTAATACTATTTTAGTTTTTATTTTGCAATGTATCAATGAATATCCTTGTCGAAACACCGTGTATTATTGTCGCATAATAGAGCTAACTACTACTTTTGCAAAATAGATTTTGATTTTAGGGCAAGTTCTAATAGCTGTTTGTAATCACTAGGCAAGTTTTGTTGGCTATCTAAGCTGGTAACAGCAATAGCCCCCGCCATAGCTGCACACTTAAGCGCAAAGATTGGCGAAAGCTTGTTAACAACACCAGACAACAACCCTGCAATTGCGGTATCTCCCGCTCCAGATGTTGATATTACGTCGCCGGCAACAAGCGCATCTTGCCAAATACTTTTGTTTTCCCAGCCAATGTAATCCTCCCCCAATCCGTCTGATCCGCTGCAAAAGTACATACCGTTAATCGAGCATTTAATAAAACTAACTTTTGCACCCATCTTTACAAATCTTTGCCCCATCTCCATTACCTTGGCGCGATCTATTAATTCATGCAATGGTACACTAAGTTCGTTTGATTCTTTGATTAGTGCCTTATTTAATTCAGGTTCAAGCAGCGCAATTGCCTCCTCAACGCTAGGGCAAAATATATCAACGTACCTAAGTGTTCTTTCAAGTATCGCTACCCAATCCTGCGTTTCTGCACCATGGTGAGGTCTGCTCATATCTAGTGATGTTAAAACTCCTGTCTGCTTTGCATTCTTAAATAATTCAGTTAACTCAACGGCACCGTCTGAATACATGCTAGCCATAGCTGTCGGATAGCCAAAATGAAATACTTTAGTCTTTTTCAACAATTGATAATCCATATCGGCAGCTTTCCATGAATCATCAACTCCTGGGTCATGCAAAAAAATCCTATCCTGACCAGGCTGGACAATAACTAAAGTATACGAAGTTGTCTCATAATCTTTTTTTACTAGTTTTACAACTGCACCCTTATTCTCTAAAAGCAGACGTAGCTGGCTTCCAAAAGCATCGTCACCTATCTGTCCCCACAACAATGTCGTTATTCCTAACTTATGCAAGGCAAGCCCAGTATTACAAACGGCGCCTCCTCCAGAAAACTCAATACCGTTTAGCCGCATCCCGCCTCCTGGCTTAAAAATATCCTCAATACGCCTATTTTTATCCTTAAATTTGGGTGTCAAATCTAAACAAGCCTGTCCTGCTACTACTACATCATAACGTGAACTCATCTAATATTCTCCTTTGCTGTATGTGAAACTTATATATATTCCGCTAAAATGCGTACGATCTTACAAAAAATGGTGAATTTATTGTATAATACTTCTATAAAATACAAGGAGGCGCATCATATTGCCAAAATATGTAGACTATATTTTAACCATTGCGGCATTTGCTATGTCAGCCTTTTGTATACAAAATTCAGAAATCCTACTTAGCGTTACAACACCTTGCTTTGGAATTCTAGTAGCTCGAATAATTACGAATGGGTTTAGGGAATATAACAGAAAGCAAATTGCTTTTATTATCATAAGTATAATATATTTTTCGTTTGCACTAATAACATTTGGGCTCCTAACATTCTCATTAAGTATAGCGTTAATGGGGATAGCTACGCTATTATTATTCGGTCAATTTAGAATAATGCATTATCTAGTAACAGTAATAGGCTGGATGTCACTCTTCTTTACCGCAAGTTACGTGGTTTCATGCTTCTCTCAGGTTGGGTTAACTGATTTTACCAGTCTTATCACATTTCATGCAATACAGTATCCTATGATAGCTTGGCTTATCACAACGATTATATACGGCATATGCCGTATGATGGCCAGTGCCTCGCGCGCAAGATTCTTCACCCAAGAAGCCTTTGACGAGTATTTCACTAGTAGTGCAAAATTTTTATTGTTATTCCAATCAATAGTGATTATCCTCATGTTTTTTTCCACTGTTACCCCCTCGTATACAAGCTTTACATTATTTGAAACCATAACTAATAGTTTCAAATCATATTCAACCTCAGCATTACAAGCAATCTTATATCTTTTAGGTATCGCCAGCATAACAATGCCATATGGATTTGTTTATGCTAGCTTTAAGAAAAAAAGATTAATTGGTTTAAGCATACTAATCGCACTAGTTTTGTCTGGTCTAATAGAAGCACTTCAGCTGATAATTAGAAATGGAACATTTGATATCGACAATATAATTCTACATTTTGCCGGTTTCTTGTGCGGAATACTCCTCTACCAGATAAGCGGATGGCTTACAATATTTTTCTCACTCGGCAAGTCAAAAAATGTTTTTGTATTAAACCGAGAGAAATCTTATGAACGCTTTAAAAAAACGCAAACAAAGGATAAACAAAGAAAAGCACAAGGCTCATATTCAAAAAAGAATGGGGACGAGTGGTGGGAAGCATATTCAAAAAACTAAGCTGACACTGCATTAGCAGTATCAGCTTTTTGTTTTAACCCAAATAACTCTTTATCTAAGCCCACACGCATTAACAATTTTTGTAGTTGCTTCCCATTTATTCATGGAATAAATATGAACACCATCCACATCGTTTTCAATTAACTGATTTATCTGTTCAATACAATAATCAAGCCCAGCATCCCTCATACTCTCATTATCTCTTTCATACCTAGCAAACATCCTCGACAACTTAGACGGAATAGAACATCCAGACATCTTTGTCATCCTAAGTATTTGTGTAGCATCGAGGACTGGCATTATACCTGTAACCATTGGTACATGAATGCCTGCCTTTTTTGCAATATCCCTAAACTCAAAAAACACATTATTATCAAAAAACATTTGAGTAACGATAAAATCAGCTCCTGCATCAACCTTTATCTTGAGGTTTTCGATATCCGATTTTCTATCATCACTTGCATAATGCATCTCAGGATACGCCGCAACACCAATACTCATATCAGCAGTGCTTTTTATATGCTTTACCAAATCACTTGCATACCGATAAGAAGTAAACGCATCACTAGCATCCATACCTACCGGAATATCTCCTCTCAATGCAAGTATATTCTTTATCCCGGCTCCTTGCATATCTATTAGTTTTGACTCAACGTTTTCTTTGCTAGCGCCTACACAAGTAAAATGAGCTAACGCTGTTTGATTCATCTTACCTTGCACAGTAGTAGCAATTTCCATCATTCTGTCGCTGTTTGATCCACCCGCACCATAGGTTACGCTGATATAATCAGGCGATAGGGTGTTAAGCTTTTCTAAAGTATCGTATACCTTATCAACTGGTAAATCTTGTTTTGGCGGGAAAATCTCAAACGACAATGAGGGCTTTTTTTCTTTAAGAATGTCTCTAATATACAAACCACTAAGGCTCCTTTTAAAATTATTCAAAATTATTATAGTAAATATTAAATCATATTTGTATGTCGTTTGCAATCTACTTAAAAATGCAATAAAATGTTTAATGACTTAACTTGTACGGAGTCATACATAACCATCGTATATATATATGTATTGTGAGGGAAAATTTTGAATTCGATAACACGTTATAATGCATTGCCAGTATCTCCTTCGATAGAACTAATCCTTCATCGACTGGGCTATAAACGCGCGTCTGGACCTGCGCCATCAGAAATAACCGATGCTATTCATAGATATATTGATTCTTTTCAGGTGCATGGTGCTTATACTACCATCCCTATTGATTCAATAAATGAGGGAGCCATACGCCTAAAAAACGGCCTTGTTTTTTGTTCAAATGGGTTAGCAAAACTGGTCAACACCAGTCAAAGCCTTGCATTTATGGCTTCAAGTGTGAAAAATGCAGCCTCAATAACACGGCAGTTATTTAATGCAAAAAATGCCGATCAAGCAATAATCGCTGATGCAACTGCAGCTCAATGCGCAGATTATGGTCTTACTACCATAATGAATATCCAAAAAACCACGCTTCGTCGTAGTGGTCAAAAACTAACCGAAAAAAGATTTAGTGCAGGATACTCAGATCTTGAATTATCCTACCAGAAAATAATATTTGATGTGCTAAAACTAAACGAGATGAGCCTTTCAATAGATGAAACCAGCTATATGCTCAGCCCAGAAAAAAGCGTTTTAGCAATCGCGGGGGTGCAATCCATTGGATAATAAATTTTTACAACTAATAAAATCTCAAACAGTAATACTTGATGGTGCGACAGGCACGAACCTTCAACCACTCGGACTTAGTGGTTGTCCTGAGCAATGGGTAATAAATAACCCCTCAGCTCTAATAGACCTGCAAAAAAAGTACGTTGAATCAGGTTCAAACGCTGTATACACATGCACATTAGGTGCAAACCGTATCAAGCTTGACGAATATGGCCTAGGCAATGAAACGGTTGCAATCAACAAACGTTTGGTGGAAATCTCCCGGCACGCCGTAGGCGACAACATATTTTTGGGCGGTGATGTTGGCCCTACTGGTCAGTTTGTAGAACCATTTGGTCAGCTTGACTTTGAAGCTGCCGTAAATTGTTATAAAGAACAAATAACCGCTTTAGCAGCTGCTGGCGTTGACTTTATTATTATAGAAACAATGCTCGATCTTCAAGAATCA
Source organism: Christensenellaceae bacterium (assembly GCA_963675355.2). Lineage (GTDB taxonomy): Bacteria > Bacillota > Clostridia > Christensenellales > UBA1431. Next base: position 38,848 of record CAXXMZ010000018.1, read on the forward strand.
CGTGCAGCATTGATTGCTGCAAAAGAATGCTGCGACCTGCCTGTCTTGGTTAGTTTAACATACGAAAGTTCAGGAAGGACATTAACCGGTACAGACGCAAAAACAGCCCTCATTACGCTACAGTCACTGGGTGCAGATGCCGTTGGATGTAACTGCTCAACCGGTCCTAAAGAAATGCTTCCCTTAGTAGAATCAATGCGTGAATATGCAAAAGTTCCCCTAGTAATAAAGCCAAACGCAGGGTTACCTGTATCTACTGGCGGTTCAACAACTTTTGATATGGACGCAGATACATTTATTTTATGGATGCGACAATTATACACAGCTGGCGCTAGTATTTTAGGCGGATGTTGCGGTACCACTCCCGAATACATAAAAATGCTAAGTGCTACCTTGGGAGATTTACCTAAATCCCCCAAAAAAATTGAGTCATTTTCTGCTTTAACATCATCAACCCAAACCACAATGGTGGGTGGAAGAGTTTGTGTAGTTGGCGAGAGAATAAACCCAACAGGCAAAAAAGCTTTTCAAGCTAGCCTTAAAGAAGGTAGCATGGACAAAGTGCTCGAGTTTGCAAAGAAACAAGAAAACGAGGGCGCGCATGTACTAGATGTTAACATGGGTATGGCTGGTATTGATGAGGTTGCTATGCTGAAAAAAGCTGTGCTGACCCTATCGTCTGCTTCAAAATTACCTCTAAGCATAGATACAGCTAATCCTTCTGCGTTAGAATCCGCGCTCAGGGTGTATCCCGGGCGTGCATTAATTAATTCTATCCCAGCAGGAGATGACGACCTACAGCACAGGCTATCAATAGCGAAAAAGTATGGTGCGATGTTCATTTTATTGCCACTCGGTAAAAGCATTCCTGCTACCGCTGTCGAAAGAATGGGTCTTGTTGACAACGCTATTGAACAAGCTAACTTACTAGGAATACCCAACGAAGACATTGTAGTTGACGGTCTTACTATGGCTGTATCCTCTGACGCGCATGCTGCAACCGAAACCTTACGCGTCGTCAGAGCTTGCACAAAGCGCTCACTTCATACCATACTAGGTCTATCAAACATATCATTTGGCTTACCAGAACGCGAATGGTTAAATGCAGCCATGCTAGCAATGGCCGTAGAAAACGGTCTAGATATGGCCATCTGTAATCCTGCTAGTGCATCGCTGCGCGCAATAAGACTATCTTGCGATTTATTGCGAGGGAATGATTTAGACGCAAACAAATATGTCTCGGCCATGGCTCCACGTCAAGATTCTGTTCCCGAAAAATCCGAAGGCATCCATTCAGCAGTTGTATCAGGTGATACCCACCGGATTACTACGTTGGTAAAAGATGCCTTAGAAATCTCAGACGCACGCACGATAATCGATACACAAATTATTCCAGCACTAGATAAGGTTGGTGATTTTTTTGAAACAGGCGTATACTTTTTACCTCAATTAATGCGTAGCGCCCAGACGGTTCAGTTAGCATTTGAAATACTTGAACCGCTTTTATCTGCTTGTGATACCGAATCAAGACCTGGAACTATCGTTTTAGCGACAGTAAAAGGCGATGTTCACGATATTGGCAAAAACATTGTTGGTATGATGATGAAAAGCCATGGTTTTATAGTCCATGATTTAGGCAAGGACGTTCCTGCTCAGGAAATCATTGAAAAAGCTAAGCAATTAGACGCCGATATCATCGGGCTCTCCGCTTTACTTACAACAACATTAGATCAAATGCGTATAGTGACTAAAATGGCAGAGGAAGCCGATTTGAGGGCAAAAATAATGGTAGGTGGCGCAGCGGTAACAAAAGACTTTGCAGACAGCATAAATGCGCATTGCTATGCAAAAGACGCAAACGAAGCAGTCATCTTGGCCAAACAAATAATGTAGATCGTAATAAAATGAAAACATAAACATCAATAAACTATGAATAATTTATTGATGTTTTTTTAACTATTTATACAAAAAGGGTAGCGCATGCAATGTACTGTATGATAGAATACGTAATGACAATGCACTATGCTTTTAGCCAAAAGAAAAGGCTAGGGACCTTACTCTCCCCAGCCTTTGTAGAAGTGTTTACGAAAATTTGCCCATTATGATAAGCGTAAAGCCTTACCTAGCTCATGCTTAAAAAAATGTTAACCCTGCTTATACTTAACTACAAGCATTTTGTGTCTGTCTACTTACGCCATGTATGTTGAATGCATGGCGTTTTACATTAATAAATAATATTTAAGCTTTTTCTTTAAAAGCCTTATATTTAAAGTTTAGGTAGCCTGAATCAGTGAAAATACTGGTTCCGTTTACCATAGGTGTTTCGCAAGTAGCTAAGAATGCAACAACTGATGAAATATCCTTAGGCCACAATAAACGAAGGTTTAATGAATAGCCGAGCTGTTCCTCTTCCCAACCAGGCTGATCAAGCAACATCTCATTAAGTGGAGTGATAACGTAACTAGGTAGAATTGCATTAACCTGGATGTTATCATGACAATAGTCAACCGCTAACTCACGAGTTAGTGCATTCAAAGCTGATTTTGCACATCCATATAGAACGTGTTTTCCGTCAGCCGTTGTAGAACGCATTGATGAGAAGTTAATTATACGTCCTCCGCCCACTTTAGACATGTATGGAGCGCAAGCCTGAGCCATAAAGAATGGCGACTTAAGGTCAAGTGCCATAAACTTATCCCATTGTGGCTCAGTAATATCAATGCTGCGATCACGGTTTGTAATTGCTGCACAGTTTAGCAAAACGTCAATACGGCCAAAATCTTCAGCAATCTGGTTAACAGTGCTTTGGATCTGCTCAACACTTGTAAGATCACAAGAATAAAATCTAGCTTCGCTAATGTCATTTAGTTCCTCAACAACTTTTTTTCCGTTCTCTATGTTAACGTCTATAATAGCAATACGCTGTCCGCACTCGGCCAACTCAAAAGCGGATACTTTTCCTATTCCACTTGCGCCGCCGGTAACGATTGCAACTTTTGCATCATTATTCATATGAAAGATCTCCTTTAAATTAGTAGTACATGCAATAAAAATTCTCGAATTTACTTCTTATATGAAGACTCAACAGGCTTTTCACGCAAGAAGTTTGCACCAGCATCAATAGGTACTTCAAATGCGTTAATACAATAAGCTGCATCAGATGCAAGGAAAGAAACAACCTCACTAACATCCTTTGGCTCAATAGTACGGTCTGTAAGTAGATAACCAATCTGCTCAGAAGCAAATCCAGCATCTTTCATTCGAGGATCATCCTTTGCAATAACATCCCATGGTGCAACTGTATTACACTTGATGCCATATCTCCAAAGATCGGTTGCAAGCTCGCGAGACATTGCAGATACTGCAGCCTTTGATGCACTAAACAGCAAATGATCGCCTGTTGCCTGTCGTCCACGCATAGATGAAATATTAATAATATTTCCGCCGTCTTGGTTCTTTTTCATAAAAGGAACTGCTGCCATAATTGCAAAGAACATTCCCTTTAAGTTTGTGTCCATAGCCTTGTCCCAATCAGAAACAGTAATATCCTCAGATGCTCCCGTAGGGCACACCTGTGCACAGTTTACCATTGTATTAATTGAACCAAGTTGCTCAACGACCTTACTCATCGCCAAAGGCGCATCGTTGAATTTTGCAACATCAAACTCAACATAGATTCCATTTACTGAGTTTGCAACTTCTTGTCCTAAAACAGTGTCGCTGTCTAAAACTGCGATAGCATAGCCATCATTAGCCAACCTGAGAGCAACATCTTTGCCCTGAATAGTTGCACCGCCTGTTATGACGGCAACTTTTTTTTCTTTTCCCATGTTTTACCCAACTCCTTTGAAATAGTTGACTTTCGAAATTTGCCTGAATTCTTCCGAATTTCGATGATTTTTATTATAGCATAAATATATCCTAACAAACACGTACAGTTATCTGCATATTGAATTTTTTGTAAATAAGAAAAAATATTTACATTAAAGGCTTAACTAATATTGCCTTGATTTTTAATAGTCTATGCGTTATAATTAGGGGCACTTTTCTTTAAGGAGGCTAATGGTGGAAACATTAGATATCGTTATCGGCATAATATTAGTATTAATAAGTATTTTTACTATTTTCGTAGTATTAATGCAAAGTGATAAAGGCGATGGAGGTTTTAACTCTACCTTTGCAGGCGGACAATCAAGCGGAGCACGTTCTGGTAAATCTAAGGGTTCGGATGTCAGACTTGCGCTTTACACCAAGGTAGGTTGTGGAATACTAATAACAATCTCTTTAGCTGCAGTGCTAATATTTAAATTTGTTTAATAGCGTAGAAAAAGATAAACTGAAAACTAATTTGTTGATTAAATACAGGGTTATGATTTTTTTGCTTGTATACGCAAAACACATACCCTGTTTTTTGTAATTCTTTAACTTGCTCTACTTAACAATATTTTAGGATTAATTACTTTATTTTAGGAGAATAATTATTACATGGAAACACGAATTTATAATTGGATGAAAAAAAATAAAAAACCCGCATCCATAAGACGGATACAAAAATCACTCAATACTTCTTCAAGAGCAACTAATGCTGCTCTTGACTCGCTAGTCAAAAAAGAAAAGCTTGTCAAAATCGGGAGTACTCGCGTTGCTCTTCCTGATAATCTGCCGCTTATCGACGGCAAACTAAAAATCGATAGAAACGGCAAGCTGATTTTTCACACAGAAAACGGCGAGAGATACCCTGTGCTATCAACACTAGGAGGTCGCCATGATGATATAGTTCAATGTTACATACTCCCAAGACGGGGACATTCGCCTGCTCAGGCAATAGTGAAAAAAATCGTTGAACACGCACATCAAATTGTAACTGGGCGATATGTAATAACCGATCGCGGCGCTCAAGTTCAGTGTTTGGATCCTCGACTAGGCATCGTTTATGTAAAAGATTCAACCATTGCAGCCGACGGTGATTTAGTTAGCGTTAATGTAACTTCAACACCTGTAGACTCAAAACTACCAAGTCGTGGTACCGTAATTGAAGTATTGGGCGATGGTAACGATGCAATAGGTTATTTAAGATCAATAGCGGTTTCAAAAGGAATTTCTATTAGATTTGAAGAAAACATAATTCAAACTGCAAACCAACTGGATTCAATATCCGAAAAAGACTTAGTGGGTCGAGATGATTTGCGCAATATGACTATTTTCACAATAGACGGCGCAAGCGCAAAAGACTTAGATGATGCTATTTCGTTACAAGTACTTGAAGACGGCACACGCAGGCTAGGGGTTCACATCGCCGATGTATCACACTATGTAAAACCTAACAGCGTATTAGATGACGAAGGCTATAAACGTGGTAACAGCACCTATTTACCAGGTCTAACATTCCCTATGCTTCCAGAGCGCTTATCTAACGGCTTGTGTAGTTTATTACCAGGTGAAGACAAGCTTACGCTGTCTGCTTTTATCGACTATGATAAAGCAGGAAATGTAACAAAGACCAGACTAGCAAAAAGCGTTATTGCTTCAAGCGAACGCTTAACTTATACAGAGGTTCAGCAAGTATTAGACGGCGATATGAGTGGAAAAGCAGCTAAGTTTAAGGATACTCTTCTAATCATGGAAGAGCTCCGCCAACAATTGAAAGCTGCGAGGATAGCCAACGGATCTATGGATTTTGATTTACCTGAGTCCACCTTTATACTTAATGATGACGGTTGGGCAAAAGAAATAACTCTGCGCTCGGCTACTCACGCAACACAACTGATCGAAGAATTTATGTTAGCTGCCAATCAATCAGTAGCTAAGATCGCAGACAAAAATCGTCTACCAGCAATATTTAGATCTCATCCAGAGCCAGATGGTGATAGGACTATGGATTTATGGGCATTTTTGTCTACCATGGGCTACGGTGGCAAAGGCTGTAATCCTAAAGAATTTCAGCGTGTATTAAGAGCTGTCAGCGGAAAACCCGAAGAACACGTGGTAAATTACGCTATTCTTAGGTCCATGCAAAAAGCAGTCTACACTTCTCAAAACGAAGGGCACTATGGTCTTGCGTTTACTCACTACTGTCATTTTACCAGCCCAATTAGGCGGTATTCGGATTTGGTCACTCATAGAGCAATAAAAGAATATATTGATGGCAACGAGACAGGCACTGCAAAGGATGCGATTGCAAAACGTTGTACCGATTGCGAGATTGCATCAATGGATGCTGAGAGAGAAGCAAACGATTTAATGAAAGCCAAATTCATGCAGTCAAAAGTTGGCGACGTTTTTGACGGTGTTATTTCTAGTGTTACAAACTTTGGAATCTTTGTTGAATTAGAGAACGGCGTTGAAGGACTTGTGCATATTACGGCATTAGGCGATGATTACTATATCTACGACGAAAAAAACACGTACATTACGTGGAGAGCACAAAAATAACGTATTTAAGCTTGGACAAGAAGTAACTATTCAAGTGGCAGCTGCAAAGCTTACTCCTCCAACCGTGGATTTTGTATTGCACCAATAGTATAATGGTGTTATAATACCAATCCTGATTGATTATATTTGTGTAGGAGGTTTGACATGTCAGCAGGCAGGAAAATAATTGCTACCAACCGTAAAGCTCGTCACGACTACTTTATTGAAGATAGTCTTGAAGCAGGAATGGCTTTAGTTGGAACTGAAGTTAAATCTTTAAGACAGGGTAAAACCAACCTTAAAGACAGTTATGCATTTATTAAAAACAACGAAGCCTATATTCGTGGAATGCATATTAGCCCGTATGAGCAAGGCAATATTAATAACGTCGATCCCCTACGCGAACGGAAACTTCTTTTACATTCTAAGGAAATAAACAAACTTCAAGCTCAGGTAAGTCAAAAAGGATACGTTTTAATTCCATTAAGCGTTTATTTAAAACATGGTATCGTTAAGATGGAACTTGCAGTTGCACGAGGCAAAAAGCTTTATGATAAACGAGACACTATTGCAAAACGTGATGCTAAACGCGAAATAGATCGTAAAATAAAGGAACATACCCACAATTAGCAAGGCTACATGTTTTATGATATAATAGTTATGTGAGGTTTCCTCATTTTTATGGGGGCGTACCTGGTTTCGACGGGGATCGTTGGGGACCAAATAAGCGAGCCGCAGATGTCTGAGGCTGCGATAAAACTCGGGCAATTAATTTAAACGCAAAAAATAATAATTACGCTCTAGCAGCTTAGTTCTGCTAGCGTTCCACCTTTTCTTCCCGCTAGTTAAGGATCGGAACGTCAAAAAATAGCGGGGGTACCAGCCCAGCCAAGCTTTGTACTGGGTGGGATTCGATGAAGCTACCGAAGCTTAGATCTTGCGAATAGGAGCTTTGCCTAGGGAATTTTAAAATATTCGCTGCGCTCGGAGAAAGTTTAGTCAACTGGTTTTCGGACAGGGGTTCAACTCCCCTCGCCTCCACCAAGACATTTTAAGCCCTTGAATCGTCAAGGGCTTTTTTATTTTATTATCACAAATTTTTCTTACAAAATATTGATAAGCAACCTTCTATATTTTAAATCTTTTACACCACCTTAATAAATTTATCCATCATCTAGCACTTTGATGCTCAGAGCTGCCAACGGAGATAATTCGTCATCCAGCGCAGCGCTACGATCTCTATATATCCGTCTATATCCACGTCGTCCTTTGTTACTTGGAATGTCAGCACGCCGTCCGTGGCATCCGAAACGTACATTATTTCCGCTACCATGTCGGACGGCACAACAAAAGCAGCTGAATAGTTACCGCCTGCATCGCCCTTCACGGTATCAAAGAACACGATATTGCCCGCTTCATCCATGATCTTTACGACCACGTTCTCGTCAGCGTCGACCATACCGGATATCGATACCGTTTCACCGGGCAACGCAGATGCTTTGTCCGTCGTTACGCTTGCCTCGCCGCCAGCGCTATTTGCGGTATGAAAACCAGCAACATTATAGTTTTTAGCGGAATCAATTTGCTTATTAGCGTTTTTTCTTCAATATCAGATACACAGCCAAACCAATGCCGCCAGCTCCTAAAACACCAATGATTATCCATAGCAGAATCATCAAACCGCCGCCATGTGTGCTGTCCGTATTTGTTATAGCGATGTTTTGTCCTTCAGCCGCCGCCGTATATATGCCCAGCACTGTTCCCTCGTCATCCATCGCAATCAGTTCCAAAGACCCGTCGTCACTTAATTGTTCCGCATCCACTTTGATGTCGATGGTGTCGCTGCCATCCAGTTCGATAACTGTACCATCCAGCAATTTGATCGCTGTTGTGCCTTCGGGCAGGTCAGCTACCACGATCGTGATGATGACCGCTTCCGGCGCAGGCGTCGATTTCAGTGTTTCATCGCCGGTGTCGGAAACGCTTTCCGCGTTACCGCTGTCTGTTGGCGTTATTATTGCCATGGATGTTGTTGTCGGTATCATATAATCTTCATCATCCGCATCGTCATCGTCGCCGGAGTTGACTGCTTTGACCGTCACAGCGCACGTCGCCATCTTTCCGTCCGCCATGGCGGTAATCGTCGCGCTGCCCGCACCCACCGCCGTTACTTTGCCTGTGCCGTCCACTGTCGCCACCGATGAATCGGAGCTTATCCATGTAACGGTTTGATCGTTGGCGTTTGACGGAGTAATCTCCGCTGATAAACTGACGGTATCGTTTTTCGTATCATCATCTCCCAAAACCAGCGTGCTCATTGCTGGTGATACGCTCACACTGGTAACTCCCTGCTTCACTGTAATGACGCACGCATCGGTATACCCTCCGTCGGTAGTCGTTACCATAACCGTTGCAGACCCTTTGGAAACCGCCGTGACAACACCAGTTTCATCCACCGTTGCCACCGTTTCGTCTGAACTGCTATATGCTACAGTTTGATCCGTTGCGTCACCCGGTGAGACCAACCCCGTTAACGCCACGGTATCATTTTCGATGTCCGAATCCCCTAATACCAATGTGTGAGAATGCAAAGACAATGCCACACCCGAAGCCCTCTGCTCAACGATCACATAACAGATATCCTGAGACCCACCGTCTATCGTCGTTGCGATAATTCTCGCCTTGCCTGCCTTTTGAGCTGTGACAACGCCGAAAGTATCCACCGTCGCAATTGATGAGTCGGAGCTTGACCAGGATATGCTTTGCTCGTTAGCATTTGAAGGAGAAACAACAGCAGATAAACTGACTGAATCATTTGACGTATCGCTATCGCCAAGAATTAGCGTACTCGTTGCCGGGGATACGCTCACCCCTGTGACACGCTGTTCAACAGTAATATCGCACGTATCGGTGTAGCCCCCATCGGTAGTCGTCGCTGTAATCGTTGCCGTACCTCTTGAAACCGCCGTCACAACACCGGTTTGATCCACCGTTGCAACCGTTTTATCTGAACTGCTGTATGAAACCGTTTTATCCGTCGCGTCATCCGGGGATACCGTCGCCGTTAACGTCACAGTATCGTTATCAGTGTCAGAGTCCCCCAATATCAGAGTTTGTGAAGCCGAATACAGCGTTACACCGGAAGCCCTCTGCTCCACCGTCACACTGCACGTGTCTTCAAATCCACCGTCGACCGAAGTTGCCGTAATCGTCGCCGTTCCCGCCTTTTGAGCCGTGACGACACCTGATTCATCCACCGTCGCTACAGATGGATCACTGCTTTTCCAAGTAATATCCTGATTATTGGCATTCGATGGGGAGACGGTAGCTGTTAAGCTAATTGAATCATTTGACGTGTCGCTATCGCCCAGAACCAGCGTACTGTTTGTCGGCGATACGCTCACCCCTGTGACACGCTGTTCAACAGTAATATCGCATGTATCGGTATAGCCGCCATCGGTCGTCTTCGCTGTTATTGTTGCAGTTCCCCTTGAAACCGCCGTCACAACGCCGCTTTCATTTACTTTTGCGACAGTTTTATCAGAACTGCTGTATGAAACCGTTTTATCCGATGCATTTTCAGGAAAAACCAATGCCTCCAATGTCACGATATCGTTATCAGTGTCAGGAGTCCCCCAATATCAGAGTTTGTGAATCAGGAGATAACGTCACGCCGGTGACCCCATAGTAAACCGTTACCTCACAGGTATCCGTATATCCGCCCTCGGTGGTGGTCACAGTAATTGTTGCTGTGCCGGCACTCACCGGGGTAACAACCCCGGATGTATCTACCGTCGCGACCGTTTCATCCGAACTGCTGTATGACACGGATGTATCCGGAGCATAACTGGGTGTTACCAATGTTGTCAGCGTCAAAGTTTCGCTTTCACTGATATTCAAGCGGCTACTTTCCGGCAACAGACTAACGCCGGTCACTGTAAAATTATCACTGATATATGCATATGCAGTCCCCGCTCCAACTATCTGGCACGGGAAAGCCGTACGCCATATTGTTTGTGATAGTTTCAGTATCATAAAAAGGAACCGTAATATTATTATTTGCTGCCAGTTCGTTAATCTTCAAAAAGACAACACTTGAACCCGTTATCGATACTTGACAGCCAGTACTAAGAATTCCATTTCCTATATCAGCTGAGCGCGAGTTATACGTTCCAGAAACATTCCCTCTAGCATAAATAAGCCCGCCGCTTATATTAACTATACCTCCGTCAGCATACTGCGCAGTGCCAATGCCAGCACCCCCAGTACCTCCAGTAGCAGTAATTGTTCCACCGCTTATGTTAATAGTACAGCCACCATCCTCACTACTGCCGATGCCGGGACCGGCAGAACCTCCAGTAGCAGTTATTGTTCCACCGCTTATATTAATAGTTCCTCCATTGCTTCCGCCTATGGCAGAAGAATTACTTCCGCCAGTAGCAGTAATATTACCGCCAGTTATGTTAATGGTACCGAATTTATCATACCTTTGAGAACCAATTGCGGTGTCACCCCGTGATACAGCGATTAATGCACCGGTACCGCAGATTTCCAGCACCGTACTTTCATCAACAAGTATTGCTTGAGACCCTCTATAACTACTGCTTGAATATCTATATTTATAGGCGGTTATTTCACTGTTACCAGACAAGGTCAGTTTATTGGAATCACCCATAAATTTAAGACAGTGATCTGTTGCACTTGTTGCACTGTTTTCATTATCTATCTTTATTGAGTCAATTTCTAAATCCGCATTACTTACAAGATATGATATTGTGAAATTCTCTTTCGCATCTTGTGATGTTTGAGTTAGTATTACATGCTCTGTTGTACTGATTTCGATATTAGCGTCGGCTCCCATATCATCAAGATTGTATGTTCCACCGGATGTAATGTCATAAGATGCTTCAACATAAACTTCATTGCTCGTCAAGGTGCCGGATGTCGTTAGATATTGTTCATCTATTGACACCGACATATTAAAATTGCACTGTATACTTCGACCATCTTGCGCTAATTTCAGCTTTACATGGGTATCATCAACACATGTTACGCTTTCTATGCTTAATCCGTTTTCCTCTGCGGCAGTGCCCAGAGAGAACATATCCGCAGTGATGGGAGATGAAGCAAAGCCGGTAGTAGCAAGAGTTAAATTAAGCTCCATACCGTCAACATTATCTTCCGTTAAATCCTCCGAGGCAGAAAGCTCAATCGAAGGAACACCGTATGTAATCTCTAAATAAGGCTTGTTGGAGCTCGCTTCAGAGGAGTTGAAAGAGAACACATTATATTCTGTTCTCTTGGTAGGAGATAAAAAAAATGTGACATATTGATCCCCAGCAAACTGATCCTTAACGAATGATGTCACATTCATACTTTGCCAACCGATAGTTATATTTTTATTCGTTAGTATTTCTACATCTTTAGAGGGTAAGATTTTATCTTTTTCAGTCCAGTCATCTCTATATGAACCGTGAACCGTTAGTTTAGGAGAACCAATTGCACTTTGGGAAAATATTTTTAGTTTTACGGATTCTATATTATCTGGCAAGTCTGAAATATCAAAGCCAATGAAACTTTGGTTAACCCCTAAATTGCCCTGCATATCACCTACATATAAAAGCTTACCGCCTGTGGTCCAGCAATCATAAAAACCTGTATTATCCTTGAATTTATCTTTATCAGTAGCGATATCCATCGTGAATGTTTCTGCTTTTGCCGTGTCAATACAACAAAAAAATGGCCCCATAAAAGACAGGATAAGAATGGCAACAAATATAATATGGAACATCTTCTTTTTCATTTCAGTAACCTCCTCGCGCAAGTTCATTACGCCTTCTGCTTTTCTAATATCTCAAAAACCTCACGGATGGACATCTCCACTTTACCGTGCCAATAGATCATGCTACCATCCGTTTCAGCGCACTGGAAAAAATCCGGGTTTCTAAGCAGACCAAAACGCATCGTATGTAATTTCGGCTGCATGTTGAGCACAATGTTGCTCCCATTATCCAATATGACTTCGAGCCTATAATTTTTTTGGGTATGAATTTCCTTTATTTCTGTCATACATAAATCTCCCAACCGCACTAATGACAACATGCGTCATTGAATTTGTGTATAAAAACAGCCACTATACAATTGTACAGTGGCTGTTTATTCTCTGGAAACTACCCAGTGGGTAGTTTTTGAGCACTTATTTCTTCACTAGGCATCAAGAATCTTCGAAATGCTGTTTTAACAAAGCGCGGCTGGAGATAGACAGCTTTGAAAAGACGGATTTCAGCGCAAACTTTACCGTGTTGGGTGAAATGTAAAGCTTGTTCGCAATCTCCTTATTTGTCAGGCCCTTGGCGGCCAGACTGGCGATTTCATTTTCACGGTTGGTAAGTGTCCGATTCTCGTTGGGGAAATACATTCGCTTGATTTTTTCTTTTGCGGAGCCATATATTTCATACAGCTTCAAAATTTGTATCGCTTCATTTCGATAAACTCCGTGAATGGTGAGTTCACGAACAAGCGGTTCAACATAATCTGCGTTTTCCACAAATGGCATCAAAAGCCCGTCTGGCATGGCAATGTCCATCGCCTTTTTCAGGTTCTCGTGCGCTTCTTCGGCTCTGTGTATCTTTAGGTTTGCCGCCGCCAGATAGATGTAGGTATAAATGACGCCAAGTATATTCGGATAAAACAAGGCAGTTTCCAAAAAGTACTCCGCGCTGCCAATCAATTCGGTATATTGTTCGTTAATCAGCATCACCCTGCCGTATATGATGTTGAACATAGCATAGGATGGATGCAGCAGCCGGATGTCCCCGTTTTGCGGACGTCCGAGAGTTTCCGGTATTTTGTATCTTTGGTCAAGATAAGAATAGAGGCTGAGCTCACAAAGCTCAACATGATGCAGATACTGGTATTCAACTCGTTCAGCCATTGCCTCGCGCATATTGGACATAATACGAAACATGCTTTCAAAGCTGCCCTTCATCAGATCAATGCGCATCTGCAAAAACATGGCGGCGAGCTCGATGTCCCACTGACCTTCCTGACGTGCTTTGCGCGTCGATTTATTCAAAAAGATCTCCGCACTTACAAAGTCCCCCGAATGGTAGTGACATTCGGCTTCCATCAAATCACCGCCGCCGCTGCCGTTACCTCGTGCCAGTTTCTTATAACAGAGAAGCCCGGCTTTCAAGTCCGCCAGATTCTCTTGCAGCTTTCCACTTTCCCTGTAATAAAGATATAGTGCGGAAAGCGAACCATGCATCCAATCCGACTCTACATCATAGATCGATGTGGGTTCCCCCAACATAGCCCACGCATTTTCAAAATGAAACACCATTTTCTTTAAATCATTAAAAGCAGATCCACCATGCAACAGCTCAATCTCACCCAAAAGTTTATTACGCGCGCGCGCGCTTAAGCAATCATCATCTTTTATATTCCGACCCACTTCCTCAAAAACCTTCATTAACAGCTCAGTTTCATTGTGGAGGATAAAATGAAACAATAATATTAATAGTGCATAATGATGGCGCTTTCGGATTTCCAAAGGACATTCGTCCAAATACTTTTGCATCACTTTCATGTTCTGTTTTGTAAAATGTTTGGCTTTTTCTGCCTCGATAGACTCAAATATGCTTTCAAAGTCTTTGTAGGCATACCAGAACTTTCGGGCAGCGGTATAATCGCGTTTCTCTTTATGCCATTCCGCCGCCTTTCGATACAACTCATTTTTGAAGCGAGTACCTCTTGCTTCCAGAACTTCCGAAAGGTATTCTTTAAAAATACTGTGAATCTGATAGGTCTTCGACCTGCCTTCGTAATAAACGAATGCGTTTTCCTCCACGATTGCAGTGAGCATTTGTCCGGAATCACGATATCCACACATAAATATAGCTTGTTCTAAAGTGAAACTATCGAACACAGACAGTATCATCATAAGCTCTTTCAGGGGGGCTGATAACGGATTATATACTATCTTTCCGACCAGCTTGTAAATACTGTCAGGTGGCGCTAAAACACCGTATTCAGTAAAGTTCAGCAGCATGAGGTACAGCGCACTGATCCAACCCTCCGTCGTCGAATACAGCTGACGGGCTTGTTTTTCGCTGATAGATACCCCGCACGCCCTGTAGTATTTGGCGATTTCCTTGGAAGTTAGCGCAAAGGTTTCCTGCGTGATATGGTGCAGCAGGCCTTTAAGAGATAATTCTTCGAGTTTTTGAAATTTTATAAACCGCCCGGTTAAAATAATGTGGATGTTTTCAAGTTCATTTTCAGTGAGTTCGGCAATAAACCTGCCAATTTTCGGGCTGTCGATTAGGTGATAATCATCAATAACCAAGACGCTTTTTTTAGACAAAACAAGGCTGCCCAACAGTTGCAGTGTTTCCCGTAAAGACAAATCATCATCTGGAAAACCGATGTTCGCAAGGCTTGTGGGCAATCCATCATCCAGTTCATCGCACAGGCGGGCAAATGCATCCCAGAAATTATCTATTGAATCATCATAAACTTTCAGCCAAAGCACATCGGCTCCCGCGCTACTTAAAAAATGTTTAACGGCAGTTGTTTTGCCGTAGCCCATCGGCGCTTCCACAACTGTCAGTGGATGCTCCCAAACGCCTTCCAGCTGCTTAATCAGACGAGGAGTAAAATATAAGCTTTTTGTTTCATATTTTTTGTCGTTCAATGAGTTGACCCGCTTTTTACATTTTTTCTTTATAGTTTAATATATCATATCCCGACAACTTGTGGGAGCTCGACGACTTGAATTACTGATCCCAAATACTCAAATTTTTGACAATCAACATATGCCTCATATTAGCATATGTTTCTTAGGTCTTTTGCACTTAAGAAACACATAGTGTAAGTTTGTATATATTTACGCTCTAAACAAATTATCATTTTCGCCATTTCTTATAGCTGTGTTTGATTAAATAAATATTGTTATGCCAAACCCTCCTAAAAACACAAAGGTGTTCTTATTTGGGTACAATAGCCCCACCAACAAAAATAAACCCTTGAACTATCAAGGGTTTTATTTATTATTCAAGCTTACGCGATTGAGAATTGTTCTTAAATATATTTGGTCAATTATATTTATTCTTTAATACATTTTTTTCTTAATATTACGATAGAAATCTATTTAACATTCCAGAATATTTAATTATTAAATTAGAAGGAGGACGGGCAGGTAGAAAACCAGGAGGTAGATGCTTCTACAATTCTATTTTCTTTACAAAAAAACTACCTCACCACTCTCTTCTACCGAAATAAGGTCCACATAACCCTTTTTCATGTGTATCAATGTATGTCCAGTTAAAATCTTTATCCACAACATAGATATCATATTCATCCGCTAAGTCATTTGCTGTTAACATATCAGCGTTCTCAAGAATTAATGCGTAATCCGAATCTTGCCAGAAAACATAACAAAATCCCTTATACATTTTGTCAAAGACTCTTTCGGCCTCTTGTCCCTCCAAACAGTCTTTTTTCTTGTAATTAAATAAATGCCACAAACATCCACCATAACCTCTACAATCCCAAAGATATATGTCTTCTTTTTCTCTATGACTTAGATGACTAGCAAAACTATCTTCCCATTGTTTTTTTAAAATGCTTCCCTGCGTTGGAATTTCGGTAACCGTGATATCCATTTCCTCAAGTTTTTTCACTATTTTCATTTATTCCCCATATACATTTGTGCTCTTTTGCGGGCTAATCCAATTCCAATTCCCATTTCCACCTAAATAATTAAACTTTCCAAATATTTCTTTAGCTTTCGATTCACACGATACGGCAGATTATTCTTCTCAAGCCAGCTCTTAGCCATTACTAATTGATCTTTCTCATGCATTTCATTAAATTCATCAGCAATATCTTCATTATCATGGAAGATTAGATTAATAGCTCCGTCTAAATCTTCTCCTTCTAACCCTTCTATTGATCCTATTAAATCAGTACGCCCAGTATTATAAACATACTCCTTTTTCTTTTTTAAAATATCTATGCTATCCATTGGAATCCAATTATTTGCTTTGAAAATATCCTCGTCATAGCTTCCAAAAAGTCCTGTCAATCTGTAACGATCTTCTAGTTTCCTGCTAATAGTATTAAACCAATAAGCAACCATATTTTGATCGTCTTCATCGATTACATATACATCCATTCCACATGCAATAAATTCTAGGTCAATTTTCCTAGCTGTTATCTTATCTTTGATTGACCTAACAATTTTCATCATGAAAAATTCTTGCCTTCTTCGTTGCCTTTTCTTTCTTCGTTTAACCCGATATGGCAAATTATTCTTTTCAAGCCATTCCGTAGCTCTTTTTATTTGATCTTCCTTTTCTCTATCTTCCCATTCAGCTGCATATCTTCGAATATCCTTAAAGCCCTCAATTAAAGTATAATCAAAATCCTCAACTGTTTCTCTAAGCTCATCTAATATATTTACACTATCTATTGGAATCCAGTTGTCGTCTATAAATAACTCCTCACTATATCCTCCATAATTCTTTATCAAGTTATCAACTTCATATATTTTTCTCTTCTTTTTGTTGAACCAAAATACAATAATATTCTCATTATCTTCATCGTCTATGAACTTATCCATATATTTTGCAATATATTCAACATTAATTTTTCTCATTGTAATCCCTCTTCTGTACTATACAATTTTCATTAAACTATTTGATACAATATTATACTAAAAGGGCAGTTAATACTGCCCTCTTTCCCAAGTCAGTCTTAATCCAAATATTTCTTCATTTCCCTATTTACAAAATATGGTAAGTTGTTTTTCTCGAGCCAATCTTTAGCCATATTTACTGTTGCTTTTTTATTCATTTGAAACCATTCTTCATGAAGCTCTTCGTTGTCATGAAAAAGTGGTGAAATCATGTCATCAAATTCCATTCCTTCCAAATCTTTTATTAATACTATTAAATCGGCACGCCCAGAATCCATAATAAATTCCTTTTGCGATTTAAAGGTATCAATACCATCCATTGGAATCCAGCCTTTTCTAATATAGAGATCTTCATTATAAGCCCCAAAAAGCTTTATCATTTCAGGATAACCGGCTATTTTTCTGCTTTTAATATTGAACCAACCATGGATTATTTTTTTATCATCTTCATCATATATATATTCATTCATGTATGCCGCAATATGTTCAAGATCAATTTTCTTCATAACCATCACTCCTCTATCATTTACCGTATGGAGTTCCAAACCAATACAATATTAACTAGCACTTGATTCAATATACTCATATAGAATGCCCATCGGATTTTCATCGATTGTACAATATTCTTGATCTAATTCTATCCACTTATCATCTTCAATCGAATAACCTTGTTGATGTAAACGAACAGCTTTTTCTAAGATTTTTAAATGCTCTGGCATGTCCAAAAACTCTAGCGCATCTTTGAGTAAGCTGCATAGTTCACATCCTGAATTAAAAATGTACTGAGACAAGCCTCCCTCTGTTGTTTCGTTCGCAAACCAATATACCAAATAAGTCAACTTGTTCAACACTGGGATATTTTTCAATGCCTCCACTTCATCACAATCTAATTCTTGAGCCTTATCTAACACCATATTTTCCGAAATAGAAAACAAGACTTCGAGTGATTCATCTTCTGATACTTTTTCTAGTATTCCTATGCTCAGCCCTACCTCTTCAATATGTTTCTTAATATCAATGTTGTCGTTCATAGAAACCGAATCTTCTTTTTGCAAATCTTCTACGTTTATACAGTACCCTTCTTCCCAGCCCCCCATGAGGAACTGTTTATTATCCTTTGTAAATTCTATATAGCAAGCATATGGAATATAATACTCGGCTAATAACTTAAACTCTTTATACTCATACGCTCTGACAGAATATATAGCATCCTCTTGATACTCAATGACATCGGTTATTACCGCTATCATTTTACCATCCAGCGACCACGCTACTTTTTCAACACCAATCTTTTTGTTTTTTTTATTTCTGACATCAACCTTTTGTATGATTTTTTTTAATTCCTTGTCCATAATAAGCAATCTATTTTTACAATCAATTACCGCAAAACATTGATTAACGTGTGACCAAATAACAGATTGATATTCTGTACTATAAGCAATTATTCGAGCCTTATTTTTATCAAAAGGATATTCCCACACAACACGTGTGTGTTTTTGCATTTTAGTAATTAAGTCATTACTATGGAAAACAAACTGATTTTCCTCAGCAATATACTCCATCTGATCATACATAATATTATCTTTTTTTATTATTGATATTTCACCTGATTCAATTTCAACTGTATAAATAGTACCATCCCAATCCGCACTTACAATATATCTTTCATCAGGTGTGAAAAACACTTCGCACCCTTCCGATTTTGTGGGTTGTACGCTGGTTATATGTTTTAAGCCTTCCATTTCATATAAAGCAATCTTACCAGTCGTATTTTTAACTGCAAGCAGCTTACCAGTACATGAAAAATTCATAGTAGAAGGATTCTGTAACTGATTCAAAGCACTAATTTTTTTACCACTATTTGCATCCCAAATGATTACAGAGCTTCCAATAGTCGCAAAATATTTTTCGTTCGGCGACTTTTTAATTTCGAATGAACCCGAAAATTTATGTTTATATTCCATTTCTATTCCCCCCAAATATCTATCATCTTCATAACAATATTGACCCGCAAAGCAAGATCAATTAATATTGCTCAATTAAATTTATTTTTCAAAATATATTGTTTCTGATGTAGTAAACGGAAGCCATTCAGCATTCCTAGCACTAACTGTTATACCTATGCTTCTTATTGACTCATCGATTTCTTTTTCCGTCATATCAGAAGTTTTTACGATAATAAATACTGACCCAGTATACGAATCATGTGGTAAAATATCAATACTCCATTCTGCAAAATCAGCGTTATTCGTCCATATGTCTTTATATCGCTGCGATACATTAGCCTCTGCTTCGTAAACAGTTTGCTGCGAGATATTATTAATCTTTAAATCAATATCATAACCTTTATAATTTTCAGGATTCTCAATAAGATCTTTACCTTCTTCATCTGACATATCAAACCATAAATAATCATCACCATGGAAAGACATTCGGTAATCCTCAACTTGTTCGTATGAAATAATCTCCGCCTTGATAGTGTTATTACTAGATACAATGGCCCCTACAATAATTGGCACCAAAAATAATGCACTAATTATTATCATTGAAAACACTTTGTTTTTATCAATCTTTTTCTTTTCTTTTCTATTAGTTCTCGTCACAACATCACCATCCTATTATTTAACACCAACGAGCTCACAACAACGCGCCCACACACAATGCAATGTCAATTAGTGGTTTAATAAATTTAAGACTACCTCTTGAACCTGTTTTTAATTTTTTTAAATATACTAACAAAATCTATTGCAATTTTCCCCATTATCAACCAATAGATTCTTCCCAGCATAACTAATACTGCTAATAGCACAATCACTTTAATTGAAAACTCCACGAAATAATCACCAACTTTTTTGTGAGCTGCTTCTATAAATACTTGAATTAATCCATGTATTTCTTCATCTCTCAATTCACGTGATACGGCAAATTATCATTTTCACGCCGTTTTTTTGCCATTACTAATTTACCTTTCTCGTGCATCTCATAAAATTCATCAGCAATATCTTCATTATCATGAAAGAGGAAAGATTAGATTGATGGCTCCATATCATGCTTACTCACCATGAAATGGAAAAGTAAGCATGAAAATATGTGTTCTATATCTAGTTGGACAGCAACCTAGTCTAAAACCTTATTTATTAAAATAAATTGTTTTTTTAGCAACCATAGGAAAGCTATTTGCCGTAATAGTTATGCCTACGCTTCTAATCAACCTATCAATTTCTTCATCCGTCATGCCATCTGTTCTTATTATTATCGGAACTTCCCCATCAAAATCTATACCAGCTCCTAAACATATTTCAGCCCTATCCAATACAGGGTATAACCACATGTTATCTGTTTGCGTGCTCAAACTTGTTTTTATGTTAGAAATAATTCGAGTCCCAGAACTTTTTACATTAAAATCAATATAATATTGCGAATACCTTTCGGGATGTTTATACATTTCCTCAACAACTTCTTGTTCCATACCATAATAAGTTTTATAAAACTCTTCAGTTATGAGTATATCAAGTTGCTCATCATCTTTACCATAATTAATAATTTCCCCATCAATATTAGGAATAATAAGCATAATACATCCAAAAAAACATAATACAATTACTATAACTCTTACCAAAGGCTTATTATTGTTTATAAATTTTCTCATATTATTCACGTCATACATATAATATAAACCTTACCTTTCGGGTGTTCTGAAAAAAATACCCTAAGCTTTGTGTTCTGTGGTTGTTACAATGCGCTGCATAAGTAATCTTCCCATCTTTACTGTTAACTCCACTAACCATCACAGCATGACCTGGTTCTCCACCTCCGCCATAATCAAAATATCCCGGATCTCCTACTTTAACCTTTTTTGTCCATTTTTTTATATCTTTTCCACTCTTTATCGTTATAACTGTTCTCTTCGCTTTAAAATATTTATATTGTTCTTTAACTAATCGCCAAGCTTCCGAAACATCCCACCTATATGTATCATTGTTGGTAAAACGACACGTTGACCACGAACGATATCTACGGGAATGCCAAGTCTTACCCCCCTGCTTACCTCCAGCATATAGACACTGAGAAACAAAATTTGCACAATCTTCTCCATAACTATAGTAATAATGATTTCGGCCGTTCCACCACTTCATAGCATATTTATATGCTTTTGATCTATTATACACATGCCCGGTCGGATCCGTAGAATTCACCGGATCACCGTCACAATACGCATACAGATGCCAGAAAATTTCTCCGCCACCCCTGAAACTATCTTGGCTGATGAACCTGCCCGTCTCCGGATCATAGTACCGAGCATTCATGTAATATAACCCAGTCTCGGTATCTATTACAGCGCCGGTATACAAATCATGCTTACTACCCATAAATGGAAAAGTAAGCATGATAATACAATTTTTCCTATTATATATCTAGTTGTAATTAATAACAACAACCTAGTCTAAAACCTTATTTATTAAAATAGATTGTTTTCGATGTGACTATAGACAAATCATCCACTAAATTTGCAGAAATAGTTATACCTACGCCTTTAATTAGCTTTTCTATCTCATCGTCCGTCATATTTTCTGTTCTTATTATTATGGCAACAGAGCCAGTATACTTTTCACCCGCTTCTAAATCTAACTGACATTCACATAGCGATGTTGTATCTAGCCAAATATTCTTAAGATCCGTTCCAAGTTTTAAATTTATATCATAAATTTTTAAAATTGCATCATTCTTAATTTCAATTTCTATCCAGTAAGCTGTGTACTTTTCTTGATATTTAAACATTTCATCAACTACTTCTTGTTCCATATTGAAATCATTAATGCAACATTCATAAAAGTAGTCAGCTATTTCCTGATCATCAAAAAGATAACCATCAATATAATTATTATCATCTTTATGATAATTAATAAGTCGTCCATTAATACTAGAATTAAAAATCAGAATACCACCTACACAACATACTACTAAAAGTACCAAAATAACCCATAATTTATATTTATTTACAAATCTTCTCATCATATTACCTCAACTCATACATATTACATAAACTCTTCTTTTACTATCAGTAAAATATAAAGATAAACTTCGATACTTTCTATCTTTGCAATGCGCTGCATAACAAATCATTCCACTTTTTGAATTAACTGCGCTAATTATTCCAGCATGATTCGGTTCTCCATTTCCGTCATCATCAAAATACAGAGGATCTCCCACTTTAACTTGTCTTGCTAGATATTTGATTTCATTTTTATAATGTATCTTTTTTACTGTTCTTCGTTTTTTAAAATACTCATATTGGGCATTTGCCCCACACCAAGCCTTTGTAACATTCCAATTATACCTATTGTTATTCACTTGAACATGAGAAGGATACGCTAACTGGCATGCGTTCTTAGCATATCTATAGGAATGCCAGTCCGTATCAGTCTGCTTACCTCCAGCATATAGACACTGAGAAACAAAATTTGCGCAATCATATCCATAAGTGTAAAATAGAGTATTTCGGCGATTATGCCAATACATTGCATATTTATATGCTTTTGCTCTATTATACGCATGCCCAGTCGGATCCGTACAGTTTACTGGGTCACCATCACAATATGCATACAGCTGCCAGAAAGCTTCTCCGTCACCCCTGAAACTATCCTGACTGATGAATCTGCCCGTCTCTGAATCATAGTACCGGGCATTCATGTAGTATAAGCCCTGACTCGATGTCGATTACACTATCATCATTTTACTACAACACTAATTGACCCCGCACAAAGCAAGGTCAATTAATATTGGTCAACTATATTTATTTTTCAAAATATATCGTTTCTGATGTAACAAAGGGAATCCATTCAACATTCTGAGCACTTACAGTTATACCTATGCTTCGTATTAACTCATCAATTTGTTTTTCCGTCATATCAGACGTTTTTACAATTATATATATATCTCCAGAATACGTATTATTTGGCTCAACGTCAATCTGCCATTCTGCAAGGCCGGATCTAAACATCCAAATACCTTTATATCCCTTTGATAAATTAGCTTCTACCCAATAAACCTTTTGCCACGAAATATTTCTAATATCTATGTTAATAAGATATCCTCTATAGTTTTCGGGGTTTTCTACACTGTCTTTAGCATCTTCGTATGACATATCATACATCATATAATCATTATTAGTGATAAACGGGTCTGGGAGATCTTCATCTTGAAAATCTTCATCTTGTTCGTAAGAAATAATCTCCGCCTTAAAATTAATACTCGATAACATACTCCCCCCAATAATAGCTAATAATATTAATACAACAATTAACATTGAATATGCTTCAATTTTTTTCTTTTCTTTTCTATTAGTTCTTGTCATAACTTCACCATCCTATTATTTATACGAATAAAACCCTGCTGGATTCCTGCTTTTAGTACCTTTAGGTATATAATCATAGAAACTATGTTGATCATAAGCCAGCCGCGGAAAGTATCTTCCATTAATAATATCAAAGCCCACGCTGCCATCACACGACCAAACTTCACCACCAATTCTTGATTTAAACGCATTTGCTAAATTATCATCCTTATGATTTAAATGCCCTGCATTACAAATTAATAATCGTAAATACTTTATACTTGATTTTTTTTTCAACTTATCTGTTGTACAGTATGGATTTTTGAAATGCGGATTTTTTTTATGCACTGAATTATACGATGCAATGTTATTTTTATTCCCTTTACCACACGAAAAAGCATGTGGACCTCCATGGAAAATCAAACTTACAGCATAATTTACACTCGAAAGCCGATTCCATACATCTTTAAAATATCTTGCACTTGTGATATTAAGCTTAGATACATATGATAATTTATACTTCATCTTTAAGTAATTCTTTTCACTCTCAGCGTGCTTGCTAAAGCCATCCGCCCCATTATATAACACGAATCCTTGCTTTGCATGCCCGGTCGAATCCGTAGAATTCACCGGATCACCGTCACAATACGCATACAGATGCCAGAAAGCTTCTGCGTCACCGCGGTAACTATCCTGGCTTATGAATCTGCCCGTCTCTGGATCATAGTACCGAGCATTCATGTAGTATAAGCCTATCTCGGTGTCGATCACTGCGCCGGTATACGCAAAGCTATTAATGAATGTGCCAGTTGAGTCAGTGTTGCCATAGGCATCATACGTATAGCTCTTAACAACATCATCATCGACGTCAACAATGTTTGTAACACTCCCACGGATATCCTGACGATACCAATAGTCGTTTGTATCTATGCGGCTACTGCATATCATGCAGCATCATCTTCCAACAACACTAATTGACCCCGCACAAAGCATGGTCAATTAATATTGTTCAACTATATTTATTTTTCAAAATATATCGTTTCTGATTTGACAAGAGGAATCAATGCACCATTCTCAGCACTTACTGTTATTCCTATACTTCTTATTAGCTGATCAATTTCTTTCTCCGTCATATCAGCGGTTTTTACAATTATATATACATATCCAGAATACTCTTGATCTAGGTCTGTATCAAAATCCCATTGAGGAAGCAAGGTTTGATACCTCCAAACATTTTTATATTGCTTTGATAAGTAAGCTTGTACGCAATCAATCCTTCTCCCTGATAAATTATTAATTTCTATATTGATATAATATCCTCTATAGTCTTCAGGGTTTTCTATGATATTTTCAACTTCTTTGTACGGCATATCCAGTCTAATATCACCCTCTTCTGTAATAAACGGCTCTAACATTGTAAAATATGCATCTTGAAAATCTACATCTTGTTTATAAGAAATAATTTCCGACTTTATCCTAGGCGTATTGAACAAATAATAAAGCAATACAATAATCGTTGATAAAATTAGTACAATCATTATTACCTTTAAAAATACTTTAACTTTCTTTTCTATTCTGTTAATTTCAGTCACAAATGTTACTCTCCTATCGTTTAATACCAACCAAACCCTCTTGGATTCCTCTTGCCAAATAACAAATATTTTTTAAACGAGTCTTGATTCTTAGATAGCCGCGGTTTATACGTGCTCCAGAAGTTACAAAAGCTCATGTTGCCATCACTTGCCCAAACTGCACCACCGATTCTTGCTTTAAACCCCTTAGCTAAATTATCATTCATATGATCTCTATGCCTTGCATTACACATTAATAATCGTAAGCACGTTATTTTTGGTTTTCTATTCAAACTTACTGTCGTATATTTTTTATCAATACTTTTAACCGCATGCGTTACATACACCGAGTTATACGATGCAATGTTATCTCCTTTTGCAACACCACATGAAAAAGCGTGTGGTCCTGCATGGAAAATCAAACTTACAGCAACAACTGAATTCGTAAGTTTATTATTCCATGTATCTTTAAATGTCTTTGAATTACCAATTCCATACGCAGATATTTTAGTTAGATTTGGTAATCTCTTCTTTAAGTAATTCTTTTCACTACCAGCCTGCGCACCAAAATTTCTAAAATCATATAATATAGCTCCATATTTAGCATGTCCCGTCGGATCCACACAATTTACAGGATCGCTGTCACAATAAGCGTACAGATGCCAGAAAATTTCACCATCACCCCTAAAACTGTCCTGGCTGATGAATCTACCCGTTTCCGGATCATAGTACCGAGCATTCATGTAGTATAGCCCTGTCTCGGTGTCGATCACAGCGCCGGTATACGCAAAGCTGTTGATGAATGTTCCCGTGCTTTCCGTGTTGCCATAAGCATCATACGTATAGCTCTTAACAACATCATCATCGACGTCAACTATGTTTGTGACGCTCCCACGGATGTCCTGCCTATACCAGTAGTCGTTTGTATCTGCACGGCTACTGCATATCATGCTGCCATCATCTTACAACAACACTAATTGACCCTGCGCAAAGCAAGGTCAATTAGTATTGCTCAACTAGATTTTATTTTTCAAAATATATCGTT
Organism: Christensenellaceae bacterium; assembly: GCA_963675355.2. Classification (GTDB taxonomy): domain Bacteria; phylum Bacillota; class Clostridia; order Christensenellales; family UBA1431. The sequence goes on from CAXXMZ010000018.1 coordinate 64,908, forward strand.
TCTGATGTAACAAACGGAAGCCAATCAACGTTTCGCGCACTAACTGTTATACCTATGCTTCTTATAAACTCATCGATTTCTTTTTCCGCCATATCAGACGTTTTTACAATTATATATATATATCCAGAATACGTATGATTTGGCTCTATATCAAGCTGCCATTCTTCAAGGCCGGATCTATGCATCCAAATACCTTTATATCCCTTTGATAAATTAGCTTGTACCCAATAAACAGTTTGCATTGAAACGTTTTTAACATCTATATTAAAAAAATATCCTCTATAGTTCTCTGGGTTTTCTTGAAGATCTTTTGCATCTGAATAAGACATGTTATACCTATCATAAGTCTCATTCTCAAAAAAGCCTCCTGGTATTGGCAAGAAATCTTTATCTAGTTCATAAGAAATAATATCCGACTTGATAGTATGATTGCTAGATAAAACTATCCATACAATAAGTGGTAATAATGTTAATAACATAACTATTATCATTGAAAACACTTTGTTTTTATTAATCTCTTTTTTTTCTTTTCTATTAGTTCCAATCATAACTGCCACCCTCCCATTAATAATGCCAACTAAATCCTGAAGGAAAATAACTTTGTATGGCACCCCTTTTGTATTTGCTGGGCAACGAATCGTACCACCCTCTTTGATGATAAGCCAATCCAGCATAGTATCTACCATTTTTAACTTTAAAACCTACACTACCATCACACGCATAAATTCTACCACTATTATTTATCTTTGTTTTAAACGCATTTACTAAATTATCATCCGTATGATATCTATGCCCTGCATTACAACTTAATAATCGTAAATGCTTTATACTTGATATTTTTTTTAAATCATTCGTTGTAGGACCATAGCCATCTTGTTTTGTATATTCCCTAGTTTTATACACTGATCTATACGTAGCAATGTTATTATACCCTCCATCACCACACGAAAAAGCATGCGGTCCTCCATGAAAATCAAACTTACAGCAACATATGAACTCGTAAGCGCATTCCATACATTTTTAAAATTCTTTGCATTACTAATATTATATCTATATACGCAAGCCAAACTTATAAATTTATTCTTTAGATATAGCCTTTCACTATAAGACTGTCTGGTAAAGTATGTCCCATCATATAACACGGCTCCATATTTATGCCCAGTCGGATCCGTACAGTTCACTGGATCACCGTCACAATACGCATACAGATGCCAGAAAACTTCTGCATCACCGCGGTAACTATCCTGGCTAATAAACCTACCCGTTGCAGGATCATAATACCGAGCATTCATGTAGTATAACCCTGTCCCGGTGTCTATTACAGCGCCAGTAGACGAATCATGCTTACTCACCATGAAATGGAAAAGTAAGCATGAAAATATGTGTTCTATATCTAGTTGGACAGCAACCTAGTCTAAAACCTTATTTATTAAAATAAATTGTTTTGGAAACAACTATCGGGAAACTATTTCCCGAAATAGTTATGCCTACGTTCTTAATAAGCTTATCAATTTCTTCATCCGTCATGCCTTCTGTTCTTATTATTATCGGAACTTCCCCATCAAAAGGTAAACCATCTCCTAAACATATTTCAGCCCTATCCAATACTGGGTATAACCACAAGTTATCTGTTTGCGTGCTCAAACTTGTTTTTACATTAGAAATAGTACGACTCCCAGAATTTTTTACATTAAAATCAATATAATATTGCGAATACCTTTCTGGATATTTATACATTTCCTCAACAACTTCTTGTTCCATACCATAATTAATTTCATAAAACTCTTCAGTTATGAGTAAATCAAGTTGCTCATCATCTTTAAAGTAACCAATAATTTTTCCATCAATATTAGGAATAATAAGCATAATACATCCCAAACAACATAATGCAATAACAATAACAATAACTGTAACCAAAAGCTTATTATTGCTTATAAATTTTCTCATATTATTCACGTCATACATATAATATAAACCTTACCTTTCGGGTATAGTGAAAAAAAATACCCTAAGCTTTGTGTTCTCCAGTCGTGACTATGCGCTGCATAAGTAATCTTCCCATCTTTACTGTTAACTCCACTAACTATCACAGCGTGACTGGTATTCCCTTTCCGCCGTAATCAAAATATTCCGGATCTCCTACTTTAACCTTTTTTGTCCATTTTTTTATATCTTTTCCATAACTATAGAAAAGAGTATTTCGGCGGTTACACCAATACTTAGCATATGCCACTGCTTTTGCTCTATTATAATACACATGCCCCGTTGGATCCGTATTGTTTACTGGGTCACCGTCATCTCTGGATCATAGTACCGAGCATTCATGTAGTATAACCCAGTCTCGGTGTCGATTACACTATGGTGATTTTATAACAACACTAATTGACCCTGCACGAAGCAAGGTCAATTAATATTGGTCAACTATATTTATTTTTCAAAATATATCGTTTCTGATTTGACAAGAGGAATCAATGCACCATTCTCAGCACTTACTGTTATTCCTATACTCCTAATTAACTGATCAATTTCTTCCTCCGTCATATCAGAAGTCTTTACAATTATATATACAAATCCCGAATACTCTTGATATGAGTCTTTCTCAAAATCACGTTGAAAAAGCGAGGTTTCATACATCCAAATATTTTTATATTGCTTTGATAAGTAAACTTGTAAGCAATCAATCCTTCTCCCTGATAAATTATTAATTTCTATATTAATATAATATCCTCTATAGTTTTCATGGTTTTCTACGATATTTTTAGCTTCTTCGTGCGACAGATCCTGCCTAAAATCATCCTCTTCTGTAATAAACGGCTCTAACATTGTAAGATATGCATCTTGAAAATCTACATCTTGTTTATAAGAAATAATTTTCGACTTTATCATAGGCGTATTGGATAAATAAAGCAATGCAATAACCGCTAGTAAGACTAATACAGTAATTATTAACTTTAAAAATACTTTATTTTTATCTTTCTTTTCTTTTCTATTAATTTCAGTCACAAATGTTACCCTCCTATCGTTTAATACCACCCAAACCCTCTTGGATTCCTCTTCTTGCCTAATAATTTCTCTTTGAAACTATCCTGACTACGAGATAGCCGCGGGTTATACGTGCCCCAGAAGTTATAAAAGCTCACATTGCCATCACTTGCCCAAACTGCGCCACCAATTCTTGCTTTAAACCCCTTAGCTAAATTATCATTCATATGATCTCTATGCCCTGCATTACACATTAATAATCGTAAACACGTTATCTTAGGTTTTCTATTCAAACTTACTGTCGTATATTTTTTATCAATACTTTTAACCGCATGCGTTACATACACCGAGTTATACGATGCAATGTTATCTCCTTTTGCAACACCACATGAAAAAGCGTGTGGTCCTGCATGGAAAATCAAACTTACAGCAACAACTGAATTCGTAAGCTTATTATTCCATGTATCTTTAAATGTCTTTGAATTACCAATTCCATACGCAGATATTTTAGTTAGATTTGGTAATCTCTTCTTTAAGTAATTCTTTTCACTACCAGCCTGCGCACCAAAATTTCTAAAATCATATAATATAGCTCCATATTTAGCATGCCCCGTAGGATCCGTACAATTTACAGGATCGCTGTCACAATACGCATACAGATGCCAGAAAATTTCTCCATCACCCCTGAAACTATCCTGACTGATGAATCTACCTGTCGCCGGATCATAGTACCGAGCATTCATGTAGTATAAGCCTGTCTCGGTGTCGATCACAGCGCTGGTATATGCAAAGCTATTTATGAATGTACCTGTTGAGTTCGTGTTGCCATAGGCATCATACGTATAGCTCTTAACAACATCATCATCGACGTCAACTATGTTTGTGACGCTCCCACGGATGTCCTGACGATACCAATAGTCGTTTGTATCTATACGGCTGCTGCATATCATGCTGCCATCATCTTCCAGCAATATTAATTGACCCTGCATAATGCAAGGTCAATTTAATATTGGTCAACTATATTTATTTTTCAAAATATATCGTTTCTGATGTAACAAAGGGAATCCAATTACTATTCTCAGCACTTACTGTTATACCTATGCTTCTTATTAGCTGATCAATTTCCTCCTCAGTCTTGTTAGACGTTTTTACCATTATATGTATAGATCCAGAATACTTACTAATTGGGTTTGTAGCAATATCCCATTCTTCAAGCGTGATTCCATGCATCCAAATATCTTTATATTGCTTAGATAAATTAGCTTGTACACAATATACCTTTTGCCCTGATAAATTATTAATCTCTATGTTAATATAATATCCTCTATAGTTTTCGGGGTTTTCTACGATATCTTTGGCTTCTTCATATGACATATCATACCATATATAACCATCTTCCGTAATAAACTGGTCTGACATTGTAAAATCTTCATCTTGTTCATAAGAAATAATCTCCGACTTAAGATGATGAATAAACAACATGCTCCCTTCAACAATCGCAAACAACACAATAATTGTTAACATTGTATATGTGATATTTTTAATAATCTTTTTCTTTTCTTTTCTATTAGTTCCAGTCACAACTATCATCCTCCCATTATTCAATACCAATGAAACCCTGTTGGCTTTCTCGAAGTATTTTTGGGCAAATAACTCGCAAACGAACCTCTACTACTAGAAAGCCGCGGTTTATACGTGCCCCAGAAGTTATAAAAACTCACATTTCCATCACTTGCCCAAACTGCTCCACCAATCCTTGATTTAAAAGCCTTCGCTAAATTATCATCCATATGACTCCTATGCCCTGCATTACACATTAATAATCGTAAGCACGTTATTTTTGGTTTTCTATTCAAACTTACTGTTGTACAATAGTACGCTTTCTCATAATGAGGGTCTTTTTTATGAACTGAATTATACGATGCAATATTATTTGTCTCCCCCTCACCACACGAAAAAGCATGTGGTCCTGCATGGAAAATCAAACTTACAGCGACATATGAATTCGTAAGTTTATTCCAAGTATTTTTAAACTGCTTTGCACTACTAATTCTATACAAATATATACTAGTTAAACTTTTAATTCTCTTCTTTAAATAATTCTTTTCACTACCAGCCTGCCTACTAAAATTTCTCCAATCATATAATATAGCTCCATATTTATGCCCAGTAGGATCCGTACAATTTACAGGGTCGCCATCACAGTACGCGTACAGATGCCAGAAAGCTTCTCCGTCACCACGGAAACTATCTTGACTAATAAACCTGCCCGTCTCCGGATCATAGTACCGAGCATTCATGTAGTATAAGCCTGTCTCGGTATCGATTACAGCGCCAGTATACGCAAAACTGTTGATGAATGTCCCAGTGCTTTCCGTATTACCATATGCATCATACGTATAGCTCTTAACAACATCATCATCGACGTCAACTATGTTTGTGACGCTCCCACGGATGTCCTGCCTATACCAGTAGTCGTTTGTATCTACACGGCTACTGCATATCATACTGCCATCATCTTCCAGCACATTTTCTTCGATTATACTGCCATTATCGTCCTTTGTATATAGGAGATCAAGACCGTTATAGTAGTAATTTGTTTCATCGCCGCCCGCAATCTTTTGAGCGCGTTGACCAGAGGCATCGTACTCATATTCAGCTAGAGTAACAGATGGATCCTGCCCGACTTGTTCCGTTACATCTTGCAGCCAGTTTGCATCATCGTAATTATACGTCGTGACTGTTGTGCCTTCCGTCATAGACGTTTGATTTCCCGATAGATCATATTCATATGACGTGACAACATCTGCCGTCGTTTGCAAGTCGTTATCGGTATCCGTGCTAAGTAACTGATCATAATCGTTATAGTGGTAATACAATGTATTCCCGCCGCTAGTCATGCTTGTGCGGTTACTGACATCATCATAGGTATAAGACGTCACTGTAGTCGTCGGAGTTCCTTGATCTATGGTCTTAGTTGCGCTGTCTTGAGTTAACCGCCCCAGATCATCGTATGTGTATTCCTTTTCAGTTACTATCTCTGTACCACCATAGTTTGTAGTAGTTGTTTCCGTTGCAATCTTATACTTTGCATAGGTCAAAGTATCGTCATATGTAATAGCATATTCCTCAAGCACAGTCGTATCGTCGATATCAAAATACTTCACGTTTGTCAAACGCCCAAGACTATCATATGTGAAATCCTGCTTAGCATCGTCCGTATCACGAGCATCAACAAGATAATCAAGCTGACCATCCAGATAGAAGTACTCACGAATTGGCGTATCACCGCCGTTTGTCAAATCCTTTACTTCAATGATTTTCCCCGCCTCATCATATACATAGCCAATCCTCCTGTCCGAAGAACCGCTGCCATATTTGATACTTGCGACCTCACCATTGTCTGTATAGGAATACTGTGCAATGGTTACTCCATTACGCTTAGTCTCTGTTATGTTGTTCATGTCATCATACGTATTTTCGGTAGTACAGGATAACGTATCATTTTCATACAGACGTTCCATCGTAACGTTACCATTATCGTCATACGTATACAGCACATACTGGTCATCATCGCTATACGTTACTCTGGTTTTACGGTTGTTTCCATCATATTCATATAACGTAACAGCACTCTGACCGGAGAAATTGCTATCAGTTAACGTGCTTGAAAGCATGTTACCATTATCATCGTACGTATATACAGTAGTCTTATCCCCAAATATTTCTTTAACAAGGTTACCTTTTTCATCAAATTCGGTTACCTTATCACGATTCAGTGGGTCAGTCATAACAGACCTCAACTTACCGCTGTAAACACCATTATACGCATATGTTGTCGTGGTACTGCTACCATTCTTTGTATTAGTAACTATCAACGACCGCCCAAGTTTATCGTATGTAGTTTCAGTATTGACTTCAGGCGACACAGCAGTCAAAACATTACCCATATCATCATATGTATTCGTAGTAATAGTACACAAGCCACCATTTGCCGTAGCCGATGCAGTTACCCATCCCATATTGTTGTATGTATTAGTTGTCTCAACACCGGTATTATCCTTTGTCCATGTCACATTGCCCATTACGTTATAGGTACTACGCGTATACTCAATTAGCACATCGCCATTATATGTATACTCATTGCCCGTCGTAGTATCATTGTTAGAATCAGTCACATCGCCGGCTTTACCTTGCAATATCGTCTGACCCTTTTTATCCGTTACAGTTATTGACTTTTTACCTTCAGCGTCTAATTGTGTTGTAACCTGTGTGCCATCTGCATTTACAGTGTATGAAGTAGTTGAATATGTGTCATCAGCATAATCAGTACGCGTTTGTCTGCCAATATCGTCATATGTATTTGTCGTCTCATTGCCTTCAGCGTCTGTTTCAGAAACTATATTTCCAAGCGCATCGCATTCATAATACGTACTTACTGCTTCGGCAGTACCGTATGCTGAAGTCTGCTGAGTCTGCTGACCAAGTATGTTATAGTAATTTTTCGTAACGACGCCTTTTGCATCGGTTTCAGTATCAACATTCCCATATGAATCATACGTTTGTGACGTAATGATACTGTCGCCATCCAGGTCGACAGGGATTACCGTTGTGGTCGTCAGCCGTCCCATGCTGTCATATGCATAGTGCGTTTCAGATCTGTAAATATTCAAACCGTCCATAACAAGAACAATTTGCTTAAGAGCTTTGCCGTATTCATTATACGTATATTGCGTTTGCTGGTTGATTCCATCAACATAGGTATTTGTCATATTACCAGCTGAATCATATTCATTTATTGTGACTTTAGTATTCGCTCCATTAAAAGGTTCTTCGATCTGCGTAGGCAAATCAGGATTATTTGTATCTCCGTATGTATACGTAGTAGTTTTACCTGCTTTATTTACGTAAGTAAGCATATTGCCATCTGAGCCATAAGTAAACGACTCTTCTGTACTATCGGGGTAAGTAATATGAGTGAGATTATAATCACTGTCATAAGTGTATAACGTTGGGTTTTCGCTCTCAAACTGCGTCTTCTTCAGCACGAGCGTTGTACTGTCATAATAATAACGCTGAGTTACATTGTTAAACTCCGTTATCACTAAAAGATCATCATCATATCCTGGATACGTTAACGTCATTACCTGCGAAAGAGGGTTCGTTACTGTGCTAACTTTATTAGACGCATACGCAATATCATAATCAAATCCATTTGGGTTTGTAATTGTAGTGAGCATTCCGTTTGTATACGTATAAACCTCACCTATCTGTTGACTTTCATATGTCACGTATGCCTGTGCAAGTTTTCCATTAGAATAGGTATATGTATACGTCCTGCCACTACCTGTTACTGTCTTTATTAATCCCCCTTCTCCTGCTTCTGTTGAATATGTAAGCGTGATATCGTTTCCTTTGTTATCTTCAGCGGAAATAAGCCTGCCCTCGTCGTTATAGCTGAACTGTATGTGGTTGTCGTTTCTGTCTGTAATGCTCTCAATCTGATTGTTAATATTAAACAGGTATTCCGTTTTGTCTTTAAATGTCAGAGAATATTTTTTCGAAGCGCTGTCAAATTCAAGATCGGCATACAGCCCCGCGGGGCGGGTATAAGTACCTGTTTGCGAATCATACGAAAAAACGATACATATTTCCGTTGCCAAGTTTTAATATCATCCCTTCTTCGTTTTGATTCTCATCAAATTCCTTTAGTAGTATTATGTTGTAATTAAAATCCCATCCCTCTCCAAGTGGGGTCGAATAATTGGTTAAACTGTTATATGAACGAACAAACTCAAGCGCGCCTATTGGTGACTCTACCGAGATATCACTAGTCTCATACATTAAGTTTCCAGATGCGGGATTAATGAATCCGTTACCACTCTGCGTGCTGAATTCAGCGAACATCTCGTAGTCTTTTTTGCCGACTTTCTTGTTGACTTCATCCGACGAAACAACTGTCGCCTGTGGACCTGCGGTTGAAACACTTTCAACTGCTGCACCTAGGTATTCTTTTTTGGCCACCACACTGTATAAATACGTCGTATCATAGTTCATGTTGTAGTCGTTCCAATATGCAGTATCAATATCTGTAGCAATCAGCTCTGGAGTTTGACCACTTTCATTTCTGTATATGTCATATGTCACATTTGGCGTAACGGATGCTGTCCAGCTTAACGCAACCGTATAATTAACATTTGACTTAACACTAAGATCCGTTACTGGTTCAGGCATAACATTAGTTGGAACAGCAATCCCTGCGTTACCAGCATTATCAACAGCACGCACATATACGGTAGTATCACCAGACGTTAAAGTAATCTGGTTGTTCGCCGGTATATCTGCAAACCCTTCCGTTAAACTTGTTGTGCTATACTGATATTTTTGCACGCCTGAAATTGCATCTGTAGCGCCTGACGCTGCAATCGTCACCGCCCCGCTGTCCCAGTCAACCGGCGTTAATGAAGCATCTGTTGGGGATGTTGGTTTATTAACATCTAGCTTGTATACCACAGACTTGGTTGCACCGCTATACCCAACTTTATCCACGCCACGCACATAAATTGTATGAGTACCGGATGACGAAATTGTAATTGGAACCGTACCCGATGTAATACCATAGCTAGTTGATATGTTTACCCATGATCCACTATCGATCTTATATTGCGCATAACTCACACCGCTATGGGCATCTGTAATACCACTCCACGATAGTGATACAGTTGTATCATTCGTCCATGTTGATGAGGCAGTCGGACTTGTTGTAACACTAGTAGGTGCAGCGGGTGCGGTAACATCAAGTTTATATGTCTTAGAACTTGTCGCCCCATAATTGTTTACTTTATCAACACCACGAACATAAATCGTATGTGTTGCTGAACTCGATGGAATTGTAATCGGATATGAGCCCGAAGCAATACCATAACTTGTTGGTATACTTATCCACGATCCGCCATCTATTTTATACTGAGCATTTTTAAGCCCACTACCACCCGAATCTGTGATGCCGCTCCAGTTGAGTGTCGCTGTTGTGTCATTTGTCCAGACTGATGTAGCAACTGGACTCGTTGTCACGCCAGCCGGTGCAGCAGGAGCAGTCGTATCATAGTAAAAATACGCTTTTGGACCATCATGCCAATACGACTGCCAAGTTGCCCATTCTTTATAATTTGAAGCTGTGTCTTTTAATTGTAATCCGTCATTATCCGTATACCAGTCAATCGCAATTTGCTTGATGTTCCATGTATATGTAACATCTTGTGTTGGCGCAACAGAAACAGAACTATATGCGCTAGCATAAGATGGTTTGGTGTTCCACGTAACATTTTCAGTCCAATTGCTTGTAACCTTATGAACAGCAACCGTACTTGTTGATGAAGCGTTATCAAAAATCATTTTAGCTTGAAGTTTTGCCGCGTATATTTTTGAAGGTGTAATTGACGGTAAACTATTGAATTTTATAAGAGATCGGTTTTGTTGACTTGTGCTGCCGTTGCCAGTACACATGATATTACAGCTACTATAATTAGTGGTTGGCAATCCTTGACAGATCCTGTTATCGGTGACATATGAACCATCAGTGCCTGTATTGACCGTTGCCGTAGGATCGAAAATTACAGGGTAGGCAGCCGTCTCCATCCATTTCTTATCTAACGTATAAGTAATCGTATAACCGTTCTTTGTCGATGTAAGCTCAACACCGATGTTGTCACTCATATCTCCATTATCGTCAATTAAATATGTCGGTTGAATATAAAATACTGGCTCCTTTGTTTTACTATCCACCGCATCAATAGAGCCATCATCATTTTTGATTAACTCTAATCCGTTTGTTGTCACTTGCTCTGATATTGTTGCTACATCCGTCTTTTTGTTAAATACTACGTTTTCTTTAATCTGTTTGGAAACTGCAACATATTGCAGATCAACATCCTGCATTACGTCCTGATAAATGACGCCATCTGACAAACTTGCACTATTATGTCTTTTGTCGCCCTCAGACATCTTGTTCCATTCATCTTTTGTCAGCCTATCTTCTTTTGCGGCCTTAACGCCTTTTGATGTATCATCTATTGTCCAACTTAGTTTGTATCCTTTATAGCTAACAGATGCCTTATCTGAGTTTTGTGATATTTCAACTTTAAAATCATTATCTGCATTTACATATACTTGTTTCCCGTCTTTGTTCGTCGTCAAAGACAGACTATTATCAATATCTTTATATTCTCCATCTTCCAAATAATGAACAGGGCAGCCATACAATACAGCTTCGTTTGTCCCGTCTTCGAGCTGATAATATTTTGTACATTCATCCCGCTGTTCAACGAGTTCAGTGGATTCCATTTCCGCGAGCTCAGCACTTCTCTCTTTAGATAAATCTTCTGCCTCAACCTTTTGTTCTACATTTTGTTCATCTAATTTAGCATCCTCTGAGCTTGTCCCATCCTGCGAAGTATCACTTTGCGCCACTGTAGCCTCTTGCTGATCTACTGCATATGATCCAGCAAATGCGGTACTAAAAGGTGTACACACAACACTAACCGCAAACGCAACCGCGAGAATAAAACTAACTACTCTACCACAACATTTGCCCATAACGAACCCCTACGCTTTCACTATTAATTTTTTAAATTGTAAGATATAAAATAACAATATTAATTCAAAATGTAACTTCTTTGGTCTAATAACTTGGATTTTTATGCAATGATCCCTTAAGCTGAAATATAATGTTCTCTTCACTTGTTATACTTAAAATTACTTCTTTGAATTGTGTTCTTAACGAAAATTGTAATGATTATCATAACAATTATACTATTTTTTTCCAGTTTGTAAAGTGTTTTTATTTTCCTAAATAAATGTGTTTTTATTTAAAACTCTATTATCACCAAATTATAGAGAAAAACCACCGTATATGGTGGTTTTTTATCTTGCAAGAAGCTATATAAAATTTATAAAAATCTCCAGAAAAAATATACTAGACTAAAAAAATCAGACCAACTTAGCGCAGATAACACACCGCATAAAAGCATGTAAATCAATAGAACTTATGTCTACTTATTTCCGCTTGAATTCATCATGCAGAATCACCAAAACTCATAGCCTTATGCTTATCTACACTATCTGCAGTTTGCTCCCAATTGACCCCCCACTTTTTCAGATAAGCTGTTTCAGCACCTGTAGAGCTCTCCTTTAACAGCCCTATAAAATTAACAACTCTTTCTGTCGTTAACCCATCATGATAGTCAAAATACTCGCGTTTAATTTTTTTGATTTTATTATAATCTACTGCTTTTTCTTCAATAGCCTTATGCAGCTCATTGAGTGATCTTGTAATTGTCCCTGGGACAAACTCTCTATAATCCATATAGAAATCGCGTTTATCGATATACTGTTCCAAATCAGGAGCATAGAAAATCATGGGTCTTTCTAAAATAGAATACTCGAAAATAATCGATGAGTAGTCAGTAATTAGTATATCTGTTGCAGACAATGTTTCAATTAAATCTTCATCTTTTAAATTAATAACATTATCTGCTTTTAAGTCGTAACTTACCATTGGATGTAACCTAACACCCAGCACATAATCATCACTTAACCCCAATATTAATTGACTAAAGTTAATATTTAACGAATAAGATTCATCAATACCATCACCTCTAAATGTCGGCGCATATAATAAAAGTTTTTTATCCGGTGATATGGAATACTTCTTATATATTTTTTCTCGGTAAGCCATAACCTTTTTCTTATCGAAAAGCGCATCTGCCCGGGGTGATCCTAGCGAAAAGACATTCTTATTAGGAATATTTAAGGCTTGGCTATAAATCTCACTAACTTTCTTTGAGCTTGCTATAGCATAATCACATGATTTGACTTTATAAAGCCTTTTTTTAGTATCCTGCCCAAATTTTTTGAACGCTCCAGATGCATGCCAAATTTGCAAGACAACAGTTTTCCTCTTCCTAATAATTGCTTTCATCACGACACAATTTGCATCAAGAATAACTATTTTTGCTGTATTAAAATAATACGCCTGTTTTATCATATTAAAAAAATATGATATCTTGCTTGCGGTAGTTTTATTATACTTTTTCAGCAGAAACTTAACCTCATATTGCCCACTCTCTGCTAATTTATCTGCAATGACTTTATAATTGCCTTCTGGTTCGTTCATAAGATAAGATATAAAAACTACCCGATTATTTTTTACTCTAAAAAATCTGGTTGTTATATTAACTATAAACGAAACAATATAAACCATTACCTTCAATATTTTCAGCATATCCTCACTCTTTTTCTATGAACACCTTATCTAAAATACGCTGTGTGGAATTACCATCACAAGCATCCATAAACTTTTCTTTAAAACGTCTCACCTTATCCATATCAAACCACTCATTAACATTTTGTATACTATCAAGCAGCTCATAGTTATTTTTTACAATCGGACCAGGCAAGAATTTATCATAATCATAATAAAAGCCACGAGCATCTATATAATCATCATGATCATAAGCATAAAAAATCATTGGCCTTTCAAGCAACGCATATTCAAATATCAAAGAAGAATAATCAGATATCAATATGTCGGCTGCTGATAACGCCTCATTAATATGCATGTCATCGCTTACATCAAATGCAAACACTCTGTTAAACTTCCCAATCCCAAAATTCTTTCGCACTAAGGGATGAAGCTTGTATACTAAACAGTACTCATCCTTTAAGAAATATCTCAACAATTCAATATTAATTACATTTCTATTATAGGATTTTCTAATACTATTGCCTCGATAAGTCGGTGCATAAAGTATAACCTTCTTATTCTCAATATCCTCCGCTTTCAACAATTCTTGAATTTCGTCTTCTTTACTTTCAAGATATTTAAGTAATTCTTCTTCTTTCTTTTGCTTATATAACTCATCTTGTGTTACATCAACCCCTATTGCCTCGTTAATTTCAACACTTTCTTGCTCTCTTTTCTCTTCCAATCGCAGATATTCTTTTGTATAATCATCTAAAACATCATCTTTTCTCTTCTCACTAATTATGTCAAATAATTTTTTTCTAGCGTTTTTCTTATATTCGTTATCAAAAAATACGTCCGTCCTTGGAACACCATACGCATAAACTTTTTCTTGACTCATATTAAATGCCTCAGCATAATGAGGAGCTACTTCTTTTGCCGAAACAATTGCATGTGTATAATGCGTATGGATGGGGTATTTTTCAACAATATCCTTACCTAATCCCCATTTTGAATTTAATGTTGAATAACCCCATTTTTTAAATGCGCCACATGCATGCCATAACTGTATAACTTTTGTTTCCGGCCTAGCTTCATTTGCATACAGCGGAGGGTAATAATCTGCAACAACAACGTACTTTGCCTGTGCGTAGTATTTAGTAAACCTACAATAATATTTAAAGTTAATTAATTGCTTCTTTATCTTATTTTTAGGTACATCTGGCTGTAAAAGCAAAACGATATTATAATCCATAGTGGATAACTCATCAAACAAAGCCTGCATATTATCCTTCATTACTTTCGATCTATCATCAGCAAAAACCACCATTTTCTTGTCAATTGGTTTGCGTGAATATTTTTTGAAAATAAACGGAAGTGCAATTTTTCTCAATATAAACCACTTAATTATTTTTTTTCTAATCTTTTTATTCCTAGAGCGCATAGCTTTTTTCGCCGCGCTCTTTCCTTTGTTCAACATTAATTTTCTCCTGACGTCCTGCTTAAACATTCCATTTCATTATTGATTTGAACGGCGATTTAATATCTTGTTCAAACATCTCAGAAATCTCTTTTATACTCGAAACGGTAACTACATTGCTCAATATCTTACTTGCTTGTTCTTCAAACTCAGCATAATTCTTTAATAGGTCAATCGTGTTTACAAAATCTTCTCTACCAGAACGACTTCTGCCTACTAACCTTAACCCTTTTTCTAATACCATTCTTGTTGGTATAGCAACATTTCTCTCCGATACCCCCATCAGCATTATTGTGCCTTCAGGATTAATATGATCAATTATCTGGTTTATCGCAGACTCAGAACCTTGTCCCCCAACACATTCAAAAGCATGATCGATTATTAAATCTTCTGGCACATCGTCAAACTGCAGAGTTTTATCCGCAAAAGAAAAGAATCCCATCTTATACGGATCTATACCTATAATCACAATCTTTGTGTTTTTACTCAAATAATGCAATATTAAAGCTGTCATATATGCGAGATTACCATCTCCCCAAATACCAACAACTTCACGTCTGCCATGCGACTCATTAAGAAAAGTAGTAACAGAATGCATAGCAACACTCATCAACTCACAAACAGACGCAACAACTGGGTCAATTCCATCACAAGAAACCAGCCTATCACTATCCATCTCTACATATTCTTGCATAAACCCGTCAAAACCGCTTGCACGGAATTTTGACGAAGTTAAATAGTTTTCAGCAATATATTGATCAGATACAACTGGAGTATTTGGGATCAATACAACATTATCCCCCTCTTTAAACTCACTCGTTCCTGAGTGTACAACTTGCCCTGTAGCTTCATGAATCAAAGCCATAGGAAGTTTCTTCTTTAAATACTCTTTTGCACGCGACCCCATATAATATCGCTGATCAGCTGCACAGATCGAAAGGTATGTCGGTCTTACAATAACCTTGTTTGTAACCAACGAAATATCTTGAAAACTAATTTGAATTTTTCTAGGTTCTATTAGCTGATATACTTGATTAATCAACGATGTCACCCATTTCTATCATAGTATTTGCAAGTTTTAAATCAAAAGGCGTAGTCACCTTGATGTTAAAATCTTCTCCAAGCACAACTTTAACTTTCACACCATTTAACACACATATTTTACACGCATCTGTTAAAATCTTTTTTTGTTCTAAACTAAGCTGGTCGAATTTACTCAGTAATAAACTAATATTAAAGCTCTGGGGTGTTTGCCCGAGATATATCTGACTTCTATCAGGTATATCCGAAAGATAACACGCATCTTTAGAAAACACTATTGTATCCGTTGCAGGAATAATGGTATCACAAGCCCCATATTCAATTGCGCTATCAATATTTTCATTTATTATTCGATGCGTCAAAAAAGGTCTCACCGCATCATGTGTCACTAATACATCATCTTGGTTAATACCATATTCATCTTTTATTTGATTAGTAATATTAACAATCGTACCATTTCTATCTGCTCCACCTTCAATAACTGAAATATGTTCAGATAAACCAATATACTTATTAACTAAATCCTTTGTGTGAGAAACCCAATCCTTAGGCGCTCCTACATATATCTTTTCAAATCTACCATTTAACATAAATTTTTCGATAGTATGAATGATAATAGGTTTGTTGCCTAAGCGCAGAAACTGTTTGGGCATATCCGTATAGCCCATGCGTTTACCTTTGCCCCCAGCTAAAATTCCAGCATAAATCATATTAACTCCTAATCTATATGTCCTGTTTTTTTACTATACATATTCCAACTAACATATTTGCAAAAAAATTTTCGATATTTGTATAAATTAATTAACTCCATCGAAAAAACACTTTACATTCTATTAACGTATTTTATCATATCTTAATACTAGCAATCAATTTATTTATGTGTCATAAATATGAATCAAAAGTGTAACCGCCGACAAATGGCCTATTTAGGGCATCCCCTCTATCCAAAACTTACTATATTGATGATACTATAAAATAATAACAATTTAACATTCAGTATTACATTTAATCATTCATTTACATAATGAATGATATCAATATGATATAATTAAAAAATAGTTCTAAATTTTAAGGATTCATTGGACTCAAAATGAACAGGTATAGCAAGATATTTTAGACGATTTCCTTTTTGAGTGGTTTGAAAAGTTATAATGCGATTTTTCGCTGTTCTATGTATCAGTTTGTGTTTACTCTTTATCCAAGAAGAGAACACCCTATCTGCAAATGCCCATTTTGATATAATTTCATAAAAAAGTGCTATTATTGTATTGACATATATAGTTAGCTATGATAAACTTTTTTCGAAGTTAGCAAAGGCTAATAATTGTGGAGGAGTGATATTATGGCTTTATCAAAAGGAAAACTCAATACCCCTTATACTATAAATCAAATCAATGCTAGGCAAGAAGACATGATAGAGTTTTTATTTTCCTTAGGGTGTTACCCTGGTGAGAGAGTGACGATTATTTCGAAGCTAGCTTCAAACTATATCATAAACGTAAAAGACTCAAGATATAGTATCGATGAAGGGCTGGCTAACGCAATTTTTGTGAGAGAGTAGTAGGTTTTAAAGGGTTTATTTTTTTTAGCCTATAAGTTAGCTTATTCTAACAAACAAGGAGGTCAATATGAAGGTCGCATTAACTGGTAATCCTAATAGTGGTAAAACTACATTATTTAATGCTATTACTGGTAAAATTGAACACGTAGGCAACTGGCCAGGTGTTACTGTGGAAAAAAAAGAGGGTAAAATTAAACAGAGTTTAAATCCTGACAACCTAGACTTAATTGCTGTTGACTTGCCAGGCGCATACTCTATGAATCCATATACAAACGAAGAAAGTATTACTAAGGATTTCGTTAAAACGGAAAACCCTGACGTAATAATCAATATTATTGATTCAACAAACTTAAGTCGCAGCTTATTTTTTACTACCCAACTACTTGAAATAGGTATTCCTGTAGTAGTTGCTCTTAACAAGCGTGATTTAACGGAAAAGAAAGGTACTATTATCAACACTGGTGAATTAAGTTCATTACTTAACTGCCCAGTAATTGAAACGTGCGCTACAAAAAGTAACGATTCCGGCCTTGACTTGCTTATTAAGGAAGTTATAAGACATATCAATAACCCTCATAAACAAATTCCCCCTAGAATTGATGGAATAAAAGAGGTTAACTCAAAAAAAGAATATCGAGCTGCTGATAAAAAGCGATTTAATTATATAAACAGCATTGTCGATCAGGTTGAAAAAAGAAAGATTGATCCGGCAAAACAAACTAAGCAAGATAAATGGGATAGAATTATTGCAAATAAATGGCTGGGCATACCAATATTTATCGGCGTTATATATTTAGTGTTTTCAATTTCGCAAAATTGGGTGGGCCCATGGTTTGCAGAAATACTAGGTGGATGGATCGATGGACTCTACGGACTAGTTGAAGGTTGGCTTGGTGGTAATGTTAATCCTGTAATAAGCAGTTTATTGTTAGACGGCATTATAGGTGGTGTAGGCGCTGTTGTAGGGTTTTTACCTCTCATTATGGTGCTATTCTTCTTCCTTGCATTACTCGAAGACTGCGGTTATATGGCTAGGGTTGCTGTTGTTATGGATAGATTCTTTCAAAAAGTTGGTTTATCTGGACGTTCAATAATACCAATGGTTATTGGAACAGGCTGTGCAATCCCTGGAATCATGGCAACAAGAACTATAAAAAATGAAAGACAGCGAAGAACCACCGCTATGCTAACTCCTTTTATGCCATGCGGTGCAAAATTACCCATAATAGCATTATTCGCTGGAACCTTCTTTGCAGGAAACGGTTGGATAGGTACGTCTATGTACTTCTTAAGTATAGTAATAATTATTGTAAGTGCTTTAATTATAAGAAAAATTACTGGCGATACTTCAAAATCGTATTTTATAATCGAACTTCCAGAATATAAAATACCAAGTATAAAAAGAGCCGCCATATCAATGTTAGATAGAGCAAAAGCATTTATAATAAAAGCTGGAACAATAATACTTGTTTGCAATGCAATCGTACAGTTATTGCAAACCTTCACATGGAGCTTTACCGTAGCAGGAGTCGCTTCAGATAGCATACTTGCAAGTATAGCTTCACCCGTAGCAATATTATTTATTCCATTAGGATTTGGTATGTGGCAATTTGCTGCTGCGGCTGTAACTGGGTTTATTGCCAAAGAAAACGTAGTTGGCACATTAGCCGTTTGTTTCTCAATCACAAGCTTTATTGATGTGGAAAACTTGGAGCTGATTCAAGGTGCTGGGGCAGATGTTGCTTCTGTTATGGGAATTGGCGCGGTAGCCGCACTATCTTATCTAGTTTTTAACCTCTTTACACCTCCATGCTTTGCTGCAATCGGCGCAATGAGCGCCGAAATGGAATCTAAAAAATGGCTGTGGGGTGCTATTGGCTTCCAACTTGGTATGGGTTACATAACAGCATTCTTGGTATATCAATTAGGTTCATTAATAACTATCGGTTCGTTAGGTTCTGGCTTCATCGGTGGATTTATTGCCGTTGCTGCAATGGTTGGTATACTGATTAGCTTTATGGCAAAAGGAAAAAGATCTCTTAATCCAGCTAATGCCGGAAAGGTGGCATAATATGAGTACTGGTGATTTAATCACTATTGGTATTATTGCAATAGTTATAATTGCTTCTACAATAATACTAATACGTAACAAAAAGAATAATAACAAATGTTCCGGGTGCCCCGGATGTTGCAGCGATCCTACAAGCTGTAAAAAATAATAAATCCAACACAACACTCAATGCTAATAAATCCGTTTATGAATGATTAGATCATAGGCGGATTTTAGCATTTAGATAATACGTTAGATAAGATTTGAACTGATTGCTTTATTTTTTCACTACTAATACCTGAATAATTTATTATTATGGTACCACTCTTTTTCATATCCTGCTCATAAAAATACTCCGATAAACAAGATATTTTTATGCCTGCATCAGAAGCCATTTTAACTATCTCGTCATCAGTTTTATCAGTCCTTAAGTTAATAAGAAAATGAAGTCCTGCATATTCTTCTGAAATGATTATTTTATTGTTTATCGCACTACACTTCAAAGTTTTTATAACTAGGTCACGCTGGTTTTTATAAAATGTACGCATACGATTTATATGTTGCTCAAAAAAACCTTTAGATATGAATTTCGCTAAGGTGTATTGCTCGAAACTAGGTACCGTGCATGAAAAAAAGGATAACTTCTTATTGTATAAATCCATCAAATGCTGAGGAAGAATCATGTAGCTAATGCGCATTGATGGAGCAATCGTTTTTGCAAATGTATTTATGTAGATCACCTTTTGGCTTGCGTCTATACTTTGTACAGTTTGTATAGGCCTTCCCGAAAAACGAAATTCGCTATCATAATCATCTTCAATGATGTATCGCCCATCTTTTTCGTTAGCCCAATTCAAAAGCTCATACCTGCGCCCTATTGGTATAACAATGCCAGTAGGAAAATGATGCGCAGGAGAAATATGCACAACATTAGCATTTGAATGCTCTAATTCATCAACTGACAGTCCCTTATCATCCATACTAATAAACTCACACTTAGCACCATTACTATTATATATCTTAGCAATTTTTTTATATCCCGGGTTTTCTAGCGCAAAAACATTATTCTCTCCTATTAGCCTAATAATCATGCTATACAAATATTCTGTTCCAGCACCGATTAATATATGGTCCGGCGACACACTCATTCCCCTGAAACGATACAGATATTCAGCAATTGCATCTCTTAACTCTACAACACCGTTATATGGGGTCGCTTCCAGTAGTGCTTTATCTTCCTCAGACAAAACCTCACGCATTAATTTTGCCCAAATTGAAAACGGAAATTTTTCAAAGCATATGTTATTAGTCCTAAAATCTCCAAAATACTCTCTACTTTTATACACATCTGCGCGTATGGCAGGCGCTTTCTTAGGTGGGTTTGGTTTTAATTCTTGAACAGAACAGACAAAATAGCCCTTCTTCTCTTCTGAGTATACATATCCCTCAAGAACTAGTTGTGAATAAGCGTTTTCAACAGTAACTACACTAATCTTTAAATGTTGAGCAAGGCTCCTCTTGGAAGGTAGCTTTTCATTTGGCCTTAACCTACCCTTCAAAATATCATCCCTTATACTGCGATATAAAACGCTATATAAGGGAGCCTTTCCTCTGTTTTCAAAATTACATGTCAACATAACGGCACCTCCACTCTGGTATTATAAATATCTGCTAAAATGGCTATTGCTATGATACCAATTCGCCTATAATATAATAACATAAATTTGTAAACAGGAGATATATAAATGGAAAACAATCGTTATGCATTAAATAAAGAGCTTGCCCAAATGTTAAAGGGCGGCGTTATTATGGATGTTACAACCCCCGATCAAGCAAAGATCGCCGAGCAGGCGGGAGCGTGTTCCGTCATGGCTTTAGAACGCATTCCAGCTGATATACGCGCAGTAGGCGGCGTTTCAAGGATGAGCGATCCGAAGATGATAAAAGAAATTCAAGCTGCCGTTTCAATACCTGTTATGGCAAAAGTGAGAATAGGTCATTTTACTGAGGCTCAGATATTAGAAGCAATAGAAATTGATTACATTGACGAAAGCGAAGTTTTGTCTCCCGCGGATGATATCTATCATATAGACAAAACAAAATTCAGCGTTCCATTTGTTTGCGGTGCGAAGGATTTAGGAGAAGCCCTACGTAGGATATGTGAGGGTGCTTCTATGATAAGGACAAAAGGCGAACCTGGCACCGGTGATATTGTTCAAGCTGTTCGCCATATTAGGAAGATAAATGCTGAAATGCGTAAGGTAACCCGTCGCTTCAAAAGACGAGCTTTTTGATATAGCAAAAAACCTTGAGGTTCCCTATGATTTACTGATGTTTGTGCATGAAAACGGCAAACTTCCAGTTGTAAATTTTGCAGCCGGCGGTGTTGCTACACCTGCTGATGCAGCACTTATGATGCAGCTTGGCGCAGAAGGTGTGTTCGTAGGATCAGGCATATTCAAATCAGGCAATCCTGCAAAACGCGCGGAATCTATCGTTAAGGCCGTTACGAATTATCAAGATGCAGACATCCTAGCACAGCTATCTGAAAACCTGGGCGAAGCTATGGTTGGTATTAACGAAAGCGAAATTGAATTACTTATGGCAGAGCGTGGCAAATAATGACTATTGGCGTACTAGCATTACAAGGAGCGTTTATCGAGCATCGCAAAATGCTTGATACGCTCAATGTAACCAGCTTTGAGATAAGAAAAAAAGAGGATTTAACAAAATCGTTTGATGGATTGATAATTCCTGGCGGAGAAAGCACAACGATAGGAAAGCTACTAAACGATCTAGATATGATGAACACTATACGTGAGCATATCAATAACGGCATGCCCGTTTTTGGCACTTGCGCTGGTATGATACTGCTTGCAAGAAATATTGTAAACAGCGATAATCAGTATCTTGCTACCATGGATATTTCTGTGCAGCGTAATGCGTACGGGAGGCAATTAGGCAGCTTTAATACTGAAGCATCATTTGGTGATATAGCGAATCTTCCTATGACCTTTATTAGGGCTCCGTATATTAACGATGTTGGTGGAGCTGTGAAGGTGCTTTCGCGTGTGAACGGGCATATAGTGGCCGCGCAACAAGGCAAGCAGCTAGTAACCTCTTTTCACCCCGAGCTTACAGGTAATACCGCAGTTCATCGGCATTTTATTAATATAGTTGAAGCAGACTGATTAATTATGCGATTATATGAATTAAAAACCACCGAATACGGTGGTTTTTGATTGCGACTATGTACAATAGGATCGTGTTTAAATTTTTCGCTGCTATTTTTTCTTTTTTATTATATCCAATGATGAGGAGATACTTTTTAATTTATCAACTATCGAATGAATTTCTTTATTATTCCCATCTAATTTTCCCACCATTTTATCCAGCCTATCTGTCAAATTTTTTCTGAATTTGTATTGTTACTATATGAGTTTTTCAAAAAAGCTATATCAATATAGTATTCATTTTTATATTTATTACCTTGAGAATTTTCATAAGAAATATTAAATTTATATTTTGAATTCTCCTCATTAATATTGCTAGGATAATCAAAAATAGTAACTCTTTCTCTTCCGGGAGCAAGAAAATCAATGTTGGAAAAAACAGTATCAATCTGAGGTTCAATCGTAGTACAAATATTCAATGCACAATCATTGCCAATATTTTTTATTATCATCCCTACATAGCCTCTAAGCTCTATGTCGATAATAACATGTGGCTTGAATTGAAGTTCTCTTGCTCTAATAGTTTCTTTTAATAGTTTATGTGTTAACAACACATAAACTACTGTAACAATAACAGCTGCAATTGAAGCAACTGACGCGAAAATATCCCACACATTAGAAGATATAATATCTATCGGAATTGGTATTGTTTGTGACATATCCATCCCCCTCCCATTTTTATAATTATACCATATAACTTCACAAATGTGGAGTAAATTGGATACCATTAAAAAATACAAATCACAAAACAACACAAAACTATATCCCCAAAAAACAAAACAGACCATAAAATGATCTGTTTTGTTTCATAGTGGGTTTCTTTGAGGTGTTGTTTAAAAGAATAGACTGTTTTATCAGCTTATTCTTGGGATAACCTGATTATCAAAAAACTCAGGAACGTCTCTGACGCAAAGAGAATATATCTCTTCCTCATCACCGATTTTCACAGAAACAGCTTGCGTGCATTTTCCAAGACAAAACACAGCACAAATTTCTACCTTTTCGTTCAGATCGCGATCTTCCACCTCTTGATGGAAAGCACTTATCACATTATATGAGCCCTTTAAATGGCATGCACTTCCAATGCAAACTTGTAGCTTAATCATCGCTGTCCTCCTATCTTCAAATCGTCGTTTGTCCATTATACTCAACATGTAAGAGTTCGTGGGTCTTACCTTTTAATAATCCGCTATATAAAGCTTGCATCATTGGGTTTTCCTCAGAACGCTTGATCTGAGATACCTTATCAGTTTTATATAACCCTTTAGCCCTTGCATTTTTAATATCTTTGTCGCTTGCAAATGGCTGACCTGCTCCGTTAATACAACCGCCAGGGCACGCCATTACTTCAACAAAATCATAATATACTTCTTTTGCTTTTATCTTCCTAAGCAAAGCGGCGGCGTTAGCAAGACCACTTACAATAGCAACTCTAACTTCCCTATCACCAACCATCAAATTAGCTTCCTTCGAACCTTCCATGCCCCTTATTCCAGTATAACTTATCTCCTCGAGTATATCAGCACTTTTATCCTCTAAAACTCTTCTGACAACGGCTTCTGTAACTCCGCCTGTAACTCCAAATATTACACCTGCACCACTTGTCAATCCAAACGGCATATCAGTAGATCTAAAATCTAGGTCTTCAAACACGATTCCTGCCTTTTTCATCATCAAGAGAACCTCTTGGGTTGTTAGCACATAATCAATATCGTTTTTGCCATTATTAACAAACTCGGTTCTTGCCCCCTCAAATTTCTTTGCGGTACAAGGCATTATTGCAACGGAAACAAGTTTTTTCCCATCAACGGCCTCCATGCTTTTATAATGCTCTCTCAAAACTGCGCCGAACATTTCCATTGGTGACTTACATGTTGACAGCGCGGGTAAAAACTCAGGATACTTTTTCTCAACAAACTGTATCCACGCTGGACAACATGAAGAGAACATAGGGAGGTTCTCGTTTTTGCTTAACCTCTTAAGCATCTCTTTTGACTCTTCCATTACCGTTAGATCAGCGCTTAAAGATGTATCATATATTTCATCAAATCCAAGTAAGCTTAAAGCAGATACTAGTTTACCCATTACGTTTTCGCCTGGCTTACTATTAAATTCTTCACCAAAAGCCACACGAACAGCTGGCGCAACTTGCACAACGACCCTTTTTGTTTCATCATACAGAGCATCCCAGACCTTAGCAGTATCATCCTTAACAGTAATAGCTCCTGTTGGACAAACAGCACTACATTGACCACAATGTACACAGTCCGATTCAAGTATTGGCATTTCAAACGCTGTTGAAACTTTCATATCGCTGCCTCTGTGTGAAAAGTCTATAGCACCAATCCCCTGAACTTCTTCACACATCCTAACGCAGTCACCGCAAAGTATACACTTGTTAGGATCCCTTTCTATAGACAAAGAAGCGTCTTTTTCATACTTATCTTTGATAGCTGTACCACCATCAAACCTGATATTTTTAATGCCAAACTTAACTGCCAATTCCTGTAGCTTACATTTTCCGTTTTTATTACATGTAGTACAATCGCGGCAATGAGTAGAAAGCAAAAGCTCTAAGATCATTTTCCTATACTTTTGTATTCTTATTGTGTTGGTCTTAACTTCCATTCCATCCTTTGGAGGAGTTGAGCAAGTCGCAATAATTCTACCCTGTCCGGTTTCTACAACACACATACGACAGGCGCCATATATTGATAAATCTGAATAATAACATAATGTTGGTAATTCAATTCCAGCTTTTCTAACTACATCTAAAATATTCTTTTCGTCAGTAAATGAAGTTTTCTTACCGTCTATAATCATATATTTTTCACTCATGATCTAAACCTCCACAATTGCTTTAAACTTACAAGTCTCTATGCACGTACCACATTTTATACACTTACCTTGATTGATCACAAACGGACTCTTTATCTTACCTTCAATCGCTCCAACAGGACAAATTTTTGAACACAAACTACATCCTTTACATTTATCTGGATCAATCTTAATCGTCCTTAGATTCGCACATGTCTTTGTTGGACATTTTTTATCAATAATGTGTGCCAAATACTCATCTTTAAAATATTTGATTGTGCTAATAACTGGAGAAGCAGCCGTTTTTCCAAGCCCACATAGGGCAGTATTTGAAATAGTATCCGCTAATTCAAGCAACTGGTCTATATCGCTTTCCTTACCGTGTCCATCTACTATCCTCTGCAAAATATCCAGCATTGCCTTTGTACCCTCACGACAAGGGACGCACTTTCCACATGACTCATTCTTAGTAAAGTTCATAAAGAATCTAGCAACTTCAACCATACAAGTGTCTTCATCCATTACGACAAGACCACCAGAACCAATCATTGCTCCTACGCTTTTTAAAGAATCAAAGTCTAAGGGCAAGTCTAAATGCTCTTTTGTCAAACAACCGCCAGACGGTCCGCCGATTTGTACAGCCTTAAACTCTTTTCCTCCTTTTACGCCACCTCCGATGTCAAAGATGATCTTTCTTAGCGTAGTACCCATTGGCACTTCTATAAGTCCTGTGTTATTAACGTTACCTGTCAAGGCAAAAGCTTTTGTTCCTGGGCTATTTTCTGTACCAATCTTTTTAAACTCGTCAGCTCCCGATAAGATAACCAATGGCATAGTCGCCAAAGTTTCTACGTTATTTAGCGCTGTTGGCTTTTCAAACAATCCCTTGTTTACCGTACGTGGGGGCTTAACCCTTGGCATGCCTCGTTTTCCTTCGATTGAAGCAGTTAATGCACTACCTTCGCCACAAACAAAAGCACCTGCGCCTCGATTGATTTTTATATTGAAACATTTTCCACTGCCAAGTATGTCATCGCCTAAAAGACCATAGTTATTCGCTTGCTCGATAGCTACTCTTAACCTATGTACCGCTAAAGGATATTCAGCTCTAACGTAGATATATCCTTGTGTTGCTCCAGTAGCAATAGCCGAAATAATCATGCCCTCTAGCATCCTATGTGGATCACCTTCCATAATGCTTCTGTCCATAAAAGCACCTGGATCGCCTTCATCTCCATTACAAACCACATATTTGATTTCGCTTTTCTCCCGTCTCACCTGATCTAGCTTTTTACCAGCAGGGAATCCACCGCCTCCTCGGCCTCTTAGATTAGCTTCACTTAGTTCATTGCAAATTTCTTCGGGTTCCATCTCAAATAGTGCCTTAGCAACTGCTCTATACCCACCATTTGCTATGTATTCTTCTATTGATTCAGCATCGGCTTGCCCGCAATGTCCAAGTACATATCTTGACTGCCTTTTATAGAATGGAACTTCGCCCTGAATGCTATATTCTTTACCATCTTGTTTGTATACAAGCCTATTGATTATATTTCCATTGATTAAAGTTTCGTTTATGATTTCTTCACAATCTTCAACTTTAACTTTGATATAAAGCAGCCCTTCAGGTTCAATCCTTAATAGCGGTCCCATCTCACAAAAACCGTGACATCCACTTTTTTTAACTCCTATTTCGTGATCATGAGGTTCTTTTTCCAGTTCAACCGAAAACGGCAAACCCTTTTCCTTCAGTAATTCCTGAATCCTAGCATATATTTCCAATGATCCACCAGCCACACAACCTGTGCCAGCACAAATCAAAACCTTTTTATCCTGTTTATTAAGAGCATTCTTGTACGCCGCTCTCGTCTCTTCTAAGGCTTCTCTACTAACTATTTTGCTCATTATTTTCAGCCTCCATAATTTCATTCAAAAGCTTATTAATCTTTTCTGGCGACATAGTTGGATACACCTTATCGTTAACCGTTATTACAGGAGCAAGCCCACATGCGCCAAGACATGATACCGTTTCAACCGTAAAAAGCATGTCGTCCGTCGTTTGCTTCTTGGCAGAAAGCCCAAGCTTTTCTCTTAAAGCGTTAAGAATAGGTATTGATTTCCTAACATGACACGCTGTGCCATCGCAAACCTTAATTACATATTTGCCCTTAGGATCAAGCGAGAAATTTTCATAAAATGTAGCAACACTATAGATCTTTGCTTGGCTCACATCAAGTTTTTTTGATATATACTCAAGCGCTGGTCTTGGCAAATACCTATAATCACTCTGAACCTCTTGCATTACTGAAATCAATGTGCTTTTATCCACACCATTTTCTTCAATAACCCTATCAATCTTCTCAAAATCAATTCTTTCCATTGGGGTTCCTCCTAATATGAAAAATTTAATTGCTGTTAATAGAATAGTCCACTTCCGAAATATACCTGATTTGAGCTTTCTTTCCGATATCATTAAGTACTTCAACAAGCTTATTGACTACATTTACTTTAAGACTAAGCTGTGATGGGAAATCATGATACTGGTGTGCTTCGTTCACTGCTTTTCCTACCCAAATATCAACATTTGTACAATCATCCATCAACATCTTAAATATTCTAGTGGCTGCATCTTGCTTATCCATTTCAACCGAACTGTAATCTTTTTTCCACTTGTTTATTAGCTCAATCACCCTATTTAGTGTAATAACACCCTCTGTAACCAAATCAATCCCTTCAATTTCTCCGGCTGGAGGTATGTTTTTATCGATATACTTAGTAGTCGTTTTGATTTCTTTTTTCAAAACTCTTGCAACAATATTTGCAACCGTCCCGCCACATACTATTTTCTTTCCTTTTTGCTTCATAAACAAATTTACAAAAGGTTGGTCAAAATCTTTATTTATAGGCGGTCCAGTAAACATTAATAGATTTAATGGTTTCCTTACTTTCAAGGTTACAACAGTAGTGTCGTCTCCTGGCTTCCCTCCATATAATTCATTACATTCATTTGCCAATTTGGAGCTAAGTTTATATGCATTATCATCTTTACAATGATCAACAATATATTCTTTGACTTTTTCGTGCGTCCATCCGAGGTTTAAATACATTCCGATTCCTGCATGCACAACGCCATCTGTGAAAATATAAATCGCATCATCGTATCTAAGCTTAATCTTGCTGATTTCAATCTTCTTTCCGCAAATCTTTACCTGTTCTTTTGGTGGAATCAATGCTTTATCTTTTCTTACAAAGATAAATGGAGGATTCTCCGATTCAACTATCTTACAGTTTAGCTCTTTATCTATCTCAATTATGCTAAAAGTAGAATAAGCAATCTTTCTCACCTGACAAACTGGCAAGGTCGCAATCAGCGTACTAATTACTTCTTCAATGCTTTCTCCTTTTTTCAGCATTGTTATCGCTATCTTTGACGTTAATGTTGCAAGAATGTTAGCTTTAACTCCGCTGCCCAATCCATCTGCTAATACAACGATGATTTTGTCTTCCGACTTAAATATTTCGACGTTATCCCCGCATAACTCCTCACCATACTTTATAAAGCTATCATAAGCAATATCTATATATACTCTACTACGCTCAATGCTACTCATCGTCTAACACCAACTTTTTAAGACTATTTAGGTTAATCTTTGTTTCAGCTGTCGTCTCTCCCAGTAATCCGGCAATCTCTTGAGCAACCCTCATTTGTTTGTCGATAACCTCTTGTGTCTTCTTTAGCGTTTCTTTCTTAACGTTAGCTAGCTCTCTCTTCTTCTTCTCATCATCAGTAATATCGTTTAAGAACATAAATATCAGATCATCTTCTTTAGGGCTTATAACAATATTTGCTATAAAATACTTATTACTGTCTTTATCAAAAATGTGTCTGCCGATAATACTTTTGCCCGTTTCAACACCTTCTCTAACTAAAGCGTCATCGATGAAGTACCTGATAGGGATACCTTCCATTTTTATGTTTTTTCTATTAAACATCTCTTCAAATGCCGGATTGCACTCCACTATACAGAAACTCTTATCAACGATACAAATCGAGTTAGGGCTATTTTCTATCAATAATGAATGCTTACTGATTGCCATATCTCTAAGGTGTTGCATACAATCAGCAGCCTCCGACCATCCTCTACACACCGCAATTGCTTTTTCTCTACAAGTGGTATATCCACATGCACCGCAGTTCAACTCGTCATCTTCGCTATATTTCCCTGCCTTAGCTAATGCCTTTTTTATTTGCTCTTCGCTAGGCATGTAACTTGTGAATGAGGACTTTTTATATTCGTGATGTGTATCGACTACATCATGTTTAACATTTAAAGTGATTTTTTCATCACTTTTGGACTGAATATATTTTACAAGTCTCATTTCTCGCTGATATCTGCCGTCGCCATTATGGGGCATCTCCAGTCCATTGATGCAACTACCGCTGCACATGCTTATATCGATAGAATATCCTGATAATACACCTGCATCTAATTCATTTAGTACTTGAATACAATCATCAACACCATCAACTCTTAGATGCTTATACTTACCGCCACTTTCAAAGTTTTTATTGTATAGAGGATATGCTTTTCCTCTAAGCGAACCAGTTAAATCAAATTCGCCCTTTTCTAAAGCATTTAAATCAATGTTTTCATCCTTTAACCATTCCTCAAGATTATTAAAAGTTATTACAGCATCGATATCTGGGTATTCATTAGCTTCTGCCATCTTAGCAAGGCATGGACCTATAAATACTACCTTTACATCCTCGCCATATCTTTTTTTGATATATCTCCCGTGTGCCACCATAGGCGATACGACTGGTAACATATATTTAACAAGATTTGGGTAATGCGTCATTATAAAATAATTCGTAGATGGACAAGCTGTTGTTATTACATTTTCGTGCTCAACGTTTCTTGTTATATACTCATATCCCTGTGAAACAATCTCTGCACCAACTGAAGTCTCTTCCACGATATCAAAGCCAAGCTTCTTCAAAGCGCTTGAAATTACCGATGGATCTTTTAGATTAAAAGCACTTACATACGATGGGGCTATAGACACAGCCGTCATTTTTCTTGATCTAATAAACGAGATCACTTGGTGCACAGAGTTCCGTATCACCAATGCATGTTGTGGACAATTCCTTTGACAAGCACCACACTTTATACAAAGTTCATCAATAACCTCTCTGGTCTTTCCGTTGAAACTAATACACTTTGAAGGACATACTCTTAAACATTTGTAACAGTTATCACATAGGGTTTCGTCAAAATCAATAAAACGTTCCACAATAATATCTCCTTAAAATCACTTAGTCATATACTTAAGCATGGCTTTCGCTGCCGTCTTTCCAGCTCCCATTGCAAGAATTACTGTTGCTGCACCCGTAACCGCGTCTCCACCAGCATAGATTCCTTCGATATTTGTAGCCATATTATCATCAGCGTATATTCCGCCCCACTTTTCCGCCTTTAGATCTGGAGTAGTTTTCCTTATAAGAGGATTCGGGCTCGTTCCAATAGCCATGATTACTATATCTGCTGGTAATTCAAACTGACTATTTTCGATTACTACTGGTCTTCTCCTACCAGAGCTATCTGGCTCACCCAATTCCATTTTTACGCACTCGATCCCTGTCACTGCCCCATCATTGCCAAGTATCCGGGTCGGATTGCATAATAGATCAAAATGTATTCCTTCCTCAATAGCATGATGAACCTCTTCCTTTCTTGCAGGCAACTCTTCCATTGACCTGCGATAAACGATATGTACATCTGCACCCATACGTTTTGCACATCTAGCCGAGTCCATCGCAACGTTTCCGCCGCCAACAACAACAATATTTTCGCCCTTCAAAATTGGTGTTTTACTATCTTCCTCATACGCTTTCATAAGATTTATACGCGTCAGGTATTCATTTGCCGAACACACACCGATTAATTCCTCGCCTTCGATGTTCATAAATCTTGGAAGTCCAGCGCCGCTACCTAAAAATATCGTGTCATATTCTCTCCTGAGTTCGTCCACGCTTATCGTTTTTCCGATAACGGTGTCATATTCAAATTTAACACCCATAGACTTTAGGGATTCTATCTCCGTTTCAACCAAATCCTTTGGAAGCCTAAACTCTGGGATTCCATACATCAAGACTCCTCCTGGCTTATGGAACGCTTCAAAGACAGTAACATCAACGCCTTCTTTGGCTAAATCACCCGCACATGTTAGTCCAGCAGGACCAGCACCAACGATAGCGGCCTTTTTGCCAATACTCTTGACATCATGATCATCTGAATATCCGTTTTCCCTTGCATAATCTGCAACAAACCGC
Source organism: Christensenellaceae bacterium (assembly GCA_963675355.2). Taxonomy (GTDB): domain Bacteria; phylum Bacillota; class Clostridia; order Christensenellales; family UBA1431. The sequence goes on from CAXXMZ010000018.1 coordinate 96,649, forward strand.
TCTAATCTACCAATCGCAACAGGTTCACCTTTTATTCCTAAAACACATTTGCTCTCACATTGCTGCTCTTGTGGACATACTCTTCCACAAACTGACGGCAAGCTGTTTGTACCTTTAATAATTTTGTATGCACTCTCTATATCGTTTTCTTTAATAGCCGCAATAAATTTCGGTATTGATACGTCAACAGGGCAACCAGTTACGCATTTAGGATTCTTACATTCTAAGCACCTGTGAGCCTCATTTAAAGCGTCTTCAATACTATATCCAAGTGCTACCTCTTTAAAATTCTTGTTCCGTTCATCTGCTTTTTGCTCTGGCATTGGTGTTCTAACTTTATTCACTGAACAATCCTCCCTTACACTTATCATACTGTTTTGCTTCCTGATCTTTGTATGCTCCCTGCCTTATAAGTGCGTTGTCAAAATCCACTAAATGCCCATCAAAATCTGGACCATCTACGCATGCGTATTTTGTTTCTCCGCCAACATTGATTCTACATCCACCACACATTCCCGTTCCGTCTACCATTATTGGATTCATGCTAACTGATGTTTTGATTCCATATTCCTTTGTAATTGCACAAATAAATTTCATCATTATCAGTGGCCCAATGGTTATTACTTCATCGTACTTTTCACCACTCTCTAACAACTCTTTTAATCTGTCCGTAACAAAGCCCTTTTTCCCGTAACTACCATCGTCCGTAGTTATTACAAAGTTATTAGCCAAGCTCTTGATTTCTTCTTCAAGAATAATATACTCTTTACTTCTTGCTCCAATGATTACATCAACATGTGCGCCCATAGTAGACAGCTTTTTTATCACTGGATAAATAACAGCTGTCCCAACTCCTCCACCTATACACAGAACCCTGTTCTTGGGGTTTAAATGAGTAGCTACCCCCAAAGGCCCTACAAACGTTTCCAGCTCATCGTTAACGTTCATATTTGAAAGTTCCAGCGTCGTTGCGCCAACAACTTGAAATATTATCGTTACACTCCCCGCTTTCTCGTCATAGTCTGCAATAGTTAGCGGAACCCGTTCCCCGTCCTTCGTCGTCCTAAAAATAATGAATTGTCCTGGATTTGCAGCCTTAGCAACCTTCGGAGCAAGTATCTCCATCAAATACGTGTTTGGATTTACTTTTTCCTTTTTTAATATTTTGTTCATCATCTTCACCCTATCTATATATATATTGATATATTATTTATAATGTACTGAATTTATCCCTTTTAGCAAATATTGCTTATCTCCTCATCCCACTCTTATTGACACTTTAAAAAACATTAAGTACAATGGGATTGTCAATATATTAACAATGAATTGTTAATATTTCTAACCTGATTTTGAATATGTACCTATTAATTGAATGAATTTAGGAGTGATTTTCAAATGTCAAATAGTTTTTTGTTTAAACTTGGCGATGTTGATTGTTTGCAGACACATAATGCTAAAATTTATCATTATGTGTTAAACAGAAAACAATGCGGTAAATATACGACAGATGCAAACATAAGATTTTGCTCAATAATTACAGGCGAACATAAACTATATATAAATGACGAAGAAATGTTATTTAAACAAAATGAATTTCTGATTTTACCTTCATATTCAAATGTCTATTTTGAAGTGCTAAAACACACCAACGCTATGATATATGAGATCCCTGATTCATTAGTAAAAGATGTGTATGATTCTAGCGAAACTATAATCAACTTTTTGCCAGCAATAGAAAATCCAATATCTTATTATAAGCAAAAATATTCAGAAACTATATTTGAAGATGTATGCCAACTGCAGTATTCATTTTTCCATCAACATGATGATCCATATTTGGCTGAATTATTATTGAGGAAGCTGATATATCATTTATTTAAGACAAAAGCAGGTCCCCATATTTTTTCTATAAAAGCAAAACACCCTATGGAACAAGTTGCATTTTATATTAAAAGAAAAGCAAACACACATTTGAACTTAGGTGATGTTGCCGATAAGTTTGGCATGAGTATATCAAACTTTTCTCATACCTTTAAAACCCATTTCGGCGTTACACCTAAAACTTATTTAAACTCATGTAAACTTGAGCTTGCTACAGAAATGCTTAAAGACTCAACCGTTACAGAAGTTACATTCCTACTTGGTTACGAAAGTATCTCGAGCTTTATTAGGCAATTTAAAGCAAAATATAATGTCACCCCCAAGCAGTTTCAGTTATCTTATAAACATATGTCTCATAAGCATTAAGACGTATTTTATTTTTAACAAAAAGAAAGCAGATATTATAATATCTGCTTTCTACAAAATTACTTTAATTCAACATTACCTAATAACCGTTAAGGTCTTAACGTCCGCCACTGCCTCCACTTTGGCCCCCTGTAGCACCATTTGAACTTCCCGAAGTTGATGCTGGTGAACAAGTCGATGCTGGTGAGCAGGTCGATGCTGGTGATGCAACCGTAGTAGCCGAAGACTGCGCCCCTTGACTTCCAGTTTGACTCTGTTGTGAAGTCTGCATCTTGTAGGAGATGGTATTACCATTCCTCTTTACATTTTGACCATCATACATTGCAGTGATGGAGAAATAGCATGTCGCTCCTTCTTTATATCCAATTAACTCCTTTACTTGCAACGTTGCTCTAGTCTGTGTTTTGTTAGTGATGATATATGCGTTGTGACATCCGCTCTCCCCATATGTTGGCGTTGAGTCGCTAAACGAATACATTACCTTATATCCTTCAAAATCATCACTGTCTATTTGACTCCATCTTAAAGTCAAAGTGTTTCCAGACATTGATCCAGTAATATTAGTCGAACCATGTTGCTGGTTTTGAGATCCGCTCGTTGAAGAAGGACTTTCACCATAATTTCTATTCATGTTAGCGTCGCCAGTTGGGCTTGGAGTATTAGTTGATGTAGCTCCCTGATTCCTAGTCCTAATACTATCATTTATTTCATCCAAATCCATGCCTTTGACAACATCTTTTACTTTTGTGCCTTGCTTAAGGGATTCTCCACTATTTGTTATTTCGCTTAATAACAATATTCCGGGAGAAACGCCCATATTCTTTGCACGATTTCTATATTCAGGACTGCCCTCAACTACTAATACGTTGACCTTCTTATCAAGGTTTCCATCCAACAAATTTATAATCCTATTTTGATCAAACTGAACTTCACCTTCATTTGAGAACCTTGCTACCAATACATATGCATCGTCATCAACAATATATCCTTCTTGCTCTGCCGCCGTTATAATCTGAGCAACAGCCTCATCAACATTTTTCCCGATACAATCAAGCTTTGGCTCCAATTTTTTAGCATCTTCGTTTTGATATTCAATCTTTAATACCTTATCGTCTTGATCACACTGTAGTCCAATGCTAGGGTTAATATCCACCGTGTAATACGTCGCCGCCTCAACTACATCGTTTAATGTTTGCAATTGGGGGAGCATAAACACCGCAACCAACATTACCGCCATTGATATTGCAGCAATTCCTAAACGCCATGCAAGCTTACTTCTTTTTGCTCCTCCACTCTTAACATTTTTATTCTCAATATCCTTTTTGCAGTTATATCGTGTCTCCTTAATCAGTTCATCGGAGACTTTTACGTTTTTTATGTTAATCTTATTTAGCTCTTTATCTATATTATCCATGAATTTCTCCTTTCATCTCTTTATTCAGACGTTTTTTTGCAGTATTTATTCTAGATTTTACCGTACCCAACGGTATGTCTAATGTGGTAGCTATACTCTCATAATCTATTCCTTCAAAATAATGCAAAATTATTGGGAGCTTTAGCTTTTTAGGTAGTTTGATAACATGAAACAATAATAGCTCTTGTCTACGCTGACTTTCAAACACTTCCTCTGCTGACTCTACTTTGCTAGAATTTTCCATAATAAAGTCTTTATCTTGCTCTTCAAGAAAATCGTCTTTGAATACCTTATCGTACACAACTTTTTTACGATAATTATCTTTATACTGATTAGAACAGATTTTAAACAACCACGACTTATATGGCATACCTTCCGTTTTATCTATGCTTTTTGTGGCTTTTAACCACGTCTGCTGAAATAAATCGTCAGCATCAGGTTTACTTAATGTCAGTTTATAACAATAGTTATATAAATCATTACTATGATTAAGTATCAAACTATCTATTTTACTCACTTCCTCTTTTATTTCGTTTTGGTTTGTGCACACAGAACCGTCCTCCTTATCTATATAAACGCACCACTTAATAATAAGTTCATTACTTTTTGTGAATTAAACGTATTTACCATAATATATAACCATTTTAAACAATATCTAATTACATGTAAAAAACCACTTATATTGTTATAAGTGGTTTTTTCGCAAAATAGGGTTTTTATTTTTATTGATTATTATAATCAATAGATTATTTTTCTTTTGCAGCTTTTTTTGCTTTCCCAACTTCATCAGTTTTTTTGATTGCTGCAAAAACCTTTTCAGTAGACAACTCAACCGGCTCATGAGACATAAAATTGTCTTCGTAACTACTCCTAGCTACTTCTAGTAATTCTTCATCAGTTACATTAGGAATATTCAATTCTTCAAACGTTACTGGCAACCCAACATCAATACAGAAATCATATATTTCATCAATTATGCCAAGTTTGTCATATAGATGTAATCCCGTTAATGTTCCAAACGCTACCTTCTCTCCATGATAAAGCTTATGTGTTCCTTCAAGTACAGTAAATCCGTTATGCACTGAGTGCGCAGAACCAAGTCCGCCACTCTCAAATCCGATTCCTGATAGCAGCGTATTTGCTTCGATTATTGCTTCAACTGACTCGGACTTAATTCCTTTTTTAGCATCGGCAACCGCATCACGTCCATATTTTAGAAGCATATCTAAACATAACTTAGACATAGCGACCGCCGTCTTTGTCCTCAAAGCAAATGCTTCACTCAGAGACAATGTATCTTCACATGAACTTGCCTCAAAATATGTTGCTAATGCATCACCCATACCTGAAACCAAGAACCTAGCCGGTGCTTTACAAATTATATCCGTATCAATCAGTACAACATCTGGGTTACGCTTTTGATACAGCACTTCAACATATACACCCTCATCGGTATAAACAACTGCACAGCCAGAACATGGTGCATCAGTTGCAGGAATAGTCGCAGCTATTATACAAGGTAAATTTAATTCGTCGGCTATCACCTTACAAGAGTCTATTGTTTTTCCTCCACCAATTGCTGCTATCGCTGTTGCTCCTTTTGCAAGACCTTTTAGTCCATCAATCTGATTTCTCGAACACTCCGTACCAAATTTAACTACTTTTCCAAATCCATCCATTATCTCGCTTGCCATATTAAACATTGATTTCGTGGCTACAACAAAAGGTTTGTTGCCAAACTTTTTCATAATCTCCGGCAATAATTGAATTGCACCATCTCCCTGAATATACTTACTAGGGAACATCATTACCTGCATGTTTTCTAATTTAACCATTTTTTCATCTCCTTGCTTTTTTATTGGCTAGCGTTCGCCAAAAACAAAATAAGATATGTTAAACAGATTAATTGTAAGGAATTCATATTTGCCGACCCTGTACTTAAAACTTAACATATCTCCCTCACCAAAAACGGTCATTTTAATTAGAATTAAACCTTTAGGCTTGTTATTCTTTAACAGCTAGACATATTTGTCCATACATGCATTATGCTTTTAACTTATCATTAGCTATACGCTGGAATATGTATACTAATATCAACCTTTGATAACTTACTTGTTTTATGATATATATATATTTTAGGAGGGTTATGCGCATGTATGATGTAACAAAAAAAGAGCTACTGACTGAGCAAGTAGTTTCACTCTGTGTCTTTGCACCCAGAGTTGCAAAAAAATGTCAACCAGGTCAGTTTATTATTCTTCGTGTTAACAAAGATGGCGAACGAATTCCTTTAACAATTGCTGACTTTGATCGTGAAGAAGGCACTATTACTATAATTTTTCAAATAGTTGGAAAAACCACCATGCTTCTTTCACAACTTGAAGTCGGTGATTGCTTACATGACTTCGTTGGACCACTTGGACATCCATCCGACTTAGAAGGAAAATCCAAGGTTGCTGTAATTGGCGGTGGACTAGGATGCGCAATTGCATACCCATCGGCAAAAGCGCTTTTCCAAAAAGGAGTGCATGTCGATATTATCGCAGGCTTTAGGTCTGATGACTTCGTAATTCTAGAAGAAGAAATGAAAAAAACAAGTAACACCCTTTATATAATGACAGATGATGGTTCTTATGGCGAAAAAGGTTTAGTCACGCAAAAACTAAAGCAGTTGATCGAAGATGGAAACGAATACGATACTGTAATAGCAATAGGTCCATTGATAATGATGAAATTTGTATCTTTGCTAACACTTGAATATGGCATTAAAACTATCGTTAGCATGAATCCAATAATGATAGACGGTACTGGCATGTGTGGGTGCTGTAGAGTCAATGTCGATGGCGAAACTAAGTTTGCCTGCGTTGACGGCCCTGAGTTTGAGGGCCATAAGATTGATTTTGATGAAACTATGCGTAGAGCCAGCATGTATAAAGAGCAAGAGCGTTTAAAAGCTGACCAACATAAGTGTAAGATGGAGGGTATGCAAAATGGCTAAAAACATGACTAATATAAAAACCTCTATGCCTGAGCAAGATCCAAACATTAGAAATAAAAACTTCAAAGAAGTTGCTACTGGCTACACTCAAGAGATGGCAGAGCAAGAAGCCGCTAGATGCTTGAGTTGCAAAAATGCGCCTTGCGTGAGCGGTTGTCCCGTATCCGTGCAAATACCTGATTTTATCAAGCTAATTCAAGGAGGAGACTTTAAGTCTGCTTATCTTAAAATAAAAGAAACAAACTCGTTGCCCGCCGTTTGTGGACGCGTTTGCCCGCAGGAGGTTCAATGTGAAGCAAAATGTGTTCGGGGAATAAAAGGTGAGTCTGTTGGTATTGGCCGACTAGAACGTTTTTGCATCAGATTGGTACTTGAACAACTGCGATGATACTATCAAAAAACCAAAGCAAAATGGAATAAAAGTCGCCATTTTGGGCGCTGGTCCTGCAGGGCTAACCTGCGCTGGTGACTTAGCCTTAAAAGGATATGATGTCACCATATTCGAAGCTTTCCATGCCCCAGGCGGCGTATTGATTTATGGAATCCCTGAATTCCGTTTACCGAAGTCTATCGTAAATGATGAAATCAGTAAGCTAGTTGATATGGGAGTAACTATTGAAACTAACGTTATTGCTGGCAGATCTATTTCAATAGATGAGCTTTTCGAGGACGGTTATAAAGCTGTTTTTATCGGCACTGGTGCTGGATTACCAACTTTTATGAATATTCCTGGCGAGAATTTAAATGGCGTTTTCTCTGCAAACGAGTACCTTACTCGCATTAACCTAATGAAAGCTTATCTTGAAGATAGCGACACTCCTGTTTATAGACCAAATTCTATTGCAATAGTTGGCGGTGGTAATGTAGCCATGGACTCTGCCCGCTGCGCAAAACGCATGGGCGCTGAAAACGTATATATTCTCTATCGTCGTAGCGAAGAAGAAATGCCTGCTAGACGCGAAGAAATCCACCATGCAAAAGAAGAGGGAATTGAGTTCCGTTTACTATGTAATCCGCTACGGATTGTCGGCGATGACAATGGATGGGTTAAATCGCTTGAATGCATTGAAATGGAACTAGGCGAGCCGGATGCTTCGGGTCGCAGACGACCTATTGCAAAAGAAGGCAGTGAATACATGCTCAACGTCGATGCTGTCATTATGGCTATTGGAACATCACCAAACCCTCTTATATCCCAATCGACCGAATCACTTGAAACTAATAAACGCGGTTGCATCGTTGCTGATGACGAAACAGGCAAAACATCGCTAACTGCAGTGTATGCTGGAGGAGATGCTGTTACTGGTGCTGCCACGGTTATACTTGCTATGGGTGCTGGAAAAAAAGCGGCCAAAGCGATTGATGAGTATATTAAATCAAAATAATCTGATATATTAGCATAATAATTAAAAAACAAACTCATTGTTTCAATAAAAAACAGTGAGTTTGTCCTTTTTATATTTGCTTTATCACTTCATTCACATAACATCTTATTATCAGTTAAATATGTCTTTTTGCAACAAGCCAACATTCTCCTTATTAAATTTACTCAATTATTATTGTATGCTTACATGTAATTATATCAATACTAAAAAGAAGTGCAATTAATGCCAAAAAACAATTAGGAGATAGACATGCGTTTTAGAGTCTTTGAAATTATCGAAAAAGCAGAATCACGAGATTCGTTAAGTCTTGCTTATGATATTTTTATGATAATAGTAATTTTTATTAGCGTTATGCCACTTACCGAAAAAGAACCTAACACGCTAATGGTCTACTTGGATCTTGCTTGTGCTAGCATCTTTGTAATAGACTACTTTCTACGTCTTATTACAGCAGATTATAAACTTCATAAGGGCAAGTTAAGTTTTTTAATATATTTTGCTACACCTATGGCCATTGTTGATTTGTTGGCTATCCTACCTTCATTCGGCACATTTTTCCCAGCATTCAACATGCTAAGAGCCTTTAGAATATTAAAAGTACTCCGCCTTTTTAAAGCTTTTAGATATTCCAAAAACTTTATTCTTATTTCAAATGTTATTAAAAGGAATAAGTCGATCCTCTCGTCCATAATACTTTGTGCTATCTTTTTTGTAATTGCTTCGGCGCTTTTCATTTTCACCATTGAACCACACAGTTTTGATAATTTTTTTGAAGCAGTTTACTGGGCAATGACTGCACTGACAACCGTCGGCTATGGAGATATTTATCCTGTTACTGACGCAGGACGATTCATCAGTATGATTTCATCATTTTTCGGTATCGCTATGGTCGCCTTGCCATCAGGTGTGATTACTGCCGCTTTCATCAATGAAATAAGTCAGCAGAAGCTACAAGAGCAAAACATGGATAATAAAGAAGACGAAGAAGATATTGATCTGGTTGATAAAAATGAATAGTTGTCTTTAATTTAAAAAGAAAAACTCAATATTTTGTTCCTTAAACAAGAATTTAACGCCTCCCAGATAATAATCTGAGAGCTTATCCATATCTCCAGAACTTTGGAACTCGTTTAAAAACATATTTATATCAACTAACATATTATCGTTATCACTGTTAACGGCTATTCCCCAATACTCAAATTCATCTTGAAACGGCTCAAAAATTGCTCTAGTTTTTTCCGAATTTGCCTGTGCGTCATTATATATAGTAACTGGATCATATAAAAATACATCTGCTTTTCCTTGCGCAACCTCAAGCACACAATCCGATTGATCATCAAATATAACTATATTTTCCTTAGGAAGATTGTTTAATGCATATGTATACCCTGTCGTCCCGTTTTTAACTACTACCTTTCGCCCATTCTGCTTTAAGTCATCAAACTCATCTACTGAAGAATCGATATTTACTAACATTGCTAAAAATGATTTGGCATATGGGTCAGAAAATTTTATAGACTCTAATTCTGAGTCAGTTATGGTCATAGAAGATATTATTAAATCGATTTCTCCTGAACTTAAAGCAGGTATTAATTCTTCATAAGTTATATCTTTAATAATAACCGGCCTATCTAGATATTCACCAAGTGCATACGCCATTTCTACGCTTATGCCAGATGGATTTCCTCCCTCATCGATTGTTTCAAACGGCGGATGCTCAAGCTCCATTCCTACTACTAAATCTTCTTTTATTTGTTCTTCTACCGGTTGCTCAGAACATCCAACCAAAAAAATCATTACCGCACAAATACAAAATACCATTTTAAATATTCTTTTCATAGAACGTCTCCAGCTTATACAATTAAGTTTAAATTCCATAACTTACAAATTATAACATAATACTCTCAAAAAAAAATCGACGCTACATAAAATACTTTACATAGCGTCAAATTAATTTTACTTACTTCGTTACATTAACCCATAAAGTGCCCCAGCTATGGTGCTAAACAACACTACCAAAGCCACATAAGTCAACGTCTTTTTCCACTTCAACACCTTTGCGATAACGAATATCGCAGGTAAAGATAGCGCTGGTCCAGCCAGTAAAAGCGCAAGTCCAGGCCCTTGACCCATGCCTGTTCCCAGCAGACCTTGAAGTATTGGTACTTCTGTTAAAGTTGAGAAATACATCAATGCACCAGATACTGAAGCAAACAGGTTAGCAAAGATTGAATTTCCACCTACCAAAGATTGTATCCATTCACTTGGAATCAAGGCTTCATGTCCTGGCCTTCCCAATAACAATCCCGCTACAAGTACACCAATGAACAAGTACGGCATTACTTTTAATGTATATCCAAGGGTAGATTTCATCCATCTCTTTAGCAATTCCTTATTAAACAAGGTAAACGCTGCCGCCAATGTTGCTACAAAAAATGTTCCCGCTACATACCACTTAATCGAATAAATTATATTCCATAATCCTGCATCGCCATTTGGCTGTGCCCAGTTTGCAAAGATTAAAAAGCCTACCATAGAACCTATTAATACAACTATTCTCCATAGATCTATTTTATCTTCTTGGCTATCCTGAGCCACAAACGATTCCATCCTGACTTTTTCTTCTTTCCTGAATATAAACGCCATGCTTAATCCAATAGCCAGGCTAAACAAGATGGCTACTACCGCCCTAACTAATCCCAGCTCAGCGCCCAATACCTGCGCAGTCATGGTGATTGCTAGTACGTTAATGGCTGGTCCTGAATATAAGAATGCTGTTGCTGGTCCTAGTCCCGCTCCTCTTAAGTATATGCCTGCAAACAGCGGCAAAATTGTACATGAGCATACAGCAAGTATCGTTCCTGATACCGATGCTACCGCGTACGCTATCAGTATACTAGCACCTGCTCCTAAAAACTTCATTATCGAATCACTTTTAACAAATACTTCGATAGCTCCAGCTATGAAAAATGCTGGTATTAAGCATAATAGTACATGCAATTTAGCATACTCACTCATCATCTGCACCGACTCATTCATCGCAGCAGATAACCGTCCTAAGTCGCTAGGCATGAAATAAAATATTAGAAAAGCTATTCCTAATATCACTAGCTTTTTTATGTCCTTTTTGTCCATCATACTATACCTCTCAAATATGTTATGTGGTGTTTTTTGCACCTGTTACTCTTTTAAAAAGGGCTTATGCCCTTTTTAAGCCTTACTCAATAGTTCCTTTGTCTGCTCCTTTGATGGAATCATTCCTGTACAAACGATTTTTCCGTCTAACACTAATCCGGTGTTTTCATCACACCCATCATAGCAATTTCCATGATGTCAGTAACCTTTTCCATTTTGTAATCCCATCCAAGCTCTTTTGCAGCTTCTTCAGCTACCTCATACAGTTTCGTGCAATTTGCACATCCCGGCCCCAAAATTCGAATCGTTTTCATCTTTTATTTCCCCTTTTTGTTGATTAATATCGCAGCAGGCAGTATCTATACACTGTAAGAACTGACCCGCACATTTCATTGTTAGGCTATAGATAATCATCTTTCCGTCTCGATAACTATCGACCACTCCTGCTGACTTTAATTGCGCCAAGTGCTTACTTGCAGTCGTTCGATCACAATCAAACAAGCCACATATGTCACACGCGCACAACTCTCCCTGAAGATACAACGTTTTTATCATTTCAAGCCTAACCGGATGAGCCATCGCCTTTAGGATTTCTACGTCCTTTCTCATAATCATCACCTTCAATATCTTATGTGGCAATTTTACCACATGTAGCTTAAAGATGCAACCTTTTTATTTAATCCTACTATGGAAATAAAAGCGAAGATATCTTCGCTTTTAAAATCACTTTAAAAATCCTTGCAATATAGTATTTTCTGCTTCTTCTTCCGATAGACCTAGCGTCATCAGCTTAATCAACTGCTCTGATTCAATTCTCCCGATCGCTGCTTCGTGTATCAACTGAGCTTGGCTATGCTTTGCTGAAATCTTAGGCGTTGAATACACCTTAGCGTCGTCCATAATTATGGCGTCACACTGAATATGCCCTTTGCTCTTGTTGGCACCAACTACATCAAAAAAGAATTCCTGTTTGGATTCATCCTTCGCTACTGATCTAGATACTATTTGTGCAGACGAATCTTCACCATTTAATTCTACGGTGATATTAGACTCTGCCCACTGCTTCTTATCCGTAAGCAAACGCTCGGTAATAATCAACTTTGAATTATTTCCCAAAGTAATCGTTGTGTCACGCTTAGTAGAGTCAATGCCACTAATTTGGACGAGTTCTAGTTCAACCACAGTATCAGGTTCTGCTGTTATAATGGTAACGGGGTTAATGACCCTGCCACCTTTGCCTCCGCCCTGTCCATAGTGCTTTTCTACATACTTAAATTTTGCACCTTTTCTTATGAAAAACTCATGAATGCCATTATGCCGAGACTCCTTATCGCCGTCGTTATGTATCCCACAACCAGCAATAACCTCAACATCTGAATTTTCGCCTATCTCAAACGTGTTGTATACGGTATCCTTAACACCTTCCTCTGTTACGATTACAGGAATATGCACCGATTCACCCACAGTATTTGGACTAACGATAACGTCTATTCCGGGTTTGTCCGTCTTTGTTATAATATTAATATTATCGGAAACGCTACGTTCAATACCTTCACCATTTTTCCTAATATTATATGCACCCTTAGGCTGACCATCTAAATCAGCAACACTTCTAAGCATTGATTTATCAAGTTCATTCAGCAACAACGCTCACCCCCTTCTCACAGTTTACACTGCACAGACACCAATCCTTATCAAGGTGTGAGTTAATCAACCTATCCTTGCTAATATTCTCTTGCACATGCCCGTCCACCATTAAAATTATTTCATCAGCTAAGTTCAAAATTCTTTGCTGATGTGAAATTATTAGTATTGTAGTGTCTGAATTCTTATGCATATTCTCAAACGTTTCAGTGAGCTTTTGAAAACTCCAAAGATCGATTCCAGCTTCAGGCTCATCAAAAATTGCAACGGTTAAATCCTGCGTTAACAAAGTAGCTATCTCTATTCTCTTCATCTCTCCGCCCGATAACCCCGAATCAAGATCCCTCTCAAGATATTCTTGCGCGCATAATCCAACATTATATAAAATATCGCAAACATTTACCTCTTTGCCTTTTGTCTCAGCCGCAAGTTCAAGAAGTTCCCTAACCTTAATACCTTTAAACTTTGGCGGCATCTGAAACGAATATCCAATTCCAAGTTTAGCACGCTCGCTAATATCCAAATTCGTAATGTCCTGCCCTTTTAAATGGATGCTTCCTTCCGTGACCTTATTAATGCCCATTATCAGCTTAGCAAGCGACGTTTTCCCTCCGCCATTTGGTCCAGTGATTGCATATATCTTTTTAGGTTCAAGCTTAATGTTAATATCTTTAAGTATGCAAAACTCATCGCTCTGTTCAATGCAATAGCTTACATTACGCAATTCTAACATTTTTACCCTCCCTTTTCCTAATTGGTATAAAATTGCATCTATGAAAAGATGTCCTCTTGTATTATAAGCATACAATATTCGCTTTGCAATAGCCAGTACAATCTTTGTATTCCATAGACTTTAACCATAGTATAAGCTATAATTAACATCAACAATTAAACATGATAGGTATGCCTATTAATAAGGTTTTCCTAATAACTATTCCTTACGATAGCATGTTATTCTATCCATCGTTAAGAGGTGATTTTTATCCATAAAATAAAAACTCTTGAATATTCATCTGGTAAACTAATCATTTTAGACCAAACAAAACTTCCCAACAAGACTGAATTTATTGAAATTGCAAGCATAGACGAAGCCTATCGCGCTATATGCTCATTATCGGTTCGAGGTGCTCCTGCGATTGGTGTTTTCGCTGCATATAGCCTAGTTATTGGCGCAAAGGCCAATTTGCATCTTCCCATCACGGATTTCATGCATGCTCTAAAAAAGGATGCAGTATTCATTGCATCATCTCGTCCGACCGCCGTAAATCTGACCTGGGCAATAAATAGAATGCTCAAAAAGCTAGAATCAACAAATGTTTACGATACATCCCAGGCATTTTCTATATTAGAAAAAGAAGCAATGGCAATCCATCAAGAAGATATTTCTATTAATAAGCAAATTGGACATAATCTTTTATCCCTGCTTAACGACGGCGATACAATCCTCACTCACTGCAACGCAGGAATACTGGCTACCTCTGGCTACGGAACGGCACTTTCCCCAGTTTATCTGGCTAAAGAACGTGGCATGAACATAAAAGTATATGCAGACGAGACGCGTCCACTATTACAAGGTTCACGTATTACCGCTTATGAACTAAATAAAAGTGGGATCGATGTTACTCTCATTTGTGATAATATGGCAGCTGTTATATTATCCAAAAAACTCGTCCAGGCTGTAATAGTAGGTTGTGATCGCGTTGCTGCAAACGGTGATGTTGCAAATAAGATAGGTACATTCTCGCTTTCTATTTTAGCAAACCATTTTAATATACCAGTATATATAGCTGCACCAACGCCAACAATAGATTTTAACTGTACAAGTGGTGACGGAATACCAATTGAACAACGAGATGCGTTAGAGGTTAAAAAAACTAACGATACCTTTACCTCGCCACAAGAAATTAAAGTGTTCAATCCAGCCTTTGATGTTACACCTAATAATTTGATTAGCGCTATAGTAACGGAAAAAGGAATAGCGTACCCGCCATTTAATGAAAGCCTAAAATCTTTCAGGTAAGCGAGCTTATTAAAAACTGCATACACTTATATATTATAGACATAAAAAAAGCTACCCATTATTTACTCGAGGTAGCCTTAAACAAACTGACTAGAATAGACATCTGATAACACAATTTTTTGTTTCTCCCCATTTATATCACATCTCACCAAATCCGCTTTTAATGAGCTTGACCAAGGTATCAACTGCTTCGACTTCGTCCTCGCCATCAGCTTGAATAGTAATGTCCGTTCCCTGAACTAAAGCAGTCGACATCACTTTAATTATACTCTTGGCGTTAATGTTTTTCCCACCGCTAATGATTGTAATATTACTTTTAAACTTATTTGCAGCCTTAACGAACACACTGGCGGGTCGCGCATGCAATCCCGTTAAATTGACTATTGTTACGTCTGCACTCTCCATATCATCCACCTCATTTCACAGTATTTATAATCCCTCATATTATTATTCATTAACTTGGTCAATTAGTACTCTAACCTCTTTTGAGTCTTTAGCCATAAGTGCTTTTTCTGCTAACTCCTTAGCTTTTTTCATGTTACATGAACGAATAGCCTTTTTTACATTTAATAACGATGGCGCATTCATCGAAAATTCGTCCAATCCCATACCAAGCAATAGCATAGACGCTTTCTCATCCGAAGCCATCTCACCACACATACCTGTAAACTTACCTTCTTTATGCGATGCATCAATAACCATCTTTATTAACCTTAAAACAGCTGGATTAAAGTGATCATATAAATAGCTTACTTTTTCATTCATCCTATCAACTGCTAATGTATACTGACACAAATCATTTGTACCAATACTGAAAAAATCAACTTCTTTTGCAATAACATCAGCCATCACTGCTGCTGATGGAATCTCGATCATTACTCCAACCTTGATTTGTTCATCAAACGCAACACCTATATCTTTTAGTTCATTCTTGCAGGTTTCAAGTATTGCTTTTGCCTTTTTCACTTCTTGGACACCTGATATCATAGGGAACATAATTAATGCTTGTCCAAACTCACTAGCTCGCAAAATTGCCTTGAGCTGAGTCTTGAACATTTCCTCTTGTTCAAAACATAGGCGTATCGCCCTAACACCTAAAAACGGGTTCATCTCCTCATCCATTTTTAAATAATCAAGCTTTTTATCCCCACCAATATCTAGCGTCCTGATAATAACAGGTTTCTTGCCCATATTAGCTAATACACTCTTATAAGCTTCAAATTGTACATCCTCACTTGGCATATTAGGCGAGTTCATATATAAAAATTCAGTTCTAAATAGCCCAACACCTTCTGCCCCAAAGCTAAGTGCATCCTTAGCATTCTCTACTGACCCAATATTAGCTACTAGTTCAACTTGATGTCCATCAACTGTAATGGCCTTTTCATCCTTTATCTTAAACAATTCAGCTTTTAAGCGTATTTGCTCTTCCCTTAGATCAATATATCTTTGAATTGTTTTGCTATCAGGGTTAACGATAATTTGTCCGACATCACCATCGACTATCACCGTTTCACCATTATCAACCGTTTTCATCGCATCCCCTAATCCCAGCACCGCGGGTATCTCCAGAGATCTGGCCATTATTGCAGTATGAGACGTCTTACCGCCAACATCCATAGCAAATGCTATTGCTTTTTTCTTATCTAATCTTGCCGTATCCGAAGGAGATAAATCGTGCGCAAATATAACACTATCATTGGGTATCTTGGATAAATCCGCTTCCTCAACTCCTAATATGTTTCTTAACATCCTCTGACCAACATCATAAACATCTACAGCTCGCTCTTTAAAATATTCATCCTCAATAGCCTTAAATTGCTCAACATACTCCGTAGTAACAGTGTTCGTAGCCGCCGCAGCATTCATAAAATCATCATTAATACGATTTCTTATTTCACCCACAAACTCCGGATCTTCAAGAATCATTATATGGGCATCGAATACAGCTGCTTCCTGCGATGATAATACAGCTGTAGTTTCTTCTCTAATTTGTGTTAACTGTATCTTCGTATTCTTGATCGCTTCATCAAATAAAGCCAATTCATCTATAACTGCACCCTGTTCTATCTTTTCTTGAGAAATATCAAGTTCCTGAGTTATATATAAATAAGCCTTACCAATGGCTATTCCTCCAGAAGCAGGTATCCCCTTCACCTTATTATCCTCCCATCATGTTGCAGCTCTTGCCTTGCAACAAATCAATCAAACTACCCCTGTTAGTTCAAATCCACTTAATTTATCTTTGACATTTCCTTGCTCTCAATAGCAGTATTAATTACTCCTCTTAAATCGCTTTCCATTGAGGCTTCTACCGTTGCAACAACACTACCCTCAATTATTGGCGCATCTGCTACCTTTACTCGATCCCTTAAATCATCTTCCAGCATTTCAAGTGCTATCTCTGTGCTCATCATCGCGCTTCCCAAATCAACAAACACGACAACCCCATCGCCCGAATCAGCCTCTTCAATCGCTGACTGTATCTTTATTGCATCAGTACCAATCTGATGGTCAAAAGTTCCACCAGCAGGAATTATCTTAACTAGCCCTTGAGACATCTGAGAGCATAAATCTACTGCGCCTTCTGCAATCTTTTCGCTGTGTGATACAATTACTATTCCTACCATTGCCTATTCCCCGTTCAATACTTTAGCGACTGTATCTAGCATTAGATAGCTTGAAGTTGCACCAGGGTCTTGATGTCCTAAACTACGCTCACCAAGGTAACTTGCACGACCCTTTGTCGCTATTATCGTTTTTGTATACTCAACGCCTTCGGCTGCCGCATCAGCTGCCGCCCTAAAGGCATCTCGTGCACGTCCACCTTCTTCTAACTTTTTACGAAGTGCTTCACTAGCAGGGATCAATGCATCCAGCATAGTCTTTTCGCCTTTTTGCGCTTTTCCACGCCTTACAATGCCTGCTATTGCTGCATCCATTACATTAGCTAAATCAGGTTTATTAATCTCCGTTTTATCTTTCATAACTTTTGACATCTCTAAAAACGCTGTTCCATAAAGAGGGCCGCTTGCTCCGCCTACCGTCGAAATCAGCGACATGGCTACTATCTTAAATATTGCGTCAATACCTTGTCCTTCCATCTCTGAAAGCTTAGCCTTAACAACAGTAAATCCTTTTGCCATGTTTAATCCATGATCGCTATCACCAATAGGTCTATCTAAGTCAGTTAAAAATACTTTATTTTCTATTATCCTATCGCTCAGTTTATCAAGCACTTTTATTAATAATTGTGATGAGCCCATTTTCCGTCCTCTTTCCTAATTTGTATTTTGCAAATATAGAGATAGGGTAATAAGGCTAAAGCCCTATTACCCTACAATCAATTATAGTTGTTTGAATGCGGGTGTATCTGCTGGTGCGTTCAATAATTCCTTAAGTTCATCATCAAGCTTCAAAATAGATATTGAAAATCCTGCCATCTCGATTGATGTCATGAAGTTGCCTACTAATGTCTTTGCAACTTTAATTCCCTTTGGATCAAGAATTTTTCTAAGCTCATTATTCGCAATATATAGTTCCATTAACGGTGTGCCGCCAAGACCATTGACCATAACTGCAACTTCATCACCTTTAGCCAAATTCATGTCTGCCAAGATCTTATCAGTTAATTGCTCCACTATTGATGCTGCATCCGCTATAGGTGCTTTATGCGTTCCAGGCTCTCCATGAATCCCTAAACCGATTTCCATCTCGTTCTCGCCAAGCTCAAATCCAGGTTTTCCTGCTGCAGGAATTGTACAAGGGGTTAGTGACATTCCCATTGAACGTACGTTTGCAATAACTTTTTCGGCCACAGCTTTTACTGCTTCTAGGTCTGCACCTTTTTCTGCCAATGCACCTGCAATTTTATGGATAAATACTGTTCCTGCAATACCCCTTCGACCTGTTGTATATAGGCTATCCTCAACTGCTACATCATCGTTTACAACTACTGACGCTGTTTTTATCCCCTCAGCCTCAGCCATTTCTGCAGCCATTTCAAAGTTTAATACATCACCAGTATAGTTCTTGATTATCATCAAGACGCCTTTGCCTTTATCAATCGCCTTTGCTGCTTCAAACATTTGGTCAGGTGTAGGAGATGTGAATACCGCTCCTGCAACTGCAGCATCTAGCATTCCTTTACCAACATATCCACCATGCGAAGGTTCATGTCCACTTCCTCCACCACTTACCAGTGCAACTTTCTCAGTTAGGTTTGCCCTAATCAAAACATTTTTCTCCGTCAAACAAGTAACATACTCAGGATGCGCTTTAACAATGCCTTCTAACATTTCTTCTACTACAGTTTCGGGACTATTAATTATCTTTTTCATAACTTCCTCCTGTTTTTCTATTCGTTGCCTTGTTACCTAACTTCGTTTTCCGTTTTGCTACAACATCTAAAACATTGGACTTAACCTTTGTTTCCCTTTACCTCCTTTATCCGTTGTTATGTGTAAAGCACGCTTTTATGTATTTCCCATACAAAACTTAAATTTATATATTAACAGCTAATTCTTTTTTCTATCTAATCCTCACGCATACTCCCATTTTCCACCGCATACATTTGTTATTATTAAATTATTTTTTGATAACTTTACTTTACTACACACCTATGACTTAGTCAACTCAAATATACCATTTGTTCGCTAAAACACTAATAATCATGCTTTTTTTCGCAAAATTATAGTTTTATGGTTACATATGTGCTACAGTTATTTTAATATTTGTTACTTTTGTTACGTTGTGCGTTTTTTTAAATTTAATATAACTTTATTTTCAGCATATTTTTTATCGTTTGCTGACAAACTAAAATATAAGTATATTTGAAAGGAAAGATATTGTGGGAACAAAAGATAAGCGTAACAACAAACCTGACAGCGTAATAACCCAAGAATCATTTGATGACAAATTTAAAGCTAGCTCCACAACCGAATGTACAGGAGTAATACCATCACGCATAAAGGATGAATCCCAAGCTGATGCATATACAGAATTATATGATCTTACTAAGCAACGTCCACAAGAAGATCACCCTTACAATAAAAAACATTTACATTAAGGGACACATGCATACCAAGCACCGTATAGGTGCTTTTTGCAATTATAAAAAGTCATATTTCACTGCTTGCTATTTGTCGTGCTGGCATAATATCAATCATAGCGTCGAACAACTTACGCCTGTTAGCTATGCTTAATACTTCATTAAAAAAAGACGAGCCTAATCTATCCGCTACTGTTTCTAAGACATCGCAAGCCCTAAAGAAGTGAATGTCTGGGCATATCTGTAAAAAAGCGATGCTTTGTTGAGGATTTGAATCAAAGATGCTTGCTATGCTATCCATTACCCTGGTCCTATCTTTACCTTTTATCCAATCATTATAAGAAACTTCGCAAAGTCTTGATAGTTCATTTAATACTTCGTCTTGGTTATAATTCAACATATATTTAAACATCTCCTGCATCTTAAAATTCTTAACGGGGATAATCGTTATCGTTATTAGTCTGTTTAACGGCTTAGAAACATATACATAAAAATTATCAAGAGGAGAAAAAATATGAAACCTTATCATAAATTACACGAAGAATTATTAAAGTCATATTTTGATAGCCAGCAAATATTAACAAACCTCCAGGAAAGTTGTGATCACAATCAAGCAACTTACACCGAATACATCGATGACGACTGGACCAACACAAAAACCATTGTGCAAATTACCCGTTGCCCAATCTGCGGATATTCTTCTAGAATAACAAAAGACGCGCCATAAACAACATTCGTAGCACGTCTTATAACCTTATACTAATCATTAAATTGTTAAAACCTTGATACCCGCCTTTAAATAGTCGGTCAACGGCACTCCCATTTTGATCACCTTTATACCCATACCTTCAAGCTTTTCGCTAACGCCATATCTATCTGCACAAGTCTTACAAGCAAGGACATCAACGCCTGCCTCTAACATCATGGATATTTGCTCTTGCAAATCACTATCCTCACTCAATAGTTTTGCCGATGGCCCCCATACAACAAAAGTTAATTCGTCCCACCAACCCCTACTTTTTGCATTATACGCATATAAAAGCGCCATATTCATCGCAACATCTTTATCATTCGACGTCCAAACAATCACCAATTTTTCGCTATTCATTATAATATACTTCTTATAAATATTAGCTATAGGGCCATCTTAAATATATTGCAAATGTCATTTGCGTTTAGCGACATAAGCCCGACTATATCTTTTCTTGCAACAGCATCATCAGCCATCTTTTCAAATTGCTTATCGTTTATACCCACTTCGCTCAACGTTGACGGCAACTCCAATGAATCAAAAAACTTACGTGTTTCCTTAATAGCACCACGTGCAATTTCATATTCATCATCTGACTCCAATCCAAATACATTTTTACCCAATTCAACAAACTTATAGAGCGTACTATCGTTTAACCCATACTCCATCCAATATGGCGTTATAATGGCTAACCCTACACCATGCGTAATATCATACTTTGCGCTTAACTCATGCTCTAGAGTATGAACTCCCCAAACTGCTTCCTTACCAAAACGCAATAATCCGTTAATCGCTAAGCTCGACGCCCACATTATATTTGCTCTTGCTTCATAGTTATCCGGTTGATCCATTGCCACTCGCCCATATTTCAAACAAACTTTCATCAACGCTTCAGCCATGCGATCCTGAATAAATGCTTCCCTTGTGCTGCTAAAATAGTTTTCAAAGATATGGCTAAATATATCGGCTATACCAGACGCAGTTTGATTCTTGGGTAAGCTGAACGTATATGTTGGATCCATGATAGAAAACTTAGGAAACATATCTACGCTGGATACCGCAAATTTTTCGTTTGTTTCTATATTCGAAATAACCGAAACGGCATTCATCTCTGATCCTGTTGCCGCCATAGTAGGAATACAAGCAATAGGCATGACTTTGCCAACCTTTGACCTGTCGACTAATAGATCCCATGGATCTCCGTCATAATATCTCCCCACTGCAATTGCTTTTGCTGTATCCATAGAGCTCCCACCGCCTACACCCAACACAAGCTCAATATTATTTTCTATGCATAGCTTAATGCCTTCCCGCACTTTCGTAATCCTAGGATTTGGTTCAACGCCCCCCAGTTCAAAGTATGTTATGTCATTATCGTTGAAGATATTTATTATGCTGTCATATAGACCCATTTTCTTTATGCTTCCGCCACCATAAACGATAAGCACCCTATCGCCATACTTTTTTACTTGGTCTGATAATACGTCTATCTTACCCTTACCAAAAAATATTTTTGTCGGAATAGAATAATCAAAATTCAGCATGTAACTCTCCTTAAAAACCAATAATATTAGGATGCTATCGAATATTCATATCATTTTCGTCTATCAAAATGGTAATTGCAACATTCGCTACTACAATAGTATCACTATCGCCTAACTCTTTTAGGTGCATACCCTGAACTTCCATACCACCTTTTACCATTCTTAATTCAACAGTACCAAATGGAACTTGATCTATAACCCTTTTTTGGTCTACCAATTCTGGCTGGGAACATGCCACTAGCATGTTAATATGCATTTGCTCAGGATTTTTTAATCCTGCAACCTCAATAATCCCACACATACATGCATGAGATATTGCATCCTTTACTGCTCTACAGCAAGCCTTTGTCATGTCTCTGCCGTGCAAATCCGCACCAGTACCCAATTCTACTGCAAACCTTTTCAATGCCATAATAGCAACTCCTATCGTTAAAAAAATATGCTTTTTACCTATTATGTAACTCAGCATATACGTAATTATTTTATATTTCAAGGCGTAATTAACTTAACAGCTTATACTTTAATTTTTTTTGCTTTGAATGATAACCATTCCCTATACTAAAAATACGCCCAATAAATGAACGTATTAATTATTATTCTATAGATATATGATATTGCAACGTGCGTACTGCTTAATTAGTTAAACTATAAAGATAGCATTATATAATATTAAGCATTTCTTTTGATGAAATTATCTCTGTTATACGTATCCCATAGTTATCATCTACCGTAACAACATCGCCACGTGCCAGTAGCTTACCATTAACTATAACATCAACAGCGTCTCCCGCCTGTTTATCGAGCTCAACAACGGTACTTTTCCCCATTTCAATAATTTCCCTTATAGACTTTTTCGCCCTGCCGACCTCAATGGTTACGCTAAGCGGAACATCCATAATTAGATCCATCTTACCATTATTTGCTCCAACAACAGCGTTCTTTTGTTTATCAAAACTAGGAAGCTCAATCGGTGTAACATTAACAACTTCATTTTGTTGTATCTTGGGGGTCTCTTGATCCTTTTTGTTTAATGAGACATCGTTTAAGTGAACATTATTATTCACTCTACTAATCTGCTCTTCTCTCATAATATTAGCTGCATCGACTACAAACTGCTGATCTACGCTTACTTCCTCGGCTTGTTGCTCTCCTACTTTTTCTTCACTTTCACCAATCGCCATGGCAATCAACTCTTTTGTGAATTTAACAGGGAAAACTGTACAAAACTCACTATCTATCATGTCTTCGACTTTGAAAATAAATGTGACCTTCACTACATTCCCATCACACTCAATACTATTGATTATATTATTTATATTACTAGTATCAAATTGTTCTGGCGGAGAAATATTTATGGTCTTTCCAAAAAACTCTGATAAAGCCGTGCTGGAAGCACCCATCATTTGGTTCATTATTTCATTAAGGGCGCTACTATGCATCTCGTCTAGCTCTTCATCGCCATCTTCAATTTCCTCGCCCATAAGAACACTTACAATAATTCTAATGTCGCGCCGACGCATTACCATAAAATTATATCCACTAAGTCCTTCAATATATTCTATTTTAACGCCATCAGCAGGCTCTAGATTCTTGTAATCAAAATCTTCTAGCTTAATGCATTCAACTTTAGGGATTGTTATAACAACTTCTTTATCTAACATGGTAGATACTGCTGTTGCCGCTGCCCCCATACTTATATTTAATATTTCCCCAATAGTATCCACTTCAAAACTGTTTAACGTTGATTCTTGATCCACTTCAAATTCGTTAGACTGAATATCCATAAAGAGTTCCAACCCCATTCTTATTTTGATTCTTAACTATAATAATAACCTGGTATGCTACAAAAATAACCTTATTTTTCATGTAAAAAACAATATATTCTAAATAATTTGTTTTCCATACCTAACATTAACATTTTTCTCGTTCCGAAAATATGTTATAATTTGAATAATTACCGTTAAAGAGAATGCTAAAAACGAATATTTAAGGTTAAACTAATTACTTTTTGAATTTTTTAGGGTCATTCAAACCACAGTATATTTGAAGACCAACATAATATATCATTTAAAGCAGCTTTTGCTTATGTTCAAGGAGGAACTTTTATGAAATGGTTAGAAAACAACATTGAAACCATACAAGAATTGTCTAAATATATTCATATTAATGAGACTGAGAAATCAATGCTAGAAGATGTTTCCCAGCGTTTCCCGATCTCGATTCCCAAATACTATCTTTCCTTAATTGATAAAAACGACCCAGACGATCCCATACGGAAGATGTGTGTACCATGTGCCGAAGAAAACCTTCCTGATGGAGACTGGGATACTAGCGGAGAAAAGGACAACACCATGATCGAAGGTCTGCAACACAAATATTCTAAAACATGCCTAATACTATCTACGAATCTTTGTGCTATGTACTGCCGCCATTGTTTTAGAAAACGTATGGTTGGAAAATATGAAGATGAAAGCGCAACAAACTTCTTACCAATTATTGACTACATAAAAGCACATAGAGAAATCAACAACGTCCTAATATCAGGTGGAGATGCCCTTTTAAACCATAACAAAATATTAAAAAAATACTTAGACGAAATATCTAAGCTTGATCACATTGATTTTATTAGGTTGGGAACTCGTATGCCTGTTTCTTTGCCAGAACGGATTTATAACGATCCTGAGCTGTTAGAAATTTTAAAATATTATGGAAAAAGAAAAACAATATACATATCTACACAGTTTAACCACCCTAACGAATTGACTGATCAAGCTGAACGAAGTGTTAGAGACCTCTTAGATTCATCTGTTATTATCAATAACCAAACTGTGCTGTTAAAAGGTGTCAATGATGACCCGGATACCTTAGCTTCGCTACTTAGTGGTCTTACTAAAATGAGGGTTTTACCATATTACGTATTCCAATGTCGTCCAGTAAGTCACGTAAAAACAACCTTTCAACGATCATTAAAAGATGGCTTTATAATAACCCAAGAAGCTAAAGCAAAATGCAACGGTTATGCCAAACGCTTTAAATATGCTATGTCACATACTGCCGGAAAAATTGAAATCATTGGTCTAAATGGTAATGACGAAATGGTATTTAAATATCACCAAGCTAAAAATCCAGATAATATCGGCAAAGTGTTTACTAGAAAGCTTGAACCTGGACAAACTTGGTTAGATGAGGATTAATTTTATTGTGTATATCTTTAATTTCTCGGTAAAACCGAGAAATTAAAGATATAAATTAGTAATGATTAAAATATTTTAGAATAACTTCCTAAATTTTAAACAGAGTTCCGTACCCAAATATACTTATTGCTAATATCCCATTTGCTTTAAAGTATGCGATAATACGGAAAGCCTTTCACTAATTAACTCGTCGTCCTTTGAGAGCACCTCACTAAATAGCTTAATATCCTTGTCTATCATGTCATTTTCAGTACATATCTCCATCGTAATGGCATCTCCTTGCAAACCAATCCTATCTAGCGTAGTCTTTTGTGGATCATACAGTTTTTCATACCTATATGCATCTGCAAAATGCTGTTTTGTCTTGCAAATCATAATAGCTAAATCCAACACCCTATGCATTGGTAATTCTTCCGACTGCCTAGACCACCGTTTCCCCGAATGTCTCCATACCTTTGCAGATATTTCTAAACTACCTCTATCATTCCACTGCGCGAGTCCTAAAGACATACCCTTTGTATCAGTATGGTATGCTCTTCGCCCATCAATCTTCTCATAGTCCTCTACAACTATAACAGGTTTATGCTTTAAAGTTTTTGGAATTTTCATACTTCACCTCAATTAGTAAATTACTTAATTAGTAGTTTACTAATTATAATTCGTTTTGTCAATTTTTTTCTATAACAAAAACAGCCCGTAATGCAGGCGGACTGTTTTTGTTGTAGCAAATTTAACACAATTTGCACATAGAGGTATGGAAATGGTTATAAAACCAAATCACGCAATATTTATGCTTCTACTTTCATGCTTTCCGGTTTAATTCTAAAGCTTAATACCCCAGCGTCTGTGTTAATAACCGTTCCATTAAGTGCTGGTGTCTTACATGTAACCAAGAAAGCAAGCATTTTAGCCATATCCTTTGGATATAGCATTCTAGAGTTAAGCTGTGCGTTTAACTGTTTCTCAAGCCAACCAGGCTCATCTAGATGGCGCTCCACCAATGGGGTGAGAACATATGCAGGAGCAATTGCAGTTACCTGGATATTATCCTTCCAGAAGTCAATTGCCATTTCTCTCGTCATTGAATGCAACCCTGCTTTTGCTGCTCCATATAAAATATGCTTTCCATCACCAATTGTTCCTAGCATAGATGAAAAATGAACTATTTTTCCTCCGCCAACCTTTGCCATGTGTGGGGCACAAGCACGCGCTACAAAGAATTGTGCCTTTAAATCAAGCGTTAGATAAAGATCCCACTGCTCTTCTGTGATGTCCATTACACGTATATGCTTAGTAATAGCAGCTGCACACAGAACTGCATCTATTCTTCCAAAATACTCAGCTATATTATTAATTGTATCGTTAATCATATCCATCTTAGTTAAGTCACATTTAAAAAATTCAGCCTCTGTAATTTCGTTAAGCTCTTTTATTGTTTGTTTTCCTGCTTCTTCATTAACATCTATACATGCCACGCGGTATCCTCGCTCAGCTAATTCAAAGCTGGTTGTACGTCCAATCCCACTAGCACCACCGGCTACAACCACTACTTTCTTTTCATTTTGCATGATAATTCTCCTT
The DNA here is from genome assembly GCA_963675355.2 of Christensenellaceae bacterium. Taxonomy (GTDB): domain Bacteria; phylum Bacillota; class Clostridia; order Christensenellales; family UBA1431. The sequence goes on from CAXXMZ010000018.1 coordinate 123,612, forward strand.
ATATCGAGATTCTAATAAATTAGTTATAATAATTCTTTCCAGCTTCATCAAAATATGAATACTCTGGGCGAATACGGAATGTAGTCATTCCAGCATCAAGCGCCATATCAAAGCCATTCAAACAATATGAATCCTCCGATACCAAGAACGATACCAGCTCACTGACATCTTCTGGGGTTAGCATTCTATCAAGTAACAGCGTAGACATTATCTTCTCTCGCTCACCAGGTTCAGTAAGCTCTGCGGACAATTCAGGTGTATCCACTGCCCATGAAGCCAAAGCATTTACCTTGATTTTATACGGCGACAAATCAACTGCAAGCTCTCTTGTCAGTGCAGCAACAGCAGCCTTTGATGCTCCAAACAAAGCATGTTCACCAATAGCTATACGATCTAAAATAGATGTTAAGTTTACAATGTTTCCGCCTTCTTCGTTTTTCTTCATATATTCTGCAGCTGCTATAGAAGAGAACAGACAACATTTTGCGTTTGCATTCATGACCTTATCAAACATTTCAGACTTTATATCAAGCGCTGGACACTTAGACTGCATTTCAGCTGTATTTACCAATGCATCAATTCTTCCGTACTTCTTGTAAACCTGCTCCATCGCTTTTGGAGCGTCATTCGGGCTATCCATTTTATCAAACTGGAAAAAAGCACCCTCAGATATTTCATTAATCTTTGATACTAGTTCTTCACCTTTTTTTGCGTCATCATCCAACACGCATACAACAAGCCCATCTTTTGCGAGTTGCAAGGAAATAGCCTCTCCAATAGAGTTTACTCCTCCCGTAACCACCGCAACTTTCTTTTCTTGATCCATTATTAGCGCTCCTTTCGGTCATTTATATTCAATACTTAAGAGCATTTGAATTCATATTAATATTGTTACGCAAGGGTGCCGCCTGAACTACATCAGGCGGCTTTCCCTCCTTAAATCGCAACTACCCAATCACGATTCCCTATAATTATTTTCATAAAAGCGTTTCACTAAATACTTATATTAGAGAGCTTTTTTGGCTTCAGCCAATAGATCCCAAGTCTCAAATACATCGTTACGAACCTTGTTATATACCTTGAACAAACCATCATACTTAGCTGTTGCTGCTGCATCTGGAGCAAATTCACGATCAATAGATACACACTTAGCAACTGCTTCTTCAATATTTGCAAACTCGCCAACAGCAACTGCAGCAAACATTGCAACACCCTTAGCACCAAACTCTGTGCCTGCAGGAACCTTCATGTCTTTTCCAGTGATATTAGCTAAGATCTGACACCACTCGCTGCTTCTAGCACCGCCGCCTGACAATGAAACGTTTGAGATTGATCCAGGAATTGAATCATAACAGTCACGCATTGCAAGACCAACGCCTTCGTAAACAGCTTTAAGCATATCATCACATGTGTGCTCTTCAGTTAGACCAAAGAACTGTGCCCTAGCTTCTGGTTTTACGAAAGGTGCGCGCTCTCCGCCTGGACATAGGTATGGGCTATAAATAACGCCATTTGATCCATCAGGAACACGTGTAATAACTTCAGCAAGTACGTCAAATACGTTAACGCCGCGTTTTTCAGCCTCCTGCTTATATTTTAGGCCGAACTCACGTAGGAACCAGTCAAGGTTAGGTGTTCCATAGTTAACGCCCATAGCCTTTAGGAACAATCCAGGAACGCCGTGGCAAATGCTCATACCAACGTTTCTTGGCTCAAATGCAGGCTCTGAGAATATTGCTTCGTTGAAACATGTTGTTCCTAGGATTGAACATGCATCGCCAGCTTTAACAGCACCAACGCCTGTTGCACATGCAACAACGTCGAACATTCCCTTAACAACAGGAGTACCAGCTTTTAGGCCTGTCTTTGCTGCTGCTTTATCAGTTACTGTTCCCATAATATTCATAGACTGCTGAATCTCAGGTAATAATCCCTTAATACTCTCCAGTCCATAAATCTTTAGAACTTCATCAGAATATGTGCGTTTTTGAATATCTAGTCCAAATAATGATGGGTTTGTTTCGTCTGTGCTTGTTACGCCTGTTAGACACAGCTCGATCCAGTCCATACACCAGATGTTTTTATAAGCTTTTTTTAGAACATCAGGCTGATTTTCGACTCTCCAACGTAATACCGAGTTTGTAGATCCTGCATAAGGTCCAGTTCCTGAATAGTTATAAGCTTCGTTAACTTTTCCGTCCTTCATCCAGTTGTTAACGATGTCTCCTGCGCGTCCGTCTGTCCATAGAATAGCAGGACCAACAGGCTCACCATACTCATCTACTAGCCAGCTTCCATCACCCTGTGCTGTAACACCGATCGCAATGATTTCTTCTGCTTTTATCTTTGTCTTTGCAATTACCTCAGGAATAATTTCCGTTACGCCTGTCCAGATTTTACCCATATCTTCTTCTGCCCAATTGTTCTGTGGCACATTGATGGGAACCTTACGATCTGCTGTTCCCAGCTCGTTTCCCTCTAGATCCATTATGCAACATTTTACGACTGATGTTCCTCCGTCGATTCCAAGTATGTACTTAGCCATGTTTCCGCCTCCTAGTTTTGTGTTTTTTATTTGCCTGCTCCTTTATTTCAAAGGAAACATGTATTATTTAATATATATATACTCTTAACTTTTGAGCTTATTACTATATTTTATTGAAAAACTATCAATTACTATATTTATTATACAGAATATTGTATTCTGTATTTTGTATAATAGCAATATGCAGAATATTGCGCAATACTTGTTTTTTACAGTAATTCTTTGTTATTTCCTAATATTCATATATTTATTGAGATTATTGTCGTTTTACTATTTATTCCTACTAATATCTTATAATTTGATATAATGTTATAAAGTTCTACTAATAAAACCCTTATTTATTTTATTATCATTGAAGTTATATTATGTTTATACTATAATTTTTTTAGGTAATACTTTTAAAAAACTGTGAAGGATATATATTATGCTAGTTAACGATATGTCTGCCCGACAAATAATGGGCGTTTATTGTATGAAGAATAATGTTACTGGGAAAATACTTATTGGCCATAACCAAAGCATAGCGACTTTTAAAAAGAGAATGACAGGTGAGCTAAGAATGGGTCTTTTCCGTCACCAAGCACTGCAAGACGACTATAATAAATATGGTGTTGATGCGTTTGAATTTTCTATACTTGAGAGATATATTGCTGAAAATATGCTAGATGTCAAAAAAATTGATGACGATCTATTGCTGCTAGAAGAAAAATGGGCTGATAAATTAAGTGATCATCCCCAATATATTAGAGTATATTAGCTAATCTTTTATAATTCTTAGGATGTGTTAATATGAAATCAAAAAATATAAAAAAAGATTCGACTTTATCCAACAATAATAAGTGTCGCATCTTTCTATATATCCTTTTATGTGTTCTATTAACCGCTTCATTGATTATAGGCATTATGTTTGCTACGCCCTCACAAGATAACTATATAAAAAATGTGGCTGCACCAAAAAACGATACCGAGACATACGTTTTGGATACTACTATCTCCAGTACTACTAATGACACAACCATCTCATCTCCCTCTGTTGATGAAACAGTAGACTGCAGACTAACCATAGATGCATTATCTATCGACTTAACCTGTTTTTAGCCTATTGCACAGACGAGGCTCTTAAAGAAAGCTTGTGTAGATTTTTAGGTAACAACGTTTGGAGACGATGGAAACTATGTAATAGCTGGTCACAGCGCTACTAGTTTCGCACCATTTGCATCTCTAAATAAGCTAAAATTAGGGGATTGCATAACTTTAACAGATAAAAACGGGAATGCTTTTAAGTATGTTGTATACAAGACGGAATACGTCGACCCAGACAATATATACTCCTTAGATATTCTCGAACACTCCAACGAAGTTACGCTTTTGACCTGTGCAGAAAATAACACCCTACGCCTTTTGATAAGATGTTATTTAAATTAATTTTAGTTTAAATAAAGCACTAACGTTCACCATAAACACGATGACTGTTAGTGCTTTTAATTTTCGCTTAAATGTCTATTGCAAGGCCGACTGGACAATGATCCGAGCCCATTACGTCATTCATTATGTCGGTTTCCTCTATCAACTCTTTTTGCCCTATCAGACACCACAAAATAGTCAATACGCCATCCTGCGTTTTTCTCCCTAGCTTTAAAACCTGTACGACCACCAAGAGTATGCTCCCGTCACATCTGGATTCTGATATCTAAACGTATCAACAAATCCTGCGTCCAATAAGTTCGTTAAGCCTTGTCGTTCTTCATCCGTAAATCCTGCATTTTTTCTGTTTGTCTTAGGATTCTTTAGATCAATCTCTGTATGCGCAACATTTAAGTCTCCACACAATATTACAATCTTATCCTCATCCAAACGGGACAAATATTCAAGTAAATCATTATCCCATTGCATACGATAATTAAGTCTTTTTAGTTCACTCTGCGAATTAGGTACATATACGTTGACCAAATAAAAGCTTTCGTACTCAAGAGTAATTACCCTTCCTTCGTTATCATGATCTTCTATGCCCATACCGATATTTATTGAAATGGGCTTGTGTTTTTGCAAAAATAGCAGTGCCCGAATATCCTTTTTTCTGTGCATAGCTCCAAACTTGTATATATCCTTCTAATTCAAGATCTATTTGCCCCTCAGAAAGCTTTAGTTTCCTGAATGCAAAAAAAAGTCCGCATCCACTTGCTTGAAATAATCCAAAAAACCTTTTGTCACACACGCCCTGAGCCCATTAACATTCCATGAAACAAACTTTTTCATATTATTCTCCTTAAAAAAAGCCGGCTGAATTTTCAACCGGCAAAATTAAACTTTAATTTAATATGATGGGAGCATTTTGTTATCAATAACATTTTGCTGAATTACTCTTAACTTATCTACGTCAATTATTTCCCTAAGAATAGCTGCATATTGAGGATCACAGTCACGAGTTATTACCACGCCCCAACCATAATCGACCTGAATACTTTTTGTTTCATCATTAATTGCCGCTGGAATACAGTTTAGACCAATATATCGTTCCTCTGATTCATCTGTGTTCCACATGGTAGCATCTATGTACCCTTTTCTAATAGTAGAAAATATCTCCGGATAATTGAGAGGGGACATACTCAACTTTTTTTCCCCTACACAACGCTTCGTTATAAACAACGTGGTCATAAGTAACTCCGTCAACACCAATTCGCATTCCGTCACGAATCTCTGTTTCTTCTGGATTTGCAAACATGATACAACAATCTCCTACGAATGACCGCTCGCCCAATTCAAGTGCTATATTAAGCTCTGGAAACTCTTCCATAGCATTGTTCGCCGTTAACCTTGAACAAACTGTAAAGTTTGTTTGTCCTTCTAGCACCCGTTGAACTCTCCATCTTCCTCCTCGAACATAGTTCATGCTAAGTGGAATGTTCGCATTTTCAAACTGAGAGTATAATTGCTGTGGCCAATCCTTGAAACCGCTTTGTATATGGGAGAGGCATACATCCTGTAAGAACGGAGTGTTTACTAAACTTCCAAAGCAAAGTAAGATTTGTCGATACAATGAAAGTGCCTTGATGACCATGTGACTCAATCTCAATTGCACCAGCATCAATGAGCGTTCTAAGGGCAGATTGAACTGTCCCTGACCCAGCACCTAATAGAGCACAATAGTCACTCACACTAGGCAACCTGTCCCCCAGAGTCTACTTGTAACAGATGACCGGCCAATTTTATTACCACTTCGCCTTGTTTTGTATAAAACTCCGTCTTCATTATCTATATTCCCATTCATGTTAGCTTTATTTTTTAACTCGTACAGTATAGCACTAAAAATCAAATATGTTAAGTTTTTCACCAAATGTTTTCTGATTTTGCCCATTTTAATATTTACTTTTGAGGATTTTTATGTTTTTTAAGTTTTTTATCTATATAATTTGAAAAAATGCATTCGTTTTTTCCGCTATAAATGGTATAATGTTTGCTGTTGGAACTCTAATGGGGGTGGAATAATTGCCAGTAAAATTTGTATTTGTAACCGGAGGCGTAGTTTCGGGGCTAGGCAAAGGAATCACGGCCGCTTCTTTAGGTCGCTTGCTTAAGGCTCGTGGATATCGCGTTTCAATCCAAAAACTTGATCCGTATTTAAACGTCGACCCTGGAACCATGAATCCGTTCCAACACGGCGAAGTATTTGTTACCGAGGATGGCGCAGAAACCGACCTAGATGCCGGGCACTACGAAAGGTTTATTGACGAAAACCTTGATCGTTTCTGCAACGTTACCTCAGGAAAAGTCTATCAGTCAGTCATAGCTCGTGAACGAGCAGGGCATTATGCCGGTTCAACTGTTCAGGTTATCCCGCACATCACTGGATACATCCAAGAGCAGATATTGAGCATTGGCGATCCGGAAAAAGTGGATGTTGCTATTGTAGAAATCGGCGGTACGGTAGGCGATATCGAAAGCCAACCTTTCCTTGAAGCCATTCGTCAGTTTGCAATTGAGCGCGGACGTGGAAACTGTGCCTTTGTCCACGTTACACTAATACCTTATCTGAAGTCGTTGTGGTGAACTAAAAACAAAAACCAACTCAGCATAGCGTTAGGCAACTCCAAAGCATCGGTATCCAACCCGATGTCATCGTTTGTCGTTGCGATTATGAAGTTGAAACAGACGTGAGAAAAAAGATTTCTCTTTTTTGTAACGTTCCTTTAAATAACGTTATAGCAAATAACGATGTAGATGTCCTTTACGAAGTTCCTTTAAAACTCGAAGAAGAAGACTTTGCACAGACTGTGCTTGAAGTTTTGCATCTGCAATGTCCAGACCCAAAGCTAACCGAATGGCAAGATATGGTTCATGCACTTAAAACGCCTAAAAACATCGTAAGAATCGCTATGGTAGGTAAATATGTGGCCCTTCACGATGCTTATTTAAGCGTTGTTGAATCATTGACCCACGGTGGTGTTCCCAGTCGTACTCAAGTAGAAATCGAATGGGTGGACTCAGAAACTGTAACCGATGACAACGCTGGAGAAATCTTAGCTAATGTCCACGGAATACTTATCCCAGGTGGTTTCGGTATTCGTGGTGTTGAAGGAAAGATCAGTGTTGCAAAGTATGCTCGTGAGAATAACATACCATATCTAGGCATATGCTTAGGTTTACAAGTGGCTGTTATTGAGTTTGCTAGGAATGTAGCCAAGCTAACAGGCGCTCATGGAGTTGAGTTCAATTTAGATGCACAACATCCAGTTATACATCTTATGCCAGATCAAAACGGGGTTGTTGATCTGGGCGGTACACTAAGGCTAGGCAGCTATCCTTGTAAACTGATACCTGGCACTATGGCATACGATATTTATAAACAGCCAATGATTAATGAAAGGCACAGACACAGGTATGAATTCAACAATGATTACCGTGATTGCCTAACTCAAGCTGGATTAACCTTGTGTGGAACCTCTCCCGATGGACACATTATTGAGATGGTGGAACTTTCTAATCATCCATTCCACGTATCTTGTCAGTTCCATCCAGAGTTTAAATCGCGTCCTAACAGACCTCATCCTTTGTTTAAGTCTTTCGTAGAAGCATCTCTTGAATATAGTAAAAGATAAACTTAAAAAGACCACCCAGATATGGGTGGTCTTTTTTATATAAAAAACAATTACAATAATACATGAAAAACTGTCAAATATATTGCCAGTTTAAACATATGATTTATTTTCTCATGATAATATCTTTTGACGTCAAATACTCTTTTAGCTTTGGAATCTCAAGCTCTTTATAGTGAAATAACGATGCAGCCAATGCAGCATCAGCACATCCATTATCATCACTTAATACATCATAAAAATGCTCCATAGTTCCTGCTCCGCCAGACGCAATAACAGGAATATTAACGTTTTTGCTAACCTGACGAGTAAGCTCATTATCATAGCCATTTTTTGTGCCATCAGCGTCCATGCTGGTCAACAATATCTCTCCAGCACCCATCTTTTCCGCTTCAATAGCCCATTCAATAGCATCCATATCTGTATTTATTCTTCCGCCGTTTATAAATACATCCCATCCGCTAGTTTCTCGGCGTCTAGCGTCAATTGCTACTACTACACACTGGCTACCAAATTTCATCGCACCTTCACTAATTATAGTTTTATCCTTAACAGCGGCTGAATTAACAGAAATCTTATCAGCGCCCGCTCTTAGTATATCTTTGAAATCGTCGCTTGTTCTAATTCCTCCACCCACCGTAAACGGAATAAAAACTCTCTCAGCTACCCTCGCTACCATATCAGTCACTATATTTCTTGAATCGGAAGAAGCAGTAATATCTAAAAATACCAGCTCATCGGCACCTTGTTCATCATATATAGCGGCAACTTCAACGGGATCACCAGCGTCTCTAAGATTAACAAAGTTAACGCCTTTTACTACTCGTCCACCATGTACATCCAAACATGGTATTATCCTTTTAGCTAACATTATCCAAGCCCCCTCTCACCACGTATACCGAATACAAAGTTTCGAAGCATATCTAAGCCAACTTCTCCACTCTTTTCAGGATGGAACTGAACCGCGGTTACATTTTCATGCCGAACCGCAACATCCATTTGGTTTACGTAACTAGTGGTGGCAATGACCTTACTTTTATCCTGACAATCAGCATAGTATGAATGCACAAAATACACAAACGGGTTCTTTGAAATGGACGTAAACAACGTGTTATCCTGCTTAGTATCCAGTGTATCCCAACCCATGTGAGGAATTTTATATCCAACCTTCTTAGGTATTTTCTTTATAGTACCCTTCAGAATGCTAAGACCTTCAACTCCTGGGCTTTCTTCGCTACTTTCAAACAGCATTTGTAATCCTAGACATATCCCAAGCATGGGCAACCCTTTTTCAATTACATCGTAAATTACATCATCAAGTCCGTTTTTACGCATATTTGCCATTGCATCGCCAAACGCTCCAACTCCTGGTAATATTACCCTGCCACTAGCTAAAATCTTCGATCTGTTGTTAGTAATCGTCGCCGAGCATCCTATGTGCTCACATGCATTCTTAACGCTGCTCAAGTTACCTGCGCCATAGTCGATGATTGTTATCACTCGCTTATGCTCCTTCTCTATAAACTTTATAAATTTTACTGCCTAATGCAGTTGTTCTCATAATTATAAAACGTTTTCAAGCTCTTGCCCATAATCTTCCCACTGATCGTACAACTGTTCTAATTTCTCTTTTTTTGCACCTAATACTTCGGTTATCTCCATTATCCTCTGATAATCAGCGGCCGCTTGATTAAGTTCAGTTTCTAAGCTCTCAATACCATTTTCACATTCTTCTATGTCACTCTCTATTCTACGAATACGCGCTTTGATCCTTCTAGCGTTTGCAGACGCTTCCTTACGCAGCGTATTTTCGCTTAAACTCTTTCCTTTTTTTTCTGGCGATCTATCTTGTTGCTCAATTAGCATTGCTTGTTTCATCTCAAGATAGCTATCATACCCACCTTGATGTTTTTTAACATTACCTGTTCCATCAAAATACAATATACGATGAGAAAGCTTGTTAACCAAATACCTATCGTGAGACACGATAAGTAACGTACCATCGTATGAATTTAGCGCATCCTCAAACGCTTCTCGAGACATTATGTCTAAGTGGTTAGTAGGCTCATCTAGTAGCAAAAAATTTGCACCCGACAACATAAGCTTTACAAGCGCTACCCTTGCTTTTTCTCCCCCACTTAATACATCGATCGTCTTAAAGACATCGTCACCTTTAAATAAAAATGCCGCCAACGCATTCCTAACTTTAGTTTGCGTCAATTTTGGATATTCATCCCATACCTCATCGATTATAGTTTTATGCTTAGACAAAGTATCTTGTGTTTGATCATAGTATCCAACCCTAACTCCACTGCCAAAGCTAACGCTACCTGCATCAATTGAATAGTCTTCATAATAATCATTAATCAAAGTCTTTAATAGCGTTGACTTACCACATCCGTTCCCACCTAACAAGAAAACATGTTCGCCTTTTCTTATGTGCATATTAACATTGCGAAAAACAATATTATCACCAAAAGATTTTTCTATATCCTCTGCAAAAAGAACATCATCTCCACTAACGCTTTGCGATTCAAAGTTATAACTACCAAATGATACAACCTTAACTTCTTCAGGCAAATCCTCTTTTAATCTATCTACCATCTTTTGTTTGTTTCGAGCCGTTTTAAGAGTTCGTTCTCTATTCCACTGCTTTTGCTGGGTTATTATTCCTTCAACTCGTTTTATCTCTCTAAGCGTATTGACTCTTTGATGCTCACGCGATTCAAGCTCTTTTGCCTTGTGCTCAATATATCTACTGTAATTTCCAGAAAATACATATGCTTTTTTATTCTCGAGTTCTATAGTTTTGTTAGTTATTCTATTTAAAAAATATCTATCATGCGATATTACCAAAATAGCGCCTTTAAACTGCAACAAAAAATTCTCCAACCACTCAACCGATTCAGTATCAAGGTGGTTTGTCGGTTCATCAAGCAACAAGACCTTTGCATCTGATAACAGCAATCTTGCAAGTTGAACCTTTGATCTTTGACCGCCGCTTAATGCACCAATAGGTAATTCTAAATCACTTTCAGAAAACCCCAGTCCCATAAGCGTCGATTTCAGCCTGCTCTTATATGTGTATCCACCTTTTCTCTCAAATTCTTCGCTTAATCTATGCTGTTTTTGTATCAAATGTTCTAAAACTTTATCCGCTTTACTTATTTCAGCCGCTATTTCATTTAGCTTTATCTCAATATATTCTAGATGCGAGAATACTCCCATTGCTTCTTGATACATTGTTTTTCCAAAATCACTTGGTACATGCTGTCGCATATATCCCACGTTTAAATCTTTGTTTACAAACACCTGTCCACCATCTGGTTTTTCAAGCCCTGTAAACATATTCATAAGTGTAGTCTTACCCACACCGTTTGCACCAATTAAGCCAATTTTATCGCCATCATTTACGTCAAACGATACGTCTTGAAACAATATTCGTTCTCCATATGCCTTATTGACTTTTATTGCGCTAACAAGCACCATCTAAATAATACACCTTCTTTGATAAACATACCCACAGTAGTATATCGTATTTTGGGGTTGCTTTCAACCAGGACGACATAGCTATACTATCAAAAAAAGACCCAGAAACCGGGTCTTTTTGTTATGAAAAACTTCATTATTATCCGTTTATTTCGATGTCATTATAATATCTCTTGATTTCGTCATAAATTTGTGGTGCACGACGTGTGCCCAAACGAGTTGCGCCGGCTGCAAAAGCCATCAAAGTCAACTGTGTTGGATTGTACCCGCCGTAACCTGCAAACTTTACGCCAACATCTGCAGGACAATTATCCTTCATTATCTTAACGTGTTTAATTTCAGGACTCCCGTTTCTGCCAGTTGATGTTTTAACTAGGTCTACACCTGCTTCAACAGCACATTTTGTTGCAGTTGCAACTTCTTCGTCCGTCAATAATGCTACCTCTAAGATAGCCTTTACTTCATAACCATTATCATGGCCAATCTTAACAACTTCTGAAATTTCTTCGATATAATAACCGTAGTCTCTGCCCTTAAGCTTACCGATATTTGTTACCATATCGATGCAACCAGGACGCCCTTTTAAAACCTTCATCATCTCTTTTGCTTCTTTAGCCTTAAGCCCTTTAGGCACAGCACCAAATGGGAACGAAATTGGAACCCCAGTTTCAATGTTCGTTCCTTCTAGCAAATCTGCGATTAGTCCACACCACACAATATTTGCATGAACGCCTTTAACCTTATACTGCTTTGCAATCTCGCATCCCTCTCTAATTTTCGCCTCATCTGTGTCAGGATTAAGTATCGCAAAGTCCATTAGCCCTGCAATTTTTTCGGCAGTATAAACTTCTCCATTGATTTTCATAAGTATTATCCTCCAAGCTTGACAATTTATTGTGCGCGATTAAGTAAAATATATAATCGCGCACAATAAACTATACAATTAATACGTTCTTAGTATACGCCACCCTCTACAAGTGCTTCATATGTCTTTGTAAAGCGTGCAAATGCATCTTCGTATGCAGCAAAATTCGCAGGATTAGGATCATAAGTTTGCTTAATTCCAACAGCCTTTGTAGCGTCTTTAACGTCAGTATATACTCCACTACCAACTCCAGCATACAGCGCTGCACCAAGACAACCTGTCTCACTAGCTTCAAGAAGTTGGATTGGCTTTTGTGTAATGTCTGCCATCATTTGACACCAAACAGGTGACTTAGCTGCCCCACCGGTCATGCGAATTGCATTAACATCTATTCCAGCTTTAGCTTCAGCCTTCAAGATATCTGCCATCTCATAACAAATTCCTTCCATAACAGCTGTTGCCATATCTGCCTTGTTTGTTCCTAGGCTCATATTAGCAAATATTCCGCGTGCATTTGGATTTAGTAATGCACCTGATGCACCCTGTAGATAAGGCAAGAATGTGATGCCGTTTGCACCAGGAGGAACCTTTGCGATCTGCTGTGTAATTAGGTTATAAGGATCATCTCCAACAACCTTACCAGCTGCAACTTCGAGTGCGCCAAATGTATCGCGATACCACCTAAAGCTGGATGCTGCTGTTACCGAGAATGCCTCGATTGTCCAGTTGTTTACTCCGTGGTTACCCTTAACAACAAGCTTCTTGTTAGGGTCACGAATCGGCTCATCCGATGTTACGAAGCAAGAACCAAATGTTCCTACAACCATTACAGCCATTCCGCCATCAACTGCGCCTGCACCAAATGTATTACAGTTCTGGTCATGAGCACCAACACAAATGTTTGTGCCTACAGCCAAACCAGTTTTTGCTGCAATATCTGCAGAAATTTGTCCTACAATATATCCGGGATCTAACGCGATTTTAGCCCTCTTATCCATACTCATGCCCATTACGTCAAACATTCTGGGTGCCCAGCAATGATTGTTAACATCTGCCATTCCTTCACGGCTAGCAGAAGATAGGTCAGTATAATATCCTTCAGCACCGAACTGCTTCAAGAAATAGTCTTCATTTGTTGAGAAAAGCTCTGTCTTTTCCCAGTTCTCTGGCTCATGTCTCTTTAACCATGCAAGCTTTGTTAGTGAGAAAATCTGACCAAGAGGATCACCAGTAAGCTCATAATATTCGTCCCTAGGAATCTTGCTTATAATGTCATTGATCTCCTCGTCCGTTCCTCGAAGATCCTGCCATCCTACAAATGGGCGAAGCAATTCACCGTTCTTGTCGAGTAGACCAATAACCGAACCCTGTGCCGAAAGCCCTAATGCTACGATTTCCTTTGCATCTACTCCTGAGTTTGAAATTGCTGCCTGACAAGATGCAAATAATGCAGGAGTAATATCTTCAGCTTTCTGCTCAACCCAGCCTGGGTTTGGATAATAACAGGGATACTCTCGATAGTCGCTTCCAGTTAGATTTCCGTCAAAATCGAACACGCATGTTTTACAACCCGTTGTTCCTTCGTCGATACCTACCAAATATTTACCCATTTGATGTCCCTCCAATTATAGTTTTTCTTTTAATAAATCGGTGACCGTGCCTGACAACTCATCAACAATCCAAGGTGCGTTACGTGTTCCGATTCTTTCTGCTCCTGCCAGTATGCTGCCCAGCGCTACCATAGGCGTCCAGAAACTGCCAGTACCAGCAACCTTGACCTTCATATGTGATGGTGTTACCTTGCGCATCAACCGAACTTGCTCAAGTGTAGGTCCGCCGTGTCGTCCAGTAGACGTTTTTACCCAGTCCATTCCAGCTTCTGCTGCTAGCTCACATGCTATCTTTAACTCTTCATCATTCAAATAAAACACTTCAAGAATAGCTTTACATTCGGCACCGCCATCATGAGCTACCTTTGCAACTTCTGCCATGTCGTTTTTATATGCTTCATATTCTTTACCGCGTAGCAAGCCTACGCTAGTTACCATATCTATTACCCATGGCTTACCTTTTAAAATTCCCACGCCTTTTTTAGCTTCGGCTACTTTAGTTGAAGTTTCGTTTGTTCCAAACGGAAAACTTACAACCCATCCAGTTTCTATTCCAGTTCCATCTAATTCTTTAGAAACGAGCTCTGCCCACTGGGGATTTACATGCAACCCTTTAAAATTATAATCTTTAGAAACTTTACAAGCCTCTAATATAGAATCTTTGTTTGAGTTAGGGTTTAAATCAGAATAGTCCATAAGCGACGCTAAATACTCTCTACTTAAATCAAGTTGACCAAATTTCATTTCGTATCTTCCTCCAAATAATAAAGTTGTTTAAGCATATATGCAAATTATAACTATCATCTTAATCCTATGTATTATGATAGAACTATATTAGCACGTTAATACAAGCATTTACAAGTCTTTTTTTGTATGTATCATTAAGATTTATATATTCACTTATTTACATGTATATTCAACTAATTTTTGAAATGCCCCAAATCCCCTTGCCCATATGGCTTATACGACTTTTATATAACAGATATTAACATAATAAACCCCTCAAAAATTTGAGGAGTTTATTATAATTAGTTACTCTTTATGTAATTTATTGCCATAACTTATAATCTACAAAAATAGTATATGTACTATGCGTTGACCTTTTTAACAAGCCATGCTAAATTTTCACCAAGTGACACCATATTATTCATTCCTTCAGTATCCTTTTCAACGGCTCCCTCTTCGTGTCCAAATCCCATATTCCAGTAGCTGGCTCCAGTAATAATCATCTCATTTAACAAGAAAAAGCGGTTTATAGCGTCTACACTGGGTATTCCACCAGCTCTACGCTGAGCTACCACAGCCGCCCCTAGCTTACGCTTCAACAAAAACCCGTTCCTGCGACAAACTATCCCCGCTCTATCCATAAGGGCTTTTGCTTCTGCAGTGATCATCGAAAAATACACAGGTGATCCAATGATGATAATATCGGCTTCATCCATTTTTAATATTGTTTCATTAACAAAATCATCGTCTATCACGCAGCGTTTTTCTTGATTATCAGTACACCATCCACATACGCGACAACTACTAAATTTCTGTCCTCCAACGTGAACCACCTCACCTTCAACGCCATTTTCTCTTAATGTTTCTATGACTTTTGAAAGCATAATATTAGTATTTCCTTCTTTTCTTGGGCTACAGTTAATACCTAAAGCTTTATACATGCGTTTCCCTCCCTATAGTTAACAAAAGAATCCATATTAGTACAAGTATAACATATTTACATCCAAAACAAATTCTTCAAATACTTATTAAACATTAACATACTTGTTTTTCCTAGCTTAGACAAGATATAATAATAATGTGCTAAATTTAACATGCACTAAGGAATAATGTATAACATTATTTAACGATAGAAAGGAGTTTTCCTGCATACAGTTCCCTTGCAGGAATAATTTATATGGCAAAAACACGCTTAGCCTTGATAATCTTAGACGGATTCGGCATCGCAAAATGTTCAATAGCAAACGCAATCTCAGATCATTGCGCAAAAAATATTTTGACCCTACAAGCCAGCTATCCTTCCACATTGATTGCAGCCAGCGGTATGGATGTTGGTTTACCACCTGGACAGATGGGAAACTCGGAAGTCGGACACCTTAATATTGGCGCAGGTCGTATAGTATATCAAGATTTTACTCGCATAACCAAATCTATTGATGACGGCGATTTTTTTGAAAATAAAGAATTACTTGGCGCTATTGAAAACTGTAAAAAGAACAATTCTAGCCTTCATTTGATGGGACTTTTATCTGACGGAGGCGTCCATAGCCACAACACTCATCTTTACGCATTCTTGCGTCTTGCTAAATTACATGGTCTTACAAAAGTATTTGTGCATTGCTTTATGGATGGACGCGATGTTCCCCCTTCTAGCGGCGCAAAGTATATTAAAGAACTTGAAGCTCATATGGAAAAAGATGGCATTGGCAAAATCGCTACGGTAAGCGGACGATACTATGCAATGGATCGAGATAACCGCTGGGATCGCGTCGAAAAAGCATATGAAGCTATGGCACGAGGCAAAGGAGAAATGGCAACCTCTGGTTCAGATGCCATGACACAATCTTATAAAAACGATGTCACCGACGAATTTGTTTTGCCTACCGTTATTTTGACAGATGGTCAACCAACCGCTACCGTTTGCAATAACGACAGCGTTATCTTCTTCAACTTCAGACCAGATCGCTCACGCGAAATTACTCGAGCATTCGTTGACGATGATTTTTCTGGCTTTGACCGATTAGGTGGCAGAAAACAGCTTTATTATGTTTGTTTGACTCAATACGATAAGACCATAAAAAATGTTTACGTCGCATATAAACCACAGGAGATGAAGAACGTTTTAGGTGAGTATTTAAGTAAGCAAGGCTTAACTCAGCTTCGCATCGCTGAAACCGAAAAATATGCTCACGTCACCTTCTTCTTTAACGGAGGGGTCGAAACACCCTTCCCTGGTGAAAACCGTGTGCTTATTCCTTCGCCTAAAGTTGCAACATATGACCTTAAGCCTGAAATGAGCGCTTATGAAGTAGCTGATAAAGCGGTTGAATTAGTTGAGCAAGGTGCTCAAGATGTTATGATTCTAAACTTTGCAAATCCTGATATGGTGGGTCATACTGGAAATATCGAAGCTGCGACTAAAGCTGTTGCAGCAGTTGATATTTGTGCAAAAAAAGTTATAGAAGCTGTATTGGCTCAAAATGGCGTGGTAGTTGTCACAGCAGATCATGGTAATGCAGAGAAAATGATGGAAGAAAGTGATGGTTCGCCTTTTACAGCTCATACTACCAACCCAGTTCCATTTATATTGATTGGAAAAGGCTATGAAAATGCTAAGCTGAGAACTGACGGTAGGCTGAGCGATATCGCTCCAACTATTTTGGACATCTTAAACCTTGATAAACCATCCGAAATGGACGGCAGTTCATTAATAGAAAAATAAATTTTATACATAAAAAAGCCGCTCTTTATAAAGAGCGGCTTTTTTCATGCCAATAATTATATGATTTGCTTTAAACTTAACTTTATTAATTTAATTATTAATATTTTTAATAAATATATTGATTTTTTAGGATTATTAGCATATATTATTAATATAAATTAACTTAGGAGGTATCAATGAAGCTTAAAGCACCCACTATTTGCCCTGCATGTTTAGGTGAGTATGAAACAACTAGACTTACCTGTAAAAAATGCGGAAGCGAACTTACTGGAAAATTCAGCGGATGTAGCTTTTGTCATCTATCAACCGAAGAGGCTGACTTTGTTTTAGCGTTTTTAAAATGCGGTGGAAGCATAAAAGAGATGGAGCGCTATCTTTCAATTTCATACCCGACTGTAAAAAACAAACTCAACCAAATTACCCAAAAGCTTGGGTTATCAGTCACAAACACTCAGGAAGAAATAAAAAACGAACGTTTAAAGATAATCGAAGATTTGAATCAAGGTAAAATAGATGCTAAAAAGGCTGCACAACTTATTAAGGATCTATAAATTGGGAGGTTTAAAACAACATGAATCAAGAAATATTAAAAGTACTAGACATGGTAAAAGACGGTAAAATTTCTGTAGAAGAAGGCGAAAACTTAATCTCTGTTTTAACCAGCGAAAGTTCCACTAGTCAGTCAATTTCAAAAAATACCGAACACAAAAAACTGCTGGTAAAAGTTTTAACTATTGACAAAGAAGGCAAAGAAAAAACAAATGTGGACGTCAACCTGCCACTAAAGCTTGCAAAAATCATGGCATCTTTCATGACCATGATTCCACAAGAAGCACAAACAAATATGAAAGAAAAAGGCATTGACTTGTCCTCAATAGATTTAACAGAGCTAATAGAGTTGTTTGAGAACAATGAAATTGATAGCGAACTGGTCAATGTAAAAAGCACAGATGATGAAAACGGCGAAACAACTACGGTACGTGTCTATGTTGAATAAAACTAGGTTTATCCTATTCCACATTAGAAAGCGCTTTTTATTCTTTACGATCTTCATTCCAATATCAATAATAAACGATATGCTATATGATGTAAGCGATTTATTTAAACTGATTAGGGTGAAAAAAATCAAAGAAGCAGATTGTATTATAAAATGCGTTCAAAAACTGCTACATGAGTTTCAAAAAAGCGAGCCAACCACGCTGGTACGCATCAAAACTAAAAGTGACGATGAAGTCGTTAACGTAAAGGTTTCAACTTTGTAACGGAGGACTACTATGAAAAAATTATTGCTTAGGATAATAATATACTATGCACTAATAATTACATTTTGCTATTTTTTCAATTTCGCAATTTTAAACCCAATTGGCTACGGATTTATTGCAATCGTATTATGCATACTTAATCTGGTATTGCGTCCATTATTCAACGCTATAGCGCTTGCATTAGGTACAATCACCTTTAACATCCCTTTGCTTTTTGTAAACGTTGCCACATTATATCTTGCAAACTTGATCTGCCTGTCCCCTATACGCGTCTCGTTTTTACTGATGATGCTGCTATCCTTGTTAATATTTATTGCAGATAGAATATTAAACAAAGCAACAGAATCTAAAAATCCTGAGCTTGAAAAAGGCACTGTAAGCACATAATTATGTCTAATAGCTAATATCTAGAATATCACATAAAAAAATGACTGCCATCACGCAGTCATTCTTTTATTCGATTATATCAAATATAAGCGGAGGTATTTCCACCCCGCAGTCAAATATTTCGACAGACTTATTCAACAATTCGGTTGCCTGGCTAAGTTTATCTGTATCATTAACATGTAATTCAAATAGCTGTTGGCCAGCACTGACATGATCGCCAACCTCCACCTTGCATATAATTCCTACCGCACTATCAATCGTATCCTCTTTTGCCTGCCTGCCTGCGCCCAAATATCTTGCCGCTACCCCAACACTAAGCGCATCAACTCGACTTATAAATCCATCTTTTTCTGCATATATATATGACCTATGCTTGGCGCTAAGCAACTGTTTACTCCCCTGCTCGCTAACAAAATATTTATCGCCGCCTTGGGCTTCTATAACATCCAAAAGTTTTTCATGTGCACGTCCTGAAGTAATTGTTTGTATAGCAAGTACTCTTGCTTCATCAATACTGTTTGATTTCCCAATTAACTCAAGCATATTAGCACATAACTCAATGCTTAAACGCGCCAATCTTGAATCAAGGTTCTTACCACAAAGGATTTCTACCGCTTCACATATTTCCATAGCATTCCCCACCCACAAACCAAGCGGTTGATCCATGTTAGATACTATCGCCCTAGTCTTTCTGCCTGCATTCTTTCCGATATCTACCATTGTTTTAGCAAGCTCCATCGCGCTTTGTCGAGATTTCATAAACGCGCCTTTTCCACATTTAACGTCAAGAACTAAAGCATCAGTTTTTATCGCGAGCTTTTTGCTCATAATACTAGATGCAATGAGCGGAATGCTCTCTACGGTAGCTGTCGCATCCCTAATAGCGTATAAGCGTTTATCAGCTGGTGCAATATTATCCGACTGCTTAATAACAGAAAATCCGTGTTTTTGGATAACCCGTTTAAATTCTCTATCACTAAGCTCAAGGTTTATCCCTGGTATTGACTCCAGCTTATCTATAGTCCCACCAGTATACCCTAGTCCACGACCAGACATCTTCGCAACATTAATACCAGCAGCTGCACAAACTGGCGCGACGATAAGGGTCGTGGCATCTCCTACTCCACCTGAAGAATGCTTGTCGGCAAACATTCCTTCTATGTCAGAAAAATCTACAGTTTGTCCAGTAGACGCCATAGTATTTGCAAGAGCAAAGGTTTCAGCCTTACTCGCACCTTGAATACAAATAGCCATCAAAAGAGCGCTAAGCTGATAATCTGGCAATTCCCCGGATGCAGCACCACTAACAATATATTCAATTTGCTCTTTTGTAAGCTCCAAACCTTTTCTTTTCGTGTCAATAATATTGTATATATCCATAATTACCTCTTCTCCTTATGATATTACTTTTTTATATTACTGTAAACCGCTTGAAGGAAAAGGATAATTGCAATATAATTTAACAAACAATAATTTTATGAAATTGTAAAAACTTAAAATATCCACGATCTTGAAAGGAGATCCCCAAAAAATGCTTAACAAAAAAACAATTACCGATATTAACGTAACAGGCAAAAAAGTGCTAGTGCGTTTAGAGATGAACGTTCCTCTTGATGAAAACAAAAATATCACCGACGACAAACGCATACAAACAGCGCTTCCAACCATAAAGTACCTGATAGAACAAAAAGCTCGTATAATACTTATGGCACATATGGGCAGACCAAAAGGCGAATTTAACCCAAAATTTTCATTAGCACCTGTTGCCGCTCGCCTAGCTGAACTATTACCTGAAACAAAAGTAAAATTTGCATCTGATGTAATCGGCGAAAGCGCACAAAAAGAAGTTGCCAATTTAGCAGATGGTGAAGTATTATTGCTTGAAAACGTACGTTTCCATAAAGAAGAGACTGATAACGATCCAGAGTTCGCAAAGAAACTTGCATCATTTGCAGATGTATACGTTAACGATGCTTTTGGTTCATGCCACAGGGCACATGCATCTACTGAAGGCGTTGCTCATTACCTTGAAGCAGTTGCAGGCTTTTTAATGAACAAAGAACTTGAAGTAATTGGCGGAGCAATCAACATTCCAAGACGCCCATTTATAGCAATATTAGGCGGAGCAAAAGTTGCAGATAAAATTGGCGTGATCAGCAACCTGCTAGATAAAGTAGACACGCTAATAATTGGCGGTGGAATGGCATATACATTTGCAAAGGCACAGGGTGGAAGCATTGGCAACTCCCTATGCGATGAGCCAAATCTGCAAGCATCATTAGATATGCTTGATCAAGCTAAGGAAAAAGGCGTAAACTTTTTATTGCCAGTTGATTGCATTGCAGCAGATGCTTTCAGCAATGATGCAAACACGCAAATATGCGACATGATGTCTATTCCCGATGGCTGGATGGGTCTAGACATTGGGCCAAAAACAATAGAAATCTTTAAACAAGCAATAGCTGACTCACAAACAGTAATATGGAATGGCCCAATGGGAGTTTTCGAGTTTGATAACTTTGCAGAAGGAACACGCGCTGTGGCACAAGCTATGGCAGACAGCGATGCAATAACCATAATTGGCGGAGGCGACTCAGCCAGCGCAGTAAAGAAGCTAGGGTTTGCACAAAAAATGTCACATATATCAACTGGTGGTGGTGCAACTCTTGAACTCCTTGAAGGTAAAACCCTCCCTGGTATAGCTGCATTAACAGATAAATAACAGCTTCCCCAAAACCTAATTAACGACATATAGAAGCCTTCCTTTGCTTAAGCAAAGGAAGGCTGATTTTTTTAAAACACTATAGCAATGCAAATATTAAAGCACTGATAATCCCAATAACCATACCTGCTAAAAGAACAATCCTGCCATAACGTTGAATAACCTCGCTTTTTTTAGAAAACGGAAAAAGCAAAATGCCAAGTGCACATGCTATAGCAACTAACATAGAAACGATAACACCCATAAAGAATCCCCCGAAAAAAGTAGTTAATGCATATTACCGTGAAAATCAGCTAAATGCAATAGCAAAAAAATGCTAACTTCTATCTTTTGCTATACATTTTATAGCATCATCATGAAGTCTGCTTTGCATTTCAAGAATGATAGCTTCTTGATGGGCAACTTTTTCAAGGGTTTGTTGCATAAACTCAAGCGCACGTGTGTTTTGAGAGATACACACCGAAGCTTTCTCAACTGTCTGAACACACAACAAATTTTGTTTAATTGTTTCTTCCCTAAGTTTCTTGTTTTCGCGCTCTGATTTAGGCCATATTTTAAACACCATCCATAAAACGAAACTGATCCATGAAAATGCTAAAACATACGCTAACCCATAATCAATCATATCTAGGAAACTAATTTGAGTCATAATAACTAACCCACACTTTCAAAGCAACTACCCCCGCTCATCGACTAATACTTGACTTTTTCGGACTCTGTTTAAGAATAATAGCATCCAACACATAAACAGCATCATTTCCCATGCTTTTACTTATATTACTACGGTCCTTCATATACAAGGCACGCGCAATTTCTTTATTGTTGTTTGCCCTTTTCAAGTAATTATTAGTATAATATTCGTAATAATTGCTGTAAGTGTTAGTCTTAGAAGTACTACTATTACTAGAAGAAGATGAACTAGACTTGCTTTTACTGCTGCTACTTGATGAAAGTTTTTTCAATGCAATTTCGTAATCGCGTTGCTCGTTTAGCTGCGTTTGGCGCATCTTCTCTAACTGCAAAGCTACATCATTATTATACTTAAGTACTTTAAATCTATTTTCATTATCCTTTTCAGTCAACTCATAAATAATTGACTGAAGTTGTGCTGCGCGTTCACCTTCTAAGTCACTAATACTTTCAGCCCGATTAGCATCTAATGCAACACTAACATCCATAACATAGCTAGACCTACTCATCCCTCGCGTCAAAGCATCATTTCGATTGTTTTGTTTGGCAACTTTATACTCGCTTTCCAAAGCCTTCATTTCAGCATCATAAGCGGGATTAACCTGTGAACTAGCTAAGTTTAGTTTTTGCGCGTCCGTTAGTGGAGTAAAAGAAATATAGCTAAGCCCAGGCGCAGAATAATTAGATGAATTATTACTAATACTAGAAACGTTTTTTGAAGTACTAGAAACAGAAGCCCCACCATATTTTTTATAAGCAGACTGAGTTTTAGGCCCCCATATCCCATCTACAGTTAATTTAGCCCCCTTATCATTAAGTTGCTTTTGCAAATTCCTTACTTCACTACCACGGCTGCCATAACTAATCGCCAATAAAAACACCTCCTATAAATAAGCACACTCAGCCTCAATAACTATTGGCTTAGCACTTCCGCGCCAACAAAGATAACCAACATCAACTGCGCGAGTTCTTCCAATCAAATAAATATATCCACTAACGTCTTGTTCAAAAACAACCTCTCTTGAGATAGAAAACTCACTGTATTCAATCCCCGTAGAATACATCCGAACATACATCCTAACTAAAGAATCAGGAATACTCACACTAGTCCCATATTTTGATAAAGCAGCATTAACACTGATACTCTTTTGAGAAGTATCAGCATCATACATATTAGCTACAAGAGAATACCTAAGCCGCCATAACCCCTTAGGAAGATTAATACAAGTATTCGAACCAAAATAATACCAAGCATATCTTTCAGGATTGTATTTAAAGATATCAGCATTACTTTCACTGCGAATGCTCCATTCACGAGGATCGAGCGGAAAACCAATAGGAGCCTTGTCTCTAGAATAATAAACATCAGAGATAGCTCCACTAGAAATTCCTGTGCCATTTCCACTAAATAAATCAAGATACGTATTTCCAGATGAATATGAAACGCTAACTATTATGTAATAACAAACACTAGACTGAGTGATCCTAACTCTCATACCAGGAGAAAATAACAAAGACTTATCACCAACAGTAGCAATGGTATACATTTTATTTTGTATACTAGTACACGTCCAATTACAATTAGTAGAATTCCATCCACCAATTGATCCGCTAAGCGCTGTATTATTCCGAGAAGTAATAGTATAAAGTTCGCGAAACATCTCATTCATATCTCTTATCTGAATTGGATCACTAGGATTAATAATTTGCCTAAACTCCAAATAGAACCACCTCCCTAATCCTCCTCAATATCTAAAACAATTTGAATCCCCGAAAACAACGAAATCGCCTTAGGCAACACAGGCGCAAGCGATTCATCACCATCATGATAATTTGCAAGCCTAAGCTTAACCCGACGGCCGCGTATTCTAATCCTATACCGCAAAACCTTTGCTAAAGAAGGCAGTTTAACAATCTTTCGCTTGTATTTTGAGTCAGTCCATGCCTCAATCACTAGATTAGCATCGGTATCCCCATATCCAAATACATACCCAATATCAATACTTTTAACAGCATCCTTCTTCTTGAAATCCATCCAAGGAATTTCCCAATATGCTTTAAGACAAGGTAACGTTGGATCCTGTTTATCATATTCTTTAATAGTTCTATCCGAATCCTCACAAACAAGCAGTTTCTTATCATAAACCAACATAGATCTAATATTCTTTGTTGTGCCAGGGTTTTTTACAATAAACACCTTACGCTTAAGATCATATTCAACAACACGACCATACTGACCACCAATAGTCATGATAAGCCTATTATTATACAATGCCATGAAGCTATCACGATCAGGTGGATACTCTTCCCAAACACGACTAATACACTCATTTTCTTTCACCAAATATGCAGTAACACCATCATAGGCACAAAGCCCATCACGAGAAAGAAAATAAGCAGCACTACCTGTAACGACAATTGAATCATTGCTAACAGGATTAACATCTCCTTGAATTCTTGCAACGTAATAAAGACTTGGACTTGATCCAGCAATTCGATGTAAACTATGCTCTTTAAAAACTACTATTTCATTAAATATCGTAGCGATACCAATAATAGCACCACCATCAAAACTAGGAATATTTACAAACCCCCCAGCACCATCTGGGTTAAAAGGATCGGCACTCCAATCATATGGATCCATAGGATGCGACCAATAAACAGTATCCATTTCACCACTTTGATAAGACCCTGTCCCAAACACACGCTCATGGTTAAGTGCAAGATACCTAACGCTAGGAGCATTAGCAACACCCGTCACAGATGTACCATCATAAATGCCAACACCCGTAGTCGCCATAACTAAAAGATTCTTATCGCCAAGCTGATAATTAATCGCACTGTATGCCGGCAGTTGGGTAATATTATTCCAAGTATTAGTATCATTGCGAATATAAACACCCGTTGCCTGAGAACTAAGTAAAAGAGGTTTTCGCTCCGTACTTTGATATACCTCAGCATAAGGAAAATACTGAAAAAGATAAAAATTATCCTCTAACGAAGACATAATGGGATTAGACGGATAATCATAATAAGATAATCCAGGCGCAACACAAAGGTTACCGTCAGAGGTATTAAAGTTACAAGCATCTGGTGAATAAGAAGTCTTCATATTAGATTCGTCGTCAGACTGATTTATGCCAAAGAACGAGTCAATACGATAATGAGCAGTACCGTTAGCCATAAAAATCCTCCTTAGAATTTATTTTTTAAGCAGAAAGAAAACATGCCACCCAACTCCTCACCAAACGGACGAATCAACCTACGTTTACGTTCAAACTCCTCTAAGAAAAACATTCCACGTTGCTGGCGAAGAGTCGAACCTATTCCCATAATTCGATAAGCAGCATAATCAGCTAAACAATCATGAAACCGATCAGGAAAAACAGGAACATCCAAATCATTAACCAAAGACTCAGGAACATATTTATAGACAACATCAACCATTTCATCCTGATGCCCAACCACTTTCACCAATCCACTAGGCAAAGAGTAATGTGAAAATACAGGAGAAACACCTGCACTGTTTTCACCAAAAATAGCCTCGATCAACACGATAGTTTTTGGTAAAACCGATGGATTAAAACAACCATCAGAATCAAGCAAAACGCCATTAATACAAAAAGGCCGATAATCCTTTTCACAAACCTGCATATACGCATTATTAATATGGGCAGTAATGCCAAATCCTGCCTTATATTCATTTATAGTATCATCATCAATATCCTCACCAAGATTAATAACACTACGTTGAATAATCTCTAAAAGTGTCATAACCCCTCCTAAATTATCGCAGCTTGTTCTAACACAGCCTTAACGCTAAGAGGGATATCAACTAAAACTCCACGCTTAATAACCATCCAATACCCATTGATACACACCTCAACTTGATCATCAGCGCCAGGAACAACGGGAATCTTAATGCTGACTCGCTCCTGTTGATTAAGTTTATCCTGCACCCCATTAATATCTGAATCATAATTAGTTTTATTAGACATAAAAACATCCTCCTATAAAAATACGAAAGGCAAGGAAATCCCTTGCCTTTCAACATTAAGACAAAATAGCTTTATTGAGCAGAGAACCCATGCTCAATTCTAACCAACCATTCATTTTGCAAAATCTTAGCAGCGAATCCTTCTACCTTCCAGCCAACAGTATTAATCTGATCTAAAGGATCTTGACTCCCCGCAGAGCCAGCAGGCTTAACAATAGTTCTAAGATGTCCGCCTTCTTCAACATCAATAACGCCATAAGCTTCTTCACCAAATACAAGGGTAGTAGCAACATCACATGATGAATCACCCTCGCCTGAATAAATCTTTCCAAGAGTAGTCTCAACAAAGATTACACCAAATAGTTTACCGATCTCGCCATCAAAAATACGTTCACCAGCAGAATACTTAGCAACATCTTGCCAAAGAGTATCCGACTGAAGATCATAAGTAGCATCAGGCGTAACGATAGCAACATAATATCCACGTCCATTGCGCATAAACTGCGGAGTATTAGCCTTTTTAAGTGAACGAACAGCTTTTCTAATTTCTTCAACCGTTAATACGTCACTAGTAGTAATAGCATTACGAGCATCACGACCGTTAGCATACTGAACATTAGTTCCCTGCAAAATAGCGTCTCTAGTAACAGTATCAATAGACTCACCACCCTGCTGTCCCATTAATCCAACAGCATCGTTAATAATTTCATCCACAGCAGTCAAAGTAAGAAATCTTTCAGTAGCAACATAACCACCATAAGGCACAAGCGTTGCCTCAAGCTGTGTCTGCGCCAGCGACTGGCCGTTAGGAACAACGCCCTCGGTTAAAGGAGTAGTAATGGGATCAAAGTTTGTCCAACGCCTAAACTGAGCGATTTTCCCGCTATTTTTAGGAACAACTTTCTTTTTTCCCCAATTATAAAATACAAGTTTAGGTTTAGCCCTAAGAAGAAGCTTACGATCATAATATTCCTGCATGGTAGTAGTAACTGTAGAAGTGATAGCAGTATTTAATGTAGCCATATAAACATCCTTTCAAATAAAAACAACAAATTAAAGAACAACACGTTTCCCAGCACGTACAGCCTTATCAATTTTTTCAATTTGCTCATCCGACATCGTCCTAACACTTTGAGCCATACCCGATGTACCATACCCCCCAATAGAAGAAGGTCTTGAGTTGCGCCTTCGAATACGTTCGACCACATCATCCTCAGCCTGCTTTTTCGCCTGATTAATGCGTAATTCACCGCTAAACTGATCAACGATTTCACTAAGTGGATAACCAGCAGCTATCAAATAAGAAACCATGGGATTCTGTTTAACGAACTCAACAATATCAAATTCAGGCATAGTTTCCTTGATAACCTCCTCCTCTTCAAACAATTCCTTTAATTGCTGAGTGGAAAGCCTATTTATACTAGGAGGCTTATCGTTATCACTAGTGTCATCATTAGTAGCTTGAGAGAGAGAATAATCCTCATTAGCATGCTGATTAGCCTTTTCAAGGTTAGCAATATATTCAGCAGCCTGAAGCGAAATATCAAGCTTATCTGCAAGATGCTGATAATACTCAATATCAGCGCGGTTAATAGCCTCATCCTCATCTTCCGCTTCATAACGTGCTAAAGCGCGCTTACCCAGAGTCAAAAGGGTATGATTTTCGCGTAACCATTTTTTGCGTTCCTGTTCAATACGCTTACCAATAACGCGATCAAACTCTGCCTGGGTATGAAAAATCACAGCATCAGGATCAACATCTTCAGAAGATTCCTCTACAGAAGAATCTTCAGGCGACTCCTCAGGCGAACCATTAAGCTTATCAATAAGACTGTCCGCATTTTTCGCACCGTCGTCGCGCAAAGTATCATCAAGTAAATCGACCGGAATTTTAGGCATGTTTAAAACCTCCAAACATGAATTTCAATCGTTTTATCGCCCGATTGAACGGCAAAATAATTACTAAAGATTATTGGAACCAGCGCTATCAATCATATTATTAGTAGCAACTGACGCCTTATCAAGCTGGTCAGCCCTCATCCTAAGCTGTTCAAGGATTCGTTCCTTACCCTCAAACTCCATCATTTCAATTGCCATAATAGGAGTCATAAGACCCCCAGAAACCTGAAGCAACTGCATAGCAAGCTCATTACGATATGCCGCCTCAATGGGCGTTTGTTTTTGGGCTTCAATTCGTACATCAAAGTCAAAATGACGCTTATATTGATTTTGAGCAGATCCTGGAACAACTAGCTTTTGTGAGTTAAAGCTAACCACCTTAGGCGTACCGGTAGCACCATTAACTCTAAACCACCTGTTTTCGGTATAAAACTGAGCAATCAATTCAATGATCATATGAACAGCCGTCTCAAAGCCATCATATAACTGCTGAATAATCATTCGACTACGCTTATTGCCTGCTTCTTGTAAAGCGATAATAGCGCTAGCAGCAGTAACATTCCTAAGGCCCTCACCACGGTTAAGCTGATTTTGTCCCGACTCATCTTTTATCATTTGAATCTTTCCGTTATAGTGGCTGTATACAACAGGATTTAACGGCAAAGCCGAAAACCATCGCACCGCATTATCATCGATACGACCAGCGCGAACAACCTCCTTTGAATAATCAGTTAACGCATCAATATCAACATCTGCACCCTTATCAACCAAAAGCTTCAATTTCCCCGATAAAAGCGCGTTCTTTACAATAATTTGGTCCAACTTATCAGCAGTATGTTGAGAAGGTCCAAACACATCCATTACTCCTAATCCAAATGGACTAGAGCTAGCCTTATATAAAGGTTCAACAATAAAAGGATAAAGCCCATGATCATAAAGCCCCTCAGGAAAATCCTTAGTGCTATCCTCCAATAAAACGTTACCTGCCAGCTTAGCCATATGAACCAAACTTCGTCCATCTTCACTAATAGTCTTATACCAGTATTCGATCAATAAAATTTCTTCCTCATCAGGAGTATCATCATCACCAGGAATAACTCGCGAAAAAGAATCAGCCTCCATCAATGGCTCAAGTTCAGGATAATGCATTTTAAACCAAGAACGATGTAATCGGACTGTCTTAAAGCAAGCACGCCCCTGTTGAATATCCTCACAACGGGGGTCAAAGAAAAAGTCCTTAATATCCCACTGACGAATATTCACATCACCAAGTCCGCCATAAAGAGAATCGTCCCAAAATACTTCCTGTACGCTTGTTCCCTTAATCAAAGCACTGCGAACTTTCTCGCGATAAGTCTTACGATAATTACGACGCTTCATAACATAACGTACAACTTCACAAAGTTCAGAAGCCAAATCACCATCATCCGCATCCTGACCTAATATTACAGGCTGAGGATAATAATCCATAACATCAGCTAAAAGAGCCTCGCACGTTGAAAAGAGAACAGGCGACGATGGCTGTGGATCAGAAGGATCATTTGAATAAACATCCTGCACATGACGCCCCTCCCACATTTTTTCATGCTTAACAAAAACTTCACGTATAGGAATGGTCTGTTGATAAAACTTTGAGAACAAATCATAAGCACGCTCAACAATCTGCGTTGAATCCGATGTAGCTAAATCATCTTGATCCAAATAAGAATCCATAAAGCACCTCCGTCGAAACAAAATAAAACCGCCCGAAAAGGCGGCTTGAAAAAACTTCATAATACATTCTAGCATGACAACAGTATTAAACTAAGTAGTAAAATGAGGGGAGAACTAGGGCAAAGTAAATTCACTCCCTAAAAAAGGAGTAGTCGAAACATCTGGTTCGCGTGAATTAATAAAAAATACATCCAATCTTTTTTTCATAGCCAACGAAACAGTATAAGCAGTCCCTCCTGTCTCGCGACCATCATAAACAGCAATAACGCGGTTAGACCTATTAATCAACTCTCTATTGCGATTATGCATACAACCCTTGGAGTACTCTTGTTGCAAAGAAATAACATCATTACAATTAGAAATAACCTTGTTATATCTTGCTTTTAGGTTATCCCCCCACCTGTTTGCCTGATTAGCATAAGGCAATATTGCAACTAACGAAATTTGAGGAAATTCAGTCTTTAAAGATATAACAGCTTCAGCAGCCCAAAGATCTGTCCCAATAGCCATACCCGATAAAAAAGTAGTGTACCCTGCCCCAATAGCAAGTCTTATCATCGATTTTAGCTTTTCCTTAATAAGTAAACAATGTCTATGCGACTCGTCATACTTGCAAGGCAACGAATTAGGTCTGTGACCAGTAAAACAACATGTACTATCTTTCATAATAACCCTCAACCAATATCAAGATAGCGGATCAATACCGCGAGTAACAGGATACTTAGACGCCAAGGACGCAGCCGGTCTGAGCATCAAAAAGTAACGTAAAGCATCATAAATATGATCCTCTCCAGAAGTATTAACATCTTCAGGACAAACAGAATCATAAACAAGCGTAGGCAGTGTTCTAATTGTATTACGACACGCCCGAGTAAAATAAATAAACGAACGACTAGACGAATCAAAGGCAAGGCGACGATGCAATTGCATCTTCCCCGCTAGCCTAGCATTATCACCCTTATTAAAATACACACCTTCCTTAGACATCTGATAAGCAATAGACTCACCACGGCTAGCATCCCAAATAGAAGGATCGGCAACGCCAATGACCTCATCTTCATCAGCAGCTTTTTCAATCTCAAGTATGTTCTTTGCTATATCAGTAGGAGTCATGCGTACACCTTCATTTGGAGCACTGGCTCCATAATACTCCCTATAAACATAAATACGTTCATCAGGGTCTACGGCCATCCAAAGAACAGCAAAAGGTCTAGCATATCCAAAATCAAAGGCACGATATCGCCGCCAAGATTTCGGAGGCAAAAAATCATCAATAACATGCGTAAATATCCCTGAAGAATATTGCTCAGGATCATCCACCCACTCAGAAAACACTTGCCCTTCAAAAGCATCCCAACGACCATGGAGCAATGCATCCCGTAAAGCCTTGGGTTTTTGCTCTAGCTCAAAAATATAATCAGAAGACAAATAGGGATTGTCAGTACAAAAAGCGGGAATATAAAAAACACTACGTTTTTGAGACATTTTTAAAGTAGAAGAATAAACTTGAAAATAATGTGGAACCTCACAAGGCCCCCTGTCGATAAAATGATCCCTAACCCAAGCATGCCCAACCCCACCAGGGTTGGCTGTCGCGCGAACAACGGGCTTAACACCTAAATCTTTGCAGGCCCTCATACGACTTTTTAAGAAATCATATACACTTTTTGAAAAATGTGTAAGCTCATCAATGTAAAGCCATTGAATTTCTGCTCCTTGATATTTTATCCTGTCATCATCGTGTTGGCAATGCCTAAAACGCATAACCGAACCATTAATCAAACGAAATTCATAATCCGAAGCACAATAGTCAGCAATAGAAGTGGGAATCGAACTAATCGCCTCACCAAGAACAGTATCTTTCAATTCACGATAAGTGCGCCTAAACAAATAAGCTTGAGTGTTAGGAAACCTTAAACAACGTGTTAATGCATCCATAACAACCGCCTTAGTTTTGCCGCCACCAGCCGCCCCTCCGTATAAAACCTCGTCATACGTTGCGGCATGAAAAAGAGCCTGCCTAGGTGTAGGGCTATACTTTAAGCTGATTCTAACCTCGCTCATAAACTAATCCTCCAAAGCTTCTTCACTTGGTTCAGGAACTAACGTTTCCACAACAATAGTTGTTGTGCCATGTTCCTTGCTCTCCTTAGCAAGCTCACGTTTTATCCTTAACGCCTTATCAACAGGCTCCATAGCCTTAGATATATTAGTCTCAGCCTCCATCAGCCCTAATGCAGCCTTGAGCAAAGCACGATCGACAGCTATTTGACAAGCAGCAACTGCATCCGTCTCATATAAATTATTGTTTTCGCCATTAATGCTTTTTAATAACTCAACATCAATACTTTTTGTCTTGGTATTATCTTGCTTTGACACAGATGAATCTTTAATATTTTTTTCATTAGATTTGCATTTTCGACTTTTACTCACATTTCCACCCCTAACTTTATCCATGCATCTATCACCACTAACCTTACTATTTGTCTTATCCTGTGTCACACTCCCTTCTGCCTCACTCCTCCATCCTTCTTTTTTAGCACGCACATAAACCGTAGATGGACTAACCCCAAACCTCAACGCAACCTTATTGCAAGATTCTCCGTCCAAAACCATTTTCTTGATTTTAGTCCAGATTTTATCATCCATACGCTTCAAAAAGCATCACTCCTTTGAAAAAATTTAGTAAAAATAACACCTTCGTCATAAATTTGTCATATTTACGCCTTTACACCAAACAAATTATTATGTAAAATGTGTAAGAATAGAAAAATAAACAATTAATAATATACTGATTGAACAAACGAACGGAAGGAACTATTACATGAAAGATAAAAAGCCATCGCTGTTTAGCTCAAGCAGAAAAAAAATTGGCACCTCAATTACAAAAAAACGGAGCAAGAGAGTCAATAAAGATAAAGATTTACTAAAAACTGCGCGTTTAAACCGAAATAAAAACGACAAGAAAGATACTTCTTCAAAAGAATTACCAAATGTTATTCCAACATTTGGCACCAAAAAAGAAGCTAATTTACCTGATAATAAAAAACCGTCTATGTTTGATAAAATTGCTCCAAAGAATCTAAAAACTTTTTTCAATAAAAATAAGCCACTGATTACTATTATTTCGGCTTCGACTGCAGCGTTACTAGTAATCGTTTTGCTTGTAGTATTATTATCAAATCCTGGCTCAGGTACAGTTAATAGCGATAACGTACTTCTTGGCAAATGGTCAATAGATCAGGAAGCAGGAAAAACTACCATAGAGTTTTTGAACGAACCAGCTGCAAATGAAATAACCGATTTAAATGCTAACAAAAAGAAACTTACAGCCATTGTAGAACCCACAGCAATGGATTCAACAGTGGCGTTCTCTGCAACATACGACCAAGACACAGAAAAAAAAGAAGTTACAATTGACTTTAACGATCACGTAGATACATATAAATATACTGTAACCCAAGAAAAACTCACCTTGGAGAACATAAAAACAGAAGAAAAGCTTGTTTATACAAGGGAAAACTAATAAAACATAAGCCTGGGAGACTGGGCTTTTTTTATTGCCCAAAATAAATATTAGTTTTTGCATTATTAGTATACGCAAAAATCAAACTGACAAATATAAGTAAATTAAAAGAATAATAAAGGTGTTAAGCATAACAATCCATTTGAACACGATTAATTTTTTCTAGCATGCGCTTTCTAACAGCTTTCAGCGCATCCATCTCTCGAGGAGAAGGCATATTCATATTATAATAAGATACAACGTCACGCCAAGTTAAATGCTCGATATAAAATTTTTTTGCAACAAATAACTCCCGCTCATCAAGTGCACTAATTAAAGCGTCAAGCTTGTTAAGCATATACTTCTTTTGTTCAAGTTTAGCCGTAAGGATTAAAATCTTTTTGTTTAGCTTTTCGGACTGACTTGAATCAAGCTTTCTGCAAAAATACACGTCTGAATCTGGCTTACAATTCATCCCAATATCTATAGTAGCCTCACGATACGCTGTAAGTCGATTTAATTCGTTTTCGATATATGACACAGATGCTTTAATCTCTAAATAGTCTCTGAGCCCTTGTTCAAAATCGATTTTTTTCATAACCCCTCACATGCCCGTAACAAAGAAATTGTCAATAAATCGGATATTTTCGACTTGTTTCGACTATCAAATATTTACATAACTAAAACTACTCTGATATAATTGAAAAAACAATGTAATCATTGAACAAATCGTTCTAAAATCAATATATCATGGTAATTTTGAGCTGTCAAGAATATATTATTCTTAAACTAATTTACATATAGGAGGGAACAATATGACATTCGGAACGCGGCTAAAAAAGCTGAGGGAAGAACAAGGACTAACCCAGCAACAATTAGGCGAAAAGTCAGGAGTATCACCGCGAGTATTAGGGTATTGCGAGCAAGACCAAAGATTTAATACAGCAATAATAATTATAACAAAACTATGCGAAACACTAAATACGACGGCAGATTACCTTATGTTGGGAAACAAAAACGATTCAACCGGATATAAACATACACAATCAAGACCTGAGTTCATAAACGAATCTGAAAAAGAATACATAATCGAAAAATATACTCAAGAAGAACTCGAGATACTAGACTATGCAAAAAAACACGGAATCAAACCAAAACAATTAGTTAGCATTATAGACGTAATTACTCGTATAATAAAACTACAAAATTGAATAAAAGAAAAAATTGTTATAGAATAAAGAAAGTTTAATAGAATAATGAAAGCGAGAATAACCTAATGAAATGTGCGGCAGAATGTGCAACGTGTGCAATAAACAGTTTCAATAAAGTATTAATAGAGCATGTAAAAGACGAAGATGAACGAATAAAATTAATGAAGACGCTCATGAAGCATCTCAGCACCTTCGATTTTATGCAAGCACCGCCAGAAATTCATCGACTAACAACAGATTTAACACGAAAATTGGTAGATGATGCTCATAAAGAACGCAAAATTGAAGACAACCAAAAAATCATGCTTTTATATGACGAATTCAAAGATAGAATTAATAAAAGTGACGACCCTATAAAAGCTGCGGTGTTGATTGCAATATGCGGTAACATAATTGACTATACACCAGGACACGGGCTGGATATGGATGCAATAATAAACGATTCTCTAGAGTCAGAATTAACAATAGATCACTTAGACGAATTGAAACAAGAGCTAAAGAAAGCAAAAAAGATATTGTATTTGTTTGATA
Source organism: Christensenellaceae bacterium (assembly GCA_963675355.2). Classification (GTDB taxonomy): domain Bacteria; phylum Bacillota; class Clostridia; order Christensenellales; family UBA1431. Next base: position 158,579 of record CAXXMZ010000018.1, read on the forward strand.
ATGCGGGAGAAATCGTAACAGACAAACTACTTATAGGAACATTAATAGAAAAAGATTATATAATCCCAGAACAGATTACAGGAGTAGTGCGAGGTTGCCCAACACTAAACGATGCATTGATGAGTGACGCGATCCAAGTTGGAATGACCGATGTAATCAGAGTAATTGATAACGGTGACACCGTTCCAGGCTGTCAGCTAGACCGTTGCTCAGAATCATTCATTAAAGAATTTGAAGAAGCAGACTTGATTATTTCAAAAGGAATGGGAAACTTTGAATCCCTGCATGGACAAAAAAACAAAAAGATGTTTTTCTTACTAACAAGTAAATGCTCTCACATAACAAAAACGATAGGAGTACCATTGCATAGTTTTATCTGTATGGGGGTATAGGTTAAATAGAATGAATATAAATTACAACATCGGTTTCATTGGCCTAGGGATAATGGGCAAACCTATGGCAAAAAACCTAATAGATGCAGGTTACAGCTTAATAGTATATAACCGAAGTAAAACAGCGGTAAATGAACTAGTTTCATATGGTGCAACTAGTTCCCTCAGCTGCATGGAAGTGGCAGAAAAAAGTGATATAATAATAACTATGTTACCCAATTCTCCCGACGTTCTAGAAGTTTTGACAAAACCAAAAGGTATCCTAGATGGCGCACGTAAGGGTAGCCTAGTAGTAGATATGAGTTCAATAGCTCCATCGGCTGCTAAGCAAGCAGGAAGCCTGTGCTCCCAAAAAGGGATAGGATTCATAGACGCCCCCGTTTCGGGTGGCGAACAGGGCGCAATAGATGCAACACTATCAATAATGGCAGGTGGGAAAGCTGAAGACTTAGAGAAATGTTATCCCGTTTTGAAAAATTTGGGTAAAAGCATAGTTCATACAGGAAAAGTTGGAAGCGGAAGTATGACAAAACTTGCTAACCAAATCATGGTAGCTCTAAACATAGCGGCGATGGGAGAAGCAATGACACTAGGCACAAAGCTAGGACTCGACTGCGAAATTATGTACAACGCAGTAAAAGGCGGAATGGCACAAAGCGCAGTTCTAGATGGCAAGATAAGCAAACTACTTAATGGTGACTATAGCCCAGGATTCTACCTAGATTTACATATAAAGGACCTGCAGAATGTTTTAGACACCTGCAACGAAAACGAGGTTAGTTTACCTCTAACTAAAAAAATAATGGAAATAATGCAAGAACAAAGCATGAACGGATATGGCAAAGAAGACCATAGCACTATAGTTAAATATTACGAAAACAAAATGGGTGTAAAAATTAAGAATACAAAAAAGCAAATTTAATGCTTTTCCCCCGCTAAATTTTTACTTTAAAAAACCAACATAGTCTTTGCAATTAGACTGTATGTAATGTAGAATAAGTATTGTAAAATTAGGAAAACTCAATTATTTTGGAGATAGCTTTGATAAGGAAAATTGGACAGTTTACTGATTCTTTCCCGCCAATTACTGACGGGGTTTCGAATGTTGTAGAGAATTATTGTAAATATTTAAATAATAGTTATGCAGATTGTCTTGTAGTAACCCCTGGCGATGCAGGTGAAATAGATTATTCAAAATATGCATACGAGGTTAAAACAGTAAGATATATTGACGTGCCATTTAGAAACGAATATAAGTATGGCCTAGGAACGTTGGATAGAAAAGCATATAAAGACCTTCAATTAACCGACTTTGATATAATCCATACGCACTCACCGTTTTCTGCAGGAGTGCTGGCGAGAAAAATTGCGAGCCATAAAAAAATTCCTATGGTAGCAACGTTTCATTCAAAATATAAAGACGATTTTATGCATGCCTTAAAAAGCAATATGATAGCTTCGACTGTTGCTTATTTTATTAGTAAATTTTATGAAAAAGCAGACGAAGTATGGGCGGTAACAAAATCATCTTCTCAAGTTTTAAGAGATTATGGATATAAGGGCGAAATATACATAATGCAAAACGGCTGTGATTTCGAGCCGAAAAGAAACGACGACAAATTAAACGAACAAATCAATAAAATGTATGGAATTTCCTCTGACCAAAAAGTTCTATTGTATGTTGGGCAACAAATATGGCAAAAGAATTTAGAGTTGTTACTAAAATCTGTAGCAAAGCTAAAGGAAACTAATAAAAACTTTAAGCTGCTAATGGTTGGCGGAGGACAAAACGAAGATGAGATAAAACTGTTGAGTTCAAAGCTAAAGCTAGATGATAACATTATATTTGCTGGGCGCATCTTAGATCGCGCACTATTGCAAAACGTCTTTTCTCGAGCCGATTTGTTCTTATTCCCTTCATTCTATGATACATCAGGAATAGTTGTAAAAGAAGCCGCAGCATCATATACCCCTGCCCTGCTAATGAAGGGCGCAAATGCCGCAGACGATATAACCGATGGATATAACGGCTTTTTATGCCAGGACAACAATGCTGGATGCTATTCAGCAAAACTCTGCGAGATAATAAACAACCAAGATTTATTAAATAATGCTGGCGAAAATGCAGCTAAAACATTATGTACACATTGGAGAGAAGTAGTTAAGCAGGTCTATCAACGCTATGAATTTATTCAAGAAAAATTTATTAGAGATATTGGGAAATAAATATTTCCTGAAGCATGGTCACCATAAACCATGTTTTTTTTGTATACAAATACTAAACGCTTCTATAATTATTCTGTTTGAGATTATATAAAAAAAATATGCCGACGCAAACTATATTGCGCCGGCATTAATAATCTTTTTTTTAGAATGGACGTCGTCCACAAACGAAGTTTCTAACCCAATACGAACCTATGCTACTAACAAACAAGCTCGCCCGTTACCCGAAGAAGCATGGACAAAAGTCCCTCCTCCAAGATATATGGCAGTGTGACTAACACGCGAACTACTGCTAGATCTAAAGAACATAATATCACCGCGACGTAACCCACTAACACTGCTAATGCGTTGCCATGACGAAACTTGACTGAACCCAGCCGCATTATATCGAGGCATACGCTTACCCGCATGATTCAAGCAATAATAAACCAAACCAGAGCAGTCAAACGATCCAGGGCCAGTAGCGCCCCAAACATATGGATCACCACGCTGAGCTAAAGCAATAGAAACAAAAGTTTCTGCACCCGAACCGCCTGAAGAACCACCACTAGAAGATGACGAAGGTGCAGCCTTAGGTGCGGATTTAGCGTTAGGGGAAAACAAAATATCCCTCGACTGTGTCCCTATCTTACCATCTACAACCAGACCATTACGCTTTTGAAAAGCACGAACAGATTTTTCTGTTCCCTTTCCATAAGTTCCGTCCGCAGATCCGCTATAATATCCAAGCTCTTTTAGCCGCTTCTGCATATTTTTTATGTCCAACCCCATGTTACCAGGATAAATCGTGTAAACCTTAGCCTCATCAGAAAACAAAAGATCAAGAGTCTCCTCACCTGCAATGCCATCAACCTCTAAATCATGCGAACGCTGAAAAAGCTGAATGGCAAACTTGGTAATAGGACCAAAATAATTGGTAACCCTATCGTTCTCAAAATACTCAAGCTCCATTAACCTTGTCTGTATACTTGCAACTAGCGGACTATTATCGCCTTCCTTAAGCATACTGCTCGAAAATGCAGTGCTGATCAGCCCGGTTTGATCATCAACTTTTGAAGGAATATACACATCGACACCTGGAAGAAACTGATAAGTATTACTATCCTCATCGTCGACAACATCAACATCCGCTTGATCGTTGGTAGTTGGTGAAGCCGAAGGCTCAGCCTTCACATAACCATAAGGTAGCATAAAAAAAAGAGCTAATAAAATAGCAATATAATAATTATAACGTTTAGTTTTATGTTTATTTTTATTCATTAATTATCCTTTCAATTATTAAGAAAGTATTACATAATATCATTATACCCAATTTACAAGGTAATCACAATAGTTTTTTGTATTTCTTAATAATCCAAATAAAAACAGTGGACGTAACAAACGCCCACTGCAAAGAAATTTACAATTAAGAATTTAAAGCACTAGCGATATCGTCTGCCAAGGCAGACGCACTAGCAAGTTCATTGTCATTAGGATTCATCTTAGCCTTGCAAATACCAACATTCTTCATGCCAAGCTGTCCCATTCGCTCTACAATATACTTCGTAGCCTCACCACTCCATCCATAACTACCAAACGCAGCCGAGACCTTACCCTTACACACTATTGCAGAAAGATTACTCAAAACCTCCCACACAGGCTCAAGAGCGTCACGATTCAAGGTCGGTGAACCTAAAACAATAGCATCCGCATCCAACGCAAGCTTAACGACCTCTTGAACAGACATTTCCGAAATATCATAAACGCTATTAGAAACGTCCAATTCATTCAATCTAGAAGAAATTGCATAAGCCAGCTTTTTGGTAAACCCATAACAAGAAACATAGGCAATCAACACAGTTTTTTCGGGCTTTGGCTCCACAGTTGCCCACTGTTCATATCTATCTATCGCTCCAATAGGATCATCGTCTAATACGGGGCCGTGTGAAGGACAAATCACAGAAATATCAAGCTTTCTTGCCTTTTTGCATGCATCAAGTACAAAGCTCTTAAAAGGGCTCATGATGACATCAAAATAGTATTTTTGCGTATCTAATAATTCAGAACCTACATGTGCCTTTTCAAAAACTTCGGGCCAATGATGGTGAAATCCAAACACATCGCCAGAAATCAAAGCCTTACGCTCTGGAATATACGTAAACATAGAATCCGGCCAATGCAAAAATGGAGTGGATAAAAATTCGAGCATCATACCGCCTAAATCAATTTTATCTCCCTCATTCACCACTTTTATATTCATTGGCTGATTAACTATTTCTTTAATGAAATTAGATGCCGCACGAGAACAAACAACCGTAATATCTGGTGAATATTCAAGCAACTTATAAACCGCACCCGTATGATCCGGCTCTGTATGATTCAAAACTATATAATCAATCTTAGTGAGGTCAGCACCAGCGTCTTCTAATCTAGACTTCCACTCATCAAAAAATCCATTTTTCGTGCCCTCGATTATTGCACAAGCGTCTTCCCCTTGGACAAAGTAAGAGTTATAGCTAGTCCCAAACTCTGTCGACATGATAACATCAAAAACCTTCAAGTCGTGATCTTGCACACCAACCCAGTAAAATCCATCGTCAATTTTATACGATTTCAAAAAACTAATTCTCCTTTTCAAAATCTTCCTTAGAAGCGCCGCAAACCGGACACACAAAGCTGTCGTCTAAATCGGCAAATTTTGTTCCGGGAGCAATACCTTCATCCGGCAATCCCTCAGCTTCATCATATATCCATCCACAAATCGTGCAAACATACTTATCCATAATTACTCCTCCAAATCTAAAATTTAATTCCAAGTTTTTTATAGTGATTTTCCTATATTATAGCGTAAAAATAATAAGAATACAACGAACGTAACAAAATAATAAGGCTTGTAACTGGCATAGAACAACTAGTATACTGTTAGATAATAAAATGTAAAGGAATAGCAATAAATGACAAAACAAGAAGCAAGACAAGGGGTAATAGATAGCGGAATATTCGGGAAAGAATTCGTAATTATATGGGAAAAAACCTACGAAAAAGCTGAAGGAGAGCTGTCATACAGAATAAGCCAGGCAACAGCAGATACTGTGCTAGTACTAAACGACAATTATCAGATCGAAGAAGGAATAGGCTATGATCTTGCAGATCACACCATGATTACCCATGCGTTCGTAAACTATACAGGCTATATAATGGAATAGGGGAAAACGAATGAAAAAGCTGAGTGTAATCCTATGCCTATTTCTAATATTATTTGCACTAAGCGGTTGTACGGCTATAAAAAACGTTATTCAAGACGATATTACAACACCGAACGTACAAACAACCGAAATAGACGGCGACTTGGTCGTACATTTTATCGATGTCGGACAAGCAGACTGTATCCTGATTGAACAAGACGATCACTTTATGCTGATTGATGCGGGAAACAACGACGACTCAAAACTTGTAACTAAATACCTATCTGATTGTGGCGTTGAAAAACTTGATATCGTCATAGGAACTCACCCTCACGAAGACCATATCGGAGGGTTGGATAGCGTAATAAATACGTATAAAATCAACACCTTTATCATGCCTGATGTCGTGCATACATCAAGAACATTTCAAGACGTAATGGATGCAATAGACACCAATGACTTAATGGTAACAACACCCCAAGTTGGCAAGGAGTATACATTAGGCAAGGCAATAATAACGATATTATCGCCTATAGATAAAGAGTATGAAGATTTAAACGAGTATTCGGTCGTAATAAGACTGAGCTATGGCGAAACTTCATTTTTATTTACAGGGGATGCAGAATCAATAAACGAAAACGAAATGCTATCTAACTATAGCGACCTTTTAGACGTGGACGTTTTAAAAGTGGCGCACCACGGTAGTAGTTATTCTAATACACAAGCATTTTTAGACCAAGTTTCACCCAGCATAGCCGTAATAATGGTGGGAGCAAACAACAAATATGGACATCCTCATGACGAAGTAATCGATAGTCTAAACAAAATGAATGTGCCCATATACAGAACGGATAAAGATGGAACAATAATAATGACCAGCGATGGCAAAACAATACAAGTAAAGTAGGATATACTATTGAAAGTTGTTATTGATAGAATCCAAGAAGGCATAGCAGTATGTCAGCGTCTAGATAACAAAGAAATGCTGGACCTGCCAGTAAATAATTTACCACGTGATGCTAAGGAAAGCGATGTATTAGTAGTCGATGGCAACAACATAACTATTGACAAGGATTATACAGAGAAACTCAAAAAAGAATTACAAGAACGAATGAAAAACCGATGGAAATAACTCCATCGGTTTTTATTTGCATTACTTAATAATCTTCCAAACATCTACTTTTTTATTCTATTTCTATAATTCTCTAGCCTAATAACCACCAGCATAACGCCTGAAAAAAGCATCAAAAACGAAATAATACTATAATCTTGCCCAGTCATAGGTAGCATTGAAGGACTTACAGTATAATACAACTTAACCACCTGAATATCTCCTTCATATTCAACGGAATATTCGACCCAGCCACCACCCGCTCCGAACGGATTAAGTAGTAGGTTATCTCCATCAATATTGTAAGATGCGGTTTGATTAAAAACGGTCCACTCGCCACCTTTAATGTTTGGTGATAGCCTATATTCAGCACCAGCAAATACAATCATATTTTCCGGAACACCAACCACCTCAAGAACTGGGGTCGCATCATCAACTCCCAACTTAAACTTGGCAGTTGCACCGTTTTGTGCGGTGACAGTTACTGAAACAGGCTTTGAGAAATCAACGGCTTGTCCAACAGGAATAGAGATGCTTTGCCCATCAAAATCGATTATTGGAATAAGCGAAGTAACATCCGTACCATAAGGCACACCAGCTGAAAAAGTATTACCGTCCCTAGAAAAAACTACATCCGGCATAGAATCAATTGATACAGAACGTATATCACATGCAGCACTAATAGCGCTTACGTCAATAGCAACTGAAGCAAACTTGTTCCCTCTATCCTGCCTTAAAACTATGTTTGCCTTCCCAGTTCCTATAGCTTTAATCCTAGCTGTAGCCGCTCCATCCTCTGGCTCTGCAAAATCATCGTCAATATCAATAACGCTAGTATCGCTGGATTCTAACGTCATTTGAATCTCTTCGGGATAAAACGCAATGACATCGGCCTCTTCACAAATATCTAACCCCTTTGAATATACAGAGTTCTTAATGTATAGTTTTACAACACTATTTAAATATGCCGAATTAAGCGCAATATCATCGCCAATATCATATTTACCTCCACACACATTCCCATCAAACACGGAACCTTCTAATTCTAGCGTCCCCGCCATAGCGCTGATAGCCGCTCCCGCATAGTCAACACTATTTGCTTTAAAATTAGAATTAGCCACCCAAATACGAGGAGCATTAGCAGCCACAGCACCACCATGCCCATCTTTCTGGATAACTCTGTTTCCAATAAATGTACATCCCTGCGTCAAAATGGGGCATGATCCATTTACAGCATAAACTGCACCTCCGCAAAGCTTAGCTGTGTTTTGCTTAAAAGCAGTATTTTCTATTTTAAAATGAGTAGTTGGATTATTTATAGACGAAAAAAATACTGCGCCTCCATATACACCAGCAGAATTGCCATAAAAACCGCAATTCTTAATGCTTAAACTAGCGTTTAAAGCATAAACCGCACCACCTGAGTTGGCCGAAACATTGTTCGAGAACGAACAATCGGTTAAATTTATACCAGCGTCCACAGCAGCTATACTCATCCCACCATCAGAAGCATTGCTTGAATTGAACCCGTCAAACGAAATCCCTTGGAAAGAAACAGTGGCGGAATCTATTAAAAAAGCACGCCCTTCAAACCCGCTTTTAGGCGAAATCGACTTATTACTTTTAGCAATAACAAAAACATCTTTTTGTATTGAAATTGTGCTGTCAGCGAAAAGATCGTCTGAAATAAATATAGTGTCTTTGGGCGAAGCAAGATTGATAGCAATGATTAAATCATCCCACGACGAAACAACCGTTTCAGCTTTTGATGTTGGCATTATAAAACAAAAACAAAGCAAAAAGGTTATTACAAACATAAACATACAAATTTTATGCCGAAAGAATCTCATAATCATTCACCGTTTGTCAATCTTTTACCTATTTTACCAAAATAAGTTTACAAAACGCAACGAAAAGAATATAAATATTCGACAACCAAAAAATAATTTATTTACATAATGTATTATGATAAAATATTCTCAACATAAACAAGGAGGACTTATCATGTCTGATTTAAATATTGAATACTTATTGTGTTGTGGAATCGCATCTCTAACTTGTCCAGAATGCAAACAAGAAATCAAGGCAACTACGGATGAAATTTTTTCTGAAGAGACCCCTTTTGTTTGTCCACATTGCTCAGCACAAATCGATGTAGACGAAGACGATAGATAATTTCTCTATTTGCATATAAAAATCACTATTAGTAAAAACTAATTGTGGAGGTGGTTTTATGCATAAAAAAGAACCAACATCGCATCACACTAAAGAAAACGCGAATAAAATAGCGGAAAAGAACAGCTTTAACAAGCAAACCCTCGATGAAAAAGTTCCTTCCGACGTATTAGGTAGCTATACCGGCACAAGAGATAAATACATAGACCCCGTACAAGACGCAGACGATCTATAAAATCAAAACAGCTATCCAATATATGGATAGCTGTTTTTACTTATAGGGCAATCTAGTAATATAACAAAACGACCACGAACGTGGTCGAATGTATTTAATGATTTTAAACGTGTCTTGAAATGACCTCACCAAGTATCTTAATACCTTTATCGATAGTATCAGAATCTGAAGCCGAAAAATTAAGCCTCAATGTATTGTCATGACCGCCCGCACTATAAAAATGTGTTCCTGGGATAAACGCAACATTTTCCACAACGGCCTCTTTAAGTAGCTCCAACGCATCTAATCCTTCTGGCAGCTCACACCAAATAAACAATCCGCCTACTGGTCTTGTAAACTTCGTCGAGGCAGGAAAATACTTTTCTATTGCCGTTATCATTGTTTTTAGTTGGTTCGAATAAAGGTCAATTGCCTTAGGCAAATTCTCATCAAGGAATCCACGCCTAATATACGTATCCACTATAGCTTGTACTAAATTAGGTGAATGCGTATCTGCGCACTGCTTAGCAATAGCCATCTTAGCTATAATCGGCTGCGCAGCAACAGCAGCACCAACACGTAATCCAGGAGCAATGATCTTAGAACAACTGATTAAATGAATAACTACACCTTTTGTATCAAAAGATTTTATGGTAGGTAATGGATCGCCAGAATACCTCAGATCGCCATATGGATCATCTTCAAGAATAATTACATTATATTTTTCAGCTAATTCAACAAGCTTTTTACGACGCTCTAACGAAAGTGTTAAGCCTGTAGGATTCTGAAAATTTGGAATAACATAAAACATCTTAGGATTATACTTTTTCATCTTCTCTTCAACGTCAGCTAAAATAGCACCCTCATCATCCATCTCGACGTCAACAAGATTAGCCTCATATGAGTTAAAAATTTGCAAAGCACCTAAAAATGTAGGCGATTCAACCAAAATAGTATCACCTTTGTTTATTAAAGCCTTACATGCAGCATCAATTCCCTGAGTAGCTCCAGAAGTTGTAATAACTTCACTAAGCTGACAGTCAATCCCACGCTTTTTAATCAGCTCATGAGCCGTTTCACGAAAGGGCAAGTATCCCTCAGTTATGCCATATTGGAGCATAACGTTACCATTATTCAGCAAAAGCTCACTAGATATCTGGGCTAATTGTTTGTTTGCAAAAGTCGTAGGATTTGGTGCACCACCTGCAAAACTAATAATGTTTGGATTAGCTAAAAGCTTAAATATCTCACGAATAGCACTACCAGTGAGAGGTAACATGCGATCAGAAATACCATAGTTCATAAAAAAATACCTCCACGAAAAAAGTCGATAATAAATAACTTTAGGTTGAAAACGAAATAATGTCAATAGAGATATCAAAAATAAGTATATAGTAAAAATATTTTCAAAGTTGTTAATCAAAACACAAAGCTGACTATTGTCGCGAGGGTATACTATGGTATAATTAATAAAAAGCAAACTCAGATTCTTAAAGTTTGAATCTTTTTTATGTTAAGGAGGAAAAAACCACATGCAGTATTCCAAAGAATTGGAACATATGATGTGCGTAGCCAAGGGCCCAAAACACGGCCCCGCCCCAATACCTGAAGAGGGCAAATGGGTACAAGCTAAACAACTCGAAGATATCAGCGGACTAACACATGGGGTCGGCTGGTGTGCACCACAACAGGGTGCATGTAAACTGACGTTAAACGTAAAAGAAGGAATAATCGAAGAAGCATTGGTCGAAACACTAGGTTGCTCGGGAATGACTCACTCCGCAGCTATGGCGGCTGAGATATTACAAGGCAAAACCATTCTTGAAGCGCTAAACACCGACCTGGTTTGTGACGCCATTAACACAGCAATGCGCGAATTGTTCTTACAGATAGTATACGGAAGAACACAGTCAGCATTTTCAGAAGGTGGCCTACCCGTAGGCGCTGGTCTTGAAGACTTAGGAAAAGGTCTACGATCACAACTAGGCACAATGTATGGATCAAACCTAAAAGGTGTAAGATATCTTGAGATGGCCGAAGGCTATGTGCTTGAGATGGGTCTTGATGAAGACGACGAAGTAATTGGATATAAATTCGTACACCTAGGAAAAATGCTAGAATCAATCACAGCTGGCATGGACCCAAAACAAGCATTTGAAAAGAACGTGGGAACATACGGTCGTTTCGCTGAAGCAGTCCGTACGATCAACCCACGTAATGAATAGGGAGGTGACAGTAATGGCAACTTTTGAAGGTTACGAAAGAAGAATAGTGCAAATCGAAGCATGCTTAAAAGAATATGGCATGACCTCCCTAGAAGACGCAGAGAAGCTATGTTTATCCAAGAGAATCGATGTCCAGAAAATAGTACACGACATTCAACCTATCGCATTTGAAAACGCTGTATGGGCATATACTCTAGGCGCAGCGATTGCAATAAGCAAGGGAATCAACAATGCATCAAAAGCAGCAGAAGCACTAGGCATAGGACTGCAAGCTTTTTGTATACCTGGATCAGTAGCAGACCAACGAGATGTAGGCATAGGTCATGGTAACCTAGCTGCAATGCTACTACGTGAAGAAACACAATGTTTTTGTTTCTTAGCAGGTCACGAGTCATTTGCTGCAGCAGAAGGCGCAATCGGAATCGCAAGCACAGCAAATAAGGTTCGTACTAACCCACTACGCGTAATCCTAAACGGACTAGGCAAAGACGCAGCATATATTATTTCAAGAATCAATGGCTTTACATACGTACAGACAAAACTTGACTATGCAACGGACGAGCTAAATATAATCAAAGAACGAGCATACTCCACAGGTGACCGTAGTAAGGTAAAATGCTATGGAGCGGATGACGTACGCGAAGGCGTATCTATAATGATCAACGAAGGTGTAGACGTTTCCATAACTGGAAACTCAACAAACCCAACACGATTCCAGCACCCAGTTGCAGGAACGTACAAAAAATGGTCAGTCGAGAACAACAAAAAGTATTTCTCGGTAGCATCGGGTGGGGGCACCGGACGCACCTTGCATCCTGATAACATGGCTGCAGGCCCGGCATCTTACGGCATGACAGATACAATGGGACGCATGCACTCAGATGCACAGTTTGCAGGATCATCATCGGTACCGGCCCACGTAGAAATGATGGGACTAATCGGTATGGGCAACAACCCAATGGTAGGAGCATCAGTAGCAGTAGCCGTTGCCATTGAGCAGGCTACAAAATAATTATTTAATATTAAAAACGACCAATATTAATTGGTCGTTTTTTATATCTTTATTTAATTAGCTTCTATACTAAACTAAGCAATTACTTCCGCTCAACATCGAAAATTGCATAAAAAAGCAACCAATAGGCTGCTATAAAGCGTAGTCAAGAAACTTTGCGACCACTAACCATCTTGTTTTGTCTATTAGAAATAACATTCTCAATAACAACAATTACACCACCAAATAAAATCTGAGCATAATACGTTAACGCCCTCCAAATAACCATTCCTGCAAAAGCCCACGTTCCAAATATGCCTCCAAACACTAGCATAAAGCCACCTTCAGCCGCGATAGATGCACCAGGCAAAGGAATATACGAAATAGCCAAATAAAGAATAATCTGTAACGAAATAATATCAATTGCATTATACGTAGACAACCCGCACGCGCGATAAATAAAATAAGTGATAGCAAATTGAAACAGCAGCTGGATACAAACCACCAAACAAAGCTTCCAAATCCGAGATTTTATACGTCGCATAGCAACCATACCCGAATGGAACTCATCAATGACAGCGAACCATGAATGCTTAACCTTATCTACTGCCTTTAATATTTTAATTTTATGTAAAAAGTCCAAAATCCTACAAGCAGTATTAGTAATCCACTGCTTTCTAAACATAGCAGTAATAGCAAAAGTAAGTCCGATAATGTTAACAATAAATCCAATTGCTACAAAAGGAATTTGCCCTGCAAAAATGTCCATAAAGAAAACAAATTTATACAAAATAGAAATAATGAATAAAAGACAAAGCGACGACTGAAAAGCAATAAACTTAACAACTGTAACCGAAGTAGCAGTACCTACGGGAATACCGCCCTTTTTCATGAAAAGAATTTGAGCAGGCTGTCCCCCTGACGAAGAAGGTGTTAATGCGCTATAAAGCTGACCTATTATACCCACTCGATATGATCGCCAATATGAAATTTCCTTGTCCATAGATACCGTAGCATATTTAATAGTAAATCCTTCAAGTAACCAAAAAACAGCCAAACAAATCACAGCAAGGAAAATATAAAACAAATCCATACTTAAAATAGCATCCTGCAAACTAACCTTACTTTTATCAAGCAAACCAATAACTAAGATAACTACTAAAGTCATTAAAGTAAAGACAACATATCCAATTTTTTGAAGTTTACCGTTTTTCCCGTTCTCGTTTTTCATAAAACCACCGTTTTCACACAAAACTACGCGCTGTGACAGTTTATCATTATGCGCCAATAATTTCAACATAACTCAACAGTTGAAACTCACAACTCCACTTAAAATACATATGAAAGAGGCAATTTCCGTATAATATCAAAGAATAATGCAAATTATCACACAAAATCAGAGCATTCCATAAAAAACATAGATGCTACCACTTGCCATTATGTATTTTGGATATATCATACCTCTCATCAACAACGCGATTTTTCAAAGGATAGCCAATAGCTACAATTGAAAAAGGAATAACGTTTGAAGGAATCTCAAATTTATTTGCAACTCTCTCAATAATACTTTTTCTGGGCCATAATCCACACCAAAGTGCACCTAATCCAATTTCATGAGCAGCTAACAAAATGTTTTGAGTTGCAGCCGAACAATCTTGAATAAAATAATCCTTAACCTCGCTATTTTGTAAATCAGGTCGTCCGCAAACAATGATGCTAACCGGCGCACGAGATATTGGTCTATAATATGGCAACAATCCAGCCATAAAATCAAGGCTATCCGTATCACGTACAACGATAAAATCCCAATCACGCGAATCATGAGCAGACGGTGCATACATAGCAGCCCTTAAAATATGCTCAATTTTACCATGTTCAACATCTCTTTCATCATATCTGCGAACACTGCGTCTAGTTAAAATTGCATCCATTGTATTCATATTCTTTCTCCTAAATAATATTAGTTAAAAACATTTTTTTCAAACGACCAAACAGGGTTATCGGGTAGCTTTTTAGAAGTATAAAACAAATTAATAATATTAACGAACCATCTAGTAGGCATAATCCGATAAACGCCATAAATCAGCTTATACTGTAACCCAACTACTTTACGCACAGGCGGATTACGTTTCTGAATCATCTTCAAAACTGTTTTTGCGGCTTTTTGAGGGTCATCACCGTTCATCTCACTAACAGTCATAGAGTATAATGCACGTTCACATTCATTTCGATACGCCGTATTGGTAATTGTTTGATTAGTAAACTTTCTTGATTGAGTAAATCCTGTTTTTGTATCCCCTGGCTCAACTAAAACAGTCCTAATACCCATTTTTTTAGTCTCCATACGAAGTGACTGGGTCATTGCTTCAATAGCATATTTTGATACGCTATACATCGACTGATAAGGAACAGGCACCCATCCTGCAACGGATGAAATATTAACAATAAGCCCACATTTTTGAGCACGCATAATGGGCAAAATTGCTCGGATAACGCGTAATGTACCCAAAAAGTTAACATCAAGCTGAGATAACGCCTCCTGTGGAGAAGTATCCTCAACAGCCCCTGCAATGCCCATACCAGCAGCATTAACAACTATATCAATACGCCCTTCAGCCTGCAAAACAATATCCACACAAGACTGTACCGAATCTTCATTGGTAACATCCATCTTTAATAACTTAATAAACCCACCATATTTACCAGAAACCATAGGTTCAAACTCTTTTACGCCTCGACTAACACCATACACATGAAACCCGTAATTGCTAAGTAAATTAGCAATGGAAAGCCCAATTCCAGATGTTGCACCAGTAATAAGTACAACATTCCCATAAGGATTCTTAATATTCAAAAACAATTCCCCCTCATTTTAGCAATAATATATCATATCTAAAGATACAGCATCAACAAAACAAGTAGCAAATAAATGATATAGCGTGTTATAATGAGTTATCAAAGCCACGGAGGTTCTAGAATTGCTAATAATTATGGTAGAAAAAAATGGCACTAAGCTTTATTCTCAATTGAAAGCAAGGTTGCCTTACTTTTCATATGAAGCGTTCCAAAAAACGCTTAGATTAAAGAAAATATCTATAAACGGCAAACAAACATATAAAGATAAACTATTATCTAAAGGTGATAAAATATCTCTAAAAATGGGCGATCAAGCGTTAAAACGATATAAAAGCCCGAACGTAGACATAGTGTATGAAGATAAAAACATTGTCGTAGTAAACAAACCAGCAGGCGCAGAAGTGACATCCGTAGGAAACTATCCATCCCTAACTTCATGGCTACATGTCCAGCTAGATGAAGAGTTCGAATCCGGATTTCCAATGTCATGTCACAGACTGGATGCTCCAGTTGGCGGTTTGGTTTTATTTGCAAAGGACAAATTAACCTACAATGAAATGACTAAGGCAATAAAACAAGGACAAGTACAACGTTTGTTTAGTTGTTTAGTACGTGGATTCCCAACTCCTAGAGTAGGAGAAATATCTTTACCACTATTACGCGACTCTAGGAATTCTTGCATGAGGATCAGCGCGCCTAATGTTAAAGGATCATTAGAGGCTACTACACGCTATAGAATTGCAACGTCTGTTGGAAGAGTTTCCGTTATGGAAGTTAACCCCGTAACACTTCACCCGCACCAAATACGGGTCCATTTTTCATCAATAGGACACCCTGTTCTTGGCGACAATAAGTACGGTGATAGAATGTTCAATAAAAAGCTAGATATATCAAAAGAGCAAATGTTTGCTCATTCTATAAGCTTTGATTTGCCAAACAAAAGCTCATTATCTTATCTTTCTAGCGTAAGTGTATCCGTCCCAATACCAAAATTTAACATAAAAGAGATCTACGTTCAATTATTCAAATAGTATATATGACCTGAAAACCAAAACCACCTATTCACTAGGTGGTTTTTTGCGCAAAGAAGTCCTCGCCCAAACGGACGAGGACTTATCCTTATCTTACTTCAAAAACATGCTTTGGAAACTCGTTCCAAGGTTCTGTTGGATTTGGAGGATAAACAAAACTCATTCTATCCTTTTTTGTGGGATGGTTAAAAGAAATCTTAGTAGACCAAAGCGCAATCTGCCTGCCTGGTCGTTCATCCGTGCCATATTTTTGATCTCCCCAAATAGGATATCCAGCTTTAGCAAACTGAGCGCGAATCTGATGTGATCTACCAGTATGTAGCTTAACGTAAACAAGGCTTAAACTGTCTATATAGGCAACTTCACGATATTCTAATCTAGCAAACTTAGAATTCGGAGAATCATGATCTAATACCTTAACTTTGTTTTTCTCATTGTCCTTAATTAAATAATTTTCTAAAAACCCTGCTCTTGGGATTGGTCTGCCGCGCAACACAGCAAAATAATATCTTTCAACATCGCCATTTTTTATCTGCTCATTAATACGCATAGCAGCCTTAGATGTCTTTGCAAGAGCTAAAACTCCTCCTACAGGACGATCTAGCCTATGTACAAGAGCTAAAAACACATTTCCTGGCTTGTTATAACGCACCTTTAAATCCTGCTTTAATATAGTCAACATGTCAGCATCGCCCGAACTATCGCCTTGCACTCCCACATTGCACGGTTTTTCCACCACCAACAGATGGTTATCTTCAAAAATAGTATGAATATCCATTTATTATATAGCCTCCCATCTACCAGCAGCCCCACATGGTAACACAATTTTATCTCGAGTTACAGGTAATCCAATATGCCTAGCCTCGACATTGCCACTAAACTTACGTCCCACAGTCAGCTTAAGTATATTCTCAAGCACTACAGGCGAAAGACCAGTAGTATAAGCGTTAATAATAAAGAACAAAGGATTCTCGTCCATAATCGGAACGCACTCACTAACCAATTCAAAAAGCAAATCTTCCAGTTTCCAAAGCTCTCTATCTGGACCACGACCATAAGACGGAGGATCCATCACTATGCCATGATAAGTCCGACCACGACGCTTTTCTCTCTGAACAAACTTTAGGCAATCATCTACGATAAACCGTACTTGACGATTCGTTAGCTCGGAAGCTGCAAGATTATCTTTTGCCCAAGAAACCATGCCCTTTGCAGCATCAACATGCACAACTTCAGCAGCGCCTGCATTTGCACAAGCTAAACTAGCACCGCCAGTGTATGCAAAGAGATTAAGTACGCGAATATCGCGATTCGCCTTTTTTATTTTATCGGCCATAAAATCCCAATTAACTGCCTGCTCAGGAAAGAGTCCAGTATGCTTAAACCCTGTTGGTTTAACCACAAAACAAAGATCACCATACCGTACTTTCCATTGGTCAGCCAAACGCTTCTTAATATCCCACTGCCCACCGCCATCTTTAGAACGCAAATAATGCGCATGGATGCGATCACGTAAATCGTTTGGCATTTCCATCGGCCAAATCACCTGTGGATCTGGCCTTAATAAGAAGTTCTTGCCCCAGCGCTCAAGTTTTTCACCATCACCAGTACAAATAACTTCATAGTCTTTCCATTTATCTGCTAACCAAATGCTCATAAAATTCCTTTACTTACTCTTAGTCACGCCCAAAGTAGCGTTTTGCGAGTTGATATCCCAATCCTTAACAAAGGTAGCACCATCCGTGCCAATAACAAGCTCTTCAGCCAAAACTTCTTTGCTTATATCCTGACCATACTTACTCATAATATCCATAATAACATCGTTGCCAGAATAACTCAAAACAATGTGATCCGTAACCTCAAATCCAGCTTCCTTACGCATTGTTTGCACCTTACTTACTAACTCGCGCATATAACCTTCTTCTTGTAGCTGAGGGGTGATATTAGTGTCCAGAACAACACTAACTCCAGCATCGCTTTCACCAATAAACCCTTCTTTTCGTTTAGGCTCTATTAATACATCATCTTTTTCTAGTTCAACAGACGCCCCATCAATTTCAAAGCAAAATGCTTGACCACTTTCTAGCGTTTTAACTACACTAACGCCATCAACATCATTAAGATAAGCCTTAATCTTAGGCAATATCTTGCCGTATCTTGGTCCAAGTGTCTTTAGCTGTGGCTTGATTTGATAATCCATAAACTCACTAATATCATTAGTAAACGCAATATCTTTAATGTTCAATTCAAGCGCTATGATCTCTGTATACTCGTTCCCTAAAGACTCCACACCCTGAACATGCAAAGTATTAAGCGGTTGCCTGTTTTTAATCCCAGATAGATTACGGCAAGCACGCCCAAGCGTAACAACCTTTAACACAGCGTTCATACTGCTTTCAAGTTTTTCATCTACAAAAGCCTCATCACAAGTTGGGAAGTCACAAAGATGTACACTATTTGGCGCACTATCATCTATGGCACAAACCATGTTTTGATATATAGACTCTGCAATAAATGGTACAAAAGGTGCAGCAAGCTTAACAATGGTAGTAAGCGATGTATAAAGCGTCATGAAAGCGGCCTTTTTATCCTCGGTCATCTCGCTGCCCCAATACCTCTCACGACCACGACGAACATACCAGTTAGAAAGCTCATCAACCAGCGCCGATAGCTCACGCCCCGCTTCAGTGATACGGTAATTTGAAAGATTTTCGTCCACCGATTTTATCGCACTGTTGACACGGGATAACACCCATTTGTCCATAACGGAAAGCTGACAATCACTGATTGAATACTTGCTGGCATCAAATTCATCGATGGAAGCATAAAGCACATAAAACGCATAAGTGTTCCAGAGCGTGCCCATAAACTTGCGCTGACCTTCAGAAACTGATTCATCCGAATAACGGCTAGGCAACCAAGGCTGGGATGTCGTATAGAAATACCAGCGTACAGCATCAGCTCCTTGCGAATTAAGCGCATCCCAAGGATTAACCACGTTGCCTACGTGCTTAGACATCTTTCTGCCTTCCTTGTCCTGTACATGCCCTAATACAATACAGTTTTCAAACGATACCTCGTCAAACAAGCAGGTTGAAATAGCGATCAACGTATAGAACCATCCGCGAGTCTGGTCTATAGCCTCGCTTATGAAATCAGCAGGATAACGCTTTTCAAATTCTTCCTTATTATCAAACGGATAATGCCACTGCGCAAAAGGCATAGCACCCGAGTCATACCAACAGTCGATTACCTCGCTAACGCGTTTCATCTCTCCGCCGCACTTGGGACACTTAATTTTAACCCTATCAATATAAGGCTTATGCAACTCAATATCGCCAAACGGCTCAGTCGCCATCTCTCTAAGTTCATCCACCGAACCAATAACGTGAAGATGAGAGCATTCACATTCCCAAACAGGCAATGGAGTACCCCAGTATCTTTCTCTAGATAGTCCCCAATCCATAACGTTATCTAAGAAATTACCCATACGTCCATCTTTAATATGTTCTGGTAGCCAATTTATAGTATCGTTATTCTTGAGCAGCTTATCATGCATCTCTGTCATCTTAATGAACCATGTGGAACGAGCATAATAAAGCAAAGGAGTGTCACAACGCCAACAGAAAGGATAACTGTGAGTATACTCTATGCTCTTAAACAACCTACCGCTTTCATCTAAATCCTTAGCTATATTTTTATCAGCATCCTTACAGAACTGCCCAGCCCAAGGAGTACCTTCTTTCATCAATCCACGCTCGTCAACCCATTGTACAAACGGGAGATCGTTATCACGGCATACTCTAGCATCATCCTCACCAAACGCAGGTGCCAAATGAACTATACCGCTGCCATCTTCTAGCGTCACAAAAGGATCACTAACAACAAACCACGCTTTTTTATCCACCGTCTGGAAACCGAAAAGCGGCTTATAACTCATGCCAACTATTTCCGCGCCCGGCTTAGTCCAAATGATTTGATGATCCTCTCCCATGACTTTTTCAACAAGCGCCTTAGCCATTATTAGCTTTTCATCGCCCGATTGAACACAAGCATAATCTTCTTTAGCGTTGATACAAAGCGCAACGTTTGAAGGCAACGTCCAAGGTGTAGTAGTCCAAGCTAAAAGACTGGTGTCCGGCTGGTCCACAACAGAGAACTTAACAAAAACCGAATTCTCGGTAACGTCTTGGTACCCTTGTGCAACCTCATGGGTTGAAAGAGCAGTACCACAACGAGGGCAGTAAGGAACAACCTTATGTCCTTTGTATAAAAGCCCTTTTTCATGAATCTTTTTAAGCGACCACCAAATAGATTCTATATAATAATCTTCGTATGTAATATAAGGGTTTTCCATATCAGCCCAAAAACCAACACGGTCACTCATTTGCTCCCATTCTTCCTTATATTTCCAAACACTCTTTTTGCACTCAGCAATAAACTTTTCAACTCCATAAGCCTCGATTTGTTCCTTCCCATCTAGCCCAAGTTGTTTCTCAACCTCAAGTTCAACAGGCAATCCATGAGTGTCCCATCCCGCCTTACGAAGCACATCAAACCCCTTCATAGACTTATAACGGGGAATGAGATCCTTTATACAACGGGTAAGAATATGTCCAATATGCGGACGTCCATTAGCCGTTGGGGGACCATCATAAAATGTGAAAGGTTCATTACCCTTACGCAATTCGCATGATTTCTTAAAAATATTTTGTTCTTTCCAAAATTGTAGAATACTTTCTTCCCTCTCTACAAAATTTAAATTAGTATCCACCTTTTTATGCATTTCTTTCCTCCAAATATGAGCATTGCACATAACAATATTATTAACAAAAATAAAAAGACCTTTCGTATAGGACGAAAGGCCATAAAACAGCATTTTCGCGGTACCACCTATTTTGATGCAAACGCATCCCGCTCATTACACCAAAAAACACTTTATTGGTGTAAACCTCGTAACGAGAGGCTTTCGACAAGACTTATTTCAAAGAACCGCTTTCAGTCTTGCAACTCAGGAAGGATACACGCTTTAACAGACGGTTTGGCTCGCACCCACCCAAACTCGCTTGGCATCATACGCAAAACGCACTTTTCCATCATCGTTATTATTACTCTATAGCTTATAATTATAGATTAGTCAACCATATTTGTAAAGCAAGTATTAATAGCTTTTTATTCTCCGGCAATATGAAGCCCTTCTACCACAATCGGAGCACTTCCAACACACATAGATCCAGGTATTCCCCATTCTAATTCCTTGCCCACAAAAATAATCCGCTTTAACATTTCAAAGAAATTGCCTGATACAACTATCTGATCGACCGCCCTAGTTTTTCCACCATTTTCAATGGAAAAACCCTTTGCTGATAACGAGAAATCACCCGAGATACTGTTAACACCAGCATGTAGGCCCTCAAACTCGGTGATAATAACGCCATTTTGCACCTTACCCATTAATTGTTCTAAGCTATATTCGCCTTTCTCAACATATAAATTTGTTGGCGAAGTAGCCACAGGCGATTTATATGACGACCTTAGCGCCCTTCCGTTTGAATCAACCCCAGCCTTCTTTGCGCTCTCAAGGTTATATAGTAGTGTAGTTAGCCTACCTTTATCAATAATATTCAACTTGCCTCCACTAACGCCTTCACCGTCAAAGGGGCAACTTGCAAATCCATCGGGTAACAGCGGATCATCTATTAGAGTAAAACAATCGGATGCAATCATTTCGCCCTGTTTTGAAGCAAGAAGTGATAACCCTTCTTGAGCTCGCTTAGCGCTAAAAACAGGAGCAAAAGCTTCTATCAAAGATATCATTGCCTTAGCACCGATAATCGTATTGTATTCACCGCTCTTAATGGTGGTCGGATTGAATTTATCCAACGCGCGTTCAACAGCCTCGCTTGCCACCTTTGCAGGATCAAGACTATAAAAATCACGAGAAGCAGAAAAGGCAAACCCTGTTTGAACATTTGTTTCATCCTGTACTACTGGCTGGATATATATAATACACATTCCATCGCTGCGCCTTGCGTCCATTCCACTGGTAGAACACAGCCTGATATCTCCATTTCCCATACTAAGAGCACAATGCTGAACCGAGCGCACCTTATCACTGCATTTAAAAGCTTGATTATATAGTTCAAGCGCTAATTCGATCTTATGCTTTTGCGCTATTTCGCTGCCGTTATAACGTATAAGATTAACTTCATCGTACTCTTGAAAACCCCCAGCGCAAAGAATCCCATCCTCTTTATTATCATAAATATCAGCCGACTGCTTAGTAATCTTGGTCATCATATCGATAGCCTTATCATCAAACATTTCGCTATATGACTGCCCAAGACACCGCCCATAAAGCGCTCGAAGCCCAATCCCTTGAGTATTGCTATCTAAAAAGCTGTCGACTTCGCCACCAAATACGCTAATCTTAGTGGACGTGCCCCCAGAATAAAATACTTCTGCACAATCAGCACCATTTACTAGCGCCCTATCTAGCAATCTCTTTATATATTCATCTCTCATTATTTACGCCCTCCTACTATCATGCGTGAAATGCGAATGGGCGGTTGCCCAACACTAGTGGGTACACTACCCGATATAGAACCACACATACCCTGCCCCAAGGCTAAATCACGCCCAACTTTGTCTATATTGAGTAAAACTTCGCTACCTTTGCCAATCAAAGTTGCTCCACGCACAGGATTTACGATCTTACCATTCTTAATCAAATAACCTTCGAGTACAGCAAAATTAAATTGCCCAGTAACAGGGTTTACAGAGCCGCCACCAAGCTGCCTCGCATAAAGCCCATCACCCATTGATGCAATCATATCATTCCTATTATCCTGCCCGGGCAAAATATATGTATTGGTCATACGTGACGTAGGCGCAAACCGATAGTTCTGCCTACGACCGCTGCCCGTCTGATTGCATTTCATACGCCTAGCGCCTAGTCTATCAACCATATATCCAGTCAATACGCCGTTAGTAATCAGCATATTTCTATCCGTCTTAAAACCTTCGTCGTCACACGATGTTGTTCCCCATTCATTATCAAGCGTTCCATCGTCCACCGCACTAACGCAATCTGAAGCAATTTTTTGCCCCATCATATCACTAAATACCGAATTCCCCTTAGCAACAGACGTACTCTCTAATGAGTGCCCACAAGCCTCATGGAAAATCACTCCACCAAAGCCGTTATCCAGCACTACAGGCATCTCTCCAGCCGGACAAAACGGCGCTTTAAGCATTGTTTGAGCGCTACGGACAGCCAACCTAGCGTATTCATAAACGTCTATGGTATCAAACAACTCAAACCCCATACTACGCCCTGGCGACTGCCTCCCCGTCTGACTCTCGTTTGCATTAGCCGCAACAGCCTGCACACTGATTCGGGTACGCACCCTTTCAT
Organism: Christensenellaceae bacterium; assembly: GCA_963675355.2. Classification (GTDB taxonomy): domain Bacteria; phylum Bacillota; class Clostridia; order Christensenellales; family UBA1431. The sequence goes on from CAXXMZ010000018.1 coordinate 182,378, forward strand.
CGCTACACAAAAGCCCCTCTGTATTTGCTATGGTAACACGCTGGCAAACATCCGAGTAATCAACGTTTGCCTGAGCAATTTCTGCTCCCTCATCCTTAGTCGCTAAGTAACATTCTTTAACAACACTCATCTTGTCTTGCATAGACACAGACGACGGAAAAATCTTGATACTACCGTTTTTAGGATAATCAACTTCCTTAAGCGAAACATCAATCCTAGCATGATTTGCACACAAAGCTGCCGATACGTTTTTAGCCGCCTCCATAATAGCCATTTTCTCTAAAGGAGCAATAGCATAGGCCGTCTTAACGCCATCGAAAACACGTATCCCCACGCCACTCTCTCTCCCTGATAAAGCATTTTCAACTTTTCCATTCATATACGAGAGAGATGTCGACTCAATATCCTCAACAAACACCTCAGCAAAGTCACTTCCTACAGAAGCTACGCTAAGCACTTCTTCTAAAAACAATTTATCAATCATCTGTCTTTACCTCATCATTCAATCCAAACTTATCTCGACTAGCCTTATTTTGTTTTATCTTCAATTCATATCCTTGCTCACTTGGGTAATAGTACGTAGTTCCCACCATATCGTCTGGTACATACTGCTGCACAACATAGCTACCAGGATAATCATGCGCACACTTATATCCTTTACCGTTACCAAGTTTTTCAGCCCCTCGATAACTAGTATCGCGCAAGTGCATCGGCACTGGTTGATTTATTTTATCCTTAGCATCAAAAATGGCTAAGTCGATCGCCATGCACACAGAATTTGACTTTGGAGACTCACATATATATATGATTGCCTGTGCTAAACTAAGCCTTGCTTCTGGCATACCTATAAGCTCAATCGACTGTGCCGCCGCTATGGCTTGCAACATAGCATTTGGATTAGCCATCCCGACATCTTCGCTAGCGTGAGCAATCAGCCTGCGCGCAATTATTCTAGCATCGACTCCTGCTTGAATCATCCTAGCACTCCACAAAAGCGCTGCATCCGAATCCGAACCACGTAAACTCTTGCAAAACGCGCTGAGCATATCGTAAAACTGGGTATCATCACAAGGTGATGCCCTGTGTTGAATCGACTCTTCAGCTACCTCTAAATCAAAAACAACCTCGCCGCGTTCGTTTGGCTTTGTCGATAACACCCCCAGCTCAAGAGCATTAAGCGCGCTTCTCACATCGCCGTTCGATAAGCTAGCAATATGATTAATAGCTTCATCACTAGCTTGCACTTTATACTTTCCAAGACCGTTTTCATTATCGTTTATTGCCCTATTTAACGCCTTAATAACGTCTTGTTTATCCAACTGCTTAAACTCAAATATCCTGCATCTGCTTACAATAGCGCCGGACATAGCAATAAAAGGATTTTCGGTAGTCGAACCAACAAACCGAATTATGCCTTTTTCCAATGCAGGCAAAATTGAATCGGATTGAGTCCTGCTCCACCTATGGCACTCGTCAAGGAGCAAATACGTCGCTTTACCATATAGCTTTAATCTGCTTTCAGCCTGATCAATTACTTCTCTAACTTCTTTAACCCCTGAAGAAACAGCGTTTAACCTTTCAAAAGCAGCCCCCGTAGTCTGAGCAATAATCCACGCAAGCGTAGTTTTGCCCGTGCCAGGCGGCCCAAAGAATATACTAGACGTTAAACTATCAGTTTCAATGGCACGACGTAATAGCTTTCCTTTTCCAACTATATGCTCTTGCCCTAAAAAATCGTTTAAAGTCGTAGGCCTCATCCTATCGGCTAGAGGCGCAAGTTTATCCGATTGTGCGGTAAATAAATCCATTATTGCTCCTTCATTTATAAATCAAACTTTGCAACTATTAGCATTTTATATTATTATAATAAGGGAGTTCTCAGAATTCTTCAACAATTAGAAAAATATAGGTAATAAATCAGACTGAACGCTTGTGTTTTTTTTGTCAATGGTTTATAATGGCTTTGTAATTGTTAATTATTTAACTATTAAGCCTTTTAATTTTTTTATAACAAAAAGGAGGACGATCGGCCATGGATAACCGAGTTTACAATTTTTCGGCCGGCCCAGCAACATTACCGTTGCCCGTATTAGAACGAGTTCAACGCGAGTTGATCAATCATGAGGGACACGGTATGTCCGTAATGGAAATGAGTCACCGTAGCCCAATGTACGAAGAAATAATAAATGGCGCAGAATCCCAACTAAGAAAGTTAATGAACATTTCTGATGAATATAGTGTTTTGTTCTTACAAGGCGGAGCATCGATGCAATTTGCCATGGTTCCACTAAACCTAAAAAAGAACGGTAAGGCCGACTATATAAATACTGGAATGTGGTCTAAAAAATCAATTGCTCAGGCAAAAAAAATGTTAGATATAAACATAGTTGCAACATCTGAAGATAAAACGTTTAACTATGTTCCAAGCATCGACAAAACAAAATTAGATAAAGATGCCGACTATCTGCACTTTACAATAAATAACACCATCTACGGCACTCGCTTCACCAGCATCCCAGACTCTGGAAATGTGCCGCTTATAACTGACGCCTCCTCACACATACTATCCGAGAAAATAAACGTCAACGATTTTGGAATAATATATGCAGGAGCGCAAAAAAACGTCGGACCTAGCGGATTAACAATAGTTATTATAAGAAAAGATCTCATAGGAAACGCAGGCGATGATGTGCCAATAATGCTAAACTATAAAACATATGATGATGCGGGATCTATGTACAACACTCCACCAACGTTTAGCATATACGTAGCAAAACTGGTATTTGACTGGCTAAATGAAAACGGCGGAGTGAGCATAATGCAAAAAATAAATGAAGAAAAAGCAGGATTGCTTTACGACTTCATAGATAACTCTAATTTGTTTACTGGAACAGCCAGAAAAGAGGATAGATCGCTCATGTGCGTACCATTTTTGTTGCCAACCCAAGAGCTGATAAGCGAGTTTTTAAAACAAACGCAATCAAAAGGAATGGTTAACCTAAAGGGACATAGATCAGTAGGCGGAATGCGCGCATGTATCTATAACGCCATGCCGATGGACGGAGTAAAAGCATTAGTAAACTTTATGAAAGAGTTTGAACTGCAAAACAGATAATTCTGGAGGAAAAAATGATTAAGATAAAAACACTAAACCAAATTTCGGATGCCATTTTCGACGAGCTACCCGAGGATAAATACCTTGTCTCACCAAATATAGAGAATCCTGATGCCATCTTAGTCCGAAGCGCAAGCTGCCACGAGATAGAACTTAACGACAACCTTTTGGCAATAGCAAGAGCAGGAGTCGGTGTCAATAACATCCCAATTTCGGCTTGTACCGAAAAAGGCATCGCTGTGTTCAATACACCAGGAGCAAACGCTAACGCTGTAAAAGAACTTGTCTTTACTTCAATGTTTTTTTCTTCAAGAAACATAATACGAGCAATGGATTGGGTACAATCATTAAAGGGCAAAGGTGACGAAGTCCCGGGACTAGTTGAAAAAGGAAAAAAACAGTTTGCAGGCCCTGAACTAAAAGGAAAATGTTTAGGCGTAATCGGTCTAGGATCAATAGGAGTAATGGTCAGTAACCAAGCAATCGACCTAGGAATGCATGTAATGGGCTATGATCCGTTCATCTCTGTTGAATCAGCATGGGGTCTATCAAGCTCCGTAAAGAGGGCAACTAGCCTTGATTCACTGGTTACACAGTGTGACTATATTTCGATTCATGTACCTCTAATCGAACAAACTAGGGAATTGTTTAATAAAAAGGTCTTCAAGAAAACCAAACAGGGATGTTGTTTGCTAAATTTCTCTAGGGATGAAATTGTAAATACAAAAGACGTTATCAAAGCACTTGATAACTGTACTCTTTCAAATTATATAACGGACTTTCCTATAGACGATGTATTAGGTCACGAAAAGATATTAGCAATTCCACACCTAGGCGCATCAACCCCCGAAGCAGAGGAAAACTGTGCATCAATGGCAGCAAGAGAGCTGAGGTTTTTCTTTGAACAAGGAAACTTGCGCAACTGCATCAACCTGCCCAACTGTGAGCTTCCTATCAACAGTAAGTTTAGAGTAAGCGTACTGCACAAAAATGTTCCTAACATGGTGGGACAGTTTGCATCAATATTGAACGAGCACAACATAAATATTGGTGATATGATCAATAGAAGTGTAGACGACCTCGCTTATACACTATTTGCACTTGACCAACCACTAAACACAGACGGTATTGATATGCTAAACAAAATCAGCGGAGTAATGCGAGTACGCTCAATGAAGTAATACAAACAAAAGGACCACCCGATATGGGCGGTCCTTTTTATATACGCAAATCTGTCCACAAAACAGACATTTCTTAAAATCAAATATACATATAAAGCCAAATCACTCCCGTATAAAGCTCCAATGCAAGACACAATGATACAATACCTAGCTTAATATCAAAAGCACGTCTCTTAGATACAACTAACTCCGTCATCTCTTTACGCTTTTGAATAAGCTTAAATAGCTCTAAAGTCGAAACCATGTTTAGCAAGAAAATAGCCATACTCTTTGTCCACTCCATATTTAAGTGCTCAGGAAACGATCCCTCACTAAGAGTAAAGGCGATAACCATAGATACCCCATAAAAAATCCATGCTAGCAGATAAACGTTGTTTTTTGCAGGCTTAATATGCTTGTAAAATAGCACTAGTAAAACAATAGGATAAACTAGATTAGACATAATAGAAATAAAAATGTTTTTAGACATAACACCCATATAGTATATTGCACGACTGGGTGAAAAAATAATACCACCGCTATGTAATCCAGTTGCTTTAAAAATTTCATCAAACTGCAAGATAAGTATAAAGCCCATCAACACGCTAGAAAATAGCATTACGCAGAAGAACTTTTTGTTAATAAACCTCCATCTTATAATAAAAAATATTATAGCAGCAAAAACAAACCCAAACACAAAACTGGGTTTAGAAATCAAGCTTAACACACAGGAAATCACAAAAATTGCGCACAGCGTATTTTCACTAGATTTTTGTTCTTTTAATAGAACAAACTTATCATCCACATTTCTTCTGCGTATCAAAGTGTCGATCATCATAGCAAAAGAAATAAAAGCAATGACTGAAAACGGTTTCATAGCGGTAAATGATGGGTTCAACCAGGCATTGCCTCCACCTTGTCCAAAGAAAATACATATAGGTCCACCCGGAAAATATACATGCAACATTATTGAAACGACAAGCGCGCCAAAGAATGAAAATAGCAGTGGTAGTTTTGCGTTTCTTCTGAAAAACCAAACTAAGGTAAACAAAACACCAATAGTGCACAATGCTAAAAATAATCCGTATGAAATATTTAACGGGAGATTAAAAAATACATGAATTGCCTCGGCTGAATAATACATCATCGGATAAGCCGTAGAAGCATTACCTTCCATGATTTGAACATGCTTATCCATGTGAGGTTGCATATCAGAAAAATCGCCAGGAGTTGCAAAAGCAGACAATACCGCCAAGAAAAACACCAGCGAAACAAATATAATTATCGCATATTCAAGCTTGCGTTTGGAAGTCAAAAAAAGTCCTCCTTAAAAAACCTCATATGGCAACTAAACAAAAAATTATTATATCATACCTGTGATAAAAACCCAACAAGGTGCGGCTATTATTAAAAGTGCAAGTGTCCAAGATAGTGCTGTAGAAGCAAAAGCATCATCTGCTCCATATAGCCCGGAAATAACAACCGACTGAACAGCGGTCGGCATAGCTGCCTCCAGTACAAAAACATTACGAATATCTATTGGCAAAGAAAAAACGGTAGATGCCGCCATTAATACTAGTGGACAAATCAAGAACCGTCCAGCAAACACACCAATGTGTCCTTTTTTTAAATTAAGTGACTTTTTCCCTCCAAGATAGATCAATAATCCTGCATACATAAGCCCAAGCGGAGTAGCCATACGAGACAAATACGAAACAGTTGTGGTAAAAAGCTCCGGAATATAAATACCCGAAATATTAATACAAAGTCCAATAATAAAAGTAATCAATGGCAATGAAATAGCTTTTTTTAAGTCCCGAAAACTAAATTTAGTATTTTCCCCGCGTAGAATTGCAGCGTCTCTTTTTATTAAATAAACACCAATACTCCAAGTAATGGTGGTATTAGCAACAAAATAGTACACAACATATACGATAACATCCTGAGAATAAAACGACTCAATAACTGGAACACCCACTAAAATGGTATTACAAGTGGCAAAGAGTACAGTAAAAAGTCCACGTCTTCCTTCTGGGACCTTAATGATTTTAATGACAACCGCACTAATAAGCATTGTAACAATTATTGATAAAAAAACCGTTAATATCGCAATAGGTGCATCCAAAAATACGCTAGATGTGTCCATACTTAGCCCCTGATATCCTGTAACAGCAGGCAATGCTATCGACCCTAATATCTTAACCAAAGAATTAGCGCCGTCCTCACCTACCCACTCTTTATATCCCATGAACCATCCGGCACACATAATTAATACAAGACTAAAAATTGCGCTAAGATTGCCAACCACTTATTTCTCGTCCTTCATAAAAGCATTATAAATGGAACAAACAGCCACTTCAAAGTCATCTATTTCCACCCCAACAATAATATTTAATTCGCTTGACCCTTGATCAATCATGCGAATGTTAACATTATTCTTAGCAAGAGCACCAAAAAGTTTTGCCGAAATACCAATATTACGAATCATACCTTGACCAACAGTGGCAATAAGCGCTAGGTTCTTAAAAATTTCGATTGAATCAGGGTTGCAAACAGCGTTTAAATCATTGATTATAACATCTAACTTGCCTGATAGCTCCACATCTGAAATAACGAGAGACAAAGTATCAATACCAGTAGGCATATGCTCAAACGACACTCCACGCCTTGCTAACACATCTAAAACGCGTTGTCCAAACCCAACCTCCGAGTTCATCATGGCCTTTTCAATCGCAATAACAGTAAAACCCTTACGTCCAGCAACGCCAGTAATCGGCTTTGATTCATAATCATCAGGAATTGTCTGAACAATCAATGTTCCCTCGTCTAAAGGAGCATTGGTATTCTTAACATTAATAGGGATACCCGCCCGCCTAACAGGGAAAATAGCTTCTTCATGCAATACAGTAGCGCCCATGTAAGATAACTCACGCAGTTCTTTATACGTAATGTATTTTATAACGTCAGGATTATCAACTATACGAGGATCGGCAACTAAAAACCCTGAAACATCGGTCCAATTTTGATAGACTTCAGCATTAATAGCACCCGCGACGAGAGCTCCTGTGACATCCGATCCACCACGGGAAAGCGTCTTGACCCTGCCGCAAGGCTGTGCTCCATAAAACCCAGGAATAACCGCATTATTGCAATCATTAAGCCTCTTAGCCATTGTTTCATTTGTCTTTTCAAATAACAACTTACCATTTTCGTCAAAACAAATCACTTCGGCAGCATCAATAAATTCGTAACCCAAGTAGTTTGCAAGGATAATTCCGTTTAAAAACTCCCCTCGGCTTGCCGCATAATCGGCATCAGCTCCATTCAATATATCAGTTTTCACCTTTTCAAGATCAGCCGCTAAATCAAGATCAATGTTTAATGTTTTTATTATTTCAGAATATCTATCTTCAATCTTCTGATATGTTTTGTTGAATCCATCTTTATTTGCCAAAGACTGTAATTTATATAAAAGATCCGTTATCTTCTCATCATTATTATTACGTTTGCCTGGCGCCGAAGGAACCACAAACCTAATATCATCATCACCTTTGACTATAGCTCGAACTCGCTCAAACTGAGTAGCATTTGCCAAAGAACTTCCACCAAACTTTGCTACCTTAATGCCCATAAAAAAGCCTCCATTAAAATAATTACACGCAATCTATAACTTATGGTTTTATTCGCTTACATTCCATATAATAGCGTTTTTCATATGCTTCACCTATAGAAAAAGCCTTGCGGGGCAAAACCTTGCCTTTTTCAACTGTATCAAAAATCGTACATTTTTCAAATTCTGGTAAAAGGATACCTATCCTGTTCGTGCCTTTAGCCAGCTCTTCAAGCGCATCCTGACCATGAATATAATCGATTACAACGTCATCAAAACTATCGGCTACAGCCATGATCGCAGCCTGAATAGTATCTGTCGCAATATCTCTTTTAGGTGCTTTTACATTGATTACAAAGGATTCATCTCCATAAAAGAACTGAAATGCCTGGCCATAAGAGATTTTGTTGTTTCCGACCATGACGCTCACACTTTGATTAGTGTCATTAAAATACTTAATTATTTCTTTGAAATATTTTTCAGGATCAACATTGAAAATTAACCTGTGAATAGGCTCAAGCTTAATGCAATCATCATAAAGATTTACAATCTCGCAAAGAGCAAATCTTGCAGGATGATTCCTGATTTGTTCTTCATCTAAGTTTTTTTTGATATTATCCCAATGCGCTTTAGCAGTAGCTAAAGAATGGTTCCCATCACCAACTGCAAAAAGGACGGGGTAATTATTCCCACTATTTAATGATTCCATAATCAGAGTTTCCATGCTGCTAAACAGTCGAGTAATGTCATACGGCTGCCTAACAAGCCACCCTTTTACGGAACCCCCTCCCATCATCAATTCAGTATCATATATGGGTTTTAATCCTTCAACACTATTTATAATAGGCTCAATAATGCTTTTTGATTCATCGTTAATAAGCATCATTACATGCGGAACCTCAACTGCTGCTTCAGCCCTCACTCTTAGTCTAGGTGGTATCCGATCTTTAATTGTACCTTCGGTAGCACGAATAAGTGCCGTTGATCCAACCGAGTAATCATAGCACTCGAGATCAACGTTTAACATTACACCTTTTCTGATTACTTTACCCTGCTGATCCGATCTAATAGTAACAATAACGCCAGGTGGCAATTCAACCAAGGTGCCGTCTGATAAATATTTTTCTATATTAGCAGAAATAGAGTCAATACGTTTTTGTGGACACTCCTCACCCAAGAAAATCTCTGGGTATATCATATGCAAAGTAGAAGGGGCATCGTTAACAATGTCAATAACTTCATTCCAATAATCAAGCTGTGACGTATACTGATCACAAGCAATAACAGCCCACTTAGAATAATCAACATTCTCTGAAGGCAGCAGTACTCTAGGGATCCTAATCCCCAATCTCTTTTGAATTTCTTCCACGTTCTTATTCCTCGCAAAAATTAAATATATTGTTTAGCGCAAAAGCGCTTAACTATCAAACACAATTATACTCGTATAGTTTATATCAAAATACATTGCATAGTCAATTATCAGCCGTATTCAACACTATAATAATTATAAAAAATATATTAACTTCATATTTTAAAAAAGTATTATACACGAAAAATCAAATATTAAAAATCCCTAGATACTAAAAACTATATTTTTGTGGTATGTATTATCTTGTAAAATATATTTATGTATGGTAACATACCAAAGAATTCTAAAGGAGACAGATTATTTGGTAATCTTGAAATAATATAATGTCAACAACCATCATATTAATACTTGGACCATATTTTTTAATACTATCCCTCCTGTTTGTATATAACACTATCATCACCATGTTTAGTGGAATGAATAAGCAACCTAAAATGATAATGCCGCTAAAACAGCACAAGTTTATGACAATAATTTGTGCTCGTAACGAAAAATTTGTGATAGAATCCTTGATCAAAAGCCTACAAGAACAAAACTATCCATCTGAATTAATCGATATATACGTAATTGCTGATAACTGCACAGATAACACAGCCGAACTTGCAAGAGCAATGGGCGCTTATGTTTATGAACGTGAAAACAAAACACATATCGGTAAAGGATATGCTCTTGAATGGTTCGTTGATCAAATGCTTGAAAAACACCCCAACACCTATGATGCACTGTGCGTTTTCGACGCGGACAATATAGTCGATGCAGAATTCATCCCTGAAATGAACCAAAAGCTTTGTTGCGGTGAAAACATAGTTCAGGGCTACCGTGATATAAAAAACCCCACAGACAACTGGATAACATTAAGTTATGCTTTCCATTATTGGACTAACAACTTGCTATATCACCTTCCACGCTATAACATAGGTCTTTCGCCTTTAATAAACGGTACTGGATTCATGGTTGGAATAGACGTAATAAAAGACTGGGGTGGCTGGCACACAAAAACATTGACCGAAGATATTGAGTTTTCGTTATTGAACATAGCAAAAGGTCGTAAAGTTTATTGGGCCAAAAATGCAAAAGTATATGACGAACAACCACTTGCTTATAAACAATCGTACAAACAACGCATGAGATGGTCTGTTGGACATATCCAATGCCTAAGACTGTGCTTCCCTAAATTGTTCTTGGGATTTTTAAAGCATAAAAAGCTTTTTATATTCGACGCAATGTTGTATATAATAATGCCGCTAGTTTTATATGTCTCAATATTACTTCTTTTGTTATACGTAATTGGAACAATCGCTGGATGGGGTTTAGGCGATCTGGTTGGCGCGTTTTTCATATACTTCGCTATTTTTGCGCTGCTTATCCCTACGGGACAAGTCCTATCTACCATGTTATTTGGTCGTCACCTACCATTTAAAAAATGGGTTAAGGGGCTATTATATTATCCGGTTTTTTTGCTGTCATGGGTATTTATCAATCTAGCGTGCTTATTCAAACAAAAAAACACTACTTGGGAGCGTGTAGAGCATACTCGTAACATAAACCTTAAAGATTAATAAGCATTATCTTGACATATAATAACGTTAATACTAAAATTAATTTGTATAGTTAAAAAGCTAATGCTAATAACACCATTAGACAGCCTATGGCGCAGTTAACTAACTGAGTCAGGGCTTTTTTAAATAGCGTAAGGGGTAAAAATATGGACTTCAAAAGCATAGAACGAAAATGGCAGAAAAAATGGGATGAGACAAACCTTTATAAGTTTGATCCTGAAAAAATTGACAAGAAACGTTACATACTAGAAATGTTTTCTTATCCATCAGGAGCAAGGCTCCATGTAGGTCACTGGTATAACTATGGTCTATCGGACAGCTATGCACGCTTTAAGAGAATGCAGGGCGACGAAGTATTTCAACCAATGGGCTTTGATGCATTTGGGTTGCCAGCCGAAAACTACGCAATAAAAACTGGCATACATCCAAAAGACTCTACATTAGCAAACATAGAAACAATGGAACATCAGCTAAGAGAAATGGGCGCAACATTTGATTGGGATTATGAACTAATAACCTGCAACAGCGATTATTATAAATGGACGCAATGGCTATTTTTAAAGTTGCTTGAACGCGGCCTAGCATATCGTAAAAATGCGCCAGTAAACTTCTGTCCTAACTGCAATACCGTACTTGCAAATGAGCAGGTAATAGACGGTGAGTGCGAGCGATGCTCGACAACCATCGAAAAAAAGACCCTAACGCAATGGTTTTTCAAGATAACCGACTATGCTCAAGAGCTGTTAGATGATATAGACGGACTGGACTGGCCCGAAAAAACAAAAATGATGCAGAAAAACTGGATTGGGAGATCGACAGGTGGCGAGATAACGTTTGATGTTTATGACTCATCACTATCGTTTACAGTATTCACCACTCGAGCTGATACACTGTTTGGCTGCAGCTATGTCGTATTAGCTCCTGAACATCCTATGGTACAAGAGGTCACCACTCCAGACAACATAGACGAGGTCACTCAATATATTTCTGACTGCACAAAAGCAACAGAAATCGAAAGGCAATCAACAGAGCGAGAAAAAACAGGCGTATTTACAGGTAGCTACGCTATTAACCCTATCAACGGAGAAAAAGTGCCTATTTGGATCGCTGACTACGTGCTGGTAACATATGGAACAGGTGCAGTAATGGCTGTTCCTGCTCATGACAGCCGAGACTTCCAGTTTGCAGCAAAATTTGAATTGCCTATAAAGCGAGTAATATCTGGTGATGGCAAGCAAGATGATAGCCTGCCTTTTGTTGAACACGGCATACTAACAAACAGCCCTGGCTTTGATTCATTAACTACAGAACAAGCCAAAAAAGCTATTATAGATAAACTCAAGGAAAATAATAAGGGCGACTTTAAAACAAACTTTAGATTAAGAGACTGGCTAGTATCAAGACAACGCTATTGGGGAACCCCCATACCTGTGATCCATTGTCCCGAATGCGGGGCAGTGCCTGTTCCTGAAAACGATTTGCCTGTACTATTGCCATACGAGGTGGACTTCTCTCCAAAGGGGACTTCCCCACTTGCTACAAATGAAGAATTCATTAACACCACTTGTCCAAAGTGTGGCAAGCCAGCAAAACGCGATGCCGACACCATGGATACATTCGTATGTTCATCATGGTACTTCTTAAGATACGTTGATAACAAAAACGATAAGGAACCGTTTAACAAAGAAATAGTAGATACAATGTTGCCCGTCGATAAATATATAGGTGGACCTGAACACGCATGCATGCATCTGCTATACGCACGTTTCTTCACTAAAGCACTAAGAGATATGGGACTATTATCGTTTGACGAACCATTCACATCTTTGGTTCATCAAGGCATAATACTTGGCCCAGACGGAAACCGTATGAGTAAATCACGCGGAAACGTTATATCTCCAGACTCTTACATAAAGAAATATGGATCAGACGTTTTTCGTATGTACCTTGGATTTGGTTTTGCTTATATCGAGGGTGGCGCGTGGAACGATGACGGAATAAAAGCCGTTCACAGGTTCTTAGAACGGGTTGTTAGGATAATTGAACGCGGAGCTAGCCTTACACCTTCAAACTATAGCAAGATTAAAGAGAAGGAAAAAGACTTGCTATATTCACGCCATTATACGATTAAGAGTGTAACTTATGATATAGATAAGTTCCAGTTTAATACATCCATAGCTCGACTAATGGAACTTGTTAACGCCATGTATAAATACTTAGATTCAGGCGAAGAAATAAACGTTTCGCTATTTATCGAGACATGCAAAGATCTATTAAAGCTAATGGCACCCTTTACCCCTCATACTTGTGAAGAACTTTGGCAAAACATGGGCAACGAATACTCCATTCATAATCAACCTTGGCCTGAGTTTGATGAATCAAAGCTGGTTAAAGATACAATAGAACTTGGAGTTCAAATCAATTCAAAAATACGAGCTCATATCGAGGTCGCTTCCGATCTAGATGACGATAAAATTAAAGAATTAGCACTGGCAAATGAAAAAATTATTGAAGCCATAGGCGAAAAAACTGTTAGAAAAGTTATTGTAATCAAGGGACGATTGGTGAACATAGTAATATCGTAGAATAACTATTACCGATGCAACAAATAAATTTTGTTGCATCGTTTTTTGCGTTATTACATAAAAAAAAATAATTTGCATTTATGGTATACTTAAATTAATTAAACTAAACTGGAGATGTATTTATGTTTGTCGATTACCACACCCACTGTAACAGCTCACACGACTCAATTGCGCCTATGGAATCTATGATAGAAAAAGCGATTAGTATGGGGATGGACCACTTTTGCATCACCGATCACTTAGATATAGACTTTGGATATTCTCAATTCTTTCATTCTCTTGATCCCAAAGCATATAACCAACTACAAAAGCAAGTTATTGCAAAATATCCCAATTATGATGTAAGAAAAGGAATTGAACTTGGATTGCAACCGCACCTTACATCCACAATGGATAATTTGATAAAAGACTGTGACTTCGATTTTATTATTGCTTCAGTCCATTTTATTCAAGGGCAAGACCCCTATTTTCCTGAATATTTTACAGGAATGACCAGCCAACAAGCATACGAAATATACCTTCAAGAGCTTATTGCCTGCCTTTCTTCCTTTAACAATTATTCTGTAGTAGGACACATATGTTACCCTTCTAGATTTATTCCATTTGAAAAAAAAATAATGGCATATGCGGATTTAACCGACCTTTCCGATCAGTTATTAAAGCTAATAATTGAGAGCGGACATGGGATTGAAGTGAATACATCATCATATCCAACACATAATATGCCTGTGCCCGGCTACGATTACGTCAAACGGTATAAAGAACTAGGCGGCGAAATAATAACTATAGGATCAGATGCTCATTTCCCTGAGCAGATGGGGCGATATTTTGATAACGCAATTCAAGGAATTAAACATAGCGGTTTTAATCACATTACCACTTTCAAAAACATGAATCCAACATTCGTTAAAATCTAAATTACAAGCGTAACACATTTATTGATCAATTTTGCAATATGCAATATTTTGATTGACATATCTTAACATGTATGATTATATAATAATATATATGCAGAAAATTGCATAATGTATTTATAATAAACCGTTTACTTATTCGTCTTATTAATCGGATTTCAACGTGTGTTTTAGTTTGTTGTATTAACAAATTAAAACAACTAAACAATAATACATTTGGAGGACACACAAATGAAACCTTGCTTTATCGGATTTGATAACGGCACAATGGGCACAAAAGTTGGATTGTATGACCTTGACGGAAATTGTTTAGCTGTAGCGTTCAATGAAGTACATTGTACTTACCCTAATCCTGGTTGGGTAGAAATGGATGCAAACGAGCACTTTGAAAACGTTGTAAAAGGTATTGCTGAAGTTATGCAGGTAACAGGTATGGATCCTGAGAACGTCAAAGGCGTAAGCGGTAGTGGAATAGTTGACGGAACGGTTCCAATCGACGATGATTTTAATGCAATCGGACCTTTTATCCCTTACTTAGATATGCGTTCACAAGCAGAAGCAAAATACACACGTGAAAACTGTGAACCTATATGGGTTGAAGAAAGCGCTAAATGGGGCATAGGCCCTGACTGTGTACCTATGGTACTAAAGTGGCTTTATAAAAACGCTGATTACGCAAAGCGCGCTAAAAAGTTTTGTAACATCGAGCCTTTCTGTATGGGTAAACTTGGCGGCATGAAGGCAAAAGATGCATTTATCGACTGGTCACACGCTTCTGGTTGGCTAATCGGATTCCATCTTGAGAACAATGATTGGTCTGAAAAACAGTTCAACATGTACGGAATCCCTATAGAAGTACTACCTAAAGTAGTTGCTCCTTGGGAAGTTGTTGGTAATGTTTGCCCAGAAATGGCAGCACGCACAGGTCTAAAAGCTGGCACACCATTAGTAGCTGGCGGCGGTGACCTTATGGTTGCAACATTAGGCGCAGGCGTTTGCAAAGCTGGCCAGGCAATGGACGTTGCTGGAACAGCTTCAATCATGACATTCATAACTGATGATCTTGACGCTGCTCGCAAAAACGAAGTTCTAGTTACATCAAAAGCTATAGACGGTGAGCAACTTTGTTTATGGGGCTGCCTATCATCAGGCGGATTTGCGCGTGGATGGTACAGAGATGGCATTTTGAACATGAAGGGCATCACCGAAGCATATCCAATGATGGACTCTTTGGCAGCAAAGGTTCCAGCTGGATCCATGGCATCGTTATTTGCTCCTTACCTAACAGGAACAATGACACCATCATGGCCTTATGCAAAAGGTGCATGGCTAGGCCTGACACCTGGTCATAACCAAGCACATCTATGGCGTGCACTAATGGAATCTGTGTCTTTTGAATACAGGATGTTCCTAAAGTCCCTTGAAGATCAAGGCGTAACATATAACAACATCATGGGCGTTGGTGGCGGAGCTAAATCACCTGTTTGGAACCAGATTAAAGCCGATACATTAAACGTACCTTACACCCTGATAACAACTCAGGACTCTGGCGCTTTGGGCACATGTGTTCTAGCTGGTCATGCAACCGGATACTTCTCAAATATGGAAGAAACAGTTCAAAAATGGACAGAAAAGACAGATACATTCACACCACGTCAAGAGTATGTTGACTTCTACAACAAGTTCTATGAGCTACGTCAAGAAGTAATACTTGGACCTCTGACAGAGATATTTGACATGTGGAGTAAATTCGAAGCACTTGAGCCTCCTAAATAGAATGTTAAAACTAATATAATTACTTACAAATAAAAGCCCTCACTTTTGAGGGCTTTTATTTGTACTGAAATATAAACATGTTTTGCCAAAACACAAAAAAGCGATTACTCGCCTTTTTGTACATAATTACAGAAAATTATTCTACAGCCTGGTCAAACTCATCAACCTTACCTAAGAGTTGCTGAACATAACTCTGAAGCTCATTACTTGATACCTTATCAACATTTTGTTGATCATTACCAGCTGATCCAATCACTTTTAGGAGTAATTCCACCAACTGATGATTCTGTTGTGTAAGCGCCTGAGTGCGATTACCCCATAGTTCAATCTTTTCCTTAAGCAAATTCACTTCGTCCTGACCACCTGATATAGGTAACGTACTGACTTGTGATGCCATCTGCTTAATAGCAAAAAATAGTTCCTTAACTGCAGAAATAGCAATGTTTTCCCAATCACGTTTAGACTCCGTATTATTTGAAAATGCATCTAATTTGTTAAGTCGCTTACGCCCACGGGTTGAACGATACTCGTAAGGGTTAACATAATCAAGCCCCTCAGCTTCCATTTCTTTCATAACGGATTCAACTAATTCAGGATTGTTACGAATCACACTGCGATATTTGTTTTGATACCGAAGCATTGCCTTATTATCGCCTTTTCCCATTTCTAATGTACAAGCTCGTACGGACTGACCAGCAGCCTGAGCCGTTAAAACACGCTTAAGGATATCAACTACCTCGTGTTCTTGAAATGGTACAAATGCAGTAATATCGGGAACTTCACTAACTACAGATTTGTTTTGGTCTTTTAGTTCACGCACTTTACTGTAATAATAATTTCGAATGCTGTTCGACTTACGACCAGTAGCTTCCGAAACAGCATCAAACACACATTTTAGCGGTTTGCCAGCTTTGCGTACGCCAACTACTTCATTCCAAAGGAGAGCGTCTTCCCACTCTTGCCAACCAGAATGAACTTTGTTGATTGGATAATTGTTTCTATCACCTATTGTATTACGGGCCATCGGATTCACCCCCGAATTCTATTTTAAGGTTATTATTGACAATGAATGTCAATCTATACCAATTTGTGTACTGAAAGTAAAAAAGCAAAGAGAAGTTCTCTTTGCTTTTGTATTTTCTTTATTATTTATGTAATAACCCACACTAATAGAACACATTAAGGCAAACTTACACAAAAAACCATGTAATATAATATATTATCCGTCGATGTTTCCAAGCGTCCTTGGGAGAGGAATAACGTCACGAATATTTTTAATACCACTTAAATACATAAGCATACGTTCAAATCCTAATCCAAATCCAGCATGCTCAACGCTACCAAACCTTCGTAAATCAAGGTACGCTTCGTACTTATCAACCGGCAGCCCCATGCTTTTCATCTTATCCAGCAAAACATCCTCGCGTTCTTCGCGCTGACTACCGCCAATTATCTCACCCACACCAGGCACCAGTAAATCCATGGCAGCAACAGTAGCTCCATCGTCGTTTGCACGCATATAAAAGGCTTTTATATCTTTAGGATAGTCTGTAACAAACACAGGCTTATTAAAAACCTGCTCCGTAATATATCTCTCATGCTCGGTTTGTAGATCGCAACCCCACTCGACAGCATACTCAAACTCACATCCGCTTTGCAATAGTATTTCAATAGCTTTTGTATAGGTGATCCTCTCAAAATCTGAGCTTATAATACTCTTTAGTCTACTTAAAAGTCCTTCTTGAATAAACCTATCAAAGAACTCCATTTCATCGGGTGCCATTTCCATAGCATCGGTGATTATATACTTTACCATGTCCTCTGCAAGCTGCATATCATCATGCAAATCAGCAAACGCCATCTCAGGCTCCACCATCCAAAACTCTGCAGCATGACGAGCAGTATTTGATTTTTCAGCTCTAAATGTAGGTCCAAAGGTATAAACCTTAGCATAATTCAAAGCAAAAGCCTCTGCATCAAGCTGCCCTGATACCGTTAACGAGGCTCTTGTGTTAAAGAAATCTGATTGAAAAGCTTCATATCCTGACTCTTTTATCGCGTCTATCGGCAAAGCTGTAACGGTGAACATTTCACCAGCGCCCTCACAATCGTTAGCCGTGATGATAGGCGTATGAACATGAACAAACCCTCGCTCCATAAAAAACTTATGAATAGAAAATGCAACTATTGACCTAAGTCTAAATACCGCGCCTAAGGTATTGGTTCGCATACGTATATGAGGCATAGACCGTAGAAATTCCAGCGAATGCCGCTTTTTTTGCAGAGGATAACTACTAGGACAATCCCCCAAAAGCTCAATTTTTGTCGCTTGAATCTCAAAAGGCTGCTTTGCATTGGGAGTAGGTTTTATTACGCCAAGAACTTTAATCGAGCAACCAGTGTTAAGCTTAATCGGAATATCTAAAGGATTGAAAACGACTTGTGCATTTTTCATACGACTACCGTCATTTATTTCAATAAATCCAACCGATTTAGACGTCCTAAATGTACGCACCCATCCAGCTACAGTTACACTCTTATTATCAAAATCATTGATATTTATAGCAATATTGTTTATAGACTCAGTCAAAACAACCACTCCTTATTTAACAAGTATAGTATTACAATTGATAAGCGTAAACCCCTAACTTTTTTGTTGTAATATACTAGATTATGTACTTATATCATAGCTATAGGAATATTAATATACAATTAGAAAAAAGGAGCAAAAGTTATGTCAACAATTTTCCCAATTATAGTATTAAAAACAGAAGACGAAAAAGGATTTTTCTTTGTCGATGGGAATCTGGCAGCGCGAGAAGAAGAAGCAATTCATCTGCCAATCGGAAACGCTAAGACCCATTGTCTTCAATTCTTCCCGTTGGATAACAGCTCCACACCCGTAACGATGTCTTTACAGCTAAACGATGACAGCTTAGTAATCACTCCCGAATCAAGTGCAAAAGTTGTTAGGTGGCCCAACTATGTCTTTGAAATACGTCTGTGGAAACGTAAAGCTTTAGACATCAAAACACCTTTCCCACAAATATTGGACAGTTGCACATTGCCCTGGCATAGGAATATGCACGCAACATTATTTTGGGAAAATGGCTTATACGTCGCAATTGAAGATGACGAAGGACATCTCATACTAGGCGAGCATTTAAGCGATAATTGCACCCTTGGAAAACTTGTTCCTGTATCTATTGTAAACTTACCAGATATATTAGTGATACATGGTAACGACGCAAGCGGAATATGTGCAATTTTAAAATATACCAACAAACCAGAACTATATTTTTGTGAAAGTGCACAATCTGTAACAATAGATTTACCTGATAGCGAAACTTTAACCTGCATAAGAAATCTAAACAATAGATCAAACCATCAGCTTAAAACCACAATAGCTTTAGATTCAACCTTAAACATCACTCGAGAAATGGGACATTTCACATCACCTTCACCGAATATAGAGAGCGAATTAGACTTAGTACACCTTTTCCTAGACTCTACCTTACTAGGACTAGAAAAAGAAGCTTCCCTTTGCCTAACACCAACTTTACGAGAACACTTTCCTTTTAGTGTCCTAAAAGAATACTTAGGTGAGTTTAGCGAATACTTAACTCCGCCCTACGCTTTACAAGCAAAAGACGACAGCTTATTAGTAGGATTAATACAGCAGCAAGGCTCTATAGTTGTAAGCCGTATCTTTGAGTTTGAAATAGAATATTACGAGGAATCAGATACATCAGCATTTTTAATTAATAATATCGTTGAAAAAACTATATAATCATAAACAAAAGCAGCCGAAAGACGAATAAAATCGCCCTTCGACCGCACCAGACTAATTTGTGTTAGATATCAATAGGTTTAAAGCTGGAGCACATACTGCATTCACAACTACCATCTTCGCCAATCTCGTTTTCTTCAACTCTAATACCTTCAAGGCCACAATATTCAAGGTTCTCATTGAACTTACAACCTGCAACCGCACAGCTTATTCGCTGATCAGGTTTTGCTCTTCGTCCGTACATAAAAATCAACCTCCTTATGTAAAAATTAGTCTCATAGATATTGTGCCTACATAAAAACAAAAATATGCTGGTAAAAATAAATAAAAAAATTTAGGTTTTATATATTATTTACGCCCTATCCCAATTCGCTTGTATTTGAAATTACCATCTTTAAACAAATACCTTTTTAAGAATAATCATTGTCACATACACAAAAAACCCGACTTTCGTGGGTATAAAAACTGTTTAACTAAAATTCGTATAGTTTTCTTGGGCTGTTTATACAAAAATCAATTGGCTTCAATACTTGGATTGACTATATTTGAAGGTGCGACTGTTTGGCTATATTCATCATTTGTTTTGTCAATTGAAGGCATCGGATTAAACACTTGAGATGAACAACCACAAAACATGCAAACAACAATCATTACTAATACTATTATTATACGTTTCATCTTTTTCTATCCTTAAATCTATAGTAATTAGATTATACATAATATATACCCAATAACCAACCATAAAAAACACGTTAGTGTTCTTGCAAAACAGCCGTTATTTTTACAAATTATCGAATTATGTTTCATTTTCGTGTTTTTCGTTTAAATTTAATATAACAACATTCTCTAGGAGAAAGGAAAAATTATGGACAATATATTAGGCACTAGGATAAAGAAGTTGAGACAAAATGCGCACCTTTCTCAAACTGATTTTGCAGAAATACTTCATGTAAGAAACTCAACTTTATCGCAATACGAGTCAGGCCATCGATCACCTAATGACGAAATAAAAAAACTAATTGCTGATTATTTTGATGTAAGCATCGATTATCTGTTGGGCAGAACTTCGGAAAAACAGACGCTTTCCAATTGTTGCTCAAACAGAATGTTTTCAATAGAACTTGATATTGAAAAACTCAATTTATCACAGGCAGAGTTCAATGATTTAAAAGAAGCCTTGTCGCATGCTGACTATGATACACTAAAAGCAATAATTCAGCTGTTGAAGATTCGTAGTAATCGTTTGGTTAGTTAATCAAATAAATCAAAAGAGTCCCACCTATTAAAAAAATGGCTTGAGTTGCCATTTTTTTGTTTGCACATATTCTTTACATTCTAACTCCTTACAAGTAAAATTAAGATAACGACGTTTTCCCGATTTTAGAAAGGCTATAAAAATGAAAACACATATATTTATGAGAATACATATATTATTGATAATAATATTTACTACAATATTTTGCTTGATAGGCTGTAGCGCGCCTCAACCTACAGAATCTACACAACCAACATCCTCTTCATCGATTTCAACCGATGCTAACGGAGGTAATACTACAGATTCAATACAACAGTCTCAAGAGATCAGCACAACCCTTCCTCCCACCCCAACGCTGGATGCAACTATGTGGCCGATGGATTTTGACCCAGCTTAAATATAGGAGATTAAATAATTATGAAAACAAGGATATTTCGTTTTATTATAACAATTATTGCTTTAGTTATGTTATGTGGATGCAGTCAAACAAACTCACCTCCAACAAAATCTCAAACGCCTGAATATCAATCCCCATCCCCGACTCCTCCAGCAGGAGTATTAGAAGAAGATATTACCTTAAATAAAGGCAGTGAATTTGAACTTGCTGGAAAGCTAACACTACCCGAAAATATAAACGGGCAAATACCAGCCGTAGTGCTAGTGTCTGGATCAGGTCCTAGTGATATGAACGAGACAGTATATGCCTGTGCACCATTTGCTGATCTTGCTTATGGCCTGTCAAAACGCGGCATTGCGGTTATTCGATTTGATAAACGCACATTAACATACGGGGACACTATTAGCAAAGACATAACCGATTTCACCGTCAAAGAAGAGTATATTGACGATACCCTAGCAGCAGTACAATTATTAAAAAATGACAGCCGCATAGACAATAATCGTATATATGGTATTGGACATAGTTTAGGCGCAACCATACTTCCACGCGTAGACCAAGCTGGTGCAGATTTTTGTGGCATGGTATTGATGGCTGGCACCCCTCGAGAGTTATGGGAGGTTAGCTATGATCAAAACATGACCCTAGTTAAAACCTATCCTGCTGACCAACAAGCCGATATAATTGCAAAAATAGATGCCGAGATTGCCGTTGCGCGAAGCTTGAGTAAAATGAGTGATGAAGAAGCAAAACAAGTAACCGCTTTTAGCATGCCAGGCTATTACCTAAAAGATTTATGCAGTGTATTGCCTAGCGATTTATTACTTCAAAACGAAAAACCCGTATTAATATTGCAAGGAACAAATGACTTCCAAATTAGTCTAGAAAATGATTATGAGTTATTCATCTCGCAACTTAATGGTAGAAAAAACACTTCGTTCAAAAAATACGAAGGATTAAATCATTTATTCATAAAACAAACACAAAGCGAATACAACGGCACCGCATATGAATATGCCATACCAGGTAACGTTGACCAAACAGTAATAACTGATATTGCAGATTGGATGCTTGATAGTTAAAGTTTTCAACTAATATCTTTTTGTGAGAGGAGAATAGAAGTGGAAAATAAAACAATTACGCTATCGAACGGCGTAGAAATGCCAATGCTGGGCTTTGGAACATATAAAATACCAGACGGTCTCGAGGTTATTGATTCGGTTACCAACGCAATAAACGTAGGGTATCGTCTTATTGATACTGCATGGTTTTATAACAACGAAAAAGGTGTTGGCCGAGCGATAAAAAACAGCGGCATGTTACGATCAGATATATTTTTAACCACCAAGCTCTGGAACTCCCACCATGGCTATGACATAACACTACATGCATTTGACCAAAGTTTAAAAAACCTAGATACAGACTATATAGACCTATATCTTATCCACTGGCCAGGCAAGGACAAATTTGTGGATACATGGCGTGCATTTATTAGGCTATACGAAGAGGGCCGAGTTAACGCCATCGGGGTATGCAATTTTTTAGATACGCATATCCAAACGCTATTTGATCAAACAGGAATGATGCCCATGTTGAATCAAATCGAGTTACATCCATGGCTTTGGAGACAAAACACCATTGAATACTGTCAAGCATTCAATATTGCTTTGCAGGCTTGGAGTCCGTTGATGCGTGCCGGAAAAATGTTAGAAGTCGAAACAATAGTTAACATTGCAAAAAGCCACAACAAAACTCCTGCACAAATAATACTAAGATGGGAACTCCAGCAAGGTATATCTGTAATACCAAAAACTACACATATTGCAAGAATGAAAGAAAACATAAACGTCTTTGATTTTCAATTGACGACTAGCGAAATGCAAGAAATAAAAACGTTAAACGAAAGCCGCGGTATAGGCTCAGATCCCTATACAATGATGCTAGACTTTGAATAAACAAAACACCTTGGCTTTTGCTAAGGTGTTTTTATCATATTATAATTTTAATCTATAAAACAACTAATTTACTTTGTTAATAGGCTTCCCCGCAACAAACGCTTTTAGATTTCCTAACACCACGTCAAATAATTCTTTAAGCGTACTTTGAGAAATCCATCCAATATGTGGAGTAATAATACAATTTTTTGCGGTCAACAACGGATTATCAGCTTTTGGTGGTTCAGTGCTTAAAACGTCAAGTCCAGCTCCTGCTATACTTCCTTGATTCAACGCATCGGCTAGATCATGTTCAACCACTAATTTACCACGTGCTGTATTCAATAAAAACGCAGATTGCTTCATCATCGAAAGTGATTTTTTATTTATAATGCCTTCGGTATCCTCGCATAGAGGACAATGCAACGATAATACATCAGCATTTTCAAAAACTTCCTCTACGCTATTTGCCCATTTTATATTAGGCAGGTCTTCAATATCCTTAGGATTTCTGCGATAAGCAAGTATATTCATTCCCATAGCAGACATTATGCGAGCTGCCTTTCGTCCTATATCGCCCATTCCGATAGCGGCATACGTCATACCAGTAAACTCTATCAATCCAGGTTTCCAGTAAGAAAAATAATCATTATTAGTCCATTTCCCTGATTGAACCTCTTGGTCATATCCTTGAACATTTCTGCTAAGTGCCATCAATAACGCTGCACAATGCTGCGCAACCGATCGTCCCGAATATGCGGGAACGTTCGAAACTACTATGCCTCTCTTAGCGGCTTCACCAACATCAATAGCATCATATCCTGTAGCAGGCACCCCAATATATTTTAAATTCGACATCTGATCAAGTTCAACGCTAGTAATAGGTGCTTTACCTGAAATCAAAACATCAGCATCATGAGCGCACTCTATTAGTTTGTTATAAGGTAAAACATCATAAAGATCAACCTCACCAATTTCGTAATATGGTTCCCATTGATTCTCTAAACCAATATCTAATGATCGTCCTTCGGTAATAACGATTTTCATTTCTTCCTCCTAATTCAATACATTTCTATAATTATAGCATAATTAAAAATAGTTTAACGAGAGATTTATACCCCTTATAATTTACACAAAAAAAGCTGAGGCATTTGCCTCAGCTTTTTAATTAAACAATAGTTATTTCTTTGCAAGCTTATTCAGTACGAAACCTATACCAATTATGATAAGACCAACACTAAACGTGGTAAGAATAGTAGAAATAATTACATCAACTGTATAATACGCAAAGTTTCCATCGATTAAGTTAATAACAAGCATTACTAGATTGAACAAAATCATTACTGCACCAAATATTATGAACAATAACGCAATGCCACTACCTGAATTAGCTGATCTAGCAATAGGAGCAGCTACAGGGGCTGAATAAGATTGTTGTGCTACTGGTGGTGGAGTACTAGGGGGCTCTCCTAGGCTCTGGTCTTGGTCCCGGCTGCCTAACAGGTGGTGCTGCAACAGGTGGCGCTACAGCGGGAGCAGGCTCGACTGGTGTTGACTGAGCAGATACTGCCTCAACAGGTGCTCCACATGCTACACAAAATTTATCATCTGGGTTTATGGGGTTAGAACATTTACTACAAACCATATTAATCCTCCTCAACAATTATTAGGTTATCAATATATAATATTCGACCTAATACCTTTTATTTCAATATATTCTATCATACAAACCAAATGTTTACAAAAAATAAAACCTCAAATATACAAAAACCATACTAATAAAAAAAACGAGACCAGAGTCTCGTTTTATGCTTATTCATATTATTAGGAAATATTTTACCTAACAGCGTAGTTGCCAGTGAAACAAGCACTACAAAATCCAGTTTTTCCAAACACCATATCACTCAAAACTGTTCACGTCCAAAAACTCAAGCGTATCAGCATCAATTTTTTTCCTTAACATGTCTAATGTTTGACTATGTGCTTGTAAGCTCTTTGTGAGTTCCAACATCTGTTCCATAATAAACACGGATGCAAAAACATTGGCGAACTTACTCTCATATGAACTTCCTTTGCACCAGCTTGCCTAAGCTGACTTATTATCCTTGCACTAGTAGTACCACGTACGATAGAATCATCAATCATAACAATACGTTTCCCTGCTACGTTTTCTTTAAGCGGATTCAGTTTAATGCGAACAGCAGTTTCTCTCTCAATCTGCTTTGGCTTGATAAAAGTTCGTCCAACATAAGCATTCTTCACGAATCCTACATAATAAGGAATACCCGATTCTTGCGAATATCCAATTGCAGCATCAATACCCGATTCTGGCACACCTATGACAGCATCAGCCTCAACCGGGTGCCTGCCTGTAAAGCAAACGTCCCGCCTGTAATCTTGCCTCATAAACGCTTACCCCCGTCAATGATGCTATCTGGTCTAGCAAAATAAATGTACTCAAAAATACAGAGACTTGGCTTGCATTCCATTCCTACGTTCAAGCTTCTTTCGCCGTCATCATCAATAATAACGACTTCACCAGGCGTAACATCTCGAACAAATGTAGCCCCCACTGTATCTAATCCACAACTCTCAGAAGATACTACCGTAGATCCATCCAAATCTCCTATGCAAAGCGGTCGAAACCCCCAAGGATCGCGCACAACAATAAGCTTATCCTCAAAAATGATAAGCAAACAGTATGCACCCTTTAGCCTTTTCATAGCACGCGTGATCGCCTCTTCAATAGAACAACCAGCCACATATTCTTTAGCTATTATAAACGCAATTATCTCCGAATCGGTAGTGGTTTGCAAAATAGCCCCGTCTTTAATAAGCTCGTCAGCAAGTTCTGCTGCGTTAGTTATGTTGCCATTATGCGCTAAGGCCATTTTCCCTGCAGCATAACGAGTAACCAGCGGTTGTGCATTTTCAAAAACACTGTTACCAGTGGTCGAATACCTAACATGCCCAATGGAAACATCTCCATCTAATGAAGCTAAATCATATCCCTCAAACACATCACCAATAAGCCCCATACCTTTATGATGAAAAATCTCACCATTTCGGCTGGTAGCAATTCCACCACTCTCTTGTCCACGATGCTGTAATGCAAACAATCCATTATACATCAACCGAGAAGTGTCGATGTTTCCACGCGCAAACACGCCGAAAACACCGCATTCCTCGCCTAATTTTCTTTTGTGCATATTACACGCCTAACCTCTTATATACTTCCTGATAAGCTTCTTCAACATCACCCATATCATTACGGAAACGATCTTTATCAAGCTTTTTACGAGTCTCTAAATCCCAGAACCTGCAAGTATCAGGAGAAATCTCGTCAGCCAAGATAATATCGCCCTTATAACGGCCAAACTCAATCTTGAAATCAACTAGCAACAAACCAGCTTCAGCACATGTCTTTTGTAAGAATGCGTTCACTTTAAAGGCCATGCTAGCAATTTTCCTCCATTTCTTCTTTTGTCGCTAACTGCATAGCGGCAATATGATAATCGTTAATGATAGGATCCCCTAATTCATCGCTCTTATAAGAATACTCAAGGACCGTTACAGGAAGCTCTGTGCCCTCAGGTACACCAAGGCGCTTTGTAAAGCTACCAGCAGCAAGATTTCTAACGATTACTTCAACTAAAACAATCTCCACTCTTTTTACG
Organism: Christensenellaceae bacterium; assembly: GCA_963675355.2. Lineage (GTDB taxonomy): Bacteria > Bacillota > Clostridia > Christensenellales > UBA1431. The sequence continues at coordinate 209,519 of CAXXMZ010000018.1, forward strand.
AGGGTTTCACGATCGGAAATCTCCTCTATGTAATGAGTTTCAATCCCCTCTTTTTCAAGCAATTTAAACATATGATTAGACATCTTATTGTTAACAATACCTTTGTTAGCAATACTGCCTTTTTTTAGTCCATTGAAAGCGGTAGCGTCATCTTTGTATTCAATCAACAATACATCGGGATCATCAGTTAAGTAAGCCTTTTTCGCCTTTCCTTCATATAGCATTTCTTTTTTAACCATATTAATTCCTCCAAAAATTTAAAGCCCGTTATAATAACAAAGCTAGGTTTGCCTAAGTACAACAATTACGATAATTGTCGCTTTGTCAAGAAAAAATCTTTGACGAAGTTGCGTTTTTAGTATACCATACATAGGGAACATTTTAAACAGTCTAACCTGCTAACGATACTCTCTAAACAAAGAGAATTCGTTAATTAATTTATTAATAGGTAGGAACTAAACAAAACTACCAAATTTGCATTGTATTTAAGGAGGCTTCTATTATGCCTACGACGGCCATTGTGGGAATCAACTGGGGTGACGAAGGAAAGGGTCGTATGGTCGACCTGTTTGCAAACGACTACGACTTGGTAATACGCTATCAAGGTGGCAACAACGCAGGCCACACCGTCGTTAACCAGCACGGAAAATTTGCATTGAATCTTTTACCCTCTGGAATATTCAACGACGGCGTGCACAACGTATTAGGAAACGGCGTAGTTATCGATATTGAAC
>CAXXMZ010000019.1:0-20708 GCA_963675355.2 Christensenellaceae bacterium
AGTACGGTAGCGCCATCAACATATTGGCGGTCACAAGAACAGGGTGAATCTGTAGCAATACAATTTGATGGTGAACATGTTGTGTCGTCAATGCGATATTATGGTGGAATTGGAGATGGACGATTTGTTGTAGATTTAGTGCAGTCTGATGGCAGTTCAGTTTATACGGCAGATGTCGACCAAGAATACGGTAATATGTATAAATGGGAAGAAGCTGAGCTATTAGGTAGTGCAACTGGCGTTGTAATAACTACGTCAACACCCGATGTATGGTTGATTGAGACGGCGTTTTATGATTCGGATGGTCAAATTATACCTGTAGTATCTACTAGTGAAACCGTCGCTACACAAGACGAAAAGTCATCAGGAACAAATCTTGTAGATGAGCAGTCACTGATACCAGAAAACCCAACCTTCATGGATGAAATGTATTTTGACGAGATATATCATGCTAGAACGGCATATGAGCATATAAATGGGCTTGAATATTATGAAACGACACATCCTCCACTAGGGAAACTTTTCATTGCTGCTGGAATCAGTATATTTGGTATGAATCCATTTGGGTGGAGAATAGTTGGTACGATATTTGGCATCATGATGATACCGCTTATGTATTTATTTGGCAAACGAATATTTAAATCAACCCGTTATGCTTTTATTGGGGCGTTCTTGCTGTCGTTTGAATGTATGCATTTTGTTCAAACGCGCATTGCGACTATCGACGTATATGGCGTGTTCTTTATCATACTAATGTTTTATTTCATGTATAGATATTACACGACAAGCTATTATAGTCAGCCGTTAAAATCTTCGATTATACCTCTAGGTTTATGTGGACTAGCCTTTGGTCTTGGTATTGCTAGCAAATGGATAGGATTATATTCGGGAGCAGGACTAGCCATATTGTTCTTTATGTCTTTGTATAATAGATTTAAAGAATATAAGACTGCAAACGGATTGTTACAAACAGACCAATATGGCGAAGATGAATACTTGTTATCCGTTAGGGAAAAATTTAAGCCAGCAGCAATAAAAACGCTTCTATGGGCAGTGCTATTCTTTATTGTGATACCGATCGCAATCTATATTGCTTCATACATTCCTATATTCTTAGCAAAAGAAGGTAATTATGCTTTTTCTGACTTATGGGAAATGCAGTTGTTTATGTTTAACTACCATTCTTTTTTGACGGCAACGCATCCGTTCTCGTCTCAGTGGTGGAGTTGGCCGTTTGTTGCTCGCCCTATCTGGTATTATGCAAATTATTCACTGCAAGAAGGATATCAATCATCTATTGCTGCGTTTGGAAATGTTGCAGTATGGTGGGCAGGGTTTGTAAGCGTTGTTGCCTTACTGATTAACACAGCAAAAACAAAGCTAACGAGTGACACGGGTAAATTGGTGATTATTGTGGCACTTGCTTGTAGTTTTTTGCCGTGGGTGTTAGTCACGCGAGCAACGTTTATTTATCATTATTTTGCAAGCGTACCATTTATTATTCTAGCAACAGTTTACGTCATTAGGTTTATTGAAACAAAATATGGGCGTTACAAATGGGTAGTTAAAGTTTATTTAATAGTTGTGTTATTGGTTTTTGTATTCTTTTATCCGGCGATGAGTGGCATGCAGGTACCAGATTGGTATGCACAAATTCAACAGATAATGGCGTCATGGCATTTCTATTTACAGTAGTATAGAGGATTGAATGAAAATTTTAGAAGAAAACGGTTGCTCTCATAAAAAGATATTCTGCAAAAAAACATTAGTGCAAGGAATAAAGTTTGGTTTAGTTGGTGTGCTTAACTCCGGCGTGGACTATTCTGTATCTTGGATACTGGTAAGATTATTGGGAGTAAATCCTGTTTTGGCAAAGGTGATTTCATATAGCGCAGGAGTAATAAACAGTTACTTCTTTAATAGTAGATGGACTTTTAAAAAGCAGTCTAAGGATACCCGGGAACAAAAAGTAAGGTTTATCTTGGTAAATGTTGTAGCCTGCGCAATTGCAGCACTTACCGTCAAAATATGTTTAGAGCAGTTTGCGATAGTATATGAAATTGCAAATTTGATTTCAATTATAGTCACAGTAGGTATAAATTTTATTGGCAGTAAATTTTTTGTATTTACAGGAAAAGAATAAAACACATTGTAAATGTAAGATGTGCTATACGCTAGTGGTAATTCTTGCATTTACTTATACCCTCTGTATTAGCTTGCACTAGATAAACAAATGATATATATTGATATAAAATACACATTAATTTCATTCCTTGATGTATTAGCAGGTTGCTTCACAACTATTATGAAAGAGGCGCATTTTTATTTATGCTAGCAAAAGTAGATAGTTATGGCTTGAATGGATTGATCGGATATCCTGTACAAGTTGAAGTGGATTTATCAAATGGTGTTCCATCATATGAAACGGTTGGGCTTCCTGATGTTGCTGTAAAAGAATCGAGAGAACGAGTAAGGTCAGCAATAAGAAACTCGGGACTTGATTTTCCTCTTCGAAGGATAACTGTAAACTTGGCGCCTGCAGACATGAAAAAAGAAGGCCCAAATTATGATCTTCCAATTGCAATTGGTATTTTAGTTGCTTCGGGACAAATAGACTCTAAAATGATAGAAGATACGTTATTTTTGGGAGAACTTGCTTTAGACGGGAGCGTTCGACCGATAAATGGCGTTTTACCCATGATTATTTCTGCGAGAAAGCATGGATTTTCAAAGATAATATTATCAGCAAAAAACGTTAAAGAAGCAACGGTTGTGCCGGGCATGGATGTTTACCCTGCCAACACTCTTATTGAAATTGTTAACCATTTTTCTTCGGTTGCTGTGATTAATAAGGCAAGCGTTAGTAAATGGTCAACAAATGAAAATAATGAATTTATGCACAATCATTTTGATATTTCGCAGGTCCGTGGTCAAGCGCATGCCAAGCGAGCCATAGAGGTTGCTGCTGCTGGTGGACATAATATATTACTTATCGGGTCGCCAGGGACAGGGAAAACGATGCTATCAAAGTGTGTACCATCCATTTTGCCTAGTATTTCATTTGAAGAAGCACTTGAAGTAACTAAAATGTATTCTGTAGCAGGGATATTGCAAAGAAATAGTGGAATTGTTAAAGACAGACCTTTTAGGTCACCTCATCATTCTATTTCAACAGCCGCACTGACAGGCGGTGGACGAAATATTCGGCCTGGCGAGATTAGCTTAGCTCATTTAGGTGTGTTGTTTTTGGATGAGTTACCTGAGTTTAAGCGTGATGCAATCGAGGCTATAAGGCAGCCTATGGAAGACGGAATAGTTACTATAGCTAGGGTCAGTGGTACGGCTGTTTTCCCTGCTAGGTTTATGTTAATTGCAGCGATGAACCCTTGTCCATGCGGATATTTTGGAGCGGAATCCCATCAATGCAGCTGTACTCCTTTGCAGGTCAAAAACTATAGAAACAGAATTAGTGCGCCACTATATGATAGGATAGATGTTCAGGTAGAAATGCAAAACATTTCTTATGATGAAATAACTTCTAAACCAACTGGAGAAACCTCAAAAGTTGTTGGGAAGCGTGTTGATGATGCTAGGCTGATTCAGCGTCAAAGGTATAAAAATGATGGAATATACTGTAATGCTGAGCTAAGTTCTAAATTGGTGGATAAGCATTGTCAGGTTAGCAGTCAAGGGAAAGCGATATTAGAGCAAGCATTTAATAAGCTTAATTTAAGCGCAAGGGCATACACTAGAATACTAAAAGTTGCTAGAACGATTGCAGATTTAAGTGGGATGACAGAAATAGGCGTTGAGCATATTGCTGAAGCTATTCAGTATAGATGTTTAGATAGAGACATCAATGCATAAGCTTTTTTAGGAGTGGTATAGTATGAAGCATACTCAAGAGACGTATTGGATATGGCTAAATAGTATTGAGGGGATGGATGTTACAAGCTTTTATGCCCTTATTGCTGAATATACCGATGCCAAAACGGTCTTTGAAGCAGATGATATCGATGAAAAGATGCTCAAGCTATCACCTAATTTGCGTAGGAGTATTATGGGATCTCAAACGGAGAATGCTATTGAACTTGCACTTTCAAAGATAAAGAGGCATAATATTGTTGCAGTAACTAGGTTAAGTCCTGAATATCCAATCTCGTTGCAAAACATTGAATTACCGCCTCCCGTGTTGTATGTTCGTGGTGAATTGATCAATGAAGAAAAAGCATTAACAGTAATTGGCAGCAGGAAACCAACGCGATACGGGTTGGATGCGGCTTATATGATAGGTAGAGACTGCGGTAAAGAAGGCATAACTGTTGTTTCTGGGTTGGCGAGAGGAATAGACGTTAGAGCGCATCAAGGGGCTATTGAATCAAATGGTAGAATCGTAGCTGTTTTAGGATGTGGCATTGACGTTGTTTATCCAAGGGAACATGAAAAGATGTATGACATCGTGGCCGAAAGAGGATGCTTGATTTCTGAGTTTTCAATAGGAACAAGGCCGTTAAAAACAAATTTTCCGCTTAGAAATAGGATAATGAGTGGATTATCTAAAGCGACGGTCGTTGTTGAGGCGGGTTATAAGAGTGGAGCGCTGATTACTGCAAACCATGCTTTAAGTCAAGGGAAAGATGTTTTTTGCTGTTCCAGGTAGTATTTTTGCATCTGAATGCAAAGGTAGTAATATGTTACTAAGGGATGGAGCTGCGCCGCTTTTGAGTGTTAGCGATGTTGTGGAATCATATGGCTGGCAAAATGATACTAAAAGAGCTGAGCTAATAATGGATGAACAAGAGAAGATTAAAGAACCTGACGATCCAGTGCAAAGAAGGATATTTGATTTGCTTAGCGATACTCCGGTTTCGTTTGATAGTTTGACTGAAACGCTGGAAATTGAAGCAGGGGATTTAAATTCGGTATTGACAATAATGGAATTAAACGGAATAATAACACAATTACCAGGACGTTTGTTCCTGTTAAGAAGAGTATAATAAAGAATCTCGGAGGAGAGCAGATGGCTAATAAGCTAGTAATAGTGGAATCACCGGCGAAGGCCGAAACAATAGAGAAACTTTTGGGCTCAAAAGATTATAAGGTAATTGCCTCTAATGGGCATGTTAGAGACTTGCCTAAAAGTCAGTTGGGTGTTGATACTGATTTGGATTTTGAGCCTAAGTATATTACCATTCGTGGGCGAGGGGATATAATAAAGAAAATAACTCGCGATGCAAAAAAAGCTAAGAAAATTTACTTAGCAACTGACCCTGATAGAGAGGGAGAGGCTATTTCTTGGCACTTAGCTCATATTTTGAAATTAGACGGGGATCAGCCTTGTAGGGTTGAATTTAATGAGATTACAGGGCAAGCGATAAAAAATGCAATAAAACACCCTCGTGTTATTAATAAAGATTTGGTAAATGCTCAACAGGCAAGACGAATACTAGATCGTTTGGTAGGATATAAAATAAGTCCGCTGCTTTGGGCAAAGGTGCGAAAAGGATTAAGTGCAGGTCGAGTTCAATCTGTTGCGACTAGGATGGTAGTTGAACGTGAACAGGAAATAATCGATTTTATACCAAAGGAAAGCTGGATAGTTACTGCTAATTTAAAGCATGATTCAGTAAAATCTGTCTTTGAAGCAAAACTTGTGGGTGATGCAAAAGGCAAGATTGAGTTAGATAATAAAGAGCAGACGGATGCCGTGCTTATTAAACTTGAGAATGCTGAGTATGTTGTCAATGGCATGAAAATGGGAGAGAAGAAACGTAATGCACCTGCTCCGTTTACAACTAGTCAACTTCAACAGGAAGCATCGCGCAAACTTGGATTTACAACTAAAAAGACGATGATGGTGGCTCAACAGCTTTATGAAGGCATTAGTATTAAAGGGAGAGGTGCTACCGGCTTAGTAACTTATATTAGAACTGACTCGGTTAGGGTATCGATAGAAGCACAGACATCTGCTCGTGAGTATATAGCTAAGAACTTTGTGAAGAATATGTCCCCGAGAAACCAAACTTTTTTAAGAGTAAGAAGAATGCCCAAGATGCGCACGAAGCTATTCGCCCAAGTTATATGGATTTGGAGCCAGATAAAATCAAGTCGTCGCTATCAAACGAACAGTTTAAGCTATATAGATTGATTTATAATAGGTTTTTAGCTAGCCAAATGACGCCTGCACGGTTTAATACGATTCAGATGGATTTGGACGCTGCTGGATTTAAATTTAAGGCTTATGGCGAAACAAAGGTTTTTGATGGATATTCAGTTATTTATACTATGAACACAGATGATGAAGAAAAGAAAAAGAAACCTACAATTCCAGTGCTAGAAAAGGGCGATGTTTGCAAGTGCAATGAACTTGTACCAACTCAACATTTTACACAGCCGCCACCAAGATATACAGAAGCTTCTTTGGTTCGTGCGCTTGAGGACAAAGGAATTGGCCGTCCTAGCACATACGCGCCGACGATATCTACTATTATTGATAGAGGGTACGTTCAACGCGAAAAAAAGGTATTGCACCCAACCGAATTGGGTGAAATAGTCACTCGTCTTATGTGTGAGCATTTTACTCAAATAGTAAACAGCGAATTCACTGCGGGAATTGAGGAAGAGTTAGATCAAATCGCCGAGGGCGAAAAAGGTTGGCGAAAGGTGCTAAGTGATTTTTATGGACCGTTTGCTATCACGCTATCTAAAGCTGAGCAAGAGATAGAAAAGGTCGAGATAAAAGATAAAGTATCGGATGTTAAATGCGATAAATGCGGCGAAATGATGGTATATAAGCGTGGTCGGTTTGGAACATTCTTAGCTTGCCCAAAGTTCCCCGAGTGCAGAAATACCAAAGCCATAGTTGAAAAAGTTGGGGTTCCTTGTCCGATATGTTCTGGTAATTTGATTAAACGTTATGCTAAAAAAGGCAGACGACCTTTTTATGGATGCGAAAACTATCCTGAGTGTGAATTTGTATCATGGGATTTGCCGGTAGAAGAAAAGTGCCCAGAATGCGGTTCGTTTATGGTAGAAAAATATCTTACTTCACAGCAAAAGACTATTCATAAATGCTCAAATAAAGATTGCGGGTACTCAGTTGAAGTGAATAAAAAAGATAAAGATACTGACAACAAGGGGAATGTTAAGGATGCAAAGTAACCTTAGAGCGCGAGTTATTGGTGCTGGATTAGCTGGAAGCGAAGCAACTTGGCAGTTAATAAAACGCGGGATAAGCGTTGTTTTGCATGAGATGAAACCTAAAACATTTTTCACCAGCGCATGAGATGGATACGTTTTGTGAGTTGGTTTGCAGTAATTCTCTAAAGGCCGATGGGATAACCAGTGCTTCTGGCTTATTAAAGGAAGAAATGAATAGGCTAGATTCATTAATAATTAGAACGGCCTATCAAACAAGGGTGCCAGCAGGTACAGCCTTAGCCGTTGATCGACATAAGTTTAGTAAATAATTACGGACACTTTAGAATCTCATCCGCTAGTGGAGGTTGTTCGCGAGGAAATGATTGAAATACCAAATGATTTGCCTGTGATAATTGCTACTGGACCGCTTACATCTGAGTCGTTAAGTCAAAGTATTGCAAAGTTAATTGGAGAGGAGCATTTGTTTTTTTATGATGCGGCTGCTCCGATAATTTCTTTTGATTCACTAAATATGGATAAAGTGTTTCGTGCATCGAGATATAATAAGGGCAATGACTATTTAAATTGTCCAATGTCAAAAGATGAGTATTATGTATTTTACAATGAACTAATCAATGCAGATACTGCCCCTGTACATGGATTTGAAGAAAAGCATGTTTTTGAGGGATGTATGCCGGTTGAAAGCATGGCTATGCGAGGAGAGAAAACGTTGTGCTTTGGGCCGTTAAAACCGGTTGGGTTGCAGGATCCACGAGTTGGCGAAAGCATTATGCAGTGGTTCAGCTTAGACAAGAAGATAATAAGGACAGCTTTATAATATGGTAGGTTTCCAGACTAGACTAAAGTTTGGAGAGCAAAAGCGAGTTTTTTCGACGATACCAGGACTTGAAAATGCAGAGTTTTTATCGGTACGGTGTTATGCATAGAAATACATATATACACTCGCCTAAAAAACTTAATTTAAGTTATGGCATGATTAATAATCCAAATGTTTATTTTGCGGGTCAAATTACAGGAGTTGAAGGTTATGTTGAGTCAGCATCTAGTGGTTTGGTTGCTGGAATATCTTTAGCTAACAAATTGTTAGGTAAGAAAGATATTGTTTTTGACGATACAACGGCAATTGGCTCGTTGCCTAGCTATGTTTCAAAGTATAATGGCGGAAAATTTCAGCCTATGAACATAAACTTTGGAATTATCAGACCGCTTGATGTAAAGATAAAGCTAAAAAAAGAGAGATATGCTGCTGTAGCTGATCGTGCGCTTGCATGTATCGATGAAATGAAGGATTTAGTTTAGGATAATATTAGTAAGATTATTAGGAGGAGAGAGATGATAAAAGGCACTACGATTGTTGCCGTTAGAAAAAATGGCGAATGTGCTATTGCTGGCGACGGTCAAGTAACGTTATCACAAAGCACTGTAATGAAGCAGAATGCTAAAAAGGTGCGAAGATTATATAATAATAAAGTAGTGGTGGGGTTTGCTGGTTCAGTAGCAGACGCTTTTACTCTATGCGAAAGGTTTGAAAGCAAGCTTGAACAATATTCGGGGTCGCTTTTGAGGGCTGCCGTTGAATTAGCTCAAGACTGGAGAAATGACAAATATTTACGTAAACTTGAAGCGATGCTCATAGCAGCCGATGATACAGGATTGTTGCTTATCTCGGGATCAGGGGAAGTAATTGACCCAGACGATGGAATAGCGGCAATTGGTTCAGGTGGCACGTATGCTTTGGCTGCGGCAAAGGCGATGAACGAAAATACAGGATTTATCGGCTGGAGGAGATAGCTTTTAAAGCAATAAAGATTGCCTCGGACATATGTGTATTTACTAATGGGAATATTACTTTGGAGAAGGTATAAGGAGAGATTAAATGGATGCTTTAACACCCAAGCAAACGGTGGAACAGCTGGATAGATATATTATCGGTCAGGATAAAGCAAAAAGAGCCGTTGCAATAGCTTTAAGAAACAGATATAGGCGTGCTATGGTTGAAGAAGAGATGAGAGAGGAGATTACTCCTAAAAATATCATTATGGTTGGTCCAACTGGTGTTGGAAAAACAGAGAAATTGCGCGTAGGCTGGCAAGAATGGTGAAAGCACCTTTTGTAAAGGTGGAAGCCACTAAATTTACCGAGGTCGGATACGTGGGTCGTGACGTTGAGTCGATGATACGTGATTTGGTTGAATCAGCTATCAGGATAGAAAAACAGTCACGTATGGATGCTGTGATGCCACAAGCTAAAATCTTGGCTGAAAGCAGGCTGATTGAGATACTTGTGCCAGGACCACAACAAGAAAAACGCAGCAGCAATCCTCTGGATGCATTGTTTGGTGGTGGTGGCGCTACTAAGCAGCCGCAGACCACGCCAGAGCAAAGTCAAGCGCTTGCTGTAGAGCGTAATCAGGTGCAAAAAGATTTGGCTGACGGAAAGCTTGAAGATAAAACGGTTGAAATTGAGGTTGAAGAAAACGCAACGATGGGTATGGAGATTATTCCTGGAATGGGGAGCTGATATTAACATTGGTGACATTATGGGAGGAATATTACCTAAAAAAACTAAGAACCGTAAGGTGCCTGTTAGTGAAGCTAGAAAAATACTAGAGCAAGAAGAAGCTGATAAGCTTATAGATATGGACGATGTAATTGCTCAGGCAATACGTAACGCAGAACAACATGGGATTATTTTTATCGACGAAATAGACAAAGTAGCGGGGTAAAACTATGGGGTCGGGACCAGAAGTCTCTCGTGAAGGCGTGCAGCGTGATATTTTGCCTATAGTTGAAGGAAGTACTGTTGTTACTAAGTATGGTCCAGTTAAAACAGATTATATGCTGTTTATTGCAGCAGGAGCTTTTCATGTAGCAAAGATATCCGACTTGATTCCTGAATTACAGGGAAGATTCCCGATACACGTTGAGTTATCTAGTCTTACGGCCGAAGACTTTAAACGTATACTTACTCAACCTGAAAACGCTGTTGTTAAGCAATATCAGGCATTGCTTAAAGCCGATAATATCGCACTTGATTTTACTGATGAAGCGCTTACGTGTATTGCCGAGTATGCTTATTTTACTAATGAACATAATGAAAATATTGGTGCAAGAAGGTTGCATACCATTATTGAAATTTTATTGGAAGATATTTCGTTCAATGCAAGTGGAGGGCATCCTTTGCTTGACGTGGTGGTCGACGAACGCTATGTTAACGATCATTTACCTGAAAACATAAAGGGGAAAAAATTTAAAGAAGTTTATTCTGTAGTTTTTACAAAAAAACCGACGCGTAGATGCATCGGTTTTTTGTTGATAAAATCAGTTTTTGTATGTATTAAGTTTTTCTATGCTACCCTGTTCAAGCGCTATTAGTTCGTTTGCTAAATCTAATGTCTGTTGTTGAACTTGGGGATTCCTAGCTAAAAATTCGTTAAGCTCTTTAATGCCCATTTGACTACCAGCTATAAGCATATCAGAAATATGCTTGGTACTTTTGTTAAACATGGTATTGAATTGAATGGACATCCAAAGAATACATCTACTCATGTGACTGTTTTCATCGGGTAACGAACTTTGATCAAGAAGTTGTTGAGTGGCTTTTTTAGCAATTTTCAAAATAATTGTTACGCTGGGTATTCATGTCACTAATTAAATTTAAATCATTGGTTTTAAATAGCAGAAGGTCTGTTGCGTTCATACCAATGCGCGAGTTCATATAGATATCGTTTAATAATCTTGTATCATAATTATTAGACATTTTTTTCTCCTTTCAAATTGGAATTCATTATTATAATGCTACCATTTGAAAAAAAGTATGTATTTTTAAGAGAAGAATTATATTGATTTTTTTACGGACTAACATAGAATAGAAAAAGAGTTTTTATTAGGTATAAGGTGAAAATGAGTATTATAACTACAAACGATAATTGCATTTAGTCTTGCTATGGATGCTTTTGCCGTAAGCATTTCTACTGGAGCTGTGTACAGAGGAAAGAAAATAGGGATAACTTTGAAGATGGCAACCGCATTTGGCGTCTTTCAAGGTGGAATGATTTTATTAGGGGCTTTAATTGGTGAGACATTAAGCAATAAATTAACGTACTTTGCTGTTTGGATAGCTGTTGGGGTTCTATGTGCAATTGGCATAAATATGGTAGTATCGGCATTCACAAGAGAATAGCGATAAGGATTCAAGCAATACATCGCTAAAATTTGGGACAATAATAATTCTTGCTTTAGCAACCAGCATAGATGCATTGGTTGTTGGTGTTGGGTTAGCTCTTGTTGGTATAAATATTATCCTTGCTGCTATTATAACTGTCTCGGTAACGTTTGCTTTAAGTGTATTGGGAGTGCTTGCAGGGAAATGGATAGGTAAGAAAATAGGAAAAAAGGCCGAGATAATTGGCGGCCTTGTTTTAGTAATTATTGGAATTAAACTATTGTTTGAAAACGTATTTGTATAAAAGACTATTTATTCAAAACATGGTTTTTCATATGACGAATAACGTCGTGGAAATCGTTCCATGGCAAACAGTTTAAATTGTTCTCGCTCATGTGGTTATAAAGCTCGTCCCGAGCAAACATATAATCGCAAATATTTGCAATAGTAATATCGGTAACGCCGTCGCCTATGCCTATAAATGTTTTAGCTTTAAGCTGTGATAGTACTGTGGATTTATCTAAAAAGGAATATTGTTCGTCAGCAGGAGAAGTTACAGTAAGGTATTCGTTTGAGGTGTCGACATGTGCGCAAAAAAAATTGTGAAACCGGTGCATGTAGTCTTTTAGACGACCACGTACTGCATAGTCAAGCCCACCAGAAAGTACTACAATTGGTATATTATTGCAATCTAAAAAATCTAGAAATTCATCAAACCCTGATCTGATTTGAGTGGTTTCCATAAAATCATCAAACTTGTATATTTCGGTGGATTTAATTTGACCAACTAGGTTATAGCAAGCATCTATTAGCCTAATTTCACCATCAATAGATGGCTGCAATGCTTCTTCAATTTTTTCATCGGTATAAATACTTTTCATTAGAGCCCAAAATGTATCAACATTGGTTATTGTCCCATCAAAATCACATATTACCATATAATCAAACGACTGTTCCATAAATATATTTACCTCCCATAATTATAGTTATATAGTACGGGGGAAGTATAGTACATGTCAATACAACAATTACAGGTAAGACTGTATGTATATTGTATTAATCGTGGTATATTCTTTTGGATTTAATATTAAATATGAACAGCATTATTGCTAAATAACAAATGGATGTTATTACGCTAAAAACAAGAGTTAGAGAAAAAACATCTAGTTGTATCAGTTCTGTCAATGGTTCTATTGAAGTCGCTACTGATCCTGACAACAAAAGTGGAGTTAAAAGTGAGAATATTGTTACAGATATTATTGCATGTAGTATTTTGGGGAAAACATAGTGTTTTAGCTTTATACCAGTATTTTTAAGCATTCCCATAGATTGTAAGGCTACACTTAGGCTTCCAAAGCTGAGGATTATAAGTGAAAGCCGGCCTTGCTCTAACATTGAGATAGGGGTGACAGCAGCCTCGCTTACGCCATTTGCCATTTCTATTACACCTTCTATAAATGGAATGGCCGAGTCATTTGATAATCCCAAAAAGTGCAAGGTAGGTTGAAATAGTTTTGCTAGAATATCAAGCATACCAATAACTTCTAATTCTTTTATAAATACGGAAAACAGCACCATTGTGCCACCAATAAATAACATGGATTGCATTGCTTTTTCAACTGAATCTACAAACGTAATAGGAGTATGAATCGATTTTTTCGAAGTTGTTAGGGGTTTGTTGTCTAGCGGAAAAACATTATAAATCATTCTGAAACTTTGACCGCATAAAAATGCGCCCAAAAAATGAGCTATCATCATGGGAACAATTAAAATAGGTGCATTAAGCATAGAAACACATACAGTGCCAGCTAAAAAAGTTGGTGAGCAGCATAATGTATAGGGAAGTAGTTTTATTGCATCAGATTTTGTTATTACTCCATTTGTTAACATTTCGCCTGTTATTCGAGCACCTGCTGGGTAACCTGAAATCATGCCAGTCATAATAGCATATATTGATGGAGAGGGTAAACCAAATAAAAATTTTGTTGTTTTGCTATCAGAATTATTTTTGGTAATATATGGACTAAGCTTGCTGACTAGCAATGAGGACAATATGAAAAAAGGTAATAATGAAGGTACTACGGAATAAAACCACATCTCAATTGCTATTCTTGCTGCAGATATGCATTGTTCTGGATAGAATAGCAGTAGTATAATAGATAATATTAGTAAAGAGTATGATGCTTTTTTAATTACTTGCATATTAAATTACCTTGCTTCGTATTAATATTTCATTTTTATGTTTATGTAAAGGATGTGATGGCTATGAAAACTATACCAAAAATCGGTTTAGCGTTAAGCGGTGGAAGCTTTAGAGGGCTGGCTCACATAGGGGTTTTGCAATCAATAATAGACGCAGGAATTGATATTGACGTGATAGCAGGCACAAGTATGGGGTCGATGATAGCGGGCGTTTATGCATCAGGTGCTGACATGGATATGTGCGCTAAACTTGTTATGCAAATGGATGAAAGAGATTATTTTGATCCTGCAATGAGAAAAAAAGGTTGGTTCAAAGGTGATAGGTTTCAAGAACTTGCAAAAACTTTGACAAAAGATTTGGATTTTGACCAGCTAAACATTCCTCTTGCCGTGGTGGCGTGTGATATCCAGACAGGCGAAAAAGTAGTTTTTAGAGAGGGCAAGGTACATGAGGCGATTAGAGCTAGTGTATCGTTGCCGATGATTTTTACACCGCATCATTATCAGGGGAGGATACTTGTTGATGGTGGCGTGGTAGATAGAATGCCGGCAGGCGTTGTGAGAAAAGATTTGAATGCAGATATTGTAATAGCTGTTGACGTGGGATATAGAGGTGACCCAACCAAAGAACCTGAAAGCACAAGAGAGGTTATTCAGCGTTCACTGGATATTATGGGCTGGGAAATTACAAAACTTCAATCAAAGTATTATGACGTCCTAGTAAGACCAGACGTTAGGCACATGCCTGGGCTAAAGCTTACTATGGCGGAAGAATGTATTTTGGCAGGACAAAAAGCAGGCATGGAAGCCGCGCCCTTGATTATAGAAGCTATTGAAAGATTTAAGATTAAAGCTTGATTATTGGGGTAGTGAAATCTTGCCCTAAAACACGATATTCGGGGTGTTTTTGACAAAGCGCGTAAACATCACTTGCTAAAACATCTAAATCAAAAAGTTGCTGCTTGCCTTCAGTGTTTGGAGAATAGTTAGCCGGTTTTGAGACTATATCTATGTTATTGTTTAGTGCAATATCTCTTAGTAGCGATTGTCCTAAACTGTTGAAACCAAGGATTCGTGCGTATACAGGAGGATTGGGCGCTCTTGTGAGTTGTAATAACTCTTTGTTTATACCCAAAAGAGCGTACATAAGTATACGTTGAAGTCGGGTACGAGGGTAACGTTTTGTTTTTGCGGTTTCGAGTAATTCTTCAACATTTGAACTTTTGTTAAGGCCTTGAATAATTCGATTTTCTAATCCTTCTGAAACATCACCAAGCTGGGATATACCAACTGCCGATAGCTTTCTTAATTCAAAGAATACCATATCGCATAAAGATTCTAAGCTAACTGGCATAAAGCTGTTTCGTGATAGTTTTTGAATGCCCGAAAACACTTGTGTTGGGAGAGCAGGGAGTAATGCTTTGTCGCTTGTGCCATGCAAAGATATTTGCTTGCGAATGGCTGTAGCACTAGGCATTTTATATCCAAGTCCAGTTTGATGATAACCTGCTGATTGCCGTTTGATTACTACTGGTTGCATCTTACTACTAATAGATAGCTTGGCCTTAATGTATTCTATGCCTAAAATCGAGTTTGGATTTGACAACGCTTGTTGTATGGATCCATCATTAAAGTAATCATTAGCTGCTAACATTTTTGCGCGAGCATGTGTATTGCCTTCTACAAGATATGAATGCAGCATTTGCTTGTATGATTCAGGCTCGCCGAAAAACAGATAAGCAAGTTTATTTAGTAAATCTACATCATTAGTTTCACTTCCAAAACAAAAGCTGTTGACAACGCCGAGGTTGTCCAGTATTGTAATGGCGCCTTTAGCAAAACCTTCGGCGCTGCTTATTGCATATAAAGTTGGGAGCTCCAAAACAAGGTCAGCTCCAGACTGAAGCGCCCAGCGCGTTCGCTGCCATTTTGAAAACATGGCTGGTTGTCCACGTTGAACGAAGTTGCCACTCATAACAACTACTACACAATCTGCATTTGTAATTTTGCGGGCAGACGTTAAATGATATTCATGTCCTTTATGAAAAGGATTGTATTCTGCAACTATTCCAACAGCGCGCATAAGCTTTCTCCTTTTGATTGGTGTCTATATAATACCACTTTTTTAAAATAATATAAGTTATATGACGAAACATGTCAGAAAATGATTGAGATAGACAAGCATTAGATATATAATAATAGACGTGTAAAAATTAATCAGATTGATTATTATTATAAACATTTTAAAATTTGAAAGGGGAATGTGACAATGTCAGTAATGGACAGCATTACCAAGAAAGCTAAGAGCAAAAAGATGAGAGTGGTTCTACCTGAAGGTACAGAAGAACGTACTTTGCAGGCAGCATCCATTATCAACAAAGAGGGACTAGCTGAAGTAATTTTAATCGGAAACACGGATAAAGTTAAGCAGGCTGCAAAAGGCGTGGACATCGACGGAATAGAAATCGTAGACCCAGTAACAGATTCGAGGTTTGACGATTATGCAACCACTCTTTTTGAGCTACGTAAGGCAAAGGGTATGACCATTGAAAAGGCTCAGGAACTGATGAAGGACGAACTGTACTTTAGCGTAATGATGGTCAAAAAAGATGAAGCGGACGGAATGGTAGCGGGGGCTATTCATTCAACTGGGGATACTCTTCGTCCGGCTCTTCAAATAATAAAGACAGCTCCAGGAATCTCCGTTGTATCCAGTTGCTTTGTAATGGAACTAGAAAATAAGGCATTTGGTGATAACGGAGTTTATATTTTTGGAGATTGCGCAGTTAATCCAAATCCTAATGCAGATCAATTGGCAGCAATCGCAATTTCGTCGGCACAAACAGGAAAAGCTTTGGTGGGGATGGAACCAAAAGTTGCAATGCTATCTTTTTCGACAAAAGGAAGTGCAAAGCATGAGCTAGTTGACAAGATACAACAAGCTACAGAGATTGTCAAACAAAATGCTCCTGACTTAATGGTAGATGGTGAGTTGCAGTTTGATGCAGCTGTAGTAGAGTCTGTTGCCAAGTTGAAAGCCCCTGGCAGTGCAGTAGCAGGACAGGCTAATGTTATGATCTTCCCTGATTTGCAAGCAGGAAATATTGGCTACAAGTTGGTTCAGCGTTTAGCAGGAGCTGAAGCAATCGGACCAATTTTGCAGGGAATTGCAAAGCCAGTTAACGATTTGTCTCGTGGATGCAGTGTTGATGACATCGTTAAAGTAGTAACAATTACAGCTGTTCAGGCACAGGGATAAATTTGTTATAATTGTAGGGGGTTTGTTTTATCATGAATATTCTAGTAATAAACTGCGGCAGTTCGTCGCTAAAATATCAGTTAGTGAACATGGATGATGAGTCGGTTTTGGCAAAGGGTCTAGCCGAAAGAATAGGGATTGAAAAGTCTGTTTTGATTCATTGCCCGGCTGGTAAAGATAAAGTTACTATTCAAAAGGACATGGGAGAGCATACAGATGCAATCAGAATGGTACTTGATGCTTTGATAGATAGCGAGCATGGAGTTATTAAAGATATGTCTGAAATTGGCGCAGTCGGACATCGTGTAGTTCATGGCGGTGAGGATTTTGCATCTTCAGTATTGATTGATGACGAGGTAATGAAGTGTATAGAGGATAACTCTTGTTTGGCACCATTGCATAACCCTGCAAACATAATGGGTATTGAAGCATGCAAACAGATTATGCCAAATACATCTATGGTTGCCGTTTTTGATACAGCATTCCATCAGAGTATGCCTCCATCATCTTACATCTATGCTTTGCCATATGAGTACTATACTGAATATAAGATTCGTCGTTATGGATTCCACGGGACATCGCATAAATTTGTATCACAGCGTGCTGCAGAGTTGACAGGAATACCTTATGGAGAGATGAAGACAATTACGTGTCATATGGGTAATGGATCGAGCCTTGCTGCTGTTGATGGCGGGGAAGTTTTAGATACTACAATGGGCTTGACACCGCTTGAGGGCGTGCCGATGGGAACACGCTCGGGTGATATGGATCCATCAATTATGCAACATTTAGCTAATGTAACTGGCATGGATATACACGAGATAACAAGCGTTTTGAATAAGAAGTCTGGTGTTTTAGGAATATCTGGAGTTAGCAGTGACTTTAGAGATCTCGAAGAGGCAGCAGCTAATGGGAACGAAAGAGCTAAATTAGCACTCGATATATTTGAATATCGTTGTGCCAAGTATATTGGTGCATATGCAGCAGCTATGAATGGCGTTGATTGTATCGTAATGACTGCTGGAGTTGGCGAAAATAGTATATTGACGCGTAAGAGATTAGTTGGACGATTGGGATACCTAGGAATTGAACTTAACGAAGAAAATAATAACTCACGAGGCAAGGAAATATTGATTTCTACACCCGAGTCAAAGGTTCAAGTTTGGGTAATACCTACTAACGAAGAATTAATGATCGCAAGGGACACACTTAATATTGTTTCTTAGTTAAGAAACAATTGACAAAATTGTAATATAAAGATACAATAAGTGCTGGCTATTGTGTAAGTAGGAGCGAAGTCATGAAGGTTTGTGCAGATACTGCATTTAAAGCATTTGGGAAAGCCGTTAGTTTTGAATTCGAACAGCGGATGGAACCTATTGAGTTTTCTGGAGTGCTCGTTTATTTGACTAAGCCAGTGGTCGTGCAAGGTGTTTATAAAGAAGAGTCATCCGATATCCAAGTTCAAGGCAGTTTAAAGACGGTTGTTTTGAGAAATTGTGACCGTTGTACAATTGATTTTGAATCACCTGTTGAACTTGAGTTTTGTGAGACGTTTTATAAAGGCGAACACGACGAAGATAGGGAAGGTTATGCATTTCAAGGTGATTGGATTGATCTTACGGAAATGATTGAATCGCTTATTGTAATGAGTTTACCTATACAGAGTTTATGCAAAGCAGATTGCCAAGGGTTGTGTAGCATTTGCGGTTGTGATTTAAACATAAGTAAATGTGATTGCCAAAAAAGCCAACCTGAAGGCAGCATGTATAGCGAATTATCGAAGCTTAAGGCTTTGCTTCAAGATGACAAGGAGGTGTAAAAATGGCAGTACCTAAGAAGAGAACGTCCAAGGCAAGAAAGAGATCTAGGCGCGCAAATTGGAGACTTACAGCTCCAAATCTATCCGAGTGCCCGCAGTGTCACCAGCCTCGCCTCGCGCATCGTGTGTGCAAAAGCTGTGGTTTTTATGATGGACGTAGAATACTAAGCATGAAAACAGGAGCTACTAATCGCGGCTAATAATTTAACGTCACTTTTGAAGCCTCTATTTTGTTAGAGGCTTCTTTGTATTCTAGAGTAAATATTTTAAGCATGTATTGTTGCATAAATTTTATTGATAGAATATAATTTTAGATATAAAAAATTGGGGTATAACAAATGATAATTGCTATAGATGCATTTGGCGGAGATAATGCGCCAAATGAAATAATGAGAGGTTGTTCTTTGGCACTTAAAGAAAATGATGATTTCAATCTCTTGATTTGTGGTGACAAAGAGAAGGTAACTCAACTTTGCAATGAGAATGGGATGGATTTAAATAGAATCGAAATTCGTCATGCGTCAGAAATCATAGAGATGGATGAGTCCCCTGTCTTGTCCATAAAAAAGAAAAAACAGTCATCTATGGTTCTTGCTCTTGATGCTTTAGCTAATGAAGAAGCGCAAGCGTTTATTTCTGCAGGTAATACTGGGGCAGTATTAGCAGGTGCTACTTTAATCGTTAGGCGAGTAAAAGGTATAATAAGACCAGCTCTTGCGCCTTTGATGCCTACGAAAAAAGGCACTCCGGTTTTGCTTATTGATTGCGGGGCGAATGTGGATTGCAAGCCGGAATATCTTTCACAGTTTGCGTTAATGGGATCAATATATATGAATGATGTTCAGGGGATAAAGAACCCCAGGATTGGTCTTGTTAATAACGGAACGGAAGAACTTAAGGGTAATTTGTTGACAAAACAAGCGTATCAGTTATTGAAAGACATGCCTATAAATTTTGTTGGTAACGTTGAGGCTCGCCAAATTAACAGCGGAGATGTAGATGTAGTTGTGTGTGATGGATTTGTGGGTAACATAGTATTAAAGCAGTCAGAGGGAATAGCGAGCACTCTGTTTGCTATGATGAAAAAAGAGTTTACAAGCGGGCTAAGGTCAAAGATAGGTGCGTTGTTATTAAAGCCAGCGCTTAGAAAAATAAAGAAGCAAATGGATTATACCGAGTATGGTGGAGCGCCTTTCTTGGGAGTGAATGGTTCAGTAATCAAGGCACATGGATCATCTAATGCAAAAGCATTTAAATTTGCTATTAATCAGGCTAGGGAAATGATTATTAAAGATACAACTATCAAAATAAAGCAGGGTGTTTTAGCAAGTCAGGAAAAACAAGGGGATAAAAAATAATAAAATTGTCCTGAGAGGAGAATGCTGGTGGGACAGTTGTTTCCGTCTAATCTACGTATTGATATATTAGAATCAAGCATAGGATATGAATTTAAGAATAAAAAACTATTAATGAATGCTTGTACTCATTGTTCAGCTACTATAAATAATAATAAAAACAACGAGAACAACCAAAGGATGGAGTTTTTAGGAGACGCGGTGCTTGAACTTTGCATTAGCGAGTATTTATTTGTGAATTACCCTGATCTTAGTGAAGGTAAGATGACTAAAATCAGGGCTGGAATAGTATCTGAAGGTGCGTTATCTCAAGCTGCAAAAAAAATTAATCTGGGTGCATATTTGTGGATGGGAAAAGGAGAAGAACGCACTAGCGGTAAAGATAAACCATCTATACTTGCGGATGCAGTGGAAGCGTTGATTGGTGCAATTTATTTGGACTCAGGAATGGTTACCGCAAAAGCATTTGTGTTATCTTTTTTGGATAGTATAATTAAAGATGCAGTTTCGGTTGGCGGAATTAGAGATTATAAGACTGAATTGCAGGAGCTCTCGCATAGACTTGGGTATCCTGATTGCGAATACGAGATAACGCAAGAGTCTGGGCCTGACCACAAAAAGGAGTTTTGTGCGCGGGTCTCATTATCTGGGAATATAATGGGTCAAGGTATTGGATCTAGCAAGAAAAGCGCACAACAGCAGGCGGCACAAATGGCGATAAAACAACTCAAAAACAAACAATAAT
>CAXXMZ010000020.1:0-24933 GCA_963675355.2 Christensenellaceae bacterium
CCTAAGAAAATGCCTACATTATCTAAGCGACAAAACAACCGAAAACTTTTGAAACATCAGCTATTAAAAGAGATTTGGGGTGAAACAGTGGATACTGTACAAAATGATTTGGATTTCAAGGTATCTCTATCTGAAGATGTCGTAGACTTAATGGACGAGCGGTTTATATTACAGACAGATATTGAAAAGGTTATTGATAATTCGAGGAAAACAGGGGAACGTTTTCAAAACCCAAATACTGGTCATTATTTGGCAAAGCTTCGATTACAAAATGTAACTTATTGGGTTGAGTATGAGGAGTCAAGGCAGGATCAAGCGAATGTCATCAGAGTATATAGTCATAGAATGGATGTTGTGGAGGATTAACATGGAAGAAACAAAGAAGAATCCTTGGATATGTCACAAGTGTAATGAGGAATTGGTTAATAAAAAAGTCCATGTTTGTTATCTAGAGGGCAATTTTGATGTGGAACTATTGCAGTGTCCTAGTTGTAAACAAGTATTGATTACCGAAGATTTAGCTTTAGGTAAGATGTTAGAAGTAGAAAAGGGATTAGAAGATAAGTAGCATGGTGAGGCAAACTTATGGGCGATAATAATGTTTACGAGAGTAGTTGCATAGCACAAATTACAGGAGAAACCTTAAGGCCGGGTGGGTTTTCGTTGACCAAAAAAGCTATTGATTATTGCAATATTCAAACGAGTGGACAGGTATTAGATTTAGGTTGCGGTAATGGTGCGACGGTAAGATATCTCCATGAAGAATATGACATACGGGCAGTGGGCGTTGATGCTTCAAGGAAACTACTTAACGAAGCAAAACGTGCTGGAGAAGGTGTGTTTGTTTACGGATTTGGAGAAATGTTGCCGTTTGAAGCAGATAAGTTTGATATGGTAATCGCGGAGTGTACCCTGTCGCTTATGTATGATAAACAACGAGTCTTAAGCGAAGTCTTTAGAGTGTTAAAACCACAAGGTTGGTTTGTTATTACCGATGTATATGCAAAGAACCCAGAATATATTGATGGTCTTAAGATGTTTAAAGTCAATACTTGTCTTGGAGGACTTCACGATTTAGATAAATTAAGAGATGATATCATAGATAGAGGTTTTGAAGTTCAGGTTCTCGAGGAGCACAGCCATGAATTGAAAGATTTAATGGTTAAGATAATTTTTTCATACGGATCTATGAAGGCTTTTTGGGATCAAACGACAGATAGTTCAGATGCACAGTTAGGTCAAAAATTTCAACAAAATTTAGGATTATGCAAGCCCGGGTACTTTTTAATGATTGGAATGAAAGTAAAAAGTTATGGATGATTTGAGTTACAGAATTTTAGTATGTCGTCAGCGGGGGTACTGTTGTTCACAAATTATGGTGAAGTTGGCTTTGGATGTTGAAGAAAAAGAAAACTCTGACTTATATAGGGCAATGCAAGGATTGTGTAAAGGTATAGCGGGATATCAAGGACCTTGTGGGGCGTTAACAGGAGGGATCGCGATTCTTGGATTATATGCGGGGAAAGGTGAAGATGAACAGAGGGCAAAAGAAGATTTTAATGCTATGATCAAAGAATATTACGAATGGTTTAAAGAAGAACAAGGTGGAATTGATTGTCGTGATCTTATAGGCGTTAACAGCTTTGATGGAACAGATGTGAGTTATAAAGAAAAATGTGGGCAATTTATGGCCACGGGGTTTGAAAAAGTATGTGACATTTTATCCGAGTATGGCTATGATTTTGGAAGTAGGGAATAAAGGTGGAGAAAAAACTATGTTGAGAGTCTTTGTCCTGTTTGTTTAGCAAAGATAAAAGCTTCTTTGGTTATAGAGGCGAACACTACTTTCATGGTAAAAACGTGCCCCTCGCATGGCACCTATAAAACAGTACTTTGGCGTGGCGGAATTCCTATGGAGCAATGGGCCAGAGATAAAGTGCGTGCAACCATAGATAATCCCAAGACAAAAGTGGAAAGAGGCTGTCCTTATGATTGCGGTTTATGTAAAGAGCATAGACAGCATACTTGTACTGCTTTGATTGAAGTCACGCAAAACTGCAACTTGAATTGCACTTTTTGTTTTGCGGATTCGACAGTAGGACATTTGCTTGAACCAACTTTAGAGGAAATAAAATATCAATATGAAAGCGTTATGAAGGCATCTGGAAAATGTAATATTCAGCTTTCAGGCGGGGAGCCAACGGTAAGAACAGATTTACCTGAAATTATTAAAATGGGCAAAGATATGGAGTTTGGCTTGGTACAAGTCAACACTAATGGTATCCGCCTTGCTGATGAAGGGTATGTAGCTTTATTAGCGCAAGCAGGATTGACTTCAATTTTCCTTCAATTTGATGGTGTTGATGATACTATTTATACGAAATTGCGAAATAAAGCGATATTATATGAAAAAATAAAGGCAATAGAAAACTGTGGGAAACATGGTATTGGAGTTGTTCTGGTACCTACGATAGTGCCTGGAATCAATAATCATCAGATAGGGGATATCGTTCGTTTCGGTATTGAGTATGCGCCTACGGTAAGGGGCGTACATTTTCAGCCTGTTAGCTATTTTGGGCGAGTTAAAGAAGTGCCAAAAGATGAACAGCGGATAACATTACCAGAAGTAATGACAGCGTTGTGTCAGCAGACACAAGGCATGATCCCTATGGATTCGTTAAAACCGCCTGGATGCGAGAACGCCATGTGTTCATTCCACGGAAATTATAGTATTATGGATGGGAGCCTTGTCCCTATTACTAAGCGAAACATCTGCTGCTGTAGTTCTACTAAAGAGAGTGACGATTTGGCCGGGTTGCCTATTGAGTTAGCTGAAGAAGGGGCTAATAAAGCTAAAGCCTTTGTTGCTAGAAACTGGAGCGGAGTAGAATATCAAGGGACGGTAAGTTCAGATTGGGATGATATTCTTAAAGGGTTAAAGCAACATGCATTCAGTATATCCGCAATGGCATTCCAAGATGTTTGGAATGTGGATCTAGAACGTGTTAAAGATTGTTGTATTCATGTGGTAACTAATGACGGTCGATTGATTCCGTTTTGCATATATAATTTAACAGACACAAACGGACGTTCCTTGTATCGCAAGAAAAATCATTAGTATTACATCATGAAGGGGTGAAGAAATGGACATATCACCTTTAGAAAATTGGGTTGTTAAGAAAAGCGGAATTGATGTAGGTAATCAAAAAGCTTTAGAGCAGTTTTGGATTGAAAAAATAAAAGAGACACTTACATATGTAAAAAAAAGTAGTCGATTTTATGAAAATCTTTTGTCTCATGTAGATGTAGACTCAATACAAGATTTAAATAATTTTAGAAAAATTCCTTTTACAACACCACAAAATTTAATAGATTATCCTTATGGTTTTTTGTGTGTGCCTCAAAAAGACATTTCTAGAATTGTAACCATTAATACTTCAGGTACAACTGGTGATGGGAAACGCATATTTTTCACGGAAGGCGATTTGCAAGAAACTGTTGACTTTTTTAAACATGGAATGGATTGTTTAACTAATCCTAAAGATAGGGTATTAGTATTGTTGCCAGGAAAAGCGTATGGGACCATTGGAGATTTATTAAAAAAAGCATTGCAACAATCCAGCACATACTGTGTTATCTATGGGTTGTTAGATGATGTGGACAAGGTTGAGCGTATTATAAAAGATAACAGCATAAACTGTATCATTGGTGTCCCGCTGCAAGTGTTATATTTTAGTAGGAGTAAGCCAGGGGTCTTTAAAAAGCATATAGAAAAAGTGTTATTGAGTACAGATTATGTGCCAAAGGTACTGGTCAAGGAGTTATATACGTTATACAATTGTAATGTGTATAATCATTATGGTATGACCGAGATGGGATATGGTGGCGGTGTTGAGTGTGCAGCACTTTCAGGATATCATTTGAGGGAATGTGACCTATATATGGAAATTATAGACCCAGAAACTGGGCAGGCACAAAAAGATGGCGAATATGGCGAGGTTGTATTTACTACGTTTAATCGAGAAGCCATGCCATTAATTCGATACCGTACTGGTGATATTGCTAGGATAAAAACTGAGGCCTGCAAATGTGGTACTTTTCTTCGAACAATGGAAACTTTGCTTGGCAGGCAGGTGAATACCATATTCATAGGGAATAATATTAAACTACATCTTAGACAATTAGATGAAATTATATTGGCCGTTCCTTTTGTAATGGATTTTATAGCTTCATATTCAAAAGCAGGGGTGCTGGAGCTTAAAGTGCAAATTATAAAGGCTAATGAAGTGGAAAAAGTGCATCCGCAAATATTAAAATCGTTAGAAAAGAACTTGTCGCAATATATTGAAAATGGGTTGAAATTTAATTTGAAGATAGAGCATATAGGGCCTTTTACGCCCATGCAAAATAGCATGATAAAACGTTGCTTTCATGATCAACGAAAAAGCAAATTATATTAGTGAAAGGTAAGTGAAAACCTTGACATATCTACATAAACAAATAGCGCCATTACTTCAAAAGAAAATGGAATTGGTAATGGTGACTATATTAAATAAGACAGGTTCAGCGCCAAGAGATAAAGGAACTAAGATGTTGGTTACAAGGGATTTTACATGCATTGGTTCTGTGGGGGATGGTATTTTAGGAGCGATGACAATGCAAGTGGCTGCTGAGGTTTTTGAAAAAAAAGGATATATTATTAAGGATTTCACATTATCGGTGGGAGGGGGAACTATTGGTAATGAGGCTTGTGGCGGCGAGGTACAGCTATTATTTGAATATTTGAACCCTTTGGATCTTAAACTTATTGAAATATATAATAAGGCAAGGGAATTGAGTGATCAGGGCGTTGATTTCTTTGTGATGACTAAGTTGTCTAAGGATAATATTTTTATCACTGGTAGCGATAAATGGATTTGTACTGAAACTGGAATTTATGGTATAGAAGATAGTGAAATCCCCAAAATTAAACGGACGTTGCTTGAGGATTTCAGACATATAAAGTTTCATATACATCAAAGTAAAGCAGATTATTTGGTAGAACCTGTGTATAGTTACGATCGGGTGATTGTTATTGGTGCCGGCAACATTGCTAAGCAGTTGGTTCATTATTTAAAAGACGTGGGTTTTTACGCTGTTGTAATCGACGATGAAATAGCTTTTGCAAATGAGACGCGCTTCCCAAGAGCGGATGAGTGCTTGATTGTAAAGGATTATGAGCTATTAACGAATCAAATAAATATAGATCAAGACACTTATGTGGCTATTGTGACAAAGGGTCATAAATATGATTTTGAAGTGTTGGTTCAGATGCTTAAAACCAAGGCAAAATATATTGGGATGTTGGGTAGTATAGAA
Source organism: Christensenellaceae bacterium (assembly GCA_963675355.2). GTDB lineage: Bacteria > Bacillota > Clostridia > Christensenellales > UBA1431. The sequence continues at coordinate 5,359 of CAXXMZ010000020.1, forward strand.
AGAAGAGATCGCACCTATGAACTTTTATATGAAACTGGTTTTACAGTTGAAGATACAAAACGGTTGCGCTGTCCTATAGGACTTCCTATATCGGCTCAGACCAATGAGGAGATTGCTATAAGCATTGTAGCTGAAATGGTTAGCGTGAGACGAGGTAAAATAAATTGATTAATGAACAGTTTGCTGTGATCATTATTGCTGCGGGATATTCTTCTCGAATGAAGGATTTTAAGCCGTTGATGGATTTTAAAGGGGAAGCAGCTGTAATAAGGTTGATTAAGACATATCAAGCGGCAGGTGTTGAGGACATCTATGTGGTTACTGGGCATCAAAGACAGCTTGTGGAAAAAGTTTTAGAAGATTATAAGGTCAAAGTGGTTTATAATGAGTGCTTTGATGAAGGAATGTATACGTCGATTCAAAAAGGTATTGGTGCATTAGGGAAAAAGGTATCGGCATTTTTTATGCAGCCTGTAGACATTGTATTAGTAAAAAAGAATACAATAACGGCAATGATGGAACGATATCGCTCTCATAATGATGGTGTGATTTATCCAGTGTTTCGAGGGGAAAAAGGACATCCCCCTTTGATTGATTGTCGGTATAAAAATGCAATTTTGACCAGTGATGGTAATGGTGGATTAAAGAAAGTACTTATGGCTTTTTCCAAAGACTCCATTGAATTACCGGTAGCGGATATGATGATATTAAAAGACATGGATAAACGAGAGGATTATGAGCTTTTACTGAAATATGAACAAAATGGAGCTTTAAGCTTTGAAGAATGTTTGAGTCTTTATGAACTTAGAAAAGTGCCTAGTCATATAGTTGAGCACTGCAAAAAAGTTAGTGAAGTGGCTATGGAACTGTATGATTCTGTTAAAGGTAGATTGCCCCAGTTGGATGCGGCCTCTTTAGAGGCGGCAGCATTGCTTCATGATATTGCTAGAAAAGAGCATGATCATGCTAATGTTGGGGCGGATTGGATTGAAGAATTTGGCTATGTAAAGATAGCAGAAATAATCCGTTCACATATGGATATTCAGGTAGCATTAGACAAACCTTTAACTGAAGGAGAGCTTTTGTTTTTGGCAGATAAATTGGTTAAAGAAGACCAGCTTTGCTCTTTGGACAAACGGTTTGAGGCATTATTAATATGTTATAATGATGTTCCCGAAGTTGCTCGGAAAATTCAAAACAGATGGGATGCAGCAAAGCGTATTATAGAAAAGATTGAGCAATTATCTGGTACGGTATTGGCCTATGGATAAGATTGTATTTTTGGTAAGACATGGCTTGATAGACACTGGCACGGACAAGCGTTATATAGGCGGTGACACGGATTTGCCATTAACACTGGCAGGGATAGAACAGGCAAAAAAGGTTCGGGATTATTTTGAAGAGAGTCTTTTGTTTAAAGATGATCTAACGGATGTTTGTTACACAAGCCCTCTGGTGCGCTGCCGTCAAACTGCAGAAATTATATTGGAGAATACTCCGTTGACTAGTATTGTCGATGAGGAACTTATTGAGATTAATTTGGGACAATGGGAATATAAAACATTTGATGAAATTAAAAAAGCAGATCCTAAAGGGTTTATAGATAGAGGTAAGGACCTATGGGGGTTTGTGCCGCCTGGCGGAGAGAGTTTTCAAGCGCTATCCAGGCGCGTTATGCGGGCGTTTAGTCGTATGATTGAAGGAAAGGCAAAGCATATTCTTGCTGTTGCCCATGCAGGGGTTAATCGAGTGATTATTCAGCAGTTAACAGGAATGGCGCCCGATACATTATTTGATATCGAACAGCCGTATGGGGGTGTTTGTGAATTGACTAAAGCAGGGAATAAAGAAAATTGGGATTATCGAAGGATCATTTAGAAGGGGTTATCATAATGTTAAAGGATGAGTTTAAATCGGTAATTAATCAGTCACATGAACGATGTCAGCTTATGAATTTAAGTAAAGACTTGGTGTTTAGTCAAAAGATATTGGACGATGTTGAATTACAGCAGAAGTTTGCGCAAAAGAGGAGCATGATTCAAACGGCTTCACCATATATGGAGCATTTGATTAATATTGTAAAGGGATACAACTTTTTTGCCTTGTTGACTGACGAAGAAGGATGTATATTGGCGGCGTTAGGGGATGATAAGATCTTAGGCGAAGCTTTTAGGTTAAAAATGGTACCCGGCGCTTATATGGATGAAGAAAGTATAGGAACTAACGCCATGGCGGTCGTTATTAAGACTAATGGACCAGTCCAGTTGAGTGGTGAAGATCATTATATTAAAGAATATTATCGATGGACATGTTCTGCAGCGCCTATCAAAGACAGTAACGGGAATTTAATTGGAGTACTTAATTTGACAGGGTATACGGAACAAGTGCATCCGCATACTTTGGGTATGGTTATTGCCGCTGCTAATGCCATTGAAGAAATGATTCGGGCTAAAAGGCGTTATAAGCTTAGGGCCGTTAATAACAAACATATTGAAACGATATTTAATTCAATGCCGGTGGCTATTATATCATCGGATTTTGATGGAAAGATAAAATTATATAATTATAAAGCGTCACTTATTCTTGGAGATGGCGAAAATAATATTAAATGGACCAATATGAACGAGTTTTTGAGTGGTTGGGATAGCCTTAAAGAATCGCTTGTTACCGAGCAAAATGCTGAATCAGATATTTATATTGCTACGTCTGGCAGTAGTAATAATTATCACGTGACAGCTAGTTCAATTTATAATCCTATCGATAATAGTGTAGATATTATCAGTGTTTTCGAAAAGGTAAAAGCGCCTAGAAAAGAAGTTTTTTTCACTTTCGATCAAATAATCGGTCAGGATCCTAATTTTGAGAAAATAGTAACATATTCAAAGAAAATTGCTAATAGTAAGTCAGCAGTATTGATTATGGGGGAAACGGGAACTGGCAAAAATTCTTTTGCCCAGGCAATTCATAATTATAGCCAGCGGATGGATGGACCTTTTGTTACCATCAATTGTGGCGCATTACCAAAGCAGTTAATGGATATCGAATTATTTGGTTATGAAGAAGGAGCGTATCACGAACGAAAGGGAGAAGGCAATACCGGTAAGTTTGAAATGGCAGATGGTGGTACCATCCTATTGAACGAAATTGATGAATTGTCTTTAGACATTCAGATAAAGGTGCAAAAAGTATTGCAAGAAGGTGTTGTTGTTAGAATTGGTAGTCAAACTGAAACACCAGTTAACGTAAGAGTTATAGCGACTACCCATAAAGATTTAAAAAAAGAAGTTGAACTAGGTCGATTTAGAAAAGATTTGTTTTATCGCTTAAGCGTATTGCCTTTATTATTGCCTCCTTTAAGGCAAAGAAAAGGTGATATAAAATTATTGGTTAATTACTTTATGAAACAAATCAGCAATGATTTAGGAAAGCATCAAGTTGAGGTTCCAAGTTGTTATATGACTATGATGAACGAATACGATTGGCCTGGAAATGTGCGTGAACTAAAAAATGTAATTGAATTAATAATTAATACTGAGACGGTTCCTGTTGAATATTTTACGAAATACCAACAAGAGCATGACTTGACTGAAGGTAATGAAAAACTAGATCTAGCATACATAGAAAAAGAACACATTACTAGAGTAATCCGCATGAACAACGGTAATATATCTAGGAGTGCTAAAGACTTGGGTATTCGAAGAAACACATTATACAATAAAATTAAGAAGTATGAATTAGAAGTATAAGAATAACCAATAAAATTGAAAAAAGAGGTAGATAAAAAGTAAATCATTTAACTTTTTATCTATTTTTTTACCATGTTTTATCGTTATAGGGTAACACATTTCTTTTGAAAGTTATCATGCAAATGAAATACATTACATCCTTGGGTGATCTTTTTTGATATTTCATCGTAATGCTTGGCGATACACGAGGAACCTGCCAGCTTTGTGACCTTGGTTTCGGCATAGGCTGTTGGATACATAGGCGTTGAAGGCCCTACTATTATGATCTCTCTTGCCTTTGTGGCCATCTCTAATAGTTTATCTAGGGTGCTATTTAGTATAGACGTACCTGTAATTATTAAAATATCAGATTGTGTTACGCCTTCTTTTTGCTCGGACATGGGTGATAGATCAGGGGCCCCGCCCTGAGCTTCTAAGTCCATATCGTATATTCTGATTTTTTCCACCTTGTCTTTAAATTGCTTGATAATCATGGGTATTCTACCTATAAGAGTGATGTGGTCGGCAGGTTTAACTTTTAGCCCAAAGGAGTTGGTATAATCATCGTCGGCAAGATCTTGAGAAGTGGAAGCTGCATTTAACACGGCCGTTGCAATAGTTTTTTCCATCATGTCGCCTGTAATTAATTTTTCTGCTAATTCAGATGCCGTCTTTCCAATAGAAGATTCTATAAGGGGGTATACTTTTTGAAGTGAAACAATTTTTTCTAGAAACATATGAGAAACGCCTACACTACTATCGGAAAGTTTGCAACATGCTAAATTAAGACCTAATCTAAAATCTTCTAATTTTTTTCCATCCAAATATGGAAGAGCTGCGTCAAAAATTTTTTGCGATATCATTAACTTGACTCCTTAACTGATTACGATTTTCAAGGGTTATATCGTATAGCAAAATATCCTTTTTGTTTCGGATATAGTCTAGTAGGGACGTGGATTGAGGCTTAATAACAGCTATAATGTTGTAATCGCCATCAATTATTTCACGGATTTTCTGACTGAAATTTTGGGCGTTGCTTTCCAAAAAACCAATTTCGTCCATTATCACTAGACTACCTTTTGGTATATTAGATAATAGGCTTACACCAATGGTCTCAAATACTTCTTGGTGACAGATCCATTCATTATTTCCAATTAGTTCAGCCACGCAATGCTTATCAGAAATAATTTGTTCGTGGCAAGGAGGGGAGATATTAACCTTTCCGACATCAACGATTTGTTTATTATAAAGATGTTTCTCTGTTATGAAACCAAATATTTTATCGCTTAAATTCAATTGAGCTATTAAAGCGTTTAAAAAAGTAGTTTTGCCAATTCCAATTCGTCCGGTAATAATGATTTTCATAAGCAACCTTCCATGATTTTAAACAATGATCCCTCGCCATTCATCGAAGCAATTCTCCAGTTGTCCTCATGGTAATCAATTGTCCAGCAATGCTGATGGATATTTCGGCAGGGGTATTGCCTTTAACATTCATCAAACCTATGGGAGTAATAATCCTGTCAACATCTTCTTTGGAATAACCGTGAGACATAATATTTTGCTTGACTTGTGCTACTTTGGCGGCGCTCCCGATAACGCCTATATATTTTGCAGGGGTGTTTAACATTTGTTCTTGAACCACTTGGTCAAAACCATGACCTCGTGTCATTACAACAATGTAATCATCTTTAGTTATTTCTTTAAGAGGCCCTAAATTATCAAAAGCTACTTTTCGTATAGCAAAAGCACCTTCAAATAATTCAGGTTTTAAAAACTCAGCTCGGTCCTCGTGTATAATGCACCTGAAATTCAATCTGTTCAGTATTGGCACTAATTCTTGTGCAACATGCCCACCGCCATAAATGTATACATAACCTGAACTGAGCATCTGCTCAACATAATATAGTTTATTGTTAATGGAAAATGTATTAGTAATATCTTTTATAAAGGGTATTATGTCGGAATCTTCTATACCAACAAGTCCCAGTTTTTCGGAATATAATCCAATAAGTCCATCTACGCCATCTGTAAGCTCGGTAATTAGCCATGATGTTTTGCGTTCAGCAAACTGTTCTAAAGCCGTGTCGCATAAAGATGCAATTGCCGCGTCTTTACCGTTAATAAAACGGAAGTAGACTGTGACATCACCGCCGCAAATCATACCGAGATTTTCCACATCTTTATTATTGAGTTCAAAGTGTTTTATTTGAGAGGTTTGATTTTTTAGGGCGTCGAGCGCAAGTTGTTCACTGCGAAACTCTACCGAACCACCTCCGATAGTGCCGCAGATTCGTCCCTCTGAGCCAACCAACATACGAGCACCAGCTCCTCTAGGAGTTGCTCCGTCGCTAGCTACAATAGTTACGATCATGGTATCTTGACCTTTTGACAATTGCTTTTTTAGTTCTGTTAATAATTTTTGCATAGCGTCTCCTAACTTTAATCGAGTTGTATAAAAAAACAACTCGCTCATAAAAAAGTAAAAATCCGATACTATAATCAGGATATTGCATAGAGTCAAAGAAGTCAATATTTGTTTGTAATATATACATCATTTCTGCCATAAATAAAAAATGCCAGCAAGATATTTTAAGAGATATGATATATTATATGGTATAAGGGGAATAAGCGAGGTGATGATGATGAGTATTGGTGCAGTGATTGTAGCTGCTGGCGTTGATGATTACGAGGGAGAGATTAAACCTATGCTTAAAGCAGGGTCTATAAGTATCATTGAAAGAATTATTCACACATTTTCACAAGTGTTTGTAGATAAAATTGTAGTGGTAACTGGAAATCAAGCGGAAATAATTGAAAAGCAGCTTTCAGGGACGGGTACAATTTTTTTTAGAAATGAACGATATAGAGAAACAGATATGTTTTATTCGGCATCAATAGGTCTAAAATACTTAAGGAATTGTGACCAAGTTTTTTTCACGCCGGTTGATGTCCCTTTTTTTTCGGCTTCAACTCTTAAAAGTTTATTGGATTGTTCGGGTAAAATATGTATTCCAGTATACAAAGGTAAACAGGGTCATCCGGTATTGCTGGATGTATCCGTCCTTGAATCGATTCTTTCATACGAGGGAGATGGTGGGCTAAGAGACGCAATGAAACAGCAAGCAGAAGTTACCACTATGATAGAAGTGGATGACAAAGGTATTTTGATCGATATGGATGCTAAAATGACTTATGAGGCCCAGGTGAATGTTCATACAAGACAACTTCTTAGGCCTATAGTCGATATCCAATTATCTCGTGAAAACATCTTTTTTAGCCAACTGGATGTACATTTTCTTGAAATCATATCTGAAACAAATTCGGTAAAGTTAGCATGTGAGCGTTTAAAGATTTCTTATAGTCGTGGATGGAAAAGATTAAGGTTAATTGAACAAAATCTGGGTGAGCCCGTGGTGACAACAGCTCGAGGTGGCATAGGTGGCGGGTATACAGAACTAACAGATTCAGGAAGAGAGCTACTGAAGAATTATTGGGAATTTGATAATGAAGTTAAGCGGTATGCTAATGAACGTTTTTTTCATTGGTTTGACGAATTTGATTAATAGTAAACATGAGCTTACTTACGTTGCTTTATCAAAAATTCTTTTCGGGCGACAAATCCCACAAATACCGTGCTTATAGGGTTTTTATGTTGTGTTGTATGCTTGAAATCGATGCTTGCCTAAATAATTCAAAGCTTACTTATTGGTATGTTATGCAGTTAATGAGAATATCAAATTTATTTTAAGTTTGTAATTTCTCTTAATGCTCGTTGAATATCTTTATTAATCAACGACTGCATACTACTTTTGTAAATCTGCGGATTTGCTTTGTGCAATGCGGTGCAGATATCGTCTATGAGATCAGGCTTATATTTGGCAATAGTGGGCAATACCTTAATAGTTTGCCTTGCTGTAATCGGCTTATCATCCATGATATGTTTAAGGTAGCTACCAATGATTTCATCTATTTTGTAGTCTTTATCCCATTTGGCATTGGTAGCAATTAAAAGAATAGCTCTTGTTCTAATATTGGAATTGACATCAGCCAGCATTGTTGCAAAAATATCAAAAAAGGTGTAGACGGAATCAGATTGTATGCTTTCAGATTCAAGTTGCTTTAAGCACTGATATGCATATTTATCATTCTTATTTTTTAATCCATAGACCAGTTCTTGAACGTTGTTTACCATATTTTATATCTCATAATAAAATAATCTGAAGCAATTATAGCACAAATCCTATTATTAAGAATAAAAAAACCATGTGTAAGTTGAAATTCCAACACATGGTTTTCATTATGGCGGAGAAGGAGGGATTTGAACCCTCGCGCCGCTATTCACGACCTACACCCTTAGCAGGGGCGCCCCTTCAGCCACTTGGGTACTTCTCCAAATATATAAACCGGGTAATCCCGGTTATTATAAAAGTGGCGGAGAGATAGGGATTCGAACCCTAGATAGCGTTAACTATGCCGGTTTTCAAGACCGGTGCATTCAACCAGACTCTGCCATCTCTCCATATAATGTTCAAAAAGAAGAACACTTCTAAATGAACGCTTGAAAATTATATCAAAGAATCTAATACTATGTCAATATAATTATCAATTAATTAGTAAACGTTGGTTAATAAATATTAGAGTTTCGCATTGAAATTTAAAGAAGTATGGAGGATAAAAAAGAGGCAGCATCGATGTGGGCTGCCTCCTAAAAATTATTTGTTTAGAATTTTTTTTGCTATCTCGTCGTTAGCATCAGTAATATAAGTGATTCCAGTTTCTTGAGCAGTCTCTCGGTTGCCTGCTAATAAGTCCTCGCGACCAATTTGATCTAGAGAGAATTTTCTTGCTCCAGCCATTAATTGCTGTAAGCCAGCGGCTAATTTGTCTGATAATGTCCAAGCTGCTATTGCGCCATATGGGATATTCTTCATCTCATCTGCGCCTACTTTCTTTTGAACATCGTAATAGCCGGCGAATATTTCTTCAGGAGCGCTACCGTTTTCAAGGACACTTTTAGCTAATTGATCCCAGTTGCCGTTAAGTTTTTCCTTACGATTAGGATGCAATGCGCCTTCAATGTTCGCACCAAGGAATGCAGGAATCATTAAAGACCTTCCCATGCAAACCAGTTTTGTGAAAGGTGCACCTAAAGCCAAAGCTTTAAAGATATGATCTTCACGAGCTAAACCTCCAGCAAATGCCATATCTACAACGTCATAGCCCTGTTCAGCTAAGATTCCAGCGTATTCTCTAGCTTTTGCGTGTAGGTGAAGGGAGGGAACACCCCATGTTTCCATCATGTTCCAAGGGCTCATGCCTGTGCCGCCGCCAGCTCCATCTATAGTTAATAGATCAAGCTTAGCTTCTGTTGCATATTTAATAGCCATTGCAAGAGCCTCCATACCGTAAGCCCCGGTTTTTAAAGTAATGCGTTTATAGCCAAGCTTTCTCAAATAAGCGACTGATTCCATAAAGTTTGCGTGTACGGCAGCCTCTGAATCCAGGTCTGTGTAGCCTAAACGACTATGGCGCGCAAAGGATTTTATTGCACCTGCTTTATAACCTTCTTGAACTTCGGGTTTTTTAGGATCTGGATCAACAACATATCCTCTATCCTTTAAGAATAAAGCATACTCAAGACTGGTAACCTGAATCTCACCACCAATGTCTTTTGCACCCTGACCCCATTTGAGTTCGATGATAACATCATCACCATATTTGTCGATAATGTATTCAGCAACACCGTTGCGTGTATCTTCAACATTAAGCTGAGCAATGATAGCACCGTTTTCACCGTCATGATATCTTAAATAAGTGTCAATACGTCTGTTCATTTCTGGAGCATCAACAATTCTACCGTTTTTTAAAATTGCTTTTTTATCAACACCAACTACGTTTTCTCCAATAACAATAGGATATCCAACCAAAGCTGCTCCTATTGAAAATGAGTCCCAATATTTTGCTGCTATAAATGTTGAGCCAAGAGCACCAGTCATTATGGGGACCTTTGCCTTAGTTTTAATGCTTTTTCCAAACGATGTTGAAATGTCAACGTTAGGGAAAATACAGTCGTCAGCATTGTCTGAGAGTCCGTTGGCTAAACCGTGCGATCCGTAGTTATAGCCATTTATGCGTAATGAGTTGTAACAAACACCCTGATGCTCCACGTTTCGGCTACCTGAAGTAGTTGAACCAAAGTCACGAGGGTATAGAAGCTTTCTACCTTTCATGCTGGAAACAAAGGTTTCACATTTACCTTGACAGTCTGAACGGCAAAGTGTACATAGACCTGACTCACATGCGTTTCCGCGATTAACCGTGCCTAATGCATCATTAGTTTTTGGATATTCCATTTTTATCCTCCTACTTAAATGTTTTAGTTTATGCTAGTTAGTACGCTTTTTGCGTCAATAATTATATGCTATTAATAATAGTATACATTTTTATTCTATTTTTTCAAGAATATGTTAATAATTTGTAAAACAATTGTGTACATAATTTGTATTTGCCAAATAGACATTAGATGCATGCATTAACTGCACAATGTTATTTTGATGGTTTAAATTATTTTAATTTATGATTAAAATCTATTTCTGTTAAAATTGTTGATGAAAGTATAATTATTCCGCCAATAAGTAGATTATAACTAAATACATCCATGCCAAATAATACTCCAAAGATAGAGCCAAAAAGGCTTTCCATGGATAGAATAATTGCTACTTTAGATGGATTAACTTTTGTTTGAGCCCATGTCTGAAGAAAAAAGCAGATAAATGTACTAAACACGCCTAGATAAGCTACCGAGGGCAAGCCAATTTTCCAGTTAATAATAGATAACGATCTTGTGTCAGTAATTAAAAACATGAGAGCACCTAGTATCGTGTAAGTGCCTAGCTGGACAAAAGTAATGCGTGCAGGATCCATATGATTTGCTTTTATTCCAAGAAATACAATATGAAGCGCACAAAATATTGCGCAAAACAGCACTAGTAAACTACCCAGTTCAAATGATAGCAATCCGTTAGCTGGTTTAAAAGTTAAAACAAATACACCAATAAAAGTAGTAAACGCAAAACAAAGATTTTGGTCTTTTCTTTGTTGCGATCCAAACTATAAAAGGAACGATGATCACGTATATGGCGGTTATAAAAGCACTGCTAGAAATATTACTGAGGCTTTGACCTATTGTTTGGCAAACAAAAGCAATAAATAAAAATGTTCCAGCAATAGCGCCTACTAACAGTTCTTCTTTTTTAAGTTCCAGTATTTTTTTAAAAAATATCGCGAACACCGATAAGCTACCAATGCCAAAACGCATGGTTGCTATTAGAGATGCTGGCATATTGGCGTTTAGTGCATATTGTGTGCCAACAAATCCGCTTCCCCATACTAGAGTTACAATAATTAACGCAAGATCTGCGGCATGAAATTTACTTTTCAAATCATTAGTCTTTCTTAAAACAGCATTACCAGAAAATTATACAATAAATTTGCATAAAAGTTATAAGCATATATGTAAAAGGATAATAATACGTGATAATATATTTATGTTATCATTCGATTCTTATATATTGAATATAGGAGGGCATATGAAAAGCGGTCAACTATTGGGGTTATATGAAAAGGCATTTCCTGATTCTTCAGATTTGTTTGAAAAGTTAAGAGCTACTGAAGAACTAGGATTCGATTTCTTAGAAATATCTATTGATGAATCAGACCATAGGCTCAGTAGATTATATTGGACTATGGAACAAAAGTATGAGTTGATTAATGCAGTAATACAGAGCGGCGTTAGCATTAATACAATGTGTTTGAGTGCGCATCGGCGATTTCCATTTGGAAGTAAGGACATGACGATTAGAAAAAAGGCACGTGAAATCGTGCGTAATGCCATTGAATTTGCGGCAGTTGTTGGCATAAGGGTAATACAGCTTGCCGGTTATGATGTATATTATGAGGAATCCACAGATCAAACAAAGGCGGATTTTTTGGATGGACTACGATTTGCCTGTGATCTAGCTGAAAAACATCAGGTAATGCTGGCTATTGAAACCATGGATACAGAGTTTTTATGTTCTGTCACCCGAATAATGGAATATGTAAAAAAGATCAACTCGAGATGGTTGGGCGTTTATCCTGACATTGGTAATTTAAGTGCATGGCATATGGATCTATTAAATGAGTTTAAGGCGGGGGACGGATCAATAGTTTGTATGCATGTTAAAGATACTTTACCAGTGACTAAAGATTTCCCGGGCAAGTTTAGGTCAGTGTCTTTTGGTGAGGGATGTGTTGACTTTGTTGATGCGTTTTTGTCATTAGAAGATATTAATTATTGTGGCCCATTGATGATAGAGATGTGGAGCGAAGAGGGCAAGGATGAAAAGTATTCGATTGCAAATGCAAAGGCGTTCGTAAGTGAAAAAACATCAATGGCGAGTAAGCTATATCAAAATAAACGGAGAATAACTAATGGGGAAATTTAGCGTTGAAGAGACAGCTACCAAGCTTTTTATGGCTGGGGAAAACAGGTTTAATTGTTCGCAGACTACTTTGTTGACCGTTGCTAAGTATTATGGAATTGATAATGATCAGCTTAGGCTAATAACTAAACCGTTTGGTGGCGGATTAAGCAGATCTTTCAAATATGTTTGTGGTGCAGTTTCTGGTGGGACAATGGCCCTTGGATTATTGTTTCCAGAGGATCCAGCAATCCAAGGGAAACAGTTGCTAGATTACGTTGAAGAAAAATATGGAACGGTATTTTGTCCTAAAATATTAAAACTAGCCCCAAACGAAGATCCAGAAAAGGACGATGTTGTTACAGAGCAAAGACGGAAGGATAATTGTTTGCCCATAATCATTGATATATGCAATTGGATTATTGAGAAAAAAGGCAAACAATTGTAATAGAGATAGAATGTAATATGCATATGAAGATGAAAACGCTATACGGGTAAAGCGATGGCGTTTTTTGTATATATAAGTATAAAGATGCAAGAAAAAAGACCGCACATGTGTGCGGTCAAATTAACTATTTATAACTCAGCTATTTGCGAATAAACCATTCAGTTGCATATGAGTAAGTTTTAGTAGCCCACTTTGATTCATCGTACCAATCGTCTTCATCGGCTGGCCTTATTTTATATTTGACTACGCAGATACCAACAGAAATATAATTGTAATTGCCTAAAACGTTTGCTTTATGAGCACTCGAGTTCATAAACGCGTTATGGAAGGTGCTTGCTGACGCATTACTCGAGACAGATGCAACGTTTTCGCCTGCACCTTTGCATGAGATACCAGCGGCTCTTATACGAGTAGAAAAGCTACCGTATATTGGCGAAGTATGAAAAAATATCTTTGTGATTCCCCATGTCAAGTGAGTGCTTTCGTGCTCCGCTTGTTCCGGCTGAATAAGCTTTTAAAGTGCTCAATCCTGCAGATTTTCTAGACTTATTGACTAGGCTGATTAGCGAACTTTCGCCCCCGCTATTGTAATAATAGCTTACAACCTTGAACGGAGGCGGAGTCGCCTTCGGTTTAGGAGTAGGTTTAGGAGTAGGTTTGGGAGTAGGTTTGGGAGTAGGTTTGGGAGTCGCCTTCGGCTTAGGAGTATACGAAACTTTAGCATTAGAATCCTTTGTATTTGAGGTTTTGCTAGGTGCTTTAGCAACCGAATTAACAGTAGAATAAGTCGTAGTAGTTGACTTATGTGTAGGAGTCGCAGTAGGTGTTGGACTCGCGGTAGGAGTCGCAGTAGGTGTTGGGCTCGCGGTAGGAGTTGCGGTAGCAGTCGGAGTAGTGACTGGAGGGGTTTTAACTTTAGTGATTGCTGAAATATTTTCGGCCTCAACAGAGGCGCCAGACATTTGGCAACCCGAAAGTAGCATAACGAACGCCATTAAAAATACAATTGTTATAGTAAAATATTTCATGATACATCTCCGTATAGAACATTTGCGAGTAGAAGTTAATTACATTTTAATAATAAACAGTATAAATTGCATGATAACACTATAACGGATAAAAATTGTAATATTTAACAATTTGCAAAAAAAAGCATAGTATGGCAGAAAAAAGGGTGAGGTAGCTTGGACATCTTTAAAAATTGGTGATAGTGGAGCAAGTGTAAAGCTATTGCAAAGCTTACTAAATAAAATTGGATATGACGCAGGAAATGTGGATGGGGTGTTTGGACCTAAAGCATTGCAAGCGGTAAAGCAGTTTCAAAGCAATAATGCATTGGTAGCTGATGGGGTTGTCGGAGTAAATACCTGGGAAGTTTTAAATAATATTTTAAGGGGATTTGGATATTATACCATTTCAAGGGGCGATACTTATTCATCGATTGCCTCAATATTTTATACAACACCAGCAGCAATACAGGCAGCAAATCCGAAACTGGATCCAAACAATTTACAAGTAGGTGAAGTAATAATCGTGCCATATGGGATAGATGTTGTTTTTACGGATATTGACTATACATATAATGTTATGGAAATGAACATAATGGCACTCAAAGCTAGGTATCCTTTTTTTAGAGGTAGGCAAATCTGGGAAAAGCGTCATGGGTAAAAACATTTACTATATTAAGCTTGGCAAAGGAAATAAAAAGGTGCTTTACAACGGTGCACATCATGCAAACGAATGGATCACGTCACCCTTATTAATGAAGTTTGTAGAAGAATATGCAAAAGCATATGTTGGTGGGTATGATCTGCAGAGATATGATATAGGTGAGCTATTTAATACAAGTAGTATATACATAGTACCGATGGTTAACCCTGATGGTGTTGATTTTGTATTAGGAGCAATAAACAGTTTTAACCCGTATTATCAGTATGCGATGAGCTTATATAATGGTTCGCGACCGTTAGATCAAGTTTGGGACGCAAATATAGTGGGGGTAGATTTAAACCTAAATTATCCTGCTGAATGGGAAAAAGGAAAAGAAAATGAGCTGAAGTTTGCTATTACAGGCCCAGCACCACAAGGGTATGGCGGAAAAAGTCCTTTCTCTGAGCCTGAAACCTATTGCGGTTGGAGAGCTTACAAAAGCGCATGACTTTGATTTGGCTATAGCTTTTCATACGCAGGGTGAGTTTATTTTCTGGCAATTTTTAGACCTAGCGCCTCCTGAATCTCTGCCAATAGCTAAGAGGTTTGCTAGTATCAATGGGTATTCAATAGCCGAAACGGCTGAATATTCGTCGTATGCCGGTTATAAGGATTGGTTCATACAAGACTTTAATAAACCAGGATATACGATAGAAGTAGGCAAAGGAGTCAATCCTATTCCTATAGATCAACTTAATAAGATATACAAACAAAACGAGGGCGTAATGTTGCTGGGCGCAGTGATTTAAGATGATTGGGGGTAGATTATTAATGTACTAGCATGCTAAAGATAATAATATATATTTAATATAAAAGATGATATGATGTATTTAATATATATGAAGGGTACAAGTGAATTGAGCAATAATGAAATAAACCCAAGCAAGGCACAAAATAGAGTACAGATGATAAAGTTTACGTTGTTTTCAATATCTGCAGGGATAATTCAGATAATAACCTTTACCCTGCTAAACGAAATTGTAAAATTTGAGTATTGGCCCGCGTATTTAATCGCGCTAGTTATGTCGGTGATATATAATTTTACCATAAACAGAAGATATACGTTTATGTCGGTGACAAATTATCCTTTAGCAATGGCTAAGCTTATTGGATATTATTTAGTCTTTACTCCCCTTTCAACGTGGTGGGGGGATGCGTTGACTTCTATCGGGTGGAACGAGTACATAGTTCTCTTGGGCACGATGGTAATAAATCTTATAACCGAGTTTTTATTCTGTAGGTTTTTTCTTTACAAAGGAACAATGTATACAAATGAACTTGGGAAAAAGGAATTAGAAAAAGCTACCTCATAAATGGGGTAGCTTTTATTGTTTACAACTAAATTATTTTAGCGATAAGAAATGGGCAATTGATTCTGCAAAACCGTCGCCCCCTTCTAGTGATGCGACGTATGTAGGAAGACTAGTCATGCTTTTTTCAAATTGTAATATGTTAGCAACTCCACAACTATAAGGAAAATATTTAAACATTTGTTCATCGTTTGGAGAATCACCAAAAAACATAATGGTATCTTTTGGATTGCTTTGCCCTAATACGTTTTCCATGAACAAAAGCGTAGTGGAAAGCTTGTCGTATTGACCAAACCAAGTATTAACGTGAATCGAGCTTACCTTAGCTTGCGCGCCACGGGAAATGCATATATCCCTAATTTGATCAGCAGCTTCCAGTCCTAGATAGGGAGTGTCCTCGTTATAGTCTATGGCAACATCGTATTTTCTACAAAATTGGTCTTTTGCAAGCCGTGAACCTTGGACAGTTTGCAAGACTTCTTCTTTTATGCTTTTTAGGTTTAGCCTGTGATTGTTCATCAACCGACGGGTTGGTGAAAGTGCAAAGTTGATCGTCTTCATAGTGGAAGACAAAAGCACCGTTTTCACCTACTATTGCTTTAACAGGCCATTGTCTAATAATAAGGTCACACCATCCAGCGGGTCTACCAGTAACTGGGATTGGATAGTAGCCGTTATCGTAAAGCTCCCAAAGAGCGTTATACGCTTCGGCCTTTACCTTACCGTCGTTGGTAATTGTATCATCAATGTCGAAAAGCAAATATTTTATGTCCTTAGCTTGTTGCGAATTAAGTTCTTTAATTGGTATCATAATATAATCCTTTCAAAACATAAACCCTCATGTTAATGATTTGATAGTATCGTTTAGTTATTGTTAAGTCAATATATTATTTAACTTATTAAGACGTTTTTTAAGTGTTCAAAAAATCTTTGATTACTATTAATGTTTTTAGCCATGTGAAAGGGAACTGTGGATAACTTATCGTATTGTGGAAAAACTTGTGGAAAAAAGGGGGTTTCTTACTAATATCCACCAATTTTTTTGTAGAAAAAACAGGTATTTTAGATAAAAACCATAAAAATTATTTATATTTTCAATAAGTTATTGTATAGTCAGTGCGGCAAATGATAATATGTAATGAAAAATACGAATATAATTTTTCAGATAAAGGAGACAGTTATGAAGAAACGAGTATTAATTACTGTGGCATTATGTATGGTGTTAACCGTATTGTTAATGCCTGGGAGCATTCTAACAGTTAATTGCTAAAACTATTTCTACAGATAACGGTATAGAGTTTAATGATGAAACGGGGGCAATAACGGGATATTTACAAGATGATTCAAAGCTTATTATTCCTCAAGCAATTGAAGGGGTAGACGTTATCGAGATTGCTGACTGCCGCCTTTGCAAAAAGCAAGAACCTATCCGAAATTGAAATCCCGGCTAGTGTATCACAAAAATTGCTGATAACGCTTTTGCTGATAATTCTGCTATAACGATTTATGGTGATAAGGATTCGGCAGCAGAGACGTTTGCAGCAGATAACAAGATTGAAGTTTGTTGCTGAAAAACTAACTATATCGGAAGAAAGTGAGCAGCCTGCAACAGATAATGCGGCGGCTAATAATGAACAAAGCGAAGATACGTCTCAAGGAAATGGAAATTGGTATTATCGGATATATTGTTATAGCGAGTAGCCTTAGTGTTTGTAGTCAGAGCATTAATCGCAGAGTTTACGAAAAGAAGGTAAAACAAATCAAGAAAGAGCGCATATGCGCTCTTTTTTAATTCCTTGATGTGTGGTATGTTAGAGTAACTTATCAGAGATAAAATTATTGCAGTTATAGCTCTATGGTAATCCTAAATTAACTCTAGTGTCTTAGGAAACTAATTTTGCATGAATAACAAGGCGTGTCGTTATTAAATTCATAAGAGCAAGTTGACAACGTTAAAATTCTGTCATCAGTTGTTACGTTTACACCAGTATCATATATCGACTTGCTTATGATCTCATCTAAGGTACGATTGATATTCTTTATCGTCTTTAAAACTAACTATATCGTATTCGTCAACACCATCTCTAATGGTTACTGAAAAAATCTGCCACTTCATAGGACTTTCATATGTGTTAAATTCTATAGTGTCATTGCCAGCCTTAGTATAGAAACTTTTTTCTTTATAATATTTTAGGTTATGGAACATGCTTTCATCATTTACATAATGCCCGTATAATAATGGTGTTTTGATCTTTTGCTGTATCATCGTTTCTATAGTCCATAAATATTGAACCACGAAAAGAATATTCTTTTTGAGGATTATGTTTAAGGTAGAAATCGTTATCGTCCCCTTGCACAACAGGATAATCTATGTTTGTATCGGCTATTTTAATCCAGCCGGATTATATCTTGGTTATCCTTACGTATATGTTTTAAAGCCTTCTTGATATTTTAAAATGGCAACATCAGCTTTATTGGAATCTAAGGCGTTGTTTAAAGTATCAGAACTAATAGCGGTGTTATATTCATTAATATAAGCATCATAAATCGATGATGTTTGTGTGCCGTCTTGATATATATAAATAACCCATGTACCCACAAAACGCTATGATAATAACTAGTACGACAACTAATGAAAATTTGACGAATTTTCGACTCTTATTCATATTAAATCCTTTACGTATAAAATCGTATTAAGCGCTAAACCCATTTGCTAATAATGATATTTGTTAGGGAAAAGCGGCTTTAGCTTATAAAAGCATAAAGCCGCAAACCTATTTTAGTTTAATAATATACTGTAAAACTATATTTAGTTTATTAATTAGTTTAGCTTCTTTTGCCTGTCGCGTACCAGCTTTTTATCCAGGTACATCGTAGTACCAATTAAGAAGCCTGCTAGTAATGCGAGTTTTAGGTAATCCATAGGGGTCAAACCTGTCTTAGGCGTTGATCCTTCAGGATCATTGGTAAAGCCTCTCGGATAACACTTTGATTTCGATATCATCATCGGCGAACATATCCTTCTGGAACATCACCGCCGTCATCCTTTTTGTTAATGATTGCATTTGCTTGAACTACTTGCTTGTCTCCGGTTATTGATACATAAATATTTTTGTTGTTAATCCTAAAGTCTCCATCAAGCGTTTTAGTCTCGCGAATAATATAATCTCCAATAGGCAAATCACTAAATGTTATTACACCATTGTCGTCGCTTAGTGTTGCGCCAAGTTTAACGAAGTATTCATCATATAAGGTGAACTCACATCCAGGCAATGGATTGTTGTCTTCGTCTGTCTTCAAGCAATGTAATGTCGCATAGTTGTAGCTCATTTTCAATCTTGCCAATATCAACGACTTCATTATTTTCCATTATTGTTACTGTAAGATCGGTCTTATTGATTAAATAACCCGCTGGCGCTTTGGTTTCTCTAACGATGTAATCACCAAGTGGAATATTACTAAACGAAACGGAACCATTGTTTTGGCTGATTGCGGAGGCAATAGCTGCAGTGCCAGTGGAATCATATAACGTAAATGTAGCGCCTACTAGACCTTTGCCATCTTGATCGGTCTTAATCAGCTTTATAGATCCAATTTGAAGTTTATTCGTAAACGTACCTAAGTCAAGAATCTGCATAGGTTGGGTGAGTTCAGCTAGAATAATCTGTGTAGATAATTCATATCCATGTTGGAGCTGTAGTTTCTTGTGATGATATATTTGCCTAAAGGCACATCATTAAACTCCACCAAGCCAGTGCTTGTACTGGTTGCGGTCTTGACTGATGTTTGTGCCCGTTTCGTCAAACAAAGTAAAAGTTGCGCCCTCAAGTGGGTCTTCATTTTCGGTAATCTTAGTTAGCATAATACTACCAAGCTTTGGGTCATTCTTTAGAGTATAGATCAGTGATTTATCATCG
>CAXXMZ010000021.1:0-26029 GCA_963675355.2 Christensenellaceae bacterium
TCTCAAACATTGCTACGCCTTGGTTGACTGATAGAATAAAGTATTATGATAAAGCTGAGGATATGTTTGACTATTATGGGCTTGAAACGCGTATAGATAAGTCTTTGGCTAGAAAAGTTTGGTTAAAAAATGGTAGTTATCTTGTATTTGACCAAACAGAAGCTCTGGCAACCGTTGATGTAAATACTGGAAAATTTGTTGGTAATGATAGTCTACAAGAGACAATTTTAGAAACTAACTTGTTAGCCACTAAAGAGATTGCAAGGCAAGTTAAGTTAAGAGACATCAGCGGAATAATAATAATTGATTTTATTGATATGGAAGATGAAAAACATGGTGAGCTGGTGGTTGAAACATTACGAGAAGAACTGAAAAATGATAGGACTAAAACAAACGTATTAGGAATGACTAGCTTAGGGTTAGTTGAGATGACTAGACGTAAAATACGTCAAAGGGTATCGGATGTTATGCAAAGTACTTGCCCATATTGCGATGGAACGGGAATGGTTTATTCAAACGATACTATGGCGCTTAAGGTTAGGAAAGCTATCATAAAACAGCAAAAAGCACACCCGCGTTCAGTACTCGTTGTTTTTTGCAACATGGATGTTGTATCAAATCTTTTAAACAAACGTGTGTATGATCCTGACTTTTTACCTGATTTGGGTAATACCAAGATTATGCTGGTAGGTGATGAGCATATGCATAGGGTTGAATATGAGGTAAGGGCGTTTAATTCAATGAGTTTAGTTATGAAAGATTGGCCCGACGCTATCGAGTATTGACACCAAATTCATAGTATGGTACGATATTTCGGTAAGCCGCTTAGATGGGGTTTTAATCTGTGTGTTTAATGCAGAACCTGCATTTAGCGAGACTGGGAAGAGGAGGTACTTATTAGTATGTATGCAATAATAGAAACTGGTGGGCATCAGCATAAGGTTGCTGTTGGTGATGTTATCCGTGTTGAAAAACTTGCAGTTGAGGAAGGTACTAACGTTGATTTTGATGCTTTGATGACTTCAAACGATGGAGAAATCGCTGTTGGTTCGCCTATTCTTGACGGAGTTAAAGTTTCTGCGAAAGTTCTTGCCCATGGTAAAGGCGATAAGATTATCGTTTATAAGTTTAAGGCAAAGAAGAATTATCGTAGAAAGCAAGGACATAGACAGCCTTATACTAAGGTTGAAATCACCGAGATTACAGGAGCGTAGTCAATGACAACGGCAGTGATTCATTCAGACAAAAACGGTATCGTTGGGTTTGAAATCAGCGGGCATTGCGGATACTTAGGTGATGGCTATGACATTGTTTGTAGCGCGATATCTGCGATGTCACAAATGGTCATTGTAGGTCTTGAGGAAATTGTATCAATAGATGCAAAAGTCGAGATAGGCGATGGTGAGCTGTTTTGCAGGATAAGCGATATGTCGCGATGTGATAAGCTTGAGAAGGCACGTGTGCTTTTTGAAACGCTGCGGTTGGGGATCATAAACATTTCCGATCAGTATCCGGAATATGTACGAATTCTCGAAAAGGAGGTATAGCACTCATGATGAAAATTAATTTACAGCTTTTTGCTCATAAAAAGGGCGTTGGTAGCTCAAGAAACGGAAGAGATAGTGAGTCTAAACGTTTAGGATCTAAGCGTGCAGACGGACAGTTTGTGCTTGCCGGCAACATTTTAGTTCGCCAGCGCGGAACTAAGATCCATCCTGGCATTAACGTTGGCAGGGGTGGCGATGACACTTTGTTCTCTACAGTTGATGGAGTAGTTCGTTTCGAGCGCAAGGGTCGTAACCTAAAGCAGGTAAGTGTATATCCTAAGGTTGAGGCTGCTAATTAAGCCTTAATTTCTAAAAAAAATATTTTTCACTTAAAAGCCGCGATTGCGGCTTTTTTTTTGTGTTATAATTAACTATATGCCATATAGCACAGTGGTATTATATAGATTAGGTGGGTGGTTTTTTGCAAGTAACGTTTGAAGACGATTGCGTAATAATTAGCCAATGTGAGCATTTTGCGCCAAGGCATGTCTTTGATTGTGGTCAGTGTTTTAGGTTTATCGAAGAAGATGGGGAGTATGTTGGAATTGCCCACGGTAAGATTCTTAGGGTGAAAGAAGATGATAAGGAAGTAACCTTGTATCCTTGCAACGAAAAGGATTATTACGAGATTTGGCAGCATTACTTTGACTTAGAAACAGATTACAATCAGTTCGCAGAAGTGATGCCACGTGATGGGTATCTGCAAAAGGCTATTGAGTATGGTCGAGGATTGCGTGTGTTGAACCAACAGCCGTTTGAGACGTTAATTACCTTTATTATTTCGGCTAATAATAACGTTTCTCGAATACGTAAACTTGTAAATAAGCTTTGTAATTATTATGGTGAAGATTTAGGAAATGGCTGTTATGACTTTCCGTCGCCTTCGGTACTTGCACATGCAGACGAGACAGATATAAAAGCTTTAGGAGCAGGATATCGCTCGCGGTATATCATTGAAACATCTAAAATGATAGTTGATGGCTTTGATTTAAATAGCCTTAAGGAAATGCAATATGATGATGCAAAAAAGGAATTACAAAAGTTAAGTGGTGTTGGACCAAAGGTCGCAGACTGTGTATTATTGTTTGCTTTGGGTCATAGGAATGCTTTTATACAGGATGTTTGGATAAAGAAAGTGCTTAGCGAGGTTTATGATATTCCAGAGAAAAAGCATGATGCTGAAAAGTTTATTAAAGAACAGTTTGGAGAATTTGGCGGAATAGTCCAACAATACTTGTTTCATTATGCACGGAATAATAAAATACTAAATGTAAATTTAGGCGTAAAAAAAGTTGACAGAAAAAGCAGTGTTTGATACTGTTAGAATATTATTTTCTAAACAATATTTGGTGAGTGAAAGGGCGGAATAAGTTATTATGGATGAAAAATTTGCAAAAGAAGGGCTAACTTTTGATGATGTGTTGTTGGTGCCGCGTTGTAGCGATGTTGTACCCTCCCAGGTAAATTTAACGACAAACATTACTGAACGAATTAAACTGAATATTCCGTTATTGAGCGCTGCGATGGATACTGTTACCGATGGTCGTTTGGCTATCGCGATAGCAAGATTGGGCGGTCTTGGCGTTATACATAAAAATATGTCAATAGAAGCGCATGCGCTGGAGGTTGACAAGGTAAAAAGGTCAGAACATGGTGTTATTACTGACCCGTTTTCGTTAGAGCCTAATCACTTGATTTCAGATGCCGAATCTTTAATGGGAAGATACCGTATTTCTGGTGTTCCTATAATTGAGCAAGGCAAACTGGTTGGAATTTTAACAAACCGAGATCTCCGTTTTGAAACAAACCCAAATAAAAAAATATATGAAGTTATGACTAGCAAAAACTTAGTTACCGCACCTGTTGGAACAACCCTTGATGAAGCTCAGGAAATTTTGGCTACGCATAAAATCGAAAAACTTCCTTTAGTTGATGAAAATTTCATGTTAAAGGGATTAATTACTATAAAAGATATAGAAAAAAAATATTCAGTATCCAAATTCGTCAAAGGATGAAAAAGGTAGGCTCTTAGTTGCGGCGGCGATTGGTACGGCAAAGGATACGATGGAACGTGCTGAAGCTTTGGTAGCGGCTAAGGTCGATATGTTGACGCTGGATACCGCTCATGGCCACAGTATGAACGTAATTAATATGCTAAAAAATATTAAGCAGACGTTCCCTGGTGTTGAGGTAATGGTTGGTAACATTGCAACTGGCGAAGCTGCTAAAGCTTTGATTGAAGCAGGGGCAGATTGTATAAAAGTCGGGATTGGGCCTGGATCAATTTGTACAACTCGCGTTATCGCTGGAGTTGGTGTGCCACAGATAACAGCAATATACGATTCTGCGCTTAAAGCAAAAGGTACAAAAGTTGGAGTAGTTGCAGATGGTGGGGTTAAGTATTCTGGCGATATCGTAAAAGCTATCGCTGCTGGCGCAAATGCAGTTATGATTGGCTCGTTGTTTGCAGGTTGTGAAGAGAGCCCAGGTGAAACAGAGATATATCAAGGCCGTAGTTTTAAAGTATACCGTGGAATGGGCTCGCTTGGTGCCATGGCTCATGGTAGTAGTGATAGATATTTCCAGGAGGATGCAGATAAATTGGTTCCAGAGGGCGTTGAAGGTCGTGTACCGTATAAAGGCTCACTTGCTGATACAGTATTCCAGATGTTAGGTGGAATTAGATCAGGGATGGGTTCTTGTGGTACGGCTACTATCGACGAACTTAGAAAATACAGTCAGTTTGTTAGAATTACAAATGCTGGGTTACAAGAGAGTCATCCTCATGACATTAGCATTACAAAGGAAGCGCCAAACTATCAAGTTCGGTAAATTAGCTATGGATGCCCGGCGAATGTCGGGCGTTGTTTGTGTCAGGACAAAGATAATTATTAGTGATATAGTTTGTTCATGATTTTGGGTTGATATTGGGTAAGATATTAATAATAATTAGCAGTTTCAATAAAAGCGCTCCTTATATTTATGAGGGTATAAATGCTTGTGATTATTGACAGTTACCTATGTGGTTTGATAGTATGATTATGCTTGTATATTTCCAGAAACAGTGAGAAGGGAAGTTTGTTTTATGCCAAAAGTTGCAATAGTTATGGGAAGTGATAGTGATTTTCCAGTACTGAAAGGTGCTATTGAAACGCTTAAAAAATTTGGAGTTGAAGTAGATGCAAATGTTATTTCGGCTCATCGTACACCCAAGCGTGCAGAGGAGTTTGCAAAGGGCGCTGTAGATAATGGTATTGAGGTTATTATTGCAGCGGCAGGAAAAGCAGCTCATCTTGCAGGAGTTATGGCAGCACATACTGCGCTACCGGTTATTGGATTGCCCATCAAGTCCTCGACGATGGACGGATTGGATTCACTACTGTCGACAGTTCAGATGCCTGAAGGTATTCCAGTTGCTACTGTTGCTATAAATGGAGCAAAAAACGCTGCCTTATTGGCTGTTCAAATGCTATCTCTTAGATATCCTGAGTTACATGAACAGATGAAACAGTTTAAAGTTGATATGGAAGAATCTGTAGTTGAAAAAGACGCTGCATTACAAGTTGAGGTTGCAAAGATATGAAAAAATGTCTATCCTGCGCTGGGGCAGTAAGCCATGCGTGCGGGGTGTTTGGTATTTTTGGTGCAGATAACGCGGCTGAAGCGTGTTATCTTGCTTTATATGCATTACAACATAGAGGTCAACAGGGAGCTGGAATCGCTGTTTCGCATGATCAAGGAATAAACTTGGTCAAAGACGTGGGGCTGTTAAACGATGTATTTAGCAATCCATCGGTCTTTGAGGCGTTGTCGGATAGTTCGTCAGGCATTGGTCACGTGCGCTGTAGTGTTGAAGATACTCCAGTAAGATGCGAGATGCAGCCATTTGTGGTTAACCATCGCACAGGACAAATTGCTGTTTCGCATAATGGCAGGCTGAGTAATTTGACTGAATTGCAAAATGAGCTTGAGGATGCAGGAGCTATTTTCCAAACCAATATTGATGCTGAAGCAATAGCTTATATAATCGCAAGAAATATGGGATTAAGCGGTGATATTTCAAAGGCAGTTGAGGACACGACAAAACGTCTAAAGGGTGCTTTTGCATTAACAATACTAACTCATACTTCGGTGATAGGTGTACGCGATCCATATGGGATTAGTCCACTTTGTATAGGTGAGATGAATAACGGAGCATATTGTATTGCGTCTGAAAGCTGCGCGTTTGAGGCGATTGGTGCTAAATTTTTGCGTGATGTTGAACCGGGTGAAATAGTTGTTATTGATGAATTGGGTATGCATAGTCGAAAGGTGCATGGACCAGGAAATGGATTATGTTCTTTTGAATATGTATACTTTGCAAGGGCCGATAGCGTAATTGATGGCGTTAATGTCCATCATGCAAGGAAAAATATGGGAAGAGCGCTATCAAAGGTCATGCCAGTTGAAGCCGATATGGTGATTGGGGTGCCGGATTCTGCAAACCCTGCTGCTTTAGGGTATGCTGCTGAATCAGGAATTGAATATGGTATTGGACTTTGTAAAAATAGATATATTGGAAGAGCGATGACTGACTCGAACAAAACTATTCGGTCACGTAATGTTGGGATTAAGCTAAACGCAATGCGTGCTAGTGTTGCAGGGAAACGAATCGTATTGGTAGATGATTCAATTGTGCATGGAGACACTTCTGCACATATTGTTGGGATGCTAAAAAGGATGGGTGCAACGCAGGTGCATGTTAGAATCAGCTCACCGCCTGTTGTTCAGTCGTGTCCTTATGGAGTAGACACTCATGACCGCAAGCACTTGATTAGTGCAAAGTATGATACTGAAAGTATAAAAAACTACATTCATGCAGACAGCCTTGCATTTTTATCGGTTGACGAATTGATTGAGAGTATAGATGATAGTAAAACAAAGTCGTATTGCACGGGATGTTTTAATGGATGCTATCCCGAGCGTTTGGGTTAAGCGCCCAAATTAACAGGAGGAACAATAAATAATGATTACCTATAAAGACGCAGGAGTAGACGTTGAAGCGGGATATGAAGCTGTTAGGCTGATGAAAGATGACGTTAAAAGCACACATACACCTGGAGTTTTAAATGCGCTCGCTAACTTTGGTGGGTTATTTGAATTAGATGCCTCGTTTATTGCAAATAATCCCGTTTTGGTGTCTGGAGCAGATGGCGTTGGTACAAAGCTAAAGCTTGCAATTGCAATGAAAAAACATGATACCATTGGTATTGATTGTGTTGCGATGTGCGTTAACGATATTGCATGTTTGGGAGCTAAACCGTTGTTTTTCCTAGACTATATCGCTCAAGATAAATTGGACCCTATTAAGGTCGCACAAATCGTAAAAGGAATGACGGTTGGGTGTAGGGAAACAGGTTGTGCTTTGATAGGTGGGGAAACGGCTGAGATGCCTGGCATGTATAATAAAGACGAATATGATGTTGCTGGATTTGCTGTTGGTATAGTAGATAAAGAAAAAATAATCGATGGCAGCAAAGTGGAAAAGGGCGATGTTTTAGTTGGAATAGGTTCTTCGGGGCTTCATTCAAACGGATTTTCGTTAGTGCGAAGACTGTTTTATATAGACAGTCAATCGCTTAGCAGGTATGTTAGCGAGATTACATGTACGATGGGAGAAGAACTATTAAGACCTACTAAATTATATGTAAAACCATTGCTCAATTTAATAAATGATGTCGATGTGCATGGGGTTTCAAATATTACGGGCGGAGGATTTATTGAAAATATTCCGCGTATGCTAAAGGGTGATATGGGTGCACGAATTGAGCTTGGGTCGTGGGACATAAAACCAATATTTGACATTATAAAGAAAAAAGGCGAGCTAGATAATAGAGCAATGTTCAATACATTTAACATGGGAATTGGCATGATCGTTGCTGTATCGAAAGACGATGCTGATAAGGCCGTTGAGTCGCTCAACAATAATGGATGTTCAGCCTATATCATTGGAGAAGTAACCACCGGGAACTCGGAGGTAGAATTGTGCGGCAAAGAATAATTGGAGTATTGGTATCTGGATCGGGTAGCAATCTTCAGGCTGTGATAGATGCAATTGAAGCTGGAAAAATCAATGCCAGTATTGCCGTGGTAATATCTGATAGAGAAGGCGTTTTTGCCCTGCAACGTGCGAAAAACCATGGGATTAATGGGATATGTATTCCGCGAAAAGGGAAAAGCGATAAAGCACTCAACGATGAGATGCTTTGTGCTTTAGATGAGCACGGGGTGGATATGGTGGTGTTGGCTGGATTCTTGTCAATATTAAACGAAGAATTTGTAAAGCGATACACAAACGCTATTATGAACATCCATCCATCGTTGATTCCGTCGTTTTGTGGACCAGGATACTATGGTCATAAAGTGCATCAGGCTGCAATTGATTGCGGTGTAAAGCTATCTGGAGCTACCGTTCATTTCGTGGACGAGGGTACAGATACGGGACCTATAATTATGCAAGACTGCGTGAATGTATATGCAGATGATGACGCTGATACATTGGCTGCTCGAGTTTTGAAGGTCGAACATAAGATTTTGCCAAAGGCTATTGCGTTGTTTGCACAGGGCAAGATCAAGGTTGATGGGCGAAAGGTTTTTATTGAAGACGAAGGAGAAAAATAATGAAACGAGCATTTTTATCGGTATCGGATAAGACTGGAATAATAGAGTTTGCAAGCGAGTTAATAAATCTTGGATTTGAATTAATTTCTACAGGTGGGACACAGGCTGCAATTGAAAAAGCAGGGTTAAAAGTAGTTAATGTATCAAAAATAACAGGGTTTCCTGAGTGCTTAGATGGACGAGTAAAAACATTGCATCCATCGGTTCATGCAGGAATACTTGCTATGAGGGATAACGCTGATCATATGAATCAGCTTAAAGAACTTGATGTTACACCGATTGATATCGTTGCGGTGAACCTTTATCCTTTCAAGCAAACTATATTGAAGCCCGGAGTCACATTTGAAGATGCGATAGAAAATATAGATATTGGCGGACCGACTATGATTAGGGCGGCTGCAAAAAGTCATAAAGACGTTACGGTCATCGTTGACTCTAGCGATTATTCTAAGGTAATAGATGAAATTAGAGCAGAAGGTAAAACTAGCGCAAAGACGCGCTTAGAGCTTTGTGCAAAGGTGTTTACTCACACAGCTGCATATGACGCACTTATTTCTGATTACCTACTAAGACAGGCAGGGATGGATCGCATGGGCGAAACATTTACCATGACTTATGAGAAAGTGCAGGACATGCGTTATGGCGAGAATCCACATCAAAAGGCTGCGTTTTATCGAGAGATAGGCGCAAGACCAGGCTGTTTAACAGAGGCTGAGCAGTTGCACGGTAAAGAGTTATCTTACAATAATATTAACGATACGAATGGTGCATTGGAGCTGTTGTATGAGTTTGGGGATCAACTGGCAGTTATAGCAGTAAAACACGCAAATCCTTGTGGAGTTGGCACTGGAGATACGCTTTATGATGCTTATATTAGAGCGCACGATACTGATCCTGTATCAATATATGGCGGTATTGTCGCAACAAATGTTGAAGTGGATAAAGCTACAGCTGAAAAGATGCATGAAATTTTCTTAGAGATAATTATTGCACCAAGTTTTTCAGACGATGCGCTTGAAATATTGACAAAGAAAAAGAATGTTCGGTTGTTGAAGTTGCCGACGATCAATCATATGTTACCAGACGGACTTTTCGACATGAAAAAGGTTCGTGGAGGGTTGCTTGTTCAGGGAATAGACGATAAATTGTTTAGTGAATCTGAATTAAAAGTGGTTACAAAAGCACAGCCATCTGAGCAAGAGATGAAGGATGCCATTATGGCGTATAAGGTCAATAAACACGTTAAGTCAAACGGAATTGCAGTATGCAAAAATGGCCGTACTCTGGCTGTCGGCGTTGGGCAAACAAATAGAATTTGGGCAGCTGAGCAAGCGCTTGAACGTAGTGGAGAAGAAGCTAAAGGCGCGTGTATGGCGTCTGATGCGTTTTTCCCTTTCCCTGATTGTGTGGAAGCCGCTGCTGCTGCCGGAGTGACTTGTATAATACAGCCAGGCGGATCAAGAAACGATTATATGAGTATTGAAGCCTGTGATAAAAACGGCATAAGCATGATTTTCACAGGAATGAGGCATTTTAAACATTAATTATTGAGCCGAGGAGAGTATGGGTATGAAAATTCTAGTAGTGGGTGGCGGCGGTCGAGAACACGCCATAATCAGTAAGCTAGCGATGAGCGATAAAAAACCTGAACTATTCTGTGCGCCTGGAAATGGTGGTATTGCAAAGCTTGCAACTTGTGTGCCTATTGGTGCGACTGAAGTGGATAAAATGGTGAAGTACGCAAAAACAGAGGCGTTTGACTTAGTTATAGTTGCGCCTGATGATCCGCTTGCATTAGGAATGGTGGACAAGCTAGAAGTTGCAGGAATTCGTGCGTTTGGACCGTATGCAAGTGCTGCTAGAATAGAAGCAAGCAAGGTGTTTGCAAAAGATCTCATGAAAAAATATGATATTCCTACTGCAAAGTACGAGGTTTTTACCGACGCTGATGAGGCTTTAAAGTATATTAACGAATGCCCATATCCTACCGTTGTTAAGGCGGATGGATTGGCTTTGGGCAAGGGTGTTATTATCTGCAATACCTTGGAAGAAGCAAAGGAAGCTGTTAATAAGATAATGATAGAAAAAATCTTTGGCGATTCAGGTTCTAGATTGATAGTCGAAGAGTTCATATCAGGTCCTGAGGTGTCGATTTTAGCGTTTGCGGATGGAAAAAATATTGTTCAAATGGTTTCCTCGCAGGATCATAAACGCGCATTTGATGCAGATGCAGGTCCTAATACGGGTGGTATGGGCACGTTTGCACCTACTCCTAAATACACAAAAGAGATTGAGAAAGAAATCGTTGATACGATATTGTTGCCTACAATCGACGCGATGGCAAAAGAGGGTTCACCTTTTAAGGGTGTATTATACTATGGTCTGATGCTAACAAAAGACGGTCCTCGTGTGCTTGAATACAACGCAAGATTCGGTGACCCTGAAACACAGGTTGTTTTACCATTGTTAAAGACAGATTTAATAGATATAATGCAAGCAACTATAGATGGAGCACTAGATAAGATAAATGTCGAGTGGGAAGATAAATGTTGTGTATGTGTTGTGATGGCATCAGGAGGATATCCTGGCAGTTATGAAAAAGGATATGTTATCAGTGGACTAGATAAAGCTGAAGAGATGGGTACAATCGTTTTCCATGCAGGTACTGCACTAAAAGATGGCGAAATTGTCACTAATGGTGGACGCGTTTTAGGCGTTACTGCAAAAGGAGATAGCATTGCAGATGCTAGAGAAAAAGCATATGCTGCTGTGGGTGTGATCAAGTTTAAAGGAGCGCATTTTAGAACAGATATTGGAATAAAGTAATATATTTACTTCAACTGCATATAATATTCTTTAGGCGGACAGTTGCTAGGTTGCTGTCCGTTTGTGTTTTGTAAAATGCTATGGAGGAATAATTATATGAATGCTTTAAAATATGCTAGGTTATATGCGGGAATAACTTTTATTGTTATGATATTGATATTAGTAAGTGGACAAAACATAGAAACTATGGACGACCATATCAGCATGGCATATAATGAAAACATGCAAAAGCATTGTATTAATTGTCCTGATGGCTGGGAACATAGTATTACAGAAGATGAAGTAGTGTTTTTAAACAGCGATACGGGTGCAATGATTTCTATTAAGGAATTGCAGTCTGGACGGCAAGATATGGGGACTATTGAGTATGCACTAGAGATTGCAAACGAACAATTTGATGTTATGGAAGTAGTCGAGTCTGATCATATAGAGGAGGCCACGGGTATGAATAATACGAGCTTGGTTTTCTTGGTCAATGAAAATAGCAAATTATATAAGTGTAAACAGGTTGTGGTTTTTGATTCGAAATCAGCATATAGTTTTACGCTTAAGTCGAGTGATACTATGTATAATAATTCTATAGACGAGTTTGATTTGGTGGTTGAGTCGTTTTTATCAGAATGAATGTTAGGCAAAAGATTTTATGAATATTAAGAGATTTTTTTTATTTGTTTTTATAACGGTTATGTTGGTGGGCTGTGCTCCGCGTGCAAACCAGTATTCGGCTGAGGATCAGGCACAGGCTACTCAAGATAATGTTGCAGAAAATGAAGAGTATTATTTTGTTGATAACGACTGTGACTGGAAGGATATGGAATATGTTAAGTGGGATAATCCAAAGTGTGAGTTTCGTGTTTGGAAAGGTTATAAAGTTTGCACTGAGGATGGGATGACTATCATAACCAATGAATCTGAATCTGTTCGTATGGAGTTTAAGGCTTCAACAAGAAAATATCCTGATTATACTTATAAGCAAGAGTTGAGTGCTCTTCAGGAACAGATAAACAGTGTTTACGCTGATGTAGACATTATCGATAAAAACGATTATGAGCAGGTGTGTGAAAACAGTGGAGTGGATATAGAATGGTCAGGCAAGGATCCTAATTTATCGGGTGAAGAGGTCTATGGGCATATAATGATTATTTTTTCTAAAGGAAATGAATATTTTTTTGCTTTGTATGCACGAGAATATGACTATGTTAAAGAAGACGTCTATTTTTCGCATACGTATTCTTCACTTGATATTGGATAAATAAAACTTTGCCGATAAAATTAAAAAAATAAGGGCATCCGATTTTTCGGATGCCCTTTAAAATATAAAACTATATCGAAAATATTGATTTAAGTGCCGCTTTTGTACGAGCAGTATCGTTATCATGCACGCAACACGCAATCTCTGTTTCACTGGTAGTAACAGCATAAACACTAACGTTTTCTTTTGCTAATGCATCGAAGAGCTTTGCAGTAACTCCCGCCTGATATTCCATCCCAGGGCCAGCTACAACAAGCTTAGTTACTGATGAGTTTGTATCAATGCTAGGTTTTATCGAGCCAGCAAAGGCCGAATCAATAGCCGTAACAGCTGAATCAAGAGAGCGACGATCAAGGGAGAAAGAAATATCTAAAGAATCCCCGATTGGAGCGCTTTGGCTAATCATATCGATTAATATGTTAGCATCAGCCAACGCGTTAAATAGCTTGGCACAACCTTGTGTTCCAGATTTAAGCGAACGAATAGTAATAATTGCTTGATGGGTATCGGCGTATAAATGTGTGACAGTTTTTGTTTGATTGACGATGTCATTCATATTATACACTCGGTTTTGCTCTTGTTTCATTATAAACTGTGCAGCGCGAATTGCGCCTTGGGCAAATACTTTCCTAGATAGTGCCTTGTGAGTAAGTTCAACTATCTCGTCATCACCAATAAATA
The DNA here is from genome assembly GCA_963675355.2 of Christensenellaceae bacterium. Taxonomy (GTDB): domain Bacteria; phylum Bacillota; class Clostridia; order Christensenellales; family UBA1431. The sequence goes on from CAXXMZ010000021.1 coordinate 12,967, forward strand.
GTATTTCGTGTTCGCCAACTATGGTACCACCACGAACAGCATGGATACCTATTTCGTTTGGTTTTCTTTTTTCGGTCTTAGTATGACGCCCATAAACGTACTCACGAGTGCCGTTTGCTACTTCGTTTATATTGTCAGCTAAAAGAAGCGCAGTTCCGCTAGGAGCATCAACTTTTCTATGATGATGTTTCTCGATGATTTCAACTTCAAATGCTTCGCCTAAAAATCCAGTTGCAGCTTTGGCTAGATTTGCTTGAAGATTTACGCCAAGAGACATATTTGCGGTATGGAATACAGGTAATTCTTCTGCAAACTTGTCCATCATAGCGAGGTCATCCTCGCTAAAACCTGTGGTTGCGATTACAGGACGTGCATTAGCCTTTTTGCAAAAGGCTAACAGCGGTTTAAGAGCATCAGGGCGAGAAAAGTCGATGACGACGTCAGCTGCAACGTCGCACGCTTCAAAGTCAGAAAACACTGGACAAGGGTTTTCATGCAGCTCACTCATATGGTCTATTCCAGCAACAACATAACAATCTTCTGTTGCCTGTGCGGCTTGGAGAACATGTTGCCCCATACCGCCGTTTATTCCGTTAATTATTAATCGCATTCAAATCATCCTTCAATTAGACCATAGTCTATCATGGCCTTCTTTAGTATATCAGTGTTCGTTGCGGTGAGTTTTGTTAGTGGCAGACGGGGTTCGCCCATTTCAAAGCTCATAAGGTTAAGCGCTTCCTTTACAGGAATAGGGTTAACCTCATTAAAGAGCACCTTAACTAATGGAGCAAGCTTGAATTGTAACTGGCGAGAAGCATTGATGTTGCCAGTTAGGTATGTTGCTACCATGTCGTGTGTGTCGCGGGGCGCAATATTTGCAACTACAGATATTACTCCTATTGCACCAAGTGCTAGACAGGGGAAAACATGGTCATCGTTACCTAAATACATATCAACAGAATTACCGCATAAACGGACCATTTCACTGATTTGGCTAATGTTTGCGCTAGCTTCTTTCATTGCTGCGATATTGGGATGACTAGATAAAGCTAAAAGCGTTTCTGGAGTCATGTTAAATCCAGTGCGACTAGGCACGTTATATACAATAATAGGAGAGTTTACAGCATCAGCTACTGCTGAATAATGTGCAATAGCTCCTGCTTGAGTACACTTGTTATAGTAAGGAGTAACGACTAAAAGTCCGTCAGCACCCATTTTTTCTGCAGCCTTAGACGCTTTAATTACTTCTGCAGTGTTATTTCCGCCAGTGCCTACAATTACAGGTACTCTGCCATCAACTTGCTTTATTGCAAAGTTAATAACAGACTCTTTTTCTTGAGCAGACATTGTGGAAGGTTCTCCTGTTGTTCCACATACAATGATGGCGTCAGTGCCTTCTTCAATCTGGAATTCAATAAGACTCTTAAATGCATCAAAGTTAATGCCGTCTTGGGTAAATGGTGTTACGATAGCAACGCCTGATCCCTTGAATATACTCATTTTGCACTTCCTTTCAAAATTAATTTTACTTAGTTACTTTTCGTTATCAATACGAATTAATTCCTGAGCTATTTGCACTGCGTTGGTTGCTGCACCCTTTCGGATGTTGTCAGCTACCACCCACATATTAATACCACTATCTACTGATTCGTCTCTACGAAGCCTTCCAACGAATACTTCATCTTTATCCTGAGCAAATATAGGCATTGGATATTTGTTTTCACTAGGATCGTCTTCCATGATAATATTAGGAAAACTTGCAATAACTTGACGAAGTTCTTCTAAATCAAAATCTTTTTCCAATTCAACGTTAATGCTTTCGCTATGTCCATAGTAAACAGGAACGCGAACAGTGGTTGCAGTCACTTTCAGGTCTGGGCAACCCAATATTTTACGGGTCTCCTCAATCATTTTCTGTTCTTCTTTGGTGTAGCCATTTTCCAAGAAAACATCAATATGAGGCAAACAGTTGCCAAAGATGGGGTATGTGAACTTCTTTGGAGGCTGACCATTTACGCCGTCTTCAAGATCTTTGTAACCTTGAACGCCAGCACCAGATACTGCCTGATAAGTAGAATATACAACACGTTTAATGCCGTATTTGTCGTTTAGCGGTTTTAGGGGTACAACTGCTTGGATTGTTGAGCAGTTAGGGTTTGCTATGATGTTGTAGTGATTCAATAATGCCTCGGGGTTAACCTCGGGGACTACCAAGGGAACATCATCATGCATTCTCCAAGCACTGGAGTTATCGATAACGGCTATGCCTGCTTTTGCAAAGAAAGGTGCAAATTTTAAGCTAGTTCCGCCACCAGCCGAGAATAGAGCTATATCAATGTTTTTGTTTTCAAAACATGTCTCGGTTAGTTCTTCGATAACAAGGTCTTTACCCATGAATGAGATGGTTTTCCCGGCTGAACGCGATGAAGCAAACAAATAATATTCATTAACGGGAAGATTTCGTTCTTCGAGCACTTGTAGCATTTTACGACCTACCATGCCGGTTGCACCAACTACTGCTATGTTATACTTTTTCATGATTACAATAATTCTCCTTAAAAAAATGTAAAATAAAAACGCCGAATAACGGCGCGCTTTAACAAATTAGGGATAAATAGAAAATAAAACAATTCATCCAGACAGAAAAGCGCTCCATCAACCAGATGGCAGTTACATGGATATTAACCATGCACCCAGGGATAAGGTCGGTCATAGACGATAGCCCTTCGGCGGCATACCCTTTCACTCCATCGCTTTGTGTTATGACCTCACTAAATGGGGTTACTATTGAATCCCGCGCCTCAAATCTGCTAATACATATTGAATATAACAAAAAGATTAGCTCAAGTCAACCTTAATATTATATTAATCAATAGCTACAACCAATTCGTTTGAAAAAAGTTATAAAATAGGTTATTATTATTTATGCTGGACTCACTGGAGGAATACATGAATAATTATTTAAATTGTAAGAATATTAAGGATTTTGCTAAAAATATCCGTAGAGAATTACATAAAATACCAGAGCAAGGACTAGCTGAGTATAAGACACAAGCGTTTTTGCTAGAAAAGCTTAAAGACATGATGCCCGATGAAATCATTGAAATTGGTACTGGTATCAAGGCTGTATTTTATGCAGATAATCCTATCGGTACCCTTTGTTTTAGGGCAGATATGGATGGACTTAGCATTCAAGAAGAAAATGATGTAGACTATGCGTCATCACATCAAGGATTTATGCATGCTTGTGGACACGATGGTCATATGACTATGTTGTTGTGTTTTGCAAAGGTGGTCTTTGAAAACAAAAGTAGACTTAAGCATAATATTGTATTATTGTTTCAACCAGCTGAAGAAAGCGTGGGTGGGGCAAAAAGGCTGATTGATGCTGGTGCACTTGCTAATCCAAAGGTAGATGCTGTGTTTGGTTTTCATCTTATGCCCCATATAGATCAAGGATTAATTGGTGTAAAAGAAGGGGCACTTATGGCCAGCACTTGCGAGTTCGATATTGAGATTACTGGAAAAAACTCTCACGCTGCAATGCCGCATAACGGGTCGGATGCTATAATGGCAGCCGCAACACTAATAACGCAACTTCAGACAATAGTATCTAGAAACATTGATCCTTTTGATAGCGCTGTTGTGGCAATAGGGGTGATAAATGGTGGAGATGCTAGAAATATAGTTGCCAAGCATGTTGTGTTAAAAGGTACTACGCGTAGTTATAGCTCTGAAATATTTAATAAGATAAAGGGCAAGATATTAGCTATGTTGAAAGGTATTGAAACATCTATGGATGTTTCTGCTAAGTTTATCGAAGAGGTGCATTATCCTGCGGTAATAAATGACGACTGCTTAGCAAAAAAAGTTAGACGAGTAATTGGGGAAAACGTTATTATACCTAAAGAATTAATGACAGCTGAAGATTTTTCGTTTTATCAAGAAGAGGTAAGAGGCGTATTTATGTTTTTAGGATGCAAGAATGTTGAGAAAGGGTTTGTCAATGACTTGCATACTCCAAACTTTAATTTTGATGAGGACGTGCTTGTAGATGGGCTCATGGCCTTTTCAAAGATTGCGTTTTGTGAGGATATATTATGCTAGAAGCTTATCAAGCTTTTGCTAGTTGTTATGATAGCTTGATGTATGATGTTGATTATGATGAATGGACCAGATATTTGGTTGAGTTGATAGAAAAGCATAACCCAGCAGCAAAAACAGTAGCAGATATTGCTTGTGGTACGGGTAGCATTAGCGTTAGGCTTAATAAGGCTGGATATAACGTGGTTGGAGTAGATTTAAGCGATGCTATGCTTGACGTTGCTGCGCAAAAAGCGAGAAAAATGGGCGCGAAAATTAGTTTTGTATGCCAAGATATGAAAAACCTTAAATTGCATAGACAGGTGGATGTGGTTAACTGTGCTATGGACGGAGTAAATTATCTAACATCTGTAGATGAAATGAAAAGGTTTTTTGGTAGTGCAAATAACTCACTAAAATCCTCAGGAATATTTATGTTTGATGTTAGTACTGAGTATAAATTGGGGACTATTATTGGTGAGGACACATTTTGCGACGAAGTAGACGATGCTGCTTTTATATGGGCAAGTGGTTTTGATAGTGGGACATCATTGTCTACTATGCATCTTACCCTGTTTGTAAAGACGGATAACAATTCTTATAACAGATTTGAAGAACAGCATGTTCAACGCGCACATTCGCTTTTCGAAATCGATTCTTGCCTTTTAAGTGCTGGATTCGAGGTTATTGGTGTATATTCGTTTTTAGGTAATGATAAAGCCAGAGAAGATGACGAAAGATGGCAAATCGTTGCGAAGAAAGTATAAACTATTTTTAAGGATGCATAAATAGTATGAAAGATAAATTGATTCGAGCACTCATGTGTGAAGGAAACGTTTGGGTAGTGGCAGCTAGTACCCAAGAACTTGTTAATCAGGTGCAGAAGATTCATAACACATACCCGGTTTGTTCAGCAGCATTAGGTAGAGCGTTAACAGGTGCTTTGCTTATGGCTATTCCTGTGAAAAACGATAACGCCACGGTAACAATGGTGTTTAGCGCTGATGGTCCTGCCGGAAACGTTGTTACGGTAGCAAAGGCTAATGGAGAAGTTAAAGGTTATATCGAGAATCCGTTTGTTGATTTGCCGCTTAATCAATATGGGAAGTTAGATGTTGGAGGAGCGGTAGGAGAAGATGGCACATTGTCGGTGGTCATAGATTCTGGCGAGGGCGAACCGTATTGCGGAAAGACAGAGCTGGCATCTGGAGAGATAGCAGAGGATATTGCATCGTATTATCTATTGTCTCAACAACAGCCTACATTGGCATATTTGGGAGTGTTAGTGGATACAGATCTAAGTATACTTCGTTCGGGCGGGGTTTTTATCCAGCCATTACCAGGATGCAGTGAAGAAATCATTGATTATCTTGAATCTAAGGCAAGCGAGTTGGCGAATTTTGGGGAGTACTTAACTCAAGGTATTTCTGTTGAGGATGCCCTTGCTAAAATATTTTTAGAAACAGATATCAATATATTAGAATCAATGGTTCCCAAATGGAAGTGTGATTGTAGCCGCGAGCGTATGGAGAAAGCGCTTATCGCTATAGGTAAGAGGTCGTTAATTGAAATTATTGAAGAGGATGAAAAAGCTGAATTGCAATGTCATTTTTGCGACAATAAGTATCAATTTAACAAGGAACAGTTAGAGGATATAGTAAAAACTGCCGGCATATAATGATAAAACAGCTGAATTAGTGGGCTGTAGAATTATTTGCCGGGGTGAAGTGAATATGAAAAATAGTATTAACAAAGAAGATAATATTTTGTTTTTTAGCCAGCCGGGTGAATTTTATCAACGTAGGGCTGTAAAACATATGGAACGTCAAAACTATTTTGACGCTATTGGCTTTTTTAGGAAAGCTATTGAAGTTGACCCCAAAAATGCACAGTATAGGCTAGAACTTGCAGAGATGTATACTGAAATGGGGTATTTTGATGAGTCAAACAATATGCTTTTAATGCTCATGCAAGAAAATCATGAGTATATTTCGGATTGCATATTTGCAATTGGTTGTAACTATATGGGGATGCAAGATTTCTCTAAGTCAGAAGAAGCGTTTGAAAAATACTTGAGCGTTAATCCCCGCGGTGAGTTCTACCAAGAGGCTGAAGATTATCTTGATATAATTCGTATGCAGGGATCTATTGAAGAAGAGGAAGAACTCGCTGAAAATATTGATATGTCAGCTTATAATTTGGGAAAAGAATGTATTGATCAAGGAGATTACGAACAAGCGATTAAGGTTTTTTCCAATTTAGTAGAAAAAGAGGAAAATAGGGCTTTTATAAAAAATAATTTAGCCTTAGCTTATTATTGTAATAAAGACATCGATATAGCTATTAAAATAACGCAAGAAGTGCTAGACGAATACCCCGACAACCTTCATGCAAATTGTAATTTGGCGATTTTTTCGCATGACCTTGAAAAACATGATTTGGTAGAACAGGCTATTGATACAATAAAAAAGCTAATGCCTACTGATCCCGAAGACATTCACAAAGTATGTGTTACTTATTGTGAGCTTTCGATGCATAAAGATGCTATAAACATGTTAAAGCAATTGTTGTTATTTTATTCTTATGACAAAAAGGTTCTGCACTACTATGCTGTTGCAAGTTTTAATTTGGGTCAATATGTAAATGCGTTTGAGTATTGGAACAAGATAATAAAAATTGATCCAAACAATACAGTTGCTATTTATTATCGTGAGCTTTGCAAGCAATACATTAATTTAGAAATGCCAAAGCGTGAGTTGACTTATCATTATCAAGTGCCGTTTGATGAGATAATTCGCAGAATAAAATATTTAAATGATTGCGTTCGGCTAAATTCTGATGAATTAAGACGTTATTGGGATAATGATTTTGAGTTTAATAGTATAGTCAGGTGGGGGCTTGATATAAACGATGTTATTATTAAAAAGGCTGTATTGAATCTGGTTGCTTCGTTTAAAGATAGAAAAGCCATCGACTTATTAGGACAGTTTATCCTAAAACGTACAGAGTCAGATGAAATTAAACAAGAAGTGTTTCTTATTCTTAATCAAATAGGAGCTCCAGAGCCGTATGTCGCTTACATTGAACATGACATTGTAGAAGTATTTATAAATGATAAGTTAGGATTTGAACGCACTCTGCCTCCAGCCTTTTCTAAGGTAAAACAGGTTATTAGAGAGAGAATGATAAGTCGCCGTAGCCGAGAGCTAGTTGAACAAGCTAGTATGATTTGGCAGGATTATATAATTTTGTGCGCACCAGATTTTCATACAATTCGATATGTAGATGCATGGGCGGCAGCGGTTGAATATATTTGTTGTATCAGAAATGAAAAAAAAGTTAGCAAAACAGAGCTTTGCAGAATATATGAAATTAGAATGAGTGTGCTAAACAGAAGTATTGCTAGGATAAATGAGAAATTAAAGGAGAAAGACACTGAAACGTATTGATGTAAGCGCCTTATATGAGGCGTATATAAAAGAACAAATTAAATTACGAGTGAAGACTGAAGATGATTTTGATGATTTTCAAGACAATCTCCCTGAAATATATAGACATTTTATTAATCGACCAAATGAGGAGTTGATGGGCAAAAAACCTATTGAGTATTTTAATGATTTTTTGCCGGAACAACTATTTAACGAGCTGATATATTATTGCAATGCAAGTGATAAACTTCCAGATATTTTGTTAGATGTAATTACAGACAGAAGTGAAGAAATGGTGCCTACCTTTTTAGACCATATTGATGAGATTGCGCAGACTGATGTATTAGCTAAAGAAAGCTTGCAATTGTTAGCAATTGATGTTTTTATACTTAATAATGAGTTTAGAGCACAAAATTGGTATTTTTATTGCATTGAGAGCATGCAAGCTTGTGATGACAGGGTGGCGATTAAGTGTTCACATGCATTGTTTGAAATTGGACTTGAGGTCATGCCAAAGGCGCTTTATGCAATGGATACGACTGGCAATAGTTTTGCAAGGGAAAGTTATGCTGATATATTATCTAAGGCTGGATACCAACCAGCGCTTGAGTCTATTATAAGGCACTTCGAAACTGAGTGGGAGCATAGGGCGTTTTATGCTTTATGTCTATCAAAAATGGGAGAAAAAGCGTTACCGACACTTGAGCATGCTTTACAGGAAGTTGAAATGCCATATCTCGATTATTTGGCTATTCGCGATGCATACGAGATGCTGGGTGGACAACTTCAACTTGAGCGTGATTTCGAGACTGATGCAAATTATCAAAAGCTTGCAAATGATGAAATAGAACAAGAGGATGAGGAGTAACAAAAGCATGATTACATTAAGTGACATTAAAAACAATAAAAAAATTAGCACTATGATATCAAATGCAAACGCTGCATTAGAGGCTATTGGATATACGGATCATGGGCCGAGACATGTTGGATACGTTAGTAAAATCACATTACAAATATTGCAAAGGCTTAAGTTTGACGAGCGTACTTGCGAGCTTGGTGCTATAGCTGGATGGGTACATGATGTAGGTAATTTTATAAATAGAAAAAATCATGGTGCAATTGGTGCCACTTTGCTGTTGCCAATTTTGTCTGAGATAGGTATGGATTTTGATGAGGCGTGTAGGGTATGTACTGCTGTAGGTAGTCACGAAGAGGCGACTGGAAACGCGGTAAGTGAACTGTCAGCGGCACTTATTATTGCTGATAAAATCGATGCGCATAGAACTCGTGTGAGAAAAGGAAAGTATGACAATAAGGATATTCACGATCGAGTCAATTATTCGATTCAGACAACTAAGTTGTTTGTAAATCCTGATGATTATTCTATTAAGTATCAATTTGAAATGGACAATTCGTCATCTGTTCTGGAGTTCATGCAGATATATATGACTAGAATGATAATTTGTGAAAAAGCTAGTGAGTTTTTAGGATGCTCATTTTCGATGGTGGTGAATGGAATGCAAATCAATAATATTAGCTACTAATATGCAAACAAAGATGTTGGATAAAGTTACTGAAGAAAAGAAAGAAAATTCTCTTAATTGGCAGATTGATTAGAGATTGAATACGTTAAATATGATGGGTTTGATTAATAGCTATCTGATATAGGCATTATTGATTGTAATAATGATCATGGTGACAAATATTATGTTGTATGCTATAATACTAAACTGTGTAGCGGAGCATGCCAATGTGGCTCAGCGGTAGAGCAGCTGATTCGTAATCAGCAGGTCAGGGGTTCAATTCCCCTCATTGGCTCCAGCTATAACCCCCTAATCAAGTATGGTTAAGGGGGTTTTCTATTGTTTTGGAGTAAAGGTTTTTAAATTAATACGTTTTGCATCAACTTGTGTGTGAACATAAATTTTTGCAGTAATATCTATACTTGAATGGCGCATTAATTACGATGTTATGTAAAACAGGGTTTAAGCGTCCCTGCATTGAGTCGATTGGCAGATGTGTCGATACGTACGATTGAGGGAGTTGAACGCAGAGACGCGTGCAAAGTATCTACAGCGAAGAAACTGGCTAAGGCGCTGGATGTAACGCTTGACGAGTTATGTGCAGATAAAGAAGAGCAGGATTAATCAGCTGTTCACTGTGTACATAAAATCATTCTGTTTTACATACCTGTGCAATAATCTTTCCAATATCAACTTTTTCATATTTATAATGTTGTATTGCTTTGATAATAATTATAAGCGTAAGAAACATTACAAAAAATATTACTAATATAACTGAAACTACATTCCAATACAGTGATTCTTCAAAATACATCTTAATACAATCATAACGTGACTGTACATAGAAAGCTGAAAAGCCAGCTCCAATAATAAATATAGTTATTAACACAGTAATATATAGAGAAGTATTGGCTTGCTTTTTTGCTAGTACCGCTATGTCGTTTATCAATCGTTCTTTTGCTTCTATGAAGTGCTGAACAGGGTTCTCTTGCTGTTCGCTTTCCTCTGCAATCTCAAGTATTTTTTCATAAAACGGTTTTACTTGTGGATGTTTGACTGAACGTGAGTTTCTCCTTATGTGCATTAGCTTGTAGAAACGTGGTAAACATGCGTTGTTAATAATTGCTTCAATATCTTTATTCATATGTTTATCCTCCAAATAATTCCAACAGTAAATAATATTATAGAACGTGAAGAGCAGAGGGTGCCTGATCTTCAAATGTTGATAAGGCTAGTTAACTTCAATGTCAAATTTATAGATGTCAAAGTTTAAAGTATCATCGGATAATCTACCCTCAATAAAAATAGAAAAATCTGATTGATCGATTGGGGGAAAAACAAGTATACCTTCTGATATTACCCCAGGAAAAATTTTAGATTGTAATGTAGGCAAGTTTCCATCATAGGCACAGTATTCATCATAATATATTAGTTCATCATATTGTTTTTTTGCTTGTACAATTTTACAGTTAGAAGACTTGTATACTAAGTCTTCGCTGTCATAGTTAGAAGAATATATATTGAATTTTTCATTGCTATTGTTTGTAGCTTTAACATAAATACGAGTTTGATCTTCAGCAAATTCAATTTTAGAAATCGTAATGTTGCATTCGTGTTGGGTAATACTTGCATCTTCGGGGATTACTTTCTTTAAAGTTTTGTGAAATGTTTCAGCGTAGGATTGCTTTTTAAAAGATGTTGCAATAATTTCAGGTTCCCAGGACCATTCAGTTCTATCGATTCCACAACAATCATATTCGTTTTCCTTGGTAAGACTCCTTACAATTGTTCCATCAATACTAAAACAATCTCCAGCAATTATTTTTTTATCAGTAATAACTTTGACAGTCGTATAGAAGGTGGAAGTTTTCGATTCGCACGCCATGTCTAAAATATATCCATCAGATGTTTCTTCCAAAAGAGAAACTTGACCTTCAAGAATTATTTTTCTCCCTAAAAACTGATTATCGCTTTCTAATAGAGATTCAATTTCATCATCGGTAAGATAAGAATCAGATGTCTGATTTACGTCGTTAGAATCTCCTGTATTTTTTGGGAAAGCTAGGAGTAGAGCTCCTATACAATAATACAACAATCAATGCACCGATTAATACAGTACGATTACTCATTTTGCATCTCCTTTAATACAAATTAATATTACGTATTTGTTTAATAAACATTACAAATTTATTAAACAAACTTTACAATATGTATATAATATACTAATTTGTGATAGATTTCTAGTATATTACAAAATATGGTAATTATTTTTATATGGAATCAATCAAGCTTGTTTTTTAGTTGTTTCTTTAATAATCAATCTATTGTTCTCATATTATATGGTTCAAAACTAATTTCGTATTTATCAACGTGCCATGTTGGCCAGTGTTTTTGTTTATAATATTCAAGAGCCTCGGTGAGGAATGTCCCTGTTACTCCACAATAGTCAGCTAGATCCCAGGGAGTCCTAATGTAATCCAGCCAACCCCTTATCAATTTTTCAGGCGGGACAAATCGGTGACGGTTTACAGGAACAGATAAAGCACTTTATGGATCAACATGCAGACTTCGTCTGATCGTCATAGACACATTACAACGGGTTCGAAGAGGCACGGTAGATAGCAACGCGTATGCGAATGATTACCGTGACATCATTGCTCTGAAAATGCTCGCAGATCACTACCATATTGCGCTGGTGGTTGTCCGTCATCTGCGCGAACAGCAGGACAGTGATCCGATTCTCAAAGTATTAGACACAACGGGACTGACGGGCGCTGTGGACAGTACGATGGCACTCGAGGAGGACAGTCGATCAAGTGATACTGCAAAGCTATATGTAACGGGACGGGATGTGGCCTATCAAGAGCTGACGCTCCAATTCAGGAATTGTGTCTGGGGATTGATATCCTGTGAGATATCCGACCCAGTGTGGCATCATGAGCCGCCGGAATTTCTTTTCCGGCTGGTAGACTTCATGTCAAACCAGAAAGAATGGCGGGGCAACGCCACGGAGCTTCTTGCAGAGCTTGAAGATAAACAGACCGCTCCCTAATACGGTGACAAAGCTGCTCAATCAATTCCACAACACTGTTCTAGCGGATAATGGAATTATCTATTCCTACAGCCGAACAGGAAAAGGACGGATGATTCAGCTTATGAGTGACAGTTGTCCTGGTACCACAAACCGTCACAGCCGTCACCAACTGTCACAGAAGTGGCAGTTGAGCGGGGTGTCGGGGGTCCCCGACCACACACCTTGCTTGCAAGGTATAGTGTGTTACACCGCTATGGGTTTGCGGCGATTTGGGTGATCTACGATAGGAATTCTGTACAGCCGAATCGCCGAGGAAACAAGGATGGTGCGCGGTAGCTTTTCGTGCATCATCCGGCAATTTCATAAAACCCTTGCGGTGTTTTGAAAAAGAAATACCCCCCCCCCGAAAAAAGAGGTTTCTGCATGCCGTACGCAATTATGAGATTTGCAAAACGCAAGGGCGGAGCAATCACTTCCATGGAAGCTCACAATGAAAGAAAAAAGGAGAAGTATAAAAGCAATCCCGATATAGAGGTGAACCACTCCAAAGAAAATTACCATATCGTTCTGCCAGCGCACCGGTATAATTACGAGATCAAAAGCCGGATTGGGCAAAAGGGATGAAAAGTTCGCAGGGACAGCGTGCTCATGGTGGAAACCCTAATTACTGCAAGCCCTGAGTTTATGGCAGCACTACCAGCCGAAAAACAAAGGGAATACTTTATGCGTTCGGTACGGTTCATTCAGGAGGAGGTCGGTGAAGACAATGTTTTTGCCGCCACCGTACACATGGATGAGAAAACGCCGCACATGCACATCTGCTTTACACCGATTACGCCGGATGGAAAGCTATCTGCAAAGACCGTCCTGGGCAATCAGAAGAAGCTGTCCGAATGGCAGACCAAGTTCCATGAGTATATGTCTTCACGCTGGAACGAACTGGAACGCGGTGTAAGCGCCATCGAGAGCCACCGTAAACATATTCCTGTGTGGCT
>CAXXMZ010000022.1:0-16803 GCA_963675355.2 Christensenellaceae bacterium
TTGAGTTTTCAGAGCTTGGAGACTTTATCGAAAAACCGGTAAAAACCTATTCAAGTGGTATGTACTCAAAATTAGCATTTTCAATAAGTATTACACTTAAAACAGATTTACTCTTGATTGATGAAGTGCTAAGTGTAGGCGATATGAAATTTAGAGAGAAAAGTAACAATAAGTTACGTAGTATAATTTCACATAAAGATCAAAGTGTAGTAATAGTATCGCATAATGAAGCTACATTAAGTTCTATTTGCGATAGAATAATGTGGCTTGACCATGGGGAAATGAAAGCTTTCGGTGATACAGATAAAGTAATAGACGAATACAGGGAATTTATGAAATAAAGTAAAAAAAATGGTGATATTGGGGACTTGGCTAGAAATTAACCTAAAGAATTTAGATACATCGTGACTTGTAGGTGTGAAGTGGTGTCATTATAATTATTTGGCACCGAGCGATTTTTGATCTTTAAGATACTAATGACATAAAACGGAATACGAAAAAATATTAAGACTTTTTTGTTGCAACGATAGTGTTACTGGTGGTACAAATGATGCAGCCATAGGCACTGAGGCGAGAAACGACGGTATTGACCGTAGTTCCGCGACATTTTAGGTATCTTTTGCGGCGACGGTTCGAGCAGCAATGACAGTGGCACAGTAACAATCAATAGTGCGCCATCCTTGTGCATGGGAATGGCAGTGGCAAAGGGGTATATTGGTTATCCAAATGGAGGAACTGGTGGGGTTAAAGCAACTGGGAGCTACAAAACCAATGGCGGCACGTTTTTTGCGGTATCTTTAACGCCGGCATCAACAAATGGAAGTGAAACGATATATTTGATGACAGTGAAGCTGGATGGTATTGTTTCGGCAAACCTGTGTCACCGCTGGTTTTAAGTGCATAAAGCGATAGCATCGAAATTTCGGGAGTATATAGCACGGGAGAATGGCTGACCGTAAGAATCCAAGATTTGTATGGCAACGTCGTCTTTAAGTGCGGGTCAAGGATGATGGAGCTTATCATACAGTTTTCGTTGTACTGGATATTAAGGCTGGACGTTACATATTATAGCTGATAGCTGTAGTGATGTAGAAAATGCTAATTTTATGGTGAAGAGTCTGACAAGTTTAAAGCTAGAGCCGAACACATCCTCGAATGTATCGTCAAGCCGGCACAAGAACTATGTCCGGAAGCTCGGCAGGTAGTTAACCGCTCATAGTTAATAATGTATTCTGTGCTTAAGAACTTAGACGGCAAGTAAGTCGTCTTTTTAATTATTTAAATAGCTATTTGATGAGTAAGCAGTGATGAATATCCGAACTCATAGTTTTTTAATACTATTGCTAAACTAGGAATATATATCAATAATAGATTCTGAAATAATTTGCCTGTGTATAATATAATTTGATATAATTAACACCAAGAATTTAGTAAATATTGGGGTATAGATGTTGGAAAATTCAACGCATCCGCTTATTATATCTACGCTAACTTATGAGATAGATAATGAAAAGCATAGCAATGTGCGTGCTGTGCTTTTTGATGATCAACTGGTGCTAGAAGCAAGCGGACTAAACCGCACGTTTTGCCTGAATCAAATGCATAGTATTAGTGCAGGTCAATATAAAATTGAAGTTTTATGCAGTGACGGAACGATTATTTTGTCAATGCTCGGGCATTTGTATGAAGATTTTGCTGCAAAGCTGATTCGTGCATATAATGAGATCGTCTTTGTTGAATCGCTGATGAAGGAGATTGTTCATTTTGAGACCGTAGGTCAATGTATGTTTGGTGATAATGCAGTGGGGCGTGCGGTGTTTAGGGTTTGCGATACCGCTCTAGTAATTCTTCCGGATATGCATGAGCTTGTGCGTATCCCGTTTTGCATGATTACTGATTTGCAGATTATGCCATATAGATTTGAAATTACTGATCGCTTGGGAAACAAATTTGTGCTTCAGAAAATGGGTATGAATACTGATGCATTTATAAAAGCATTTGATACTCAAAAATCAATGTTGATTGAGAAAACTAAGGCCGAACTTAGTTTGATTGCACCTGTTAGTTATGGGCTTGTAGAATTGTTGCTGGATGGAATTGTGGTTGAACTGCCAACGATTCAAGAAATTTCTCCAGAGTTTGTTGGGGAATTAGAAAAGGTATTGCTTTCTTCGTCTATATCTCAAGAATATGCGTATTTTATGGATAGGCTAGATGTGTTGGCGATTGGCATTAAGCGCGGACTTATGGGCGATTTGACAGGAGAGCGTATTATATTGCTTGCAGCATTGTTTGAAAAGAATATTATGCTGATGGAGACACTCGGAGAGAAATCATCGGCTACATATGTATTTCGCATTACGCATGAATCGGAAGTGGATGCGGAGCGATGGCATGATTTCTTACTTGATTTCAATTATAGTATGTTAAGCGTGAATTTTCGTAGAGAGCCTATATATTTGAGTGAAAAAGCGTTGCAGTCCGAAAAACATGTGGCATATAGAAACTCGCTTAGACGTAATCCAGGGCTGCAAAATCTTCGCAAACTTTTTGTTGGTAGGGTCATTCATAATGGATTTGATTCATGGAAGAAGAAAGTTGATTCATATATCGACTAGATAGGAGAGAAGGATATGGCAGGGTACGACAAGCCGTGTATAGGTTGCGGTAGCTTCATTGGTTATGATAGTATGTTTTGTCCAATTTGCGGGCGTCAAAGTCCCTTTTATGACGCATGCCCAAATTGTGCCTGCGAAATCAAGCGCGGTTATTTGCGTTGCCCATCTTGTGGAATGGGGCTTTCAGTTGAATGCCCTCATTGCGGTAATCTTACGTTTGTTGCGGAAAAGTGTGATGAATGTGGAAAGTCGCTGATGATTCAGTGTCAGAACAGTCGATGCAATGCGCCACAGTTTTTTCAAAACAAAAAGTGTACCGCTTGTGGTAAAAAAATAAATACAGAGAAGAAATAATGGAGGGTTTAGCCATGATGCAAGCATTTACTCGAAATCATGAAGATAATAGTACGGAAGCAGGTTTTCAGTTTACTTTTTACTGTGATATATGTGAGGATGGTTTTCGTTCGTCATTTATCGAATCGGAAACGTATAAAAAAGGCAGTTTGTTTCGAGGACTTTCCCGTGGAATAGGCGCTGCATCCAGCCTGTTCTCCGGTACTTTAGGCCGTATAGGTAGCGCTGCTTATGCGAGTGAAAGCATACTTTCAGAGCGTTTTGAAGGAATGTCGCCAGAATGGCAAAAGGAGCATGAAAAGGCATTTGCTGCAGCACAGAACGAAGCAAAACAACATTTTTATCGCTGTCATAAGTGTCATAAATGGGTTTGCGAATCATGTTGGAATGATGAGAATGGTTTGTGTTCGGAATGTGCACCTCGCGTGAACGTGGAGATCGCTGCGGCACGTGCTGATAAGATGAAGAAGGATATTTGGGATAAGGCTGAGCAGACGGAGGTGTTTGTCGGTGAGATTGAGCAGAAGACTACCTTCTGCCCTAATTGCGGCAAGCCTGCAGGACAGAGTAAATTCTGCACAAACTGTGGCACTAATTTAGGGCTAAATGTTTGTTCGAACTGCGGTGCGGAGAACGATCAGAGCGTTAGCTTCTGTGGTGAATGTGGCAATAGACTGAAATAGTTTTTTGGATTGTAAAGAACTTGTTTGGTATATATTGCGCATCATAATTGGCGGGTAGTAATCTCAGGGTAGTTATTTAGGATAGGGGAGGCAAAACGCTTTCCCTATTTAATTTTAGGAATTGTAGAAAGGCTAGGTATATGATTACAGTATGTTTACAAGCTCATATGCAATGAATCACATAATAAGAAGGTGAAAGCTTGAAATGAATATTGTTTGCGTCTTCGGTGATTATCTGCATATTAGATGCATTTTTCCCAATTTGTACTATTTTGGGAACCTCATGTAGATACGATTTCACTCTCCGAAGTTATCCTGTATCCATTGTTGTAATATCAGTCATTTACTT
The DNA here is from genome assembly GCA_963675355.2 of Christensenellaceae bacterium. Taxonomy (GTDB): domain Bacteria; phylum Bacillota; class Clostridia; order Christensenellales; family UBA1431. The sequence continues at coordinate 4,005 of CAXXMZ010000022.1, forward strand.
AGTTTTTCTCGTGGTTTTACTTTCTTCAAGAATATTGCTGAATAAAATTCTAAGCATATTTTTATGCTACCACTATCTGCCATAAACGGATTGTTTTTTCTTTTTGGAAGCAACTGGAAACTAACCATTATTTTCGTGATTATATGTTGAGGTTGTTCTATTGTGATGTTCGCAAATTTGCATACCCTTCTGCATTAAAAGCTGTATCTACAGTGTTATCAAGAGTTTTATTTTCTATATTGTTTTTTGCTTTCATATTTGCGGACTTTGGGAGTAATTTCGTAGTAAAATCCGTATCATCACCACAAAATATATATACTGTTGAAGTTATCAATAGTGATCAAGGAGCATTTGGTGGTGGTACACTTGTTGATATTCGGTTCAACATTAAGACTTTCGACTTGTTTTTTGTAAGTTCGTGAAATCGCCTGTGAGAGTTTATACAGCAGATTGGGGTGAATTTGAAAACATGCAAATTTCATGGAAAGATGGACATACACTTTTATTATACGGCAAGGAATAGTATATAAATGATTAACTATATGTAGAAACTTGTAAATCATATTTGAAGAAATATTTATATTATTATTACGGTTGAGACATCTTTCAGTACAAAAACTTCAAAGGTTCATGTTCAAAAATGCATAATTAAATTAATTTTACAGTTATGATTACTTAATTTCAATTTCTTATTACTTATGGTGAGTAAAAACAGGATCTCAAAAATAATTGAAGAGTTTGCAGATTGTGATATAATTAAAATAATTGGATATATTTAGTAATTTAAACTAAAAATCGTAATAATAGTAGACATTAGGATGGTATTAAATAGGATGAGTGTAGAATATCTAAATCCAGATAGCAGATACAGTTTTTTACATGTAGAGTGACAGTATTCAACACATAAATTGATAGTTTAAAAATCGATTAATAATAATATAACATTTAGAGTTTTTTAAAAAAATATTGTTTTTTTAATTTAACTATAAATTTTGGGAAGGTTATTTGTTTTGCTCCGAAATCTTTTTGGTTCTGGCAGATTTTTGCTAAGAAGCAATTTGACAATTGCTTCTTAAATCACAAATGTGTGGAATCAAGATTTCGGAGGGGAGGAGAGTTTTGAGAGATATGAGAATGAAACGATGGGTGAGTGCAGTGTTGTCTATGGCGTTGGCGATTACGATGTTGCCGATGTTGCCGTTTACGACAGCGCGTGCAGCGGATGTAGTGTTGGAAGTGACACACAGCACGAGTGGGGATCTTGCTGATGAAATCTCTGCTGCGCTTGGAGGTAATGATGAAACACCATATACCAAGGTAAAGATTAATATAGGCGATGTTAATCTCAGTGGTCAATACGACAGCGGTGACTGGCAGACGTTGTATGAACTGCCTGAAGTCTTGCCTAATGTATCTTCACTAGAGCTTGTGTATACGGTTGGTGATCATTCGATACCGGATGGTGCTATGTCTAACTATGAGGACGCCGATGTTTTTCAAGTCACTTGGCTGCAAAATTTGGATTTTTCGCTGGCAGGAGGTCAATTGACGGGCATAGGTGAAGGTGCTTTCTGTTGTTGCATTAAATTGGATTCGCTAACGATTCCTTCGTCTGTGACCAGCGTTGGCGGATATGCATTTTTTGCTTGTGAATGGTTGTGCGCTTTGTCCTTGCCTGAGGACGGCAACCTTATTAGTATAGGAGAATATGCGTTTGGCGCCACTGGGTTGGAAGGTACGTTGACAATTCCTTCTTCTGTTACTAGCATTGGCAAAGGAGCATTTGGTGGTTGTGAGGGGATTGATGCTTTGTCTTTGCCTGATGATGGTAACCTTAATAGCATTGGAGGGTTTGCTTTTATTCAATGTTTTGACTTGGATGGCACTTTGACGATACCTTCGTCTGTAACTACAATAGGTGATTCTGCATTTTCTTCTTGTGGAGGGCTGGATGCATTGTCATTGCCTGAGGATGGTAGTCTTTCTAGCATTGGAAGTAGCGCTTTTTCTTCATGTACTGGATTGGATGGCACTTTGACCATTCCTTCGTCTGTAACTACAATAGGTGATTCTGCATTTTCTTTTTGTGAAGGGTTGGATGCTTTGTCCTTGCCTGAAAATAGCCTTAATAGTATTGGAGATTCTGTTTTCGCCTCTTGTACTGGATTAGATGGCACGTTAACGATTCCTTCGTCTGTTACCACAATAGGTTCATATGCATTTTGTGGCTGTGAAGGGCTAGATTCTTTATCTTTGCCTGAAAATGTGGGTCTTAGCATTGGCGACGGTGCTTTTTCTCGTTGTACTGAATTGGATGGTACGCTAACAATACCTTCGTCTGTTACTACAATAGGTGATTCTGCATTTTATTATTGTGAAGGGCTAGATTCTTTATCCTTACCTGAGGATGGAAGCCTTAGCATTGGAGAAGATGCGTTTAACTATTGTGGGGATTTGAAGGGAGTTGTCTATATCCCTTCCTCAATATTAAGTATTGGTAAGTATGCTTTTGATAGCACAAATTTGGATGCACTGGTGTTTCAGAATACTGTTTCCGCACCTGACATGATGGAAGGTCCTATTTGGGGATGGATGGATATTATTGCATACTATCCAGCGTCTGCAGCAGACTCTTATATTGCTCAAAGTGGTATGCCTAGTTCACGGGCAGGATATGATGAGAACACAGCACGAATTATCAGCTTTTCTGCAAATGGTATATACGCTAAAATAGACGAAACGACAAAATTCATAACGCTTGATTTACCAGCGGAAACGGACTTTTCTTCACTAGCTCCGGAGGTCATTATTCTTGGCTCATCTGTTAACCCATCCTCTGGGACTGAGCAGAATTTCTTCTCTGGGTCACATGAATATACTGTTACATCATTATCGGGGAGTCCTGTTACTTATACAGTAGATGCTCGCTGTCAGCCAGTGGTTAATGGAGATGATATGCCACTTTATGTGCTAGGAAGTGAAGATGATTTAGTAATTACAGCAAATGTTTCAAATAGTTATCCAGAGGATATCGAGCTTAAAGCGTGCATTGGCGGTATAGTTGATTCTTCAACAATAAACGGTGATGGAACTGTAACGTTTAACTTTCCTGCTTCTCTTTTAAATAGTTTATTTCCTGGGGAATATTTTATTACAGTTACCGCCGAGCCAACGGCGCATAATGCAGCAATTGATACCACAATTATTAGTAAGCCTACCATCAAAATGCCTGTGCCTACTATGAAGCCTGCTACAGCAACCTATAACAGTGTTACAATTAATTGGGATGAGGTAAGCTGTGCAGAAAAATATAATATATATAGCTATGATCCCGATTTAGAGAAATACAGTTATTGTAGCACTACAACTAATACAAGATATACTACTTCTGCAGTTTTTGGAACGACATATAATTTTGCTGTCCGTTCGTATTATGCAGGGGTATACAGTGATTATTCGACTATATGCTCTGTGACACCTATGCTTAAACCGCCAAATAATCTTAGAGCTATAGATTTGTCTTCGGAATACATTAGAATTAGCTGGTACGCCACAGCTGGTGCGGATGGATATGAGGTATACTCTTTCGATCCCGATACAGAGGAATACACTTATTTTGGCGAAACGTTGAACACTAGTTTTACTGACAATGGCCTAAATTCAGGAACAACGTATTATTATGTGATACGTGCATATAAAGATGTGGACGGGAGCAGAATGTATAGTGATTATTCTGAGGTGGTTTTAGCTACAACCACGTTATCCGTTCCTTCGGTGAAGGTTGATTCAACAGGAAGTAACAGCATTGATATTAGCTGGGGAACGGTGGCCGGTGCTGATGGGTATCAGGTATATCTATTCGATTCCGATACGGAGGAATATACATATATTGATAATAAGTTAAGCACAAGCTTTACACATAATGGACTGATCTCAAATTCAAAGTATTATTATAAGGTAAGAGCATACAAAGATGTGGACGAAGATAGAGTGTATAGTGAATATTCTTCAATTGTTTCCGCGACAACAACGGTTGATACACCAACGCTTACAGCAAAGTCTGCTGGGTACAATAGTATTAAGCTTTCTTGGAATGCCGTGCCTGGGGCGGGTGCATACATATTGTACCGCTCGACGTCGGAAACAGGAACGTACAGTATTGTGAAAAGCGCTACCGGAACAAGTTACACTAACACAGGGCTAACCACAGGGAAGACGTATTATTATAAGGTAAGAGCATGTAGTATAGTTGGATCAAAAGTAACATACGGAAGTTGTTCAAGCGTAAAATACACAAAGCCAATTCCTGCAACACCGACTCTTTCAGCAAAGTCTGCTGGGTACAATAGTATTAAGCTTTCTTGGAATGCCGTGCCAGAGGCGGGTGCATACATATTGTACCGCTCGACGTCAGTAACGGGAACATACAGTATTGTGAAATGCACTACCGGAACAAGCTACACTAACACCGGGTTAACCACAGGGAAGACGTATTATTATAAGGTAAGAGCATGTAGTATAGTTGGATCAAAAGTAACATACGGAAGTTGTTCAAGCGTAAAATACACAAAGCCAATTCCTGCAACACCGACTCTTTCAGCAAAGTCTGCTGGGTACAATAGTATTAAGCTTTCTTGGAATGCCGTACCAGGGGCGGGTGCATACATATTGTACCGCTCGACGTCGGTAACGGGAACATACAGTATCGTGAAATGCACTACCGGAACAAGCTACACTAACACCAGGTTAACTACAGGGAAGACGTATTATTATAAGGTAAGAGCATGTAGTATAGTTGGATCTAAAGTAACATATGGAAGTTGTTCAAGCATTAAATATACAAAACCTATTCCCGCAACGCCGACTTCGGTGAAAGCCGCAAGAGCATCGTCAAGTAGTATAAAAGTTAAATGGGGTACGGTTCGAGGCGCGACGAGATATCAGGTCTATCGCGCAACGTCTAGGACGGGGAAGTATACGCGGATAGCTACAACATCGTCCAACAGCGTTACTAATAAAAGGTTGACCAAAGGAAAAACGTATTATTACAAAGTACGCGCATATCATCTGGAAGGAAGCACTAAAGTATATGGGAACTTTTCTTCCGTGGTATATAAAAAACCATAAGTGTGATTGAATGAGTTTGTTTACTCAATAGGATAAAGGTAGTGTAAAATGAGTTTAGGGAAATTCCCACACAATATTTCGTAGTGGTAATAATTATAGTTTTTAAGGTAGGCTAATGGATGAAAGTCGAAAAATTAAACTAGAGAATGAATTGGCATCGATTTTTAAAGAACAATACAGGGGTTTATTTGCTGTGGTTTATCGCGTAACAGAGAACGTTAGTGACACTGAAGACGTATTACAGAATGTATTTATTAAGGCGTATAAGAATATTGACAATTTCAGAGGTGATGCAAGCTTATCTACATGGTTATATCGCATTACAATAAATGAGAGTTACAGATTCTTTAAGTCTTGGAATAAATTGCCGGTGATTAAAATTGCTGAAGAGTTGGATTCGTCTGAACAAGAATTCTTTGAGAGCATTGAATACTCATTAAACGAAGAAGATAACCTAATAATAGAAGAGATGAGAGAAAAATGCTTGCGAGGGTTTTTAAGGTGTATTCCACAAAAAATGAGAGCTTGTTTCTTATTGAAGACTTGTCTTGAATTGAAAAATAAAGAAATTGCAAGAGTACTTGAAATTTCCGAATCTAATGTTAAGGTGCTTCTTCACAGATGCCGAAAGAAACTAAAGGATATGTTTGAATATAGATGTAACCTTATAGACCCAGAAAAGCCTTGCAAATGCTATCTATGGATTAAGTTTATGAGAGAAAGAGGGTTATCTATACCTAATGAGTGTATTAATTACCGGAATAAGGAATTGGAAGAAAGTCATTTTAAGAATATGAATACGATGAATAAAATTGAGTATTTATATAAAGTGAAACATGAATACACTTACGAAGGCTTTCTGGAAAGTTTGAAGAATTTGTCGATCCAGCTCTAAATGTTGTAACCATTCTCCTTCTAAAGAGGTCTAACTAATATAAAACATTATTGAAGGAGTTATTTTATGAGTAATTTATTAGAGGCAAAAATTCAATTATTAAATGAAGGTGTTAAGTTTAAATCAGAAGTCCAGGGAAAGCCGGAAATTATCACAGACTATTTGCCGCCTTATGGGGATGGGTTAAGTATTTTACCATTGGAATTATTTCTTATTAGCTTTGGCACATGTGTCGGTGGGGTCGTTTTACCGTTGCTTAGGAATAGAGGCAAACAAGTTCAAGATTTTCGGATAATTGTTCAGGGGAAACGAAGAGAAGAACATCCTTTATGTTTTGAAAGAGTAAGTCTTACTTTTGTAGTGACTTCAGATTGTATAATTGAAGATGATGTGCAAAACGCTATAAAGTTAGCAGAAGATAAAATCTGCCCTGTATGGGCAATGATTAAAGGAAATGTAAAAATTACGTATAAAATCATTATAAAAGAGACTTGATATACATCTTAGAATAGGTTTATCAGGACATTTGCAACAAGATTAGAGAACATACTTTTTTATGTATTACATAAAAAAGTATGTTTTTTGTTATAATGGAATCTTTTTTAATAAGAACCTAAACCATATTCTGATAGCACATAATATTTGAATGATATACGTTTTGAAAAGCTTTTCCTTAATTGAGTCTTTATGGAGACTGGTGGGAAATATAAACAGCATAACAATCAATATTAGAGGGGGTGTACAATGATGATAGTTCGGGAGGGATATTCTTGACTAAGAAAAACCAATTTTAAGAGTGTTCTGTTGGGTCTGTGAAAATAATAAGGGCGTATGCTCTTATAACCATTAAGTTTCTAATATTTTAGGAATTTTTTTATTTTACCGTTTGAGAAATAATTTCAGGTGTTATTATTGTACGAGGGGAGTCCTTGCACAATAAATATACTGGGAGGAAGATATGAGGATTCTAGTGGCAGTGGATGATGAATTTATAGCTAAAAATATTGCCAAACGTTTTTTGGCTGAAAATGATAAGCTATATTATATAAGTGGACTAAATCGAGAATTACAAAAAGGAATAAAAGTTTTCCCGGCAAATTCTTCAAACGAAAGAATGCAGGATATATTTAAGACATATAGCCCAGACCTTGTTGTTTTTTGTAATAATACTAAAGTGGATTGCAAAAATGATTTTTCTGAAATACAAGTATCCGAACATGTAAAACATTTTTTTGATATTTATGCATTAGCAGATAAATATAAAACCACCCGTTTTATTTATGTGTCTTCTGAAAAAGTATATGGTGAAAATCCTATTAATTCTGACGAAGAAAATTGTCTAAGAGTTGAATCAAGGTTTGCGGAGGCACATTACATATGTGAAAAACATATACAGAATTCGCAAAATCGTGTATTTCAAAAATCCCTTGTGCTTAGAATTTCAACTTTATATGATAATAATCCAAATGACGAGAAAAGTATAGTTGACCATTTGATTTTAGATAATGAATCACTGAAGCAAATGGTAAAAAAGAATAGTTTTAGGCAAGCTTACGATTTTTTGCATACCGATGACTTTATATCTGCACTGGTAGCATTTAAGGGTTTCAAGGATAATGACATAATTAACATTAGTAGCGGAAAACGCATTTCCATAGGTGAATTGGATAAGCTTATTTCTTATGGTTTAACCGATAAGGTTAATGACGTTGAAAAAATTGATGGATTAAATAATAACAAGGCTGTTAGTTGTTATAAATTTGCCATCAAAAAGGATTTTAACAAATCATTAAATGAAGCAGTGATAATAAAAAAGAAATATTATAGTGAAAAAAGTGAGATTAACGTAAAGTATAGAGATGTATTCAAAAATTTCTTTAAGAGCAAACTATTTAAGACATCTCTAGATTATGTCGAAAACTTGTTTTTGTTTGGAATTCTTTTGGTAATTACTAATTTCTTTCAAAATTCTAATTTAAATAGTTTTATTGATCTACGAATAGCTTACATTGCTTTAGTTGGGTTGGTATATGGTATTAGACAGTCCTCTTTAGCTGCTGTTTTGTGTATAGCATTTGTGTTGTTGAATTATGAGATGAATGATTATGGTCTTGTAACTGCTATTTATGATAACAATATTCTAATTACTATTATAGTATTTGTATCTGTAGCTATGATTACTGGATATATTAAAGACAGGCATACAAGAAGAAATGAAGAGCTAGAGGGAGAAAGTGAAAGACTTAACGAGCAGCTTGAATACACAAGGGGTATGTACAATGAGAGTATAGCTATTAAAGACTTGCTACAGTTTCAGGTGTTTAATGTAACTGATAGTTTTGGCCGAATTTTTAGTTCTGTAGAGAAATTAAATAGTTTGCATTTCGATAAACTTAAAACAGAAATAATAGTAGTTGCAGAAGAAATTATGCGTAATAAATCCATAGCTTTGTATATGGTTGGGAGAGATAAGCGCTTTTTGAGGTTGATTTCATGTTCAAATAAACTTATGAATATACCTAAATCGGTAGAAATTGAAAATTCTGATGAATTTAGCAAAGTATATCGAAGTAAAAAAATGTATTTAAACTTAAGTGTTTCAAATAAAGAAGCTCCATTGATGATTGCACCAATTATTGATGAAAAAAATGTAATAGCAATGTTGGTGTTGTATGAGGCTCCGTTTGAAATGCTTACTTTAAGTTATAAAAAATTTGTTTAGTATTACATCACGTTTGATAAGTCAAGCAATAGTTCGTGCGTATACGTATAGGAAGGCTCAGGAAGATAAGTGGTATATAGGTGAAACGCAGGTACTTACAGCCGAAAGTTTTTCACAAATACTTGTTAATGTCCAGCAGGCTAGCAAAAAAGAACAGGGTAGCTATGTGATTCTTTGGGTTAGCAAGCAGTCTCATGAAAGCTTAAAGAAGGATAGTTATAGATACATTCGTGAATTTGATTATGTCGGTATGGGCAAACATGGTGAAATGTATATATTGCTTAATAATATGTCGAAAAATGACCTGCCTAATGTAATGAATAGGCTTAAAAGCAATGGGATTGATACTACAGTTGTTGAGGAGGAGTATGGTAAATGAGCAATTATATTATAGTCTTTTATTTGCTTCATCTGCTATTTTGCCTTATATATTTCTTCATTCTTGCTAAGAAAAGATAAAAGGGCAAAGGCGCTTTTTCCTGTTGTGTTATTGTTGCCTTATATCGGGTTTATTGGGATTGCAGCATATTGCATAATAGTAAAAATTGATAATAAAACTGAAAGTATACCCTTAGATGAGATTATGTTGCCAATGGAGCACATGGATTTTAAGAAAATAGAAAGCAAGGAAAAAATCAATAATATTATACCAGTTGAAGAAGCTTTAAGGATAAACGATATTGGAGTTCAGAGGGAAATAGTATTAAACGTAGCAAAAAGAGATCCTCAACAATATCTTGGCGTTTTAAAGCAAGCTCTGTTAAGTGAGGATCAGGAAGTTTCCCATTATGCGGCGACAAGTATTACAAAGTTGAAGAGAATACTTGATAAAAAGCTGATGGAAGCAGAAAAAGCATATAAGCAAGACGAAAATAAAGAATACAACAGGCGAAAGTATATTGAGGCGTTAGACATAATTATTAAAAGCGAACTTCTTGTAGAAGGTATTTTGTATAAGCATAAAAAATGCCTAGAAGAGATTCTAATTGAGGAATTAAATGAGGCAAAAAAAAAGCGAGAGGAAGTATTATCGCTTGTTGATTGAATATTTTAATGACAATGATATGTTTAAGGAATCAATTCATTGGGCGCAACGTTATAAGGATGAATATCCTAATGAAGATGATCCTTTAAGACTCATGCTTAAGATAGGTTATGATTCAAAAGATGAGGATCTATTTAGAAAAACAATGCAATCAATTATCCATGCTGACTTTCCTATAAGAAAAGGTACCATGGATTTAGTAGAGTATTGGAAAACAAGAATGGAAGTATTGTGATGGATAAGTCCGAAAATAAAAAACAAGGAAGACGAATTTTTAGAATTGTCTTTATAACGGTCTTAGTTACAGCTTTAATAATCGTAGCAAATTTTAATTTCTTTTTGGAAATCGATGTGCAGAAAAACCAAGAAATTAATAGTGCTGCTATTTCTCAGGATACAAAAAAGGATAACACGATCGAGGGACGAAGCTATCTTATTATATATGACGAAAACGATATATACAGCATAGCGACAAGAGACGTCATGACTAGAATGATTAAAATTGCGAAAACACCTTATTCCGTTTGCGACATAAAAAGCATGGGGAGCATTGATGATGATTGTCATGTGATATTAACCGTAAACGATTGGCAGTATTTTGAGGAAGAGATCAATGTGTTGTTTAAAGCAGTAAAGAACGGCGCATCTTTAATTACTACAGCTGTTTCAAGTTATGACGAAATATTTAAAGCTAACTCGGACAAATTGGGCATAAAAGCATTTGGAAGTAAAGTTCAAAACCAGGGGATCGTTGTTAAAGATGATATCATGTTGGGGTGTATTAATGGAGATACGTTGGATGCTACGATAACGGATGATATTAATATTATTCAAGTTGAAGAGAGTGCAAGAGTTTATATTGAAAGTGAAGGCTCAGTGCCAATTTATTATACTGTTAATTACGGAGAAGGGAAAATAGGAGTTTATAATGGGAGTAGCATTAATGAAAGAAACTTTGAAGGAATTATTCTGGGGATGCTGGGCTCCCTTAATGGAGACTTTATTTATCCGATAATTAATGCGGGGGTTGTGTTTATAGATGATTGGCCTGGTCCATTTAAAGGTGATTATGATACCATATATGATCAATACGGTATGTCGTTTGAGGAGTTTTTAAAATATGTTTGGTGGCCAGATATAGTCTCTTTCATGAAAAAATATGGCATAGTATATACGGGGCAATACATTAATAACTATGAGGGTGTGATCAAAGAGGAGTTTGATGTTGACTCTAGCAAATTGGATACTACGATGTTTTATTATGGTCAACAGCTGATAAAAAATGGTTGTGAAATTGGACTTCATGGTTATAATCATCAGCCATTATGGTTTTCTAAATATACAAGTGAGGAACTCTTAAGCTATAAATTTTGGCAAAGTAAAGAAGATGCTTTACAAGGACTGAAGTATGCAATTGAATGCTTTAAAAGCGCATTCCCAGAATATAAGTTAAACTGCTATGTTCCGCCTTCAAACGTTATTGATGAAGAGGGTATAGAGGTGGTAAAAGAAGCATTGGGTACCCCTGTAATTATATCTGGGTTATATGTTGGTGATGATCCCGAAACTCCACAGTACGAGTTTGAGTATAAAGACGGAGTAATTTATTTCCCTAGAATCTCGGCAGCTTCAGTTTTGAATGACAGAGAGAAAACTATTATGGCTTCTGCAATGTCAGAGTATGGAGTAGTGTCTTATTTTATCCATCCTGACGATGTAATTGATAAGGATAGAAACCAGGGACTTGACTGGGGTGGACTTAGGAGTGAAATCGAAAGTATTTATGAATTCGCGAAGGAAAGATACCCGTATCTTGAATATATGACAGTAACAGAAGCGGCAAACAATCTTTTGGATTGGCAAAATGCTAGCTATAACTTATCGTATAGTACAAATGCGATAACCATTACCCGCAATGATACGGCGGATAGTTTATCCTATATTTTGAGAACCGAAAAGAAGGTTATTGACGGTGATGGCTATACATATGAGACGGCGGGTAAGGATTCATATTATATTAAAGTTAACGCAAAAACCGTTAAAATAAATTTGGAGGGCAGCGATTAATGCATATTTGTATTATTGCAGAAGGGAGCTATCCTTATGTTCCCGGAGGCGTTTCAAGTTGGACTCATATGATGATAAAAAGCATGCCGGAGCACCAATTTACTGTGGTCACTATTCATTCCGAGAAGAAAATGAGGGGTAAATTCAAATATGAAATCCCAGAAAATATTGTGGAAGTCCAGGAAAACTTTTTGGATGAACTGAGTGAGCAAAAAGGTACTTATAGCCGAAAATATAAAGATATTGAATCGGGGCTTGAGCAGGTTTCAAATATTCTGCAAGGTAAAAGTATCGAGTGGGATAAGTTCTTTAAGTTTTTGGAAGAGAACAAGGACAAGTCTGCTCAGGACTTTGTAATGAGCCATCCATTTTATGATGGTTTGATTAAAGCTTACAATGAAAACTATGATACGTCGTGCCTTTCTGATTATTTTTGGACAGTACGTTCTATATGTTTTCCTTTGGTATCGCTTTTAAAGGTTAATATGCCTGAGGCTGATATATATCATAGTCTGTGTACTGGTTATGCTGGGGTTCTTGCGGTAAAAGCTAAATTGCAGTATAACAAACCATTACTTCTTACCGAGCACGGTATTTATACGCGTGAAAGGGAAGAGGAAATAATTCGCTCTGATTGGGTGAGTATACACTTTAAAGAAATGTGGATAAATTATTTTTATTCTTTATCGCAATGCATTTACAAACATGCAGATAGATCTGTCACACTTTTTGATGGGGCAAGAAAAATTCAACAGGAGATTGGATGTGATTCCAGTAAACAGCTTGTGATATCAAACGGAATAGATGTGGATAAATATAAAAGTTTACCTAAGAACAAGCAAGAGGGAAAGCTTATAGTAAGGTGGCAATAGTCAGGGTTGTTCCAATAAAAGATATACTTACTATGCTTCAAGCCTTCCATATGGTAAAGCAAAATGTGGAG
>CAXXMZ010000023.1:0-216974 GCA_963675355.2 Christensenellaceae bacterium
TATCGAGGTAAAGGATTCAGGATTTAATAAGATTAAGCGGACATTGACTACGCCAGCAGCATTTTTTGTTGGATGTTTAATATTAGTTGTTGCAATTGTTGGAGGAATAGTCATTGCTACGTCGCCTTACGCGTCTGATGAAGCTGAACAAAATTCAGTATTGTTTAATTCTACAGAGCCTATTGTTATGCAAGACGTAACGGATTTTAATATTACTGAGCGTGAGATAATGTTACGTGTTCGTAAGATTGGTGATCCTTATGTGTATGGTGATGAAGCTTTATTTGCTGGTGGGACAGATAGTGCAGGAAATCCTAAGCTTAGAGCAGTATACCACTATGATTTTGATACTAATGTTGATAGTACCGTGTCGCAAATAATTCTACAAAATGATGATATTATGAACATAGTGTTCAATGAAAAATATATTGTATGGGCTGATTCAGATAGGAATGGCGGGTGCATTATTCGCTATCTTAATCGCGATAATAAGGCTATTAGGACTGTGAAGAGTTGTTCTATTTCGGCACCTAAGCTTGAGCTCGAAGATAATCTTATATGCTGGGTTGAGCGGACATCTAATAAGCAGGATAAATTATATCTCTATGATTTAGATACTAGTGAAAGTGTTACACTTGCTGAATTTAAAGATTCAGCATCCGGAGTCAGTCCGCCGAGTATGGGTGGCGGCAAGATTGCATGGGTTGAAGATGATGTTACAGGTGATCAAATAGGTTATTCTATAGTAAAAGTTTTGGATATAACGACAGGAGACATTCAAGTTTATTCAACTGGGATGTATGCTTTTGCGCCTAAGACGAATGGGGATGTTGTTGTTTGGATAGATCAAAATCGTGGACCAGATGCTTCGCTATTTATGATGAGTGAGCAGAGCATATGCTGCATCGAAAATGGTGGAGTTGACAATTTTGATTTAGGCGACGATTTTGTTGCATATCATAAGGATGGAGCATTATACGTATATCAATATGACACAAACAAGAGGATGAAAATAAATAAAGGCGGGGAAGATGTTGTTTTATCGGGTGTATATGGAAGGTCGGTAGTATGGTTTGATGTATCAAATGATGCTATTTTAAGAGATATTGTGTATGTTTCTACGGTTGATACTAGCACCAAAAAGGTTGATACTAAGGAGGATTAGGTATGGCGAAGGCTAAAACAGTGTTTTTTTGCAACGCTTGTGGGCATGAAAGTCCTAAATGGATGGGTAGGTGTCCTGGTTGTAATGAATGGAACACGTTTAGCGAGGAGCTCGTTGATAAGGGTCAGAAAAGAGCTGGTATGATAGGCGATGATATTCCTGCTAAGCTAATTGACCAAATCGAAGTTAGTGAGGGAGAACGCTTGTTGTCTGGGTTAACCGAGCTTGATAGAGTGCTTGGTGGTGGAATTATCCCTGCGTCATTGGTGTTAGCAGGGGGCGATCCTGGAATCGGCAAATCGACCTTGCTCTTGCAAATGGCAGGCAAGCTATCCATGGATGGGTATACCGTGTTATACGTTTCGGCAGAGGAATCAGCAGCACAAATACGTCTTAGGGCTCAGAGACTAGACGTATCGGGTGATAATTTATTTGTTTTAGCCCAAACTCGGATTGAAAGCATTACTAGTCAAATCGAAAAACTCAAGCCCACAGTTGTAATCATAGATTCTATTCAAACCGTTTATTCTAGTGAACTTCCATCGGCGCCAGGTAGTGTTGCTCAGGTGCGTGAATGCTCTTCGCAATTCATGCGTATTGCAAAGACATCAGGTTCATCGGTTTTTCTGGTAGGTCATGTGACTAAAGAAGGTTCGTTAGCTGGACCTAGGGTGCTTGAGCACATGGTAGATACTGTGTTGTACTTTGAGGGCGAAAGACAAAACTCATATAGGATATTACGTGCAGTAAAAAATAGATTTGGATCTACCAACGAAATTGGTATATTTGAAATGGGTAGCGAGGGAATGCGTCAGGTGGTTAATCCATCTGAGATTTTTTTGTCAGGAGAAAGTACAAACGCGGCTGGATCGGTCGTTGCTTGCACTATGGAAGGTACTCGTCCAGTGTTGATTGAGATCCAGTCTTTAGTTAGTCCAACTGTGTTTGGCAATCCTCGTAGAATGACGTCAGGCATAGACTATAATAGAGCGGTCATGTTGTTGGCGGTTTTGGAAAAGAAAGTAGGCGTTATGCTTAATAATCAGGACGTTTACATAAATGTTGTCGGCGGATTAAAGATAGTTGAAACAGCGGTTGATCTTGTTTAGCCGTGGCTGTTGCTTCTGGAGCGAAGAATATTCCAATAGGAAAAGGCGTATGTGTTATCGGCGAAATAGGGTTAACTGGCGAGGTGCGATCTGTAGGAAATATTGAAAAGCGTCTTATGGAGTGTCATAAGCTTGGGTTCGAGATGGTGGTGGGGCCTATGCTTAGCAAAAAAGCCGATATTCCACGAGGATTGACATATTCGGGAGTTAAAACATTAAAGCAGGCGCTAAACGTTTTGTTTTAGCGTAAAAGTGGTACGTGTTATTGACGATTTAATGGCTTGCAGATTGCGAATTTAACGATGTTTTAATATAAGTTTTAATAATCTTGTTTTTTATTTGAGTATACTTGTCCCAGATATGCAAAAAAGCCGCATAGCGGCTTCTTAGGGTTTTGAACATTTTTAACGCATGGAAAATTTTCCCAAAGCGTCCATACGACTTTTTTCCTCTTCCAAGATGTTGCCAAGGTCTATATCAACGGCATTGCAAATAGAAGTAAAATAAAACATGTGCATCCCAAGTTCTTGTTTAATTATGTTTAAACAATGGTCGCAAAGTTCGCCACGCACATGTGTGTCTAGGTTGTTGTGCAACGTTTCATAGTCCATGTCGATAGGGTACCCTTGCTTCGTTGCCTTAATTGTAATACAACCACAGTGTGTCGCAGCTTTAATAAGTGCGCGGTTTACACGAGAGGTGGTATCTTGAAACTTAGTTAGGGTATCAAGTAGGCTCTTGTTTCGTATTAAGAGGTCCTGCACAGTGTTTTGAAAATCTTGAGCTATAGAATCGTTCAAAGTTACACCTCCAAGTAGCGTAAATTAATGTGAGTTAATTATATTGTTGATTTGATTAGTTGTCAATGTTAACTATAGCCTCTAAATTCAAATAATATCACTAATCAGGGTGATTTGTGTAACTGGGTTACATTGACAATTAGGGTGTTTTGTAGTATAGTATCTATGGAGAAATATTATTTCAAGGTCAAAGTGAGAGGTGCGAGTGCTATGTATAATATCGGCGATAAAATCGTTTATCCGATGCACGGAGCCGGCACGATTGAAGCCATTGAACGACAAGAAATACTTGGGGAAGAATGTAACTATTATGTTCTTAGGTTTGCTGTAGGCGGTATTAAAGTTATGGTTCCAGTGCAAAAGGTTGAAGGAGCCGGACTAAGAAACATTGTAGATCCGGTTGTTTGCGAGGAAGTAATGGATCTTCTTGCTTGCAGTCCAGAAGTAGAATGCGATAATTGGAATAGAAGGTATCGCGAGAACTTTGAAAAGATGAAAACAGGAGACATTTTTGAAGTTGCTGAAGTTGTTAGATCGTTAGCTGCCCGTGATAAGGAAAAAGGGCTTTCTTCAGGTGAAAGAAAAATGTTTAATAATGCAAAGCTTATTTTAATTAGCGAGATGGTACTCGCTGGTGATAATGATGAGGAGGCAATTAGAGAACAAATTGAACAAGCAATTTAAAATTTTTATTTGAACATGCAAAGATTTTTGCATGTTCAAGCTAATTCACTGTGAAAGGAGGTGTAATGCGATGAAGAGAGGTTCGCGTTTTTTTATTGCTATTTTAGGATTAGGCATTGGACCAGGTGTTGTTTATCTTGTACTTATGTTATTGCAATCATTTAATTTATTT
Source organism: Christensenellaceae bacterium (assembly GCA_963675355.2). GTDB lineage: Bacteria > Bacillota > Clostridia > Christensenellales > UBA1431. Next base: position 3,931 of record CAXXMZ010000023.1, read on the forward strand.
AATTATTCTGGCTTGGACTCAATGACTTTGTTTTACATCTACATAGCAAGCGCTGTAGTTGGCAGCTTGTTGCTATACGGAATTTCTTCAGCGATAATTGAATCGTTTATTGCTCTATATAAGTGGATAGAGAGAAAAATATTTGAAATACCTATTACCGATCTTATCTATGGAATAATTGGACTAACGGTAGGTTTAATAATATCTTTCTTTATTACCTCGCTTATTAGTCAAATTGATATTCCTATTGTACCTCAAGTATTGTCTGTTTTGATATACATTGGGCTTTCAGTATTAGGATGGACGTTTGCGGTTAAGAGAAGATCGGACATATTAGCTGCAGGACTTTTTAGGCGCTCTCCTAAAGAGGGTAGGGAAGAAAGAGGCAGTAAGCGTGACAGGGACTTTTTAGCAAAACCCAAAATTTTGGATACAAGTGTGATAATCGACGGAAGAATTTTTGATATTTGTCAAACGGGAATCGTTGAAGGTGTTATTATTATACCTGAGTTTGTGTTACAAGAACTTAGACACGTTGCTGATTCAGCTGATGGACTTAAACGAAACCGTGGTCGTCGGGGATTAGATGTTTTAAACAGAATTAGAAAAGAACTTGACATTCCTGTTAGGATTGTAGACAAAGATTACGAAGATATCCATGAGGTAGATAGCAAACTTATGCATATGGCTCAAGAGATGTCGGGGGTTGTAGTAACAAACGATTATAACCTTAATAAGGTTGCTGAAGTACAAAATATTAGTGTATTTAACATTAACGAATTAACAAACGCACTAAAACCTATTTTGTTACCAGGAGAGCAGATGCAAGCTAGTATAGTCAAGGATGGAAAAGAAGCTGGTCAGGGAGTTGCTTACCTTGATGACGGTACAATGATAGTTGTTGAAGGTGGCAAGAAACATGTTGGAGAGCAATGCATGTTAACTGTAACCAGTGTTTTACAAACGGCAGCAGGTCGTATGATATTTGCTAAACTAGGATAATTCAAAAACTACCAATAATTGCAATTAAATCGCGGGTGAGCTAGGATATGCTAGTTCACCCGTTGTTATACATAAATTTTATTGTTGACAGCTTACAATATTGGTGTTACAATACTAAACTGCATATATTTGTGCAGTTATGCTTATTTTTACAGGTGATTTCTTGTTGAAATAAGTAGGAAATTGACGGTTTAACTGTTTACAAGTACTCGTGTGCGTTTCCGCAGTGAATATTTAGTATAATGTTGGAAACAATTAGGAGAAAACTTTTTTAGTAATCGTCATTTTTTATGGAAAACAAAAGCACTGGGGTTAGGAGTGTGAACGAGTAAATGGTTCATGAAGTGCAGCTGGGCAAAAGAAAACGCATGAGTTTTGCTAGGATTAACGAAGTGTTGGGTATGCCCGACCTTATCGAGGTCCAAAAAAACTCGTATCAGCGGTTTTTAAGCGAAGGTCTTCGCGAAGTGTTGAACGATGTTTCTCCCATAACCGACTACTCAGAAAACCTTGTACTGGAGTTTGTCGACTATCATATTGACGACAATCCTAAGTATTGCGTTGATGAGTGTAAAGAGCGCGATGTTAACTATTCGGCTCCTTTAAAAGTTGTGGTACGACTTATCAATCGCGAGACGGGTGAAGTAAAAGAACAAGAAGTGTTTATGGGAGATTTCCCATTAATGACCGAACACGGCACGTTTATTATAAACGGTGCTGAGCGTGTTATTGTTAGTCAGTTAGTGCGATCCCCGGGGGTTTACTTCTCAAAACAACTGGATAAAAATGAAAAAGAACTGTATACGGCAACGCTAATCCCTAACAGGGGAGCGTGGCTTGAGTATGAAATGGACTCAAACGATTGTTTGCATGTACGCGTTGATCGAACAAGAAAGTTACCGGTCACCGTACTTTTGCGTGCGCTTGGTTTAGGTAGTGATGAAAAGATAACTGAGGCAGTTGGACAAAACGATGTGTTAGAGGCGACCTTTACAAAGGATAGCACTAAGAACGAAGAAGAAGGGCTTATAGAGGTTTATAAACGCTTGCGTCCAGGCGAGCCGCCTACAGTAGACGGCGCACGCACCTTAATAAACTCATTGTTTTTTGATCCGCGAAGGTATGATTTGGCAAGAGTTGGACGGTATAAGTTCAACAAGAAGCTGGCTATTGCAAACAGGATAATGGGCTGTGTTAGTGCTGAAACTATTGATCATCCTAAAAAAGAAGGCAAGAAGCTAGTGAAAAAGGGTGCGGTAATCGATCGCAATACGGCGATGGAGTTACAAAATCTTGGCATTAATCAAATCAAGCTTGATATGGATGGAACAGAAGTATTTGTCCGTGGAAATAATTTTGTTGATGCAAAATACTTTTTACCGTTTGAACCAAAATCTGTCGGCATAAATGAAAAGGTTCATTTACCTACTTTAAATGCAATTTTAGGGGAGATAGATGAAACAGACGAAGCCACTATGAAGGCTGCTTTGGTCGAAAACATCGATAAACTGATACCTAGGTATCTATATAACGATGATATTATTGCGTCGATAAACTATAATATGGGTCTTGCATACGGAATAGGACGCATAGACGATATTGACCATTTAGGAAACCGTAGGTTGCGTTCTGTTGGTGAGTTACTCCAAAATCAGATTAGGGTTGGCTTCTCAAGGCTTGAGCGTGTTGTGCGTGAGCGTATGTCTATTCAAGATATGGATGTTGCGACTCCCTCTAACTTAATTAACATAAGACCAGTTTCGGCAGCAATCAAAGAGTTTTTTGGTTCTTCTCAGCTTTCGCAGTTTATGGATCAAACAAACCCACTTGCTGAACTGACACATAAGCGTAGATTGAGCGCACTAGGACCTGGTGGATTAAACAGAGAACGAGCAAGCTTTGAAGTTCGAGACGTTCACCATTCCCATTATGGACGCATGTGTCCTATCGAGACACCTGAAGGTCCAAACATCGGACTTATTGGATCGCTTTCCACCTATGCTAGACTTAACGAATACGGATTTATCGAGTCACCGTATCGTAAGGTAGAGCAAAAGACTAAAAGAGTTACTTCTGAAATAATTTATTTGACTGCAGATGAAGAGGACGAGTATATCATCGCACAGGGCAATGAACCTTTGGATGAAAACGGAGATTTCGTTCATGCACGAGTATCGTGTCATGCGCGGGATAAAATCGTGGAAGTTCCTTCTGAACAAGTTGAGCTTATGGACGTATCTCCGAAGCAGCTTGTTTCGGTTGCTACAGCAATGATTCCGTTCCTTGAGAACGACGACGCCAACAGAGCTCTTATGGGTTCTAACATGCAGCGTCAGGCTGTTCCACTATTAAAAACTCAAGCTCCTATTATTGGAACTGGCATGGAATATAAAGCCGCAGTTGATTCGGGTGTTGTACTAGTAGCAAAAGAAGATTGTATAGTTGAAAGCGTCTCAGCTGATGAAATTGTATTAATAAATGAAAAGGGCGAGAAAACTTATAGAAAATTAACAAAGTTCGATCGTTCTAACCAAGGTACATGCATTAATCAAAATCCAATAGTGGATCGTGGGCAAATACTCAAAAAGGGCGATGTTATCGCGGATGGTCCATCGACAGACATAGGCGAGATCGCTTTGGGACGAAATATTCTTATTGGGTTTATGACTTGGGAAGGATATAACTACGAGGATGCTATCTTAATTAGCGAAAAACTTGTTAAAGATGATGTGTTTACATCTATACATATTGAAGAGTATGAGTCTGAGGCAAGGGATACAAAGCTGGGGCCAGAGGAAATCACTAGAGATATTCCAAACGTTAGTGACGAAGCACTAAAAGATCTTGACGAACGAGGGATCATTAGAATTGGAGCTGAAGTCCGTGCAAATGATCTGCTAGTTGGCAAGATAACGCCAAAGGGCGAAACAGAGCTTACAGCTGAAGAAAGGTTGCTTCGCGCAATCTTTGGTGAGAAAGCTCGTGAAGTTCGCGATACATCGCTTAGGGTACCTCATGGTGAGTGCGGTACTGTTGTTGATGTTAAGGTGTTTACAAGAGAGAACAGGGACGAATTGAATCCAGGAGTAAATCAGCTTGTTCGCGTTAATATTGCTCAAAAGCGAAAAATCAGCGTTGGCGATAAGATGGCTGGTCGCCATGGTAACAAGGGTGTTATCTCGCGTATTTTGCCTGAGGAAGATATGCCGTTCTTACCAGATGGCACTCCGCTTGAGATAGTGTTAAACCCATTGGGTGTTCCATCTCGAATGAACATTGGTCAGGTGCTAGAGGTGCATTTAGGGTTAGCCGCAAAGAAACTTGGCTGGCACATTGCTACTCCGGTATTCGATGGTGCAACCGAGGAAGACATAATGGAACAGCTTGAGCACGCTGGATATAAGAGCGATGGTAAAACCATTTTATACGACGGTCGTTCGGGTGAAAAGTTTGAAAACGAGGTAACGGTAGGGTACATGTACGTGCTTAAACTTCATCACTTGGTAGATGACAAGATTCACGCAAGAAGCACAGGCCCTTACTCGCTTGTAACACAACAACCACTTGGAGGGAAAGCACAATTTGGTGGTCAGCGTTTTGGTGAGATGGAAGTTTGGGCGCTAGAAGCTTATGGTGCGGCAAACACCTTACAAGAAATATTAACAGTTAAATCAGATGATATCGTTGGTAGGGTTAAAACATATGAAGCTATTGTGAAGGGTGAGAATATACCTGAACCTGGAGTGCCAGAATCGTTTAAGGTTTTGATAAAAGAGCTTCAGAGTTTGGCTCTAGACGTTAGAGTATTGTCTGAGGATAATCAAGAAATACCTATTAAAGAGTCGGTTGATGATGAAATAGATTTGATGGGCGTTAATATTGAGGGCAAGGAAGAAGAAACCGTGGGTCAGCCTGTTATCGTCGATTCAGAGTTAAGTGATTCAACATTAGACATTAGTGATTTGGATGAGATAACGGGTATTGACGATTTGTTTGATGACGACGAGGGCGATGATGAGACCGAAAAAACTACACTGCTCATGCCAGAAGATATTCTGAAAAAAGTAGTTGAAGATGATAATGATGATGAAGACGAAGATGGAAATGATGATGACATCGCTATAACCGAGATCTTTGAAGATTTAAAGATTGATGATAATGATGATGATCAGGATCTCTAGGACGCGCTTGTGTGCGTGTATGAAGGGAGCGAAAAAGATTGTTAGAACTAAATAACTTCGACTCTATGCAGATTGGGCTTGCTTCTTCGGATAAGATACGAGAGTGGTCGTTTGGAGAGGTAAAGAAACCAGAAACTATTAACTATAGAACGCTTAAACCAGAAAAAGACGGATTGTTTTGCGAACGTATTTTCGGGCCAACAAAGGACTGGGAATGCCATTGTGGAAGGTATAAGCGTGTACGACATAAAGGCATTATCTGCGATAAGTGTGGGGTCGAGGTAACCCGCGCAAAAGTTAGACGCGAACGAATGGGACATATTGAGTTAGCCGCTCCCGTGTCACATATTTGGTACTTCAAGGGAATACCTAGTCGAATGGGTTTATTGTTAGACATGTCACCCAGGTCGCTTGAAAAAGTATTATATTTTGCATCGTTTGTTGTGCTGGATCCAGGCGATACTCCGCTGCAGTACAAACAATTGTTGAACGATAAAGAGCTAAAAGAAAATGTAGATAAATATGGCGAAACGTTTAAGGCAGGTATGGGTGCAGAGGCAGTAAAAACACTCCTTACGCAAGTTGACCTTGAGCAGGAAGCCGAAAAATTAAGAAAAGAATTGGTTGAATCTAGCGGACAAAAACGTATTCGTGCTGTTAAACGATTAGAGGTAGTCGAAGCGTTTCGCAAGTCGGGCAACCACCCTGATTGGATTATTTTGGATGTTGTACCTGTTATTCCACCCGAATTAAGGCCAATGGTTCAGCTTGATGGAGGTCGATTCGCGACTTCTGACTTAAACGATTTATACAGACGCGTTATTAACAGAAATAACAGACTAAAAAGGTTGCTTGAGTTAAGAGCGCCTGACATAATAGTACGCAACGAAAAACGTATGCTGCAAGAAGCGGTAGACGCACTTATAGATAACGGTCGACGTGGTCGACCTGTTACCGGGCCTGGTAACCGTCCACTAAAGTCTTTGTCTGATATGCTTCGCGGAAAACAAGGTAGATTCCGTCAAAACCTATTAGGAAAACGTGTTGACTATTCTGGTCGAAGCGTTATCGTTGTTGGTCCTGAGCTAAAGATGTATCAGTGTGGACTGCCAAAAGAAATGGCGCTCGAGCTGTTTAAGCCTTTTGTTATGAAAAAGCTAGTTGAGGAAAATTATGCTCATAATATCAAGAGTGCAAAAAGAATGATCGAGCGTGTACGTACTGAGGTTTGGGACGTTCTAGAAGAAGTAATAAAAGAGCATCCTGTTTTGTTGAACCGTGCACCAACATTGCATAGGCTTGGAATACAGGCGTTTGAGCCAGTATTGGTTGAAGGTCGTGCGCTTAAGATTCATCCTCTTGTATGTACAGCATATAACGCTGACTTTGATGGCGATCAAATGGCTGTTCATGTGCCGCTTTCTATGGAAGCACAGGCAGAAGCACGTTTCTTGATGTTAGCTGCAAACAATATACTTAAGCCACAAGACGGGCAACCAGTGGTAAACCCAACTCAGGATATGGTTATCGGTAGTTATTATCTAACGATACATCGTCCTGGCAGCTTGGGAGAAGGTAAGATTTTTTCTTCACCTGAAGAAGCAGTTATCGCATATCAAACTGGTCAGGTATCATTACAGGCAATGGTTAAAATTCGTTATCGTAGGGAGATTGATGGCGAGTTAATAGAAAAAATGATAGAAACCACCACAGGAAGGGCTATATTCAACGAGGCTATTCCTCAAGATCTAGGATTTACGCCTAGGGAAACACCTGAGCAGATGCTTGACCTTGAGATTAACGAGATGGTGGATAAAAATGTTTTAAAGAGAATAGTAGACAAGTGTTTCCGTACTCACGGACCTACTAAGACCACCACTACATTGGATGGAATCAAAACATTGGGCTTTAAGTATTCTACTAAAGGCGCTATCACTATCAGTGTTTCGGATATCACTATTCCTGAAGCAAAGAAAGAGTTACTAGCTAAAGCAGAGAAAAACGTTTTGAGCATAATGAATAGCTATATGCGAGGAGAGCTGACCGAAAAAGACAGAAAGCAGCTAGTTATTAATACTTGGAAAGAAACCACAGATAAGGTTACTGACGAGCTAATTGCAAACCTTGATAGGTTTAATCCGATTTATATGATGGCAAACTCTGGTGCTCGTGGTTCAACCAGTCAGATTAGGCAGTTGGGCGGAATGCGTGGACTAATGGCAGATCCATCTGGACAGATTATCGAGGTTCCGATTCGTGCAAATTTCCGTGAGGGGCTAACGGTGCTTGAGTTCTTTACATCTACACATGGAGCTCGAAAAGGACTAGCTGATACAGCGCTAAGAACGGCTGACTCGGGATACCTAACAAGAAGACTTGTTGATGTATCTCAAGATGTTATAGTTAGGGATGAAGATTGTTTTGCAAAACTTGGCGAAAGTGTAAAAGGCGTTTATGTTTCCGATATAATTAGCGAAGGCAACAAAATTGTTGCACTTGCTGATAGGATCCGCGGCAGATTTGCTTCTGAGGATGTTGTGCACCCAGAAACAGGAGAAGTTATTGTTGCTTGCAATGAATGTATTGATTATGGAAAGACAAAACAAATTATTAGCGCTGGCATTAAGAAAGTTCAGATAAGGTCGCTTTTGACTTGCCGCAGTGAACATGGTGTTTGTACTCATTGCTATGGCGCAAACATGGCAACAGGTAATACGGTTAGCATAGGAGAGGCTGTTGGAATTATTGCAGCTCAGTCCATTGGTGAACCTGGAACACAGCTGACCATGAGAACTTTCCACACCGGTGGTGTTGCAGGAGCCGACATTACGCAGGGTCTTCCTCGTGTAGAAGAGCTTTTTGAGGCTAGAAAGCCAAAGGGTCTTGCTGTTATATCAGAAATCTCTGGTGAAGTATCTATCGCTGAGAACAAGAAAAAACGCAAGGAAATTATTGTTACTAACAAGAATGAGCAACAGGCATATGAAATTTTGCCCAGCTTGCACTCACAGATTATAGTGCGTGAAGGCGATGCTATTTCTGCGGGTGATCCGTTAACTGCAGGTTCGATTAACCCTCACGATATCTTAAAGATAAAGGGCGTAAAAGGCGTTCAGGATTACCTGCTTAAAGAAGTTCAAGCCGTTTATCGCCAACAGGGTGTTGATATTTCCGATAAGCATATTGAGGTTATTATTCGTCAAATGCTTAGGAAGGTTAAGATTGAGGATGCGGGCGATACAGATATGTTGCCTGGTGAACTTGCTGATATTTTCAGATTTGAGCGTGAAAATGAAAGGGTTATCAAAGAAGACACGAACCCCGCTGTTGCGGCTCGAGTGTTGTTAGGTATTACGAAAGCTTCGCTTGCTACTGACTCGTTCTTATCAGCGGCATCTTTCCAAGAAACTACTAGGGTGCTTACCGAGGCTGCGATAAAGGGAAAGATTGACAACCTTGTAGGCTTAAAAGAAAACGTTATTATTGGAAAACTCATTCCTGCAGGTACTGGTATGAAGCGATATAATGATATAGATGTTTATGAAACTGAGTATGTAAATTCAGCTATGTCTGGTCTTGCTGATATCGATACAACTGAAGTCTTTGAAGAATTTATTGGGGATGATCAAGTTAATATCGACGAGCGGACAACTAGTGATAACGAGATTTTAAAGCCTATTGCATGAGAATGCATATTACCTTTGTATTGACACTGGTTTTATACGGTGTTAGAATACAAGGGTGCGTGAAAAAGAAAAGGCATTATTATGCCTTTTTCTGCGTAGGAGAGTTGATTATGCCTAATAAATTAGGTAATATGGCAAAAAGGATAGTTGGGACTAAGCAGGTGCTTAAGCATATTAATCAACAAAGTGTGAGCATACTATATTTAGCGTTAGATGCTGAAGACTTTGTTAAAGAGCAGCTTGAGAGTGCCTATAAAGGACAACAACTAGAAATAATTGAGGTTGCAACCATGCAAGAACTGGGAAGCTTGTGCGGTATTGACGTGGGAGCAGCCTGTGCCGCGCTTCTAAAGTGACCTTCTATCGCTGAGTTGCCTACGGGTTGCAGGGAACCATAGCTATGGAAGTTTGAATAAATAACGCATACTTTACCCACAATGACAAGGAGGAAAGTGCATGCCTACCATTAACCAACTGGTTCGGAAGGGAAGACAAAAAGTTGAGTATAAGTCTACAGCCCCTATCCTGAAGCAGTGTCCCCAAAAAAGGGGAATTTGCGTAGCAGTTAGAACAATGACACCAAAAAAACCGAATTCTGCTCTTAGAAAGATCGCTAGGGTTCGTTTGACCAACCAAATGGAAGGTACAGCCTACATTCCGGGTATTGGTCATAATTTGCAAGAGCACTCGGTTGTGTTAATTCGCGGCGGAAGAGTTAAAGACTTGCCTGGCGTACGTTATCACATAGTTCGTGGTGCTTTGGACTCAGCTGGCGTTGACGGCAGAAAGCAGTCACGTTCGCTTTATGGCGCAAAACGACCAAAGAAAGGTTAACCATTTTATTTGGTTAGGAGGATAAATAATGCCAAGACGTGGTTTTATACCCAAGCGTGAAATTCTGCCTGATCCTTTGTATAACAGCATTGTTGTCACTAAGCTGATTAATCAGATTATGCAAGACGGCAAAAAAGGGGTAGCGCAGAAAGTTTGTTACAGCGCGTTTGATATTATTAGAGAAAAAACAGGACAGGATCCATTGTCTGTATTTGAACAGGCTGTTAACAATATTATGCCTGTATTAGAAGTTAAGGCACGCCGTGTTGGTGGTGCAACATATCAAGTTCCGATAGAGATTCGCCCAGAAAGAAGGCAGACACTAGGTCTTAGATGGCTAGTTACGTTTTCCAAAAAACGCGGCGAAAGAACTATGCATGAACGTTTGGCTGCTGAGCTTATGGATGCAGCTAACTCGACAGGAAATACCTTTAAGAAGAAGGAAGATACCCATAGGATGGCTGATGCTAACAAGGCGTTTGCTCATTACAGGTGGTAAAACAAAACTGGAGACTGACTTGAGAAAAGAAATGATATTTGATTTAATTAAAGTGCTTAGAAAGGAGGGGGCTTAATGGCTAGGGATATTGGTTTAGATAAACTGCGTAACATCGGGATTATGGCGCATATCGACGCTGGTAAGACAACGACAACCGAACGCATTCTTTTCTATACAGGAAAGGTGCATAGAGTTGGAGAAGTACATGAAGGCGCAGCGACCATGGACTGGATGGAGCAAGAGCAGGAACGAGGAATAACCATAACCTCGGCCGCTACGACGTGTCAGTGGAGGGGTAATCGAATAAATATTATCGATACACCCGGCCACGTAGACTTTACCGTCGAAGTAGAACGCTCCCTACGAATTCTAGATAGTGCAGTAGCAGTATTCTGTGCAAAAGGCGGCGTTGAGCCGCAGTCTGAGACTGTTTGGAGACAGGCTAACAAGTATAATGTGCCTAGAATAGCGTTCGTCAATAAGATGGATATACTTGGTGCAGATTTTTATAACGTTGTCGACATGATTAGAAACAGGTTAAATGCAAATGCAGTTCCTGTGCAATTACCTATTGGTAAAGAAGATTATTTTGTAGGATCAGTCGACTTGATTGAGATGAATGCAGTAACTAATGTAGACGAAATGGGCTCACAGACAAAAATAACTGAGATACCCGAAGACATGCTAGAGATAGTTACGCAATATCGCGAGGAATTGATTGAGGCTGCTGCTGAGTTTGATGAAGAACTTATGGAGCTTTACCTCGAAGGCGAGGACATTAGCTCTGATATGTTAAAATCAGCCATTCGCAAGGGTACTATTTCAATGGGCATGGTTCCAGTGTTATGTGGAACAGCTTATCGAAATAAGGGAGTTTTACCTTTGCTTGATGCAGTTGTAGACTATATGCCATCACCATTGGATATTACTGGAATTACAGGTACTGATGCAGATACAGGTGAAGAGATTGAGCTTCAAGCTGATGATGATGCACCTTTCTCTGCTTTAGCATTTAAGATTATGGTAGATCCTTTTGTAGGCAAGTTAGCTTTCTTCCGAGTATATTCAGGCTCGCTTAAAGCCGGAGGCACGCTTTATAATGCAAGCAAAGGTAAACGTGAACGCCTTGGCCGAGTGCTAAGGATGCATGCTAATACTCGTGAAGAACTTTCTGAAGTAGCAACAGGAGATATTGCAGCTGCAGTTGGGTTTAAAACAGTTGGAACTGGAGACAGTCTTTGTGACGAAAAGAACCCAATATTATTAGAAACAATGGATTTCCCTGAGCCTGTTATAAAGGTTGCAATCGAAACTAAGACTAAAGCAGGACAGGAAAAGATGTCTTTAGCGCTTGCTAAGCTAGCTGAAGAAGATCCGACTTTTAGGGCATACACTGACGAAGAGACTGGCCAGACCATTATCGCTGGAATGGGCGAGCTGCATCTTGAGATCATAGTTGATCGATTGTTGCGTGAGTTTAAGGTTGAGGCCGTTGTTGGTAAACCTCAGGTTGCTTATAAAGAAACTATTTCTAAAAGCGTTAAAGTTGAAGGAAAATATGTTCGTCAGTCGGGTGGACGCGGTCAGTTTGGTCATTGTTGGGTCGAGTTTGAGCCTAACGAGCCAGGTGCAGGATATGTATTTACGAACAAGACTGTTGGTGGTGTTATTCCTAAAGAATATATTCCAGCAGTTGATGCTGGTATCCAGGAAGCAGCTAAAAATGGAGTATTAGGCGGATTCGATGTTGTAGACTTTAAGGCTACACTAGTTGATGGCTCTACTCATGATGTTGACTCGTCAGAGATGGCGTTTAAGATTGCTGGATCATTAGCATTTAAACAAGGTGTATCCAAGGCAGGACCGATGTTACTCGAGCCTTTGATGAAGGTAGAAGTAGTTGTTCCTGAGGATTATATGGGTGACGTTATGGGTAACATTAACTCGAGGAGAGGCCGTATTGAAGGAATGGAATCGAGGAACGGAGATCAGGTAATCAATGCATATGTACCGCTAAGCGACATGTTTGGATACGCAACAGACTTAAGATCAAAGACCCAAGGACGAGGAACATTCTCTATGCAATTTTCCCATTATGAGAGAATGCCACAATCGGTGGCCGAAAAGATCTTAGGCAAACGATAAGAGAATAAGCTTACACTTTTAACCTATTAAGGAGGCTAAGAAGAAATGGCAAAGGAAAAATTTGAAAGAACGAAACCACATGTAAACATAGGAACGATAGGACACGTAGACCACGGCAAGACAACATTGACAGCAGCAATAACAATGGTGCTGGCAAGGTCTGGCGGTGCAAAAGAGATGCGTTATGATGAGATAGATAAGGCGCCAGAAGAGAAGGCAAGAGGAATCACGATCAACACAGCGCACGTTGAGTATGAGACAGAGAACCGACACTATGCACACGTTGACTGTCCAGGACACGCCGACTATGTTAAAAACATGATCACAGGCGCAGCACAGATGGACGGAGCAATATTGGTAGTATCAGCAGCTGATGGCCCAATGCCTCAGACACGTGAGCATATCGTACTTGCAAAGCAGGTTGGCGTTCCTAGCATGGTAGTGTACCTAAACAAAACAGACATGGTAGACGACGAAGAACTGCTTGAACTAGTTGAGATGGAAGTACGTGAGCTACTAAGCATGTATGAGTTCCCTGGAGATGACATTCCATTCGTACGCGGATCAGCACTGAAGGCTTTGGAAGCAGTGCAAGAAGGCGGCGATATAGAAGGAAATGCAGATTGCGATTCTATTTTCGAGCTAATGAAAGAAGTAGATAGCTATATCCCAACACCAGATCGTGATACAGACAAACCGTTCTTGATGCCAGTTGAAGACGTATTCACAATCACAGGCAGAGGAACAGTTGCAACTGGACGCGTAGAGCGTGGAGTAATCAAGGTACAGGATCCTGTTGAGATAGTTGGATTAGCAGATAAGCCAAGTGCAACAGTATGTACAGGAATCGAAATGTTCAGAAAGCTTCTTGATTTTGCAGAAGCAGGAGATAACGTTGGAGTATTGCTACGTGGCGTACAGAGAAAAGATATCGAGCGTGGACAGGTTCTTGCAAAGCCAGGAACAATTAAGCCACATACGAAGTATAAAGGACAGGTTTATGTATTAACAAAGGAAGAAGGCGGACGCCATACACCTTTCTTTGATGGATACAGACCACAGTTTTACTTCCGTACAACAGACGTAACTGGCGTAGTAAAACTACCTGATGGCGTAGAGATGGTAATGCCTGGTGACCATATTGATATGGAAATCTCGCTGATCACACCAATCGCTATTGAAGAAGGTCTACGTTTTGCTATTCGCGAAGGCGGACGTACTGTTGGTGCTGGTGTTGTTACCGGCATTATTGAATAGTTGAAGTAGTTGTTTTTACCGGCACAATATTGTGCCGGTAAAATTACTTTTATGTATTGCGTTTTATAAAAAAATGTTATATACTTAGCAAGTTGTGCTAAGTAGTTATGGATGAAGTGGAAGGTTGCTAGCGATGGCTAGGTATATTTTCATGGACTATGCCTGTAAAATCGGGTGACGGGCTCCATGCACCGTCGAATATTTACAATATGCGGCACACACGGACGAGTGTATTTGAGTTCGAACATAAGGAGGAAAACCTATGAGTCAAAAAATTCGTATTAAGCTGAAAGCTTATGACCATAATCTAATCGACCAGTCGGCCGAAAGGATTGTGGAAGCGGCCAAAAGAACGGGAGCGCAGATATCTGGCCCGATTCCCCTGCCAACCCAAAAAGAGGTCGTTACAATTCTAAGGGCAACACACAAGTATAAGGATGCGAGAGAACAATTCGAAATGCGTACGCATAAGCGTTTGATCGATATTCTAGGCCCCACGTCTAAGACTGTTGATGCACTGATGCGCCTGGATTTGCCTGCAGGTGTTGACATAGAGTTGAAACTTTAGGCGAGAATGGACTTCAGGAGGTAATCTATAGATGAAAAAAGCTATATTAGGAAAAAAACTGGGGATGACTCAAGTGTTCCTCAGTGATGGTGAGATAGTTCCGGTGACAGTAGTTGAAGCTGGTCCTTGTCCCATAGTACAAAAAAAGACAGTTGATATTGATGGATACTCGGCTATACAGGTCGGTTTTGGCGATATCAGGGAAAAATTAGTGCCCAAGCCCAGAAAAGGACATTTTGATAAAGCAGGGCTGCCTTACAAGCGTTATCTTCGAGAGTTTAAGCTAGAAGATGTAGATGGTTTTGAAGTTGGACAAGAGATTAAGGCAGACGTTTTTGAAGCAGGAGATAAGATTGACGTATCAGGTGTTAGCAAAGGTAAGGGATTTGCTGGTGTCATTAAGCGTCATAACCAGCATCGTGGACCTATGACCCACGGTTCTCGTTATCATCGCCGTCCTGGTTCAATGGGAGCTTGTTCTTCACCTTCTAAGGTATTTAAGAGCAAAAAATTGCCTGGACATATGGGTTCGGTGAGCGTTACTGTTCAAAACCTTGAAGTAGTTCGCGTTGATGCTGAACGGAACTTCATGTTAGTTAAGGGAGCGTTCCCCGGAGCAAAAGGTAGCTTGGTAGTTATCAAAAATTCAGTTAAAGCATAGCTCAAATTTTGAAAGGAGGATGAACAATGCCCCAGGTTGCAGTTTATAACATCGAAGGCGCCAAAGTCGGCGACATTGATTTAAACGAAGATATATTCGGCATTGAGCCAAATGAATATGTTATGCATGCTGTAGTTAAGGCACAGCTTGCTAACAAACGTCAAGGCACTCAGTCGACTCTGACTCGTTCAGAGGTACGCGGCGGAGGAGCTAAACCCTGGCGTCAAAAAGGTACAGGCAGAGCGCGCCAAGGATCCATCAGATCGCCTCAGTGGCGTAAAGGTGGAGTGGTTTTTGCGCCAAAACCTCGTAGCTATCGTCAGGATATAAACAAAAAAGAGAAGAGGCTGGCTCTTAAGAGCGCGCTATCTACTAAGGTAGCCGAGCAGCAGATTTTTGTTATGGATAATCTAGCGTTGCCACAAGCAAAGACTAAAGAAATGGTTAAATTGCTTAACAACCTTGATATTAACAAAAAAGCATTGATAGTGGTTAGTGAAGATAATGCAGATGTGGTTCGAGCCGCTGGTAATTTACCTAATGTTAAAACAATTACAGTGGGCACACTAAATGTGCTAGATATTCTTAACTATGATTCGTTCATCGTTACTCGCGACGAAGTAACCAAGGTTGAGGAGGTATATGCATAATGAAAGCTACATCTCACGACATTATCGTTAAACCTATACTAACTGAGAAAAGCTATGATTTCATGACTGATAGACGTTATGTTTTTCAGGTTGATATAAGAGCAAGTAAGACCCAGATTAAGCAGGCTGTCGAAGATGTTTTTGGCGTTAAAGTCAAAAAAGTCAACACGGTTCGCACATTGGGTAAGATGAAGAGACAGGGCGTTCATATCGGACGTCGTCCTACCATCAAAAAAGCATATGTACAGCTGACTGATGATTCAAAGGCAATTGAGTTCTTTGAAAACATGATTCAGTAATCGCCGGAAGCACGAGTTTAGGAGGCAATAAAGATGGCAATTAAGAAATATAAACCAACATCTCCGGCCAGGCGCTTTATGTCGGTTTCTGCATTTGAAGAAATCACGACAAATAAGCCTGAACGGTCTTTGCTCACAGACCTGCGCAAGTCTGGCGGGCGAAACGCACACGGCCGCATCACTGTCCGTCATCGCGGAGGTGGAGCACGTCGTAAGTATAGGATCATTGATTTCAAGCGTAATAAGGATGGCATACCTGCAAAGGTTGCTACCATTGAGTATGATCCAAACCGAAGCGCGAACATAGCGCTACTACACTATGTCGATGGTGAGAAGAGATATATTATCGCTCCCGTTGGACTAAAAGTTGGAACCAAGGTTGTCTCAGGAGAAGATGCTGATATTAAGCCAGGCAATGCATTGCCAATCAGCGCGATTCCAACAGGCACCATGATTCATAATATTGAGTTACAGCCAGGCAAAGGCGGTCAGCTATGCAGAGGCGCTGGTACAGCAGCACAGTTGATGGCTAAAGAAGGCAAGTATTCTCAAGTAAGACTACCTTCAGGCGAAGTTCGAATGATTCCAGTAGTTGCAAAAGCAACCATTGGTCAGGTTGGAAACACCGATCATGAGAATATTTCACTTGGTAAAGCAGGTAGGAAACGTCATATGGGCTTTAGGCCAACAGTACGTGGTTCGGTTATGAACCCATGTGATCACCCGCACGGCGGTGGTGAAGGTAAATCTCCTATTGGACGTAGCGGACCTGTTACACCATGGGGCAAGCCTACACTTGGGTATAAAACACGCAAGAAGAAGAACCCGTCTGACAAGTTTATTGTCAAACGCAGGGGTTCAAAATAAAAAAACTGTTATCGTGTGCTAAATTAGGAAGGAGGCGGAAGAGACATGAGTAGGTCAGTTAAAAAGGGACCTTTTGTCTGTGAACGCTTATTGGACAGAGTTGTCGCCATGAATAACAGTGGCGAAAAGAAAATTCTTAAGACGTGGTCAAGGGCATCTACCATTTTCCCCGACATGGTTGGACATACCATAGGGGTACACGATGGAAGAAAGCACGTTCCGGTATATGTTACTGAGGAAATGGTGGGACATAAGCTAGGCGAATTTGCTCCTACCCGTACTTTCCGCGGCCACTCTGGCGACAAGTCGTCAGGTGGAAGATAGGAAGGAGTAGAATATGGCAACCAGACAGAGAGACAAAGCGCTAAAGCGCCAAGAAAACAAGGATAAGAGGCCGCAGGCTAAGGTGCGTTATGTTCGCATTTCAGCTAGCAAGGTTAAAATCGTAATCGATTTAATCCGTGGCAAGTCAGTGGCAGATGCTCTGGGTATATTGATGTATACGCCAAAAGCAGCCTCTCCCGTTGTAGCTAAGCTATTGAATTCAGCTATAGCTAATGCAGAAAACAACATGGACTTGAATCGCGATTCGCTTTATGTTGCCGAAGTATTTGCGGATCAGGGGCCTACATTAAAGCGCTTCAGACCGCGTGCAAGAGGCAGTGCGGCAAGGATTCGTAAACGCACAAGCCATATCACCATAATATTGGATCAGGTTCAATAATCTAGGAGGAGGCAGAAGATGGGTCAAAAAGTTAATCCCCACGGATTTCGCGTTGGCATAATCAAGGACTGGGATACTCGTTGGTTCTCTAGCAAAAAAGATTTTGCAGACAACCTATACGAGGACTATCAGATTCGAGAGCTGCTCAAAAAGAAGCTATATGCTGCCGGGATCTCTAAGATAGAAATCGAGCGTGCAGCAAAACGCGTTACCGTAAACATCCACACCGGAAAGCCTGGTATGGTAATCGGAAAAGGCGGAGCTGGCGTCGATGCAACTAGAAAAGAGCTTATTAAGCTCACCGGCAAAAATGTATTGGTAAACATAATCGAGGTTAAGAATCCAGACATGGATGCGCAGCTTGTTGCTGAAAATATTGCAGCACAGCTTGAGCGTAGAATCTCTTTTAGAAGAGCAATGAAACAGACCATGGGACGCACCATGAAATCGGGCGCTAAGGGCGTCAAGATGCTGGTTTCAGGTCGTCTAGGTGGAGCTGAAATTGCTAGGAGCGAAGGTTATCATGATGGTTCCATTCCGCTTCAAACATTAAGGGCAGATATTGACTACGGTTTTGCAGAAGCAAAAACAACTTATGGCCGTATAGGCGTAAAAGTTTGGATTTACAAAGGCGAAATCATAGGTAAACCCCGATCATTTGCTAAAAAGGCAGTGGAAGGGGGCAGAAAATAATGTTAATGCCAAAGAGAGTTAAACGCAGAAGGGTATTTAGAGGACGCATGAAGGGCAAAGCTTCTCGTGGCAACTTTATTGCATACGGCGATTACGGCCTGGTAGCAACTGAACCAAGTTGGGTTACAAGCAATCAGATTGAAGCAGCTCGTATTGCAATGACTCGTTACATGAAGAGAGGCGGAAAAGTTTGGATTAAGATTTTTCCAGATAAGCCAGTGACGTCTAAGCCAGCTGAAACACGCATGGGTAGTGGTAAAGGCTCACCCGAATACTGGGTAGCAGTTGTTCGCCCTGGTCGTGTTATGTTTGAGATCAATGGTGTATCAGAAGAAGTTGCACGTGAAGCTCTTCGTCGTGCAATGCATAAACTCCCTCTTAAGTGTAAGTTTATGACTAGAGCGGAGAATCCGAAAGAAGCGGGTGGTGATAGCAATGAAAGCTAGTGTATATCACGATCTGACCGAACAGGAGCTAAGGGACAGTTTGGTTGAGCTCAAAGCAGAGCTATTCAACCTTCGTTTTCAAGTGGCTTCTGCTCAGATACAGAATCCTATGCTCATTCGTGAGTGTAAAAAGAACATTGCTCGCGTTAAGACAATAATTAGAGAACGCGAGATAAACTCTGCAGGCGTATAGTCGGTAAAGGCGAAAGGAGGCTAATATCCTATGACCGAAATTAGGAACAATCGGAAAACCCGTACGGGTAGAGTAGTTAGCAATAATATGGATAAGACCATCGTCGTTGCCATAAAGCAGAAGGTTAAACATCCGCTATACGGAAAAACAATTAACCAGACTACTAAGCTAATGGCTCATGACGAAACAAACGAGGGCCAGGTAGGTGACTTTGTAAGGATTACTGAGACAAGGCCGCTAAGTCGTAACAAGCGGTGGCGCCTGGTTGAAGTTATTGAAAAAGCGCTCTAGCGCTAATGTGAGAGGAGGCGCATCATGGTTCAACCGCAAACTCGTCTGAAATCTGCAGATAACACCGGTGCAAAGGAACTCATGTGCATCCGTGTTTTGGGCGGCTCGTTCAGGCGCACAGCAAACATTGGAGATATAATCGTCGCTTCGGTTAAAACCGCGACACCCGGCGGCGTTGTAAAGAAAAAGGATATAGTTCGTGCAGTTATTGTGCGTTCAGTAAAAGGTAAGCGTAGAAGCGACGGAACATATATACGTTTCGACGACAACGCTGCAGTAATAATAAACGACCAAAACCAGCCTAGAGGAACGCGTATCTTTGGGCCGGTTGCCAGGGAGTTAAGAGAAAAAGATTATATGAAAATTGTTTCTCTTGCCCCTGAAGTACTTTAGGAGGTGGCTATAGATATGCGTGCAAAACATCTACACGTTAAAACGGATGACACGGTCGTAGTCATTTCGGGTAAAGACAAAGGTAAAGAAGGCAAAGTGATCCAGGCTATGCCTGCTAAAGGCAAAGTAGTCGTTGAAGGCGTGAACAAGGTGACTAAGCATCAAAAGCCTAAGGGTATGAACGACCCTGGTGGACGCAGTGAGAAGGAAGCTCCTATTTTTGCGTCTAAAGTTATGTTGGTGTGTTCTAAATGTAATAAGGCCACCCGTGTTGCACATAAGTTCATCGCAGATGGATCTAAGGTTCGTGTGTGCAAAAAATGTGGCGAGACATTTGACAACTAGTCTCACCTGAAGGGAGGTTATTCATTTGGCCAGACTAAAAGATAAGTACAAGACTCAGATCATACCCTCGCTGATGGAAAAATTCAGCTATAAGAACATCAATCAGGTGCCTAAGCTGGAAAAAGTCGTCGTTAATATGGGAATGGGCGATGTCAAGGATAATGCAAAAGCTCTTGACGTAGCTCTTAAAGATCTGAATGCAATAATTGGACAAAAACCGATAGTTACTAAAGCAAAGAAATCGGTAGCTAACTTTAAAGTGCGTGAAGGAATGAATGTTGGCGCAAAGGTTACCCTTCGCGGTAAGATGATGTATGAGTTTACTGATAAACTGTTAAACATCGCTCTACCTCGTGTACGTGACTTCCGTGGAGTATCGCCAAAAGCATTTGACGGTCGTGGTAACTACGCATTAGGCGTAAAGGATCAACTTATGTTTCCTGAGATCGTTTACGATCAAGTAGAACAGGTTCGCGGCATGGACGTAATTTTTGTTACAACAGCAAATACGGATGAAGAAGCTCGTGAACTATTGGCGCTCATGGGCATGCCCTTTGGGCAGAATTAAGGGAGGACAAGGACATGGCGAAAAAGAGCATGATCAATAAGCAGCAGAGAACCCCTAAGTTTTCAACCAGGGCATACACACGCTGCCGCATATGCGGACGCCCGCATTCCGTGCTCAGGAAATACGGCATTTGTCGTATATGTTTTCGCGAGCTTGCACATAAAGGACAAATACCTGGCGTACGTAAGGCAAGCTGGTAGAACATTAATGCAAAAAGGAGGTAGCAAGAATGGTTGTTACAGACCCCATTGCCGACTTATTGACCCGCATACGCAATGCGTTGGTTGCTAAACACGACAAGATTGAAGTACCGGCGTCTAACACAAAAAAAGCTATTGCGCAAATTTTGGTAGACGAAGGATATGTAAAAGGATTTGAGTTCATCGACGATGGAGTTCAAGGTAAGCTAAGGATCGTGTTGAAATATGGTCAAGGCAAAGAAAAAGCTATTATTGGACTAAAGCGCATCTCCAAGCCTGGGCTTAGGGTATACGCGAAAAGAGATGAAATTCCTAAAGTGCTAGGCGGATTAGGGATTGCGGTAATCTCAACGTCAAAAGGCGTTATGACAGATAGAAATGCACGTAAGGAAGGTGTAGGCGGCGAAGTGCTAGCTTACATTTGGTAAAAGTATAACAGAGCATCGAGAGCGGAGGTGACGAAATGTCGAGAATTGGCAAACTTCCGGTCGCGATTCCAGCGGGTGTTGACGTAAAAGTTGATGGCAATAATGTCGTAACTGTCAAAGGCCCTAAAGGATCGCTCAGCCAGAAGGTTAACAAAGATATAACAGTTAATATCGATGGAAGCACCATTACCATTAATCGTCCTACGGACAAAAAGGAGCACAGAAGCCTGCATGGGCTATATCGTTCCTTGATTGCAAACATGGTACATGGAGTAAGCGAAGGTTTCCAAAAGAATCTCGAGATCGTTGGAGTTGGTTATAAAGCACAACTTAACGGAACAAAACTCGTGGTAAACGTTGGATTCTCGCATCCAGTTGAGATAAACCAACCTGAGGGTTTGTCGTTTGAGGTTCCTGCACCGACAAAAATTACGGTTAAAGGGATTGACAAACAAGCAGTTGGTGAGATGGCAGCAGTTATTCGCAAGCTACGTCCACCTGAGCCTTATAAGGGCAAGGGCATACGTTATGAAGGCGAATATGTGCAGCGTAAAGAAGGAAAAACTGGAGCCTAATACACAGAAGGGAGCGAGTGCAGCATGATAAAGAAAATTGATAAGAATGCGGTACGCAAAAAGAGGCATTATCGCATGCGCAAAAACATCAGTGGAACGCAGGATCGTTTAAGACTAAACGTTTATCGTAGTCTAAACCATATCTATGCACAGATAATTAATGATGATTTGGGCAATACGTTGGTTGCAGCATCTACTTTAGATGCGGAAATACGCCCTCAGCTTGATTCTGTGAACAAAAAACAGGCATCTAAGTTGGTAGGCGAACTAATCGGCAAACGTGCTCTTGAAAAGGGCATTGAGCAGGTTGTATTTGACCGCGGTGGTTATTTATATACCGGACGCGTAGCTGAACTAGCAGCTGGCGCTAGGGAAGCAGGACTGAAATTCTAGTAGGCGGAGGAGATAGATCGATGCAAAATCGCATAGACGCAAGCGTTCTTGATCTAAAAGAAAAACTCGTCACAGTCAACCGAGTAACAAAGGTTGTTAAAGGCGGCCGAAATTTCCGTTTTAGCGTACTGGTGGTAATCGGTGACGAAGACGGGCATGTTGGCACGGGGATCGGTAAAGCTACTGAAATCCCCGAAGCCATTCGTAAGGCTGTTGAGGACGCGAAACGTAATTTGATAAAAATACCTATTGTTGGAACAACAATACCACATGAAACGATTGGAATCTTTGGTAAAGGCCGAGTTCTTCTCTTGCCTGCACCCGAAGGTACTGGCGTTATCGCTGGCGGACCAGTGCGTGCCGTATTGGAAATGTCTGGCGTAAAAGATATTCGCACCAAGTCTATTGGTAGCAACAACCCGGCCAACTGTGTTAAGGCAACAATCGAAGGCCTTAAGAGTTTACGTACTGCTGAAGAAGTAGCACGTACTCGTGGCAAGTCGGTCGAGGAAATCTTAGGATAGGAGAGGTATTCATGAGTAAGCTTAAGATAACGCTGGTTAAGAGCACAATTGGGTGCCTCCAGAATCAAAAAGATACCGTTCGTACCTTGGGGCTTAGAAAGCTTAACAGTCAGGTTATCCAAAACGATACACCTGACATCCGCGGTAAGATTTTTACCGTAAAACACCTTGTTAAGGTAGAAGAAGTATAACCAAACGCTTATAAGGAGGTGCAAGGCACTATGAAAATTCATGAACTTAAACCTGCTGCTGGAGCAAACAGCAAAGCCAAGCGTTTGGGTAGAGGAATAGGATCTGGCGTTGGCAAGACATCGGGTAAGGGTCATAAAGGTCAAAATGCTCGAAGTGGCGGCGGCGTTCGTCCTGGCTTTGAAGGCGGTCAGATGCCTCTGACACG
Organism: Christensenellaceae bacterium; assembly: GCA_963675355.2. GTDB lineage: Bacteria > Bacillota > Clostridia > Christensenellales > UBA1431. Next base: position 26,750 of record CAXXMZ010000023.1, read on the forward strand.
ACGTCTACCTAAGCGTGGATTTGTGAACATATTTGCTAAAGAATACGCGGTTATAAATGTCCGTGATTTAGAAGTACTAGATAGCGGAACAGAAGTAACAGCTGAGCTTTTACGTGAAAAAGGCATAATCAAAAAGATAAACGATGGACTTAAAGTATTGGGCAATGGAACGCTAACTAAAAAGCTGACCATAAAAGCAACCAAATGCTCGTCTACTGCACGTGAGAAGATTGAAGCAGCTGGCGGCACAGTTGAGGTGAAAGAATAGATTATGTTTCAAACGCTTAAAAATGCTTGGGCAATTGAAGACATTCGTAAGAAAATTCTTTATACACTGGCAATACTATTATTTATTCGCGTTGGAACTGCAATCCCCATCCCGGGAATTGATTATTCCTACGTTAATCAAATGATAAGCGGAAACAATATATTAGGCTACTTAAGCCTAATTAGCGGAGGGTCTTATGGTAGCTATACCTTGTTTGCACTGGGTATTGGACCATATATCACCGCATCTATTATATTTAACTTGCTACAATATGCAATCCCATCTTTGCAAAGGCTTGCAAAAGAGGGCGAAGAAGGCCGTAAAAAGATTGCGCAGTATACGCGTAGATTTACTGTTGGACTTGCAGTTTTCCAAGCAATGGCTATTATATTAACGATGGGAACAAGCGCGCTAACCACTACACATTGGTTTAACTATGCAATTGTATTAATGACGCTGACAGCTGGAGCAGTGCTGGTAATGTGGTTAGGAGAGAGAATTACCGAAAAAGGCATTGGAAATGGTATTTCTTTGGTAATCTTTGCCGGAATAGTGGCTAAAGTGCCCGCGCAGATATATAATGTTATAGAAAATGCAGTACTGGATCCAAATCAGATTTGGGTGATTCCAGTGTTTGCAATAGTAATATTAGTTATCATTGTAGGAGTAACTTATGTAGACCTAGGCGAACGCAGAATTCAGGTGCAGTATGCAAAACGCGTGGTAGGACGTAAGATGTACGGTGGACAAAGTACTCATATTCCTATTAAGGTAAACTCAACGGGAGTTTTACCATTGATTTTTGCAATGACTATATTGATTTTCCCAGGCATGATAGGTCAATTATGGCCAGATAGTGGTTTTACGCAGTGGTATAGCAGTTGGAGTAGCTCAGGCAATCCGGTATATCTTTTGATACTTGCTTTGTTGATAGTATTCTTCACGTATTTTTATGCTACTATCCAGTTTAACCCGATTGACATATCAAAGAATATGCAACAAAATGGTGGATTTATTCCAGGCATTCGTCCCGGAAAACCAACGTCTGACTATTTAGCAAAAATATCGTCACGTATCACGCTTTTCGGAGCAATATTCTTGGCGGTAATAGCTATAGTACCAACGCTGATAACCAGTACAATTGGTGTTAGCATGATGTTTGGAGCAACAAGCATACTGATCTTGGTCAGCGTTGCTCTTGAAACAAACAAACAATTAGACACACAAATGTTGATGAGAAGCTATAAAGGTTTTCTTAATAAATAAAAAAATTAGGATTCAAGGGAGGAAAAGAGTATGAAACTGATTTTTCTAGGACCACCAGGAGCCGGAAAAGGAACACAGGCCGAAAAGATTTGTGAAAAGTATAATATTGCACATATTTCAACTGGAGACATTCTAAGGGCTGAGTTGAAGCAGAAGACGGAACTAGGTAAACAGGCGCAGTCATATATTGACAACGGTCAGTTGGTACCAGATGAAGTTATTATTAACATTGTGCAGTCTAGATTAACTCAGGATGACTGTAAAGCAGGTTACTTGCTCGATGGATTCCCAAGAACCTTACGCCAGGCTGAAGCAATCGACGGCAAAATCCAATTGGATTGTGTCGTATGCATGGAAGTGCCTTTTGAAAAGCTGATGGATCGCATATGTGGACGTAGAGTATGTAAAGAATGTGGTGCAACTTATCACGTGAATGTTATTGGGGATGCAACAACTTGTGCAAAGTGCTCGGGCGAGCTATTCCAGCGCAAGGATGATGTTCCTGAAACAGTTGACAATAGGTTGAAGGTATATTCAGAGCAGACTCAACCATTGATCGAATACTATACGGCTAAAGGTATTTTGAAAACGGTTGATGGCGACCAAGCAGTTGATAAGGTATTTGCAGACATCTGCAAAATATTAGAGATATACGCATAATGATACTGATTAAATCTGCAAGAGAGCTCGACCTTATGTCTAAATCAGGCGAGCTTCTTGGTGGGATATTAGCTGATGTTGAGAAGGAAATAAGGCCAGGTGTTACTACAGAAAAACTGAATGCTTGGGTTGACGATAAAATAACCAAAGCGGGAGCAAAGCCATCGTTCAAAGGATATAGAGGGTTTCCAGCTGCGGCATGTATTTCGGTTAATGAAGAAGTAGTACACGGTATTCCTACAAACGAGAGAGTACTCAATGAAGGCGATATTGTTGGCATAGATATTGGAACTTTTTTGCATGGATATCATGCAGATGCAGCAAGGACGTTTGCGGTTGGCGAAATAAGTCAAAGCGCAAAGCAGTTGATAGCAACAACCAAGGAAAGTTTTTTTGCTGGCATAGAAAAGGCGGTAGTTGGCGCTAGGATTGGCGATATATCAAACGCTGTCCAACAGATAGTGGAGCGCGATGGATATTCTGTTGTTCGTGAATTAACCGGTCATGGAATTGGTAGCGAATTACACGAAGATCCGAGCATACCAAATTTTGGAGCCAAGGGAAAAGGTCCAAGGTTAAAAGCTGGAATGACGCTTGCAGTAGAACCGATGGTCAACGAGGGCGACTATAATGTGCGTATGCTTTCAGACGGCTGGACCATAGTGACTAAGGATAAAAGCTTATCTGCACACTATGAAAATACGATAGCTATAACTCCCGACGGCCCGCCGCTGATTCTGACGTTAAAGGAATGATGAAGGCAAAGGTGGTGGCAAGGCGTGAATGATATTCCAATAGAAGTAGGCAGAATTGTAAAATCGCGATGTGGGCGAGATAAAGGTAAGTTTTTCGTTGTTTATAAAATCGTGGATGAAGAGTATGTTTATCTAATTGATGGAGAACTAAGAAAGATTGCAAATCCTAAGCTCAAAAAGCGTAAGCACTTAGACTTAACAAAGGATGTTCACGAAGGTTTGCGTGATAAAATCGAACAAAACATGAGAATATTCGATGCTGAGGTAAGGAGTTGCCTTAAAAATATGGGGTATATGCCGCATTTGCAAAGGGTGTTAAAGGAGGGTTAGCTTGTCTAAGCAGGATATAATAGAAGTAGAAGGTAAAGTGGTTGAATCTTTTCCAAACGCTATGTTTGAAGTAGAGTTACAGAATGGTCACAAAGTGCTTGCGCATATTTCCGGGAAGCTGCGCATGAACTTCATAAGGATATTACCCGGAGATAAAGTCACAGTAGAGCTTTCACCATATGATTTATCTAGGGGAAGGATCACGTGGCGTGGCAAGTCTTAGCCGAGTACTTATGGAATAGGAGGCTTTCAAGATGAAAGTAAAACCAAGCGTAAAGAAAATGTGCGAAAAGTGCAGAATTATCAAGAGACGTGGTAAAGTCTTGGTAATCTGCAAAAATGGTAGGCACAAACAAAAACAGGGTTAAAAATCCATTTATATGAAAACGGCTGCATAGATAGATGATCTATTTTTCGTATAAATTGATGCATATAAACAAAGATTGACCAAAAACCGGAGGTGTATCAATCAATGGCGCGTATAGCTGGAGTAGACCTTCCTAGAGAAAAACGTGTTGAGATCGGTCTTACCTATATCTTTGGCGTCGGACGCACAACTGCAACTAAAATCATTGCGGCTGCTGGCATTAACCCCGACACTAAGATCAAAGATCTGACTGAAAACGAAGTATCTAAGATTAGGGACTACATCGATAAAAATGTAAAAGTTGAAGGCGATCTTCGTAGAGAAGTTGGCCTTAATATCAAACGTCTTATGGAAATTAGCTGCTACCGTGGAATAAGACATAGACGCGGTTTGCCGGTGCGTGGACAGAGTTCAAAGCAAAACGCTCGTACCCGCAAAGGTCCCAAAAAGACAGTAAGCGGCAAGAAGAAGTAAGGAGGACCAAATGGCACAACCAAAACGTTTAAGAAAATCAACAAGAAAACGTAGAGATCGGAAGAATATCGAGCGTGGTGCTGCGCATATTCGCTCGTCTTTCAATAATACGATCGTCACAATAACAGATACTGATGGAAATGCTTTGTCATGGGCAAGCTCTGGAGGATTAGGATTTAAAGGATCTAGAAAGAGTACACCGTATGCTTCGCAGATGGCAGCAGAAACAGCAGCAAAGGCAGCTATGGAGCATGGACTAAAGACGGTTGAAGTTTTCGTAAAAGGACCTGGTTCTGGTCGTGAGGCCGCAATTCGTGCGCTTCAGGCAGCTGGACTTGAGGTTAGCATGATTAAGGATGTATCACCCATTCCTCATAATGGTTGTCGTCCGCCCAAGCGCAGAAGGGTTTAATGGTTAGGAGAGTGAGAGTCAATGGCTAGATATACAGGGTCGGTTTGCCGTCTATGTAGACGCGAACAGGCGAAACTGTTTTTGAAGGGTGAGCGTTGTTATGGCGCTAAATGCGCAATGAACCGTCATTCAGCACCACCAGGACAACATGGTCAGAGTCGACGTAAACCGTCAGATTACGGCATTCAGCTACGTGAAAAACAGAAGACTCGCCGTGCATATGGTGTATTAGAATCCCAGTTTAGGAAATACTTTGAAATAGCTGAGCGCCAAAGGGGCATTACAGGTGAAAACTTGTTAAGGTTACTTGAGTGCAGGCTTGATAATGTAGTATTTCGTTTGGGGCTTGGTGCATCACGCGCACAGGCAAGGCAAATGATTTCACATGGACTTATTCGCGTTAACGGAAAAAAGGTAGATATCGCTTCATTTCAGGTTAGTGTTGGCGATGTTATCACCGTTAAAGAAAAGGCTCAGTCTAATGAAAGACTGAAAGAATTACGCGAGTCAGCTGAAAGACCAATGCCAGAATGGCTTGATTTTGATGCAAGTAATCTAACGGGTAAAGTAACGGCTCTGCCGCAGCGCGATGATATTGATTTGACTATCGAAGAGCATTTGATCGTTGAGTTGTACTCGAGGTAATTGAATGCGATCGATATCAACACGTATATGGATAACTAAAGGAGGGTTCTAATGATCGAGATAGAAAAGCCCAGAATTGAGTATGTGAAAGCAAACGCCGAGAATACATACGGTAAGTTTATAATCGAACCGCTAGAGCGTGGGTTCGGAACGACGCTAGGTAATTCATTGCGTCGAATCCTGCTTTCATCTCTACCTGGTGTTGCTGTTACGAGTGTGAGAATTAACACGGTACTGCATGAATTCTCTACGATTGTTGGAGTTAAAGAGGATGTCACACAGATAATCCTAAATCTAAAGGAACTCTCGGCGAAATTGTATACAGAACAGCCCAAAGAGGTTTCTATACATGCAACGGGTCCTTGCGTAGTGACTGCAGGGGATATTATTATCGATCCTGATGTTGAGATAATCAACCCAGAAATGCATATAGCAACACTTAATGATAACGCAGAACTTGATATGGTAATTACACTAGAGCGTGGACGAGGATATGTAACGGCTGATCGTAACAAAACGGTGGGTCAACCTATCGGCATTATTCCGGTAGATTCAATATTTACTCCGATTCGTAAGGTGAATTTTCAGGTTGAGAATACTCGTGTTGGGCAGATAACAGATTATGACAAGCTAACACTTGAAGTATGGGCAAACGGAAGTATTCGTCCAGAAGAGGCAGCAGCTTTATCTGCAAAAATACTTAATGAGCATTTGATGCTGTTTGTCAACTTAACTGATCACGTTGGTGAAGTTGAGATAATGGTGGAGAAGGAAGAAGATAAGAAAGAAAAGATTTTGGAGATGACAATTGAAGAACTTGATCTTTCTGTTCGATCTTATAATTGCTTAAAGAGAGCCGGTATTAATACGGTGGAAGAACTTGTCCAAAACACAGAAGAAGATATGATGAAGGTTAGAAACCTCGGAACAAAATCGCTGGAAGAAGTTCAAAACAAGCTAGCGATGTTTTCATTGGGTCTTCGCCAGAGCGATGACTAGTTTATGTAGAGGGGGACTGCGTAATGCCTGGATACCGCAAACTAAGCAGGCCGGCCGATCAGCGTAAAGCTATCCTTAGAAACCAGGTAACGGCGCTTATTTGGAACGGCAAAATAGTTACGACTGAGGCTAGAGCAAAGGAAATTAAATCCATAGTTGAAAAACTAATTACACTAGCTGTAAACGAATACAATAACACAACTACCATTACTAAAAAGTATAAGAATGCTAAAGGTGAAACGGTAGAAAGAGAGCTCACAAACGATTTACCATCTAAGTTGGCTGCACGACGTAAGATCATGTCTTACGTGTATGATGTACCCGAACAAAAGCAAGATGGAGAGAGCAAAGGCGATTACTTTGACCGTACTAAGATGGTTAAGCATCCTGTAGTTGAGAAGCTATTTGGAGAAATTGGGCCTAAGTACGATGCACGCAGAACTGAGAAGGGTACCGGCGGTGGATACACACGTATAGTTCGCATGGGACCACGTCGCGGAGATGCTGCAGAGATGGCAGTAATCGAGCTAATATAAATCTGAGCAATTATCTAAACATTTTTCAGGCTGCTGCGTCGTGTTGATGCGCAGCCTGTAAATATTTGTGGGAGTGTCTAAAAATAAGGACAAATAGTATGTGCGAAAACAAGTCAATAATCAAAGCCACCAACGCTAGTCATGCCTATAAGTCGGCAAACAATGACTATAGGTTGTCTATCGACAATATTGAGCTTACCATTAATCGTGGTGAGTATATTGCTGTGCTCGGAGAAAACGGTTCAGGGAAATCTACTTTTGGTAAGATGATAAATGCACTTCTTGAGCCGATAAGCGGGAGTGTTTATGTTGATGGAAAAAGTACAAGTGATGAAAAAAATCATTGGGACATACATAAGACGGTTGGTATGATATTTCAAAACCCAGATAATCAAATCGTAGCCACAGTGGTGGAGGATGACATTGCATTTGGGTTAGAAAATATTGGCGTTCCGACTGATGAAATACGGGAAAGAGTGCACGAGGCACTTTGTAGCGTTTCTATGCAAGATGAGGCTCAAAAAGAGCCACATTTATTATCAGGTGGACAAAAGCAAAGGATGGCTATAGCTGGAGTATTAGCTATGAAGCCGGATGTAATAGTGTTAGATGAACCTACAGCTATGCTTGATCCGATAGGGAAACGTGAGATTAATAAAATAGTAAAAGAATTGAATGACAGCTTTGGCATTACTATAATATATATTACTCATTCGATAAATGAAGCACTGAAAGCAAAAAGAGCAATTATTTTGGAAAATGGGAAGATAGTTGCAGATGGGACTCCAGAAAGTATTCTAACAGATGCAAAAAAACTGATGGAGTTTGGAGTTGAGGTACCACAAATGACGCAAATCAGCATGTATCTTAATAAGCACGGTGTTAATATGCCAAAGAATATTTTGACAGTGGAAGAAATGGTAGATAAATTATGCCAATTATTATAGAAAATCTGTCGCATACTTATATGCAGGGAACTACATATGAAACTAAGGCTCTTGATACCATAAATCTTGAAATAAACGATGGTGAAGTATTTGCGATAATTGGTCAAACGGGATCTGGTAAATCTACGCTTATTCAACATTTTAATGGAATACTAAAACCTGACGTTGGAAAGGTTTTTGTAAACGGCCAAGAGATGTCACGACCCAAGTTACCGAGAAAGAGTTTGATTAAAAAGGTTGGACTTGTTTTCCAGTATCCTGAATATCAGCTTTTTGCTGAGACCGTGTTTGATGATATTGCGTTTGGACCTAGAAATCTTGGGCTTAGTGAAGGCGAAGTAATCGTGAGGGTTAACCAAACTGCCAAGTTATTGGGGCTTAACCTTGATAAGCTGGGTAAGCATTCACCGTTTGAGCTATCGGGCGGGGAAAAAAGAAAAGTTGCATTATGTGGTGTGATTGCAATTCAGCCTGAGGTGTTAGTGTTAGATGAGCCGACAGCTGGGCTTGATTATAGGGGCAAGTTAAACTTGCATTCGCTTATCAATAAGCTTAACAAAGAAGAAGGCTACACAATAGTTTTGGTATCACACAGTATGGAGGACGTTGCTAGTCTGGCGGATAGAATTGCAATAATAGATAGAGGCAAAATAATAAAGATAGGCACGCCTAAAGAGATATACAGTGATCCTGAATATCTTGAAAAAATTGGTTTAGATGTACCTCCCGTAAAAAAATTGGTGGTAGAGTTAAAAAATAGAGGCATAGATATGCCCGACGATATTTTGACGTGCAACGAGATAGGGGAGCATTTGATCGGGAGGATTAAAAAAGAATGCTAAAGCGGGTAATGATAGGACAGTATTATAATACACAGTCAGCTATTCATAGGCTGGACGCTAGGTTAAAGGTATTACTCACTATAGCGTTTATGGTGATGATATTTTTTGCAACCAATGCATGGGGTTACTTGGCATTATTTGTGTTTATATTTGCCGTAGCGGTGTTTTCGAATGTACCGATTAACATAATTGCAAGAAGTGTTAGGCCACTGATGTATATTTTAATATTTACCTTTATTTTGAATGCGCTATTCATTCAAGGAGAAACAGAAGTGTTCTCTTGGTGGGCAATTCGAGTGACTAAAGAAGCCTTGATTCAAGCTGTAATGATGACACTTAGGCTATTATATTTGGTTATGGGAACATCGTTGCTTACGCTTACAACATCGCCGATCGAGCTTACAGATGGTATGGAGAGGCTAATGCGTCCTTTGAAAGCATTTAGATTTCCAGCGCATGAGCTAGCCATGATGATGAGTATAGCTTTAAGGTTTATTCCAACACTACTTGATGAAGCTGATAAGACGATGAAAGCTCAAGCGTCTAGGGGTGCAGACTTTGAAACAGGAGGATTGATCACGCGCGCAAAAAACATTGTGCCGCTATTGATACCGCTGTTCGTTAGTGCGTTTAAAAGAGCAGATGATTTAGCGCTCGCGATGGAATCAAGATGCTATCGCGGAGGCAAAGGTCGGACAAGTATGAAGGTCTTTAAGCTTGAAGCAAGGGATGGAATAGCTTTTGTATTGTTGGCTATGATGTTTTATTGTATAGTGATGTGGGGATAGAAGATGCCAAGGATAAAGATGGAATTGGAATACGACGGTACGGGTTATGCAGGGTGGCAAAGGCAAGAACGTTGTATGTCGGTGCAGCAGGCCGTTGAAGAAGCGATAGAAAGGCTGACTGGTCAAAAGACTGTCATACACGCATCCGGGAGAACGGATAGCTCGGTACATGCGCTCGGGCAGGTCATACATTTTGATACAGATGCTAGAATCTCAGGGGAGAAGTTTCCAGTCGCCCTAAATTCGTTTTTGCCTAAAGATATCAGGGCACTTAATGCTGAAGAAGTTAGAAGTGAATTTCACGCAAGATACCATGCAAAAGCAAAGATGTATAGGTATACTATTGATAACGCTCGTCACGCAAGTGCATTGTATAGAAATTTTCAGATGCATGTACATAAGCCATTATGTATTGAGGCAATGCAGGAAGCGAGCGATATGTTGATAGGTACGCACGATTTTGCTGCTTTTCAGTCGACAGGATCGATGAAACGTACAACTATTAGGACTATAACAATGTCTGAGATAAAAAAAGAAGGTAGAATAATAACGTATACTACCGTGGGTAACGGATACTTATATAATATGGTTAGGATAATTGTTGGAACGTTGATTGAGATTGGACTTAAGCAAAGAACAGTTAAAAGCATGCAGGATGCATTAATTAGCAAAAACAGGTTGCTGGCAGGTTCGACAGCTCCACCGCATGGTTTAGCGCTGATTAAGGTGTATTATGATGATTTTAGCTTATAAGTTGGGATAAATACTTGACTATGTAAAATATCTTGTATATAATAAAACTCGCGTCATTCTACTCACTAGCCCCGGGTAAAATGATGTAACTAAGGATTGTACAGGTTCTAGGAGGACTACATTTCCATGAAAACATATATGGCAAAAGCAGAATCGGTGGAAAGAAATTGGTACGTTATTGACGCAGAAGATAAGATTCTGGGTCGTTTAGCGACAGAAGTAGCTACAATATTACGCGGCAAACATAAACCAACTTTTACGCCGCATGTTGACTGTGGTGATCATGTTATCATCATTAACGCTGAAAAAGTTAGAGTAACTGGTAAAAAAGCAGACCAAAAGCTTTATCGTAAGCACTCGATGTATCCTGGCGGATTAAAAGAAGTTCCTTATAAAAAGATGATGGAAAAAAAGCCAGAGTTTATCGTATACGAAGCGATTCGCGGTATGATTCCGCATAACGCACTAGGCAGCAAGGTGATCAAAAAGCTACGTGTGTATAAAGGGTCTGAGCACAATCACCAGGCACAGTGCCCAACTACACTAGAAGTTTGATCCAGGAGGTTTTAAGAAAATGTCAAGCGTAGAATATCTTGGTACGGGTAGACGTAAAGAGTCGGTTGCAAGAGTAAGACTTTTGCCCGGAGATGGCAAAATAATAATCAACCATCGTGATATAGATGATTACTTTGGTCTTGAAACATTAAAGATGATTGTTCGTGCACCTATGGTCACAACTGAAACACTCGGCAAGTTCGATGTTAAAGTTAATGTAAAAGGCGGCGGATATACAGGACAGGCAGGCGCCATTCGTCATGGCATAGCCAGGGCGTTGTTGCAGGTCGATGGAGAATTAAGAGCCGTTCTTAAAAAGGCAGGATTCTTAACTCGCGATCCAAGAATGAAAGAGCGTAAGAAGTATGGCTTAAAGGCCGCACGAAGAGCTCCACAGTTTTCAAAACGTTAGATTATCAGAAAAGGGACGCAATTTTGCGTCCTTTTTACATAATTGGGGTATATTTAATATTATATGCTAATAGATACATTGGAGGTGAATACATGTACGATGTTATTATTATCGGAGGTGGACCAGCTGGGCTAACAGCTGGAATGTACGCGTCACGAGCAGGGTTAAAGGCAGTGTTGCTCGAAGCGTTGTTTCCAGGCGGACAGCTAGCTATGGCAACATCGCTTGAAAATGTCCCAGGATTTCATGAAGGAATATCAGGACCTGATTTTGCGATGCAACTTACAGAACAAGCTATGAAGTTTGGGTTAGAAATCAAATATGACGGTGTTACAGAAATAGATATTTCATCAGACATAAAAAAGGCAGTAACTGCAAGTGAGGTTATAGAAGGAAAAACTATAATCATTTGTGCTGGATTAAGCCAAGGTAAGTTAATGGTCGATGGAGAAGAAAGGTTAACTGGTCGAGGGTTATCCAACTGTGCGACTTGTGATGGCACCTTATATAAAGATAAAATTACTATGGTAGCGGGAAGTGGAAATACAGCTATTAATGATGTGCTGTATCTTGCCCCTCTATGTAAAAAGGTTTATCTTGTTCATCGTGGAGAAAAGCTAAAAGGCAAAAAAGATTTGCAAGAGGCTATGTTTGAGCTTGATAACGTGGAAGTAATAGCCGATTCTATGGTTAGCGCTATTCATGGTGAAGATAAACTCGAAAAGGTTACGATTAAAGGGATTAATGATCACACAGAAAAAGAAATTGATGCAGATGGATTGTTTATTGCAGTTGGTACATATCCGAGTACTGGGTTTGCAGCAGGTAAGATTGAGCTTAATGAAAAAGGATCTATTATTACCAACTCGAAGATGGAAACATCGGTTGAGGGAGTGTTTGCTGCCGGTGATGTACGTGAGACAGAACTAAAGCAGGTGATAACAGCTGCTGCAGATGGTGCTGTTGCTGCAAATAGCGCTAAACAATATATAATTAAAAGCAGGAAAAAATAAACTTGTTTTGTGTTTAGGGGGAAAATTTGTGTCAAGACTATTTGGAACAGATGGGGTTAGGGGAATAGCTAATGATCAGATTAGTTGTGAACTTGCCTTTCAAATTGGTGTGGCAGGTGCAAGCGTGTTAATGGATGAATCCGAAAGCCATGCTAGATTGATTATTATTGGTTCAGATACAAGAATATCTGGGGATATGATACAGGCGGCGTTATCGGCTGGGATATGTTCATTAGGAGTTAACGTAATATGTGTTGGGGATTTACCTACGCCTGCTTTAGCATACTTAACTAGAAGTTGGGGAGCAGATGCTGGAATAATGATTTCGGCGTCGCATAATCCAATGGAATATAACGGGATAAAGTGGATTGATAAAAATGGATTTAAGTTACCTGATGATGTTGAAGATAAGATTGAAGAGTTAATTATTAGAGGCATTGATAGCTTAAAAAAGCCTACAGGTAAACGTATCGGGACTATTAAGCATAGAAACGATGGTTTGGATAGCTATATTGAATATTTAAAATCTACTACATCGCAAAATTTTGCTGGCATAAAAGTGGTTTTAGACTGTGCAAATGGTGCATCTTTTCAAGCGGCACCACGTGTTTTTGAAGAACTTGGTGCTAGCGTGGTAGTGTATAATAATAAACCTGATGGAACGAATATAAACAAAGATTGCGGGTCTACCCATCCCGAGCATTTGCAAAAATATGTTTTAGAGAATAAAGCGGATGTGGGGTTAGCTTTTGATGGTGACGCTGACAGGTTAATAGCTGTAGATCATCATGGTGAGCTGGTAGACGGCGATAAGGTGATGGCTATACTTGCTGTAGCTGAGAGTAAAAAAAGGTCTCTAGCTAAGAATACGTTAGTTACAACGGTAATGAGTAACTATGGTCTTGAGATTGCTATGAAAAAACAAAGCATTGAAATTGTAAAAACTAATGTTGGTGATAGATATGTACTTGAATATATGAAAGAAAACGGTTGTTCTCTTGGAGGAGAACAATCAGGGCATATTATCTTTCTTGAACATAGCACAACGGGTGATGGCATTTTAACAGGGATTCAACTGTTGAGTGAGTTGAAGAGGAGCGGAGATAGTTTAAGCGAAAAAGCAAAGGTAATGAGCACTTTGCCACAAGTGTTGATAAATGCAAAGGTGCATGATAGTAAAAAGCACAAATATAAGGAAGACGAATCTGTGATTGAGAGAATAAATGAGTTAGAGAAAAAATATCATGGACTTGGTAGGGTGTTAATTAGGCCGTCGGGCACCGAACCGTTAGTTCGAGTAATGATTGAGGGCGATACAGATATCGATACTTTGAAAAAAGATGCACAGGAGCTAGCCGATTATATAATCGAAAAACTTAATTAAACACAAAAAATTAATACCTCCGATTTATCGGAGGTATTTTTTTATACAGATAATTGATAATTAAATACGCGCGATGCCTTCTTCTCGAGCAGCAGTTGAGACTGCCTTTGAAACAGCTTGGGCTACTCTTTTATCAAGAGCATCAGGTATTACGTATTCAGCAGTTAAACTATCTCCGACCAGTTCGGCAATTGCTTTTGCTGCAGCAATATTCATGCCTACAGTGATATCACTTGCACGAACATCTAAAGCGCCTCTCATTATACCAGGAAAAGCTAATACGTTATTAACCTGATTGGGAAAGTCGCTTCTGCCTGTACCAACCACGGCAGCCCCTGCTTGTTTTGCAAGATCAGGAAGGATCTCAGGCGTAGGATTACTCATAGCAAAAATGATTGGATCGGGTGCCATAGACTTAATCATATCAACAGTTACGCAATTTGGGACAGAAAGCCCAATGAAAATGTTTGCGCCAGGCAAGACGTCAGCAAGAGCCCCTTTTTTCAGGGCTTTATTAGTGAGCTTAGCCATTTGTTGTTTAATGGGATTAAGGTTATCACGTCCATCGTAAATAGGGCCTTTTGAGTCGCAAAGTATAATATCTTTTAGCCCAAGATTCATTAGTAGTTTTGCAACCGCAATGGCTGCAGCTCCAGCACCGTTAATAACAGCAGAGACCTCAGAAATGTTTTGGTTCGTAAAACGAAGTGCGTTTAGCATAGCAGCTACCGTTACGACAGCAGTGCCATGTTGATCATCATGAAATATGGGAATACCACAAACCTGTTTTAATCTTTTTTCAATTTCAAAACATCTAGGGGCAGATATATCTTCAAGATTAATAGCACCAAAGCTTCCCGTTAGCAAAGAAATGTTTTCAACAATTTTATCGACGTCTTTAGTCCGTAAGCAAAGGGGGATTGCATCTATGCCAGCGAATTCTTTGAACAACACACATTTGCCTTCCATAACAGGCATAGCAGCCTCAGGACCGATATCGCCAAGCCCTAAAACAGCTGTACCGTCAGTGATAACAGCAACAGTATTCCATCGGCGAGTCAAATCATATGAAGCATTAATGTCCTTTTCAATTTCAAGGCAAGCTTTAGCAACACCAGGCGTGTATGCTAATGAAAGGTCATAACGCGTATTTAATTCAACGTTACTTTCAATACGTAGTTTGCCTTTCCATTCTAAATGTTTTTTTAGAGATTGGTCTTCGATGGTCATGTAGTATTACCCCCAATAATTATTAAGTCATTATATTTTATTATGCACTCTAACTAATAGAAGTGTAAAGTCAATTATTTAAAAAAAAACAAAGTTTTAAAGAATTTATCAGAAATTTTATTTTATTTAAACATCTTAATTTAATGGTATAATATCGAATATGTATTAATATATAAATATTATTGAGTAGAGGTGTGTTGAGTGAGAAAAATTAATAGGTTGATATTAGCATTAACTGTGGCTTTAATACTAATTTTAGTTGCAGGGTGCGCAAAGGTAAATATTACGGTAGATGTTAATCAAGATGGAACGGGCAGCTATGAAGGGATAATTGCAATTAGTGAGACTCTAGTCCAGGGGCAAGATGTAAAATCAGTTTTTGAGAATCAAATGGGAATTGATTTTGATGAACTTGGCGATGATGTAACAGTAAATGATTATGAAGAAGATGGATATGTTGGAGTCCGAATTTTAAAAGAGATTAAGAATGCTGATGATTTAGAAGAAGCAGGAAGTGGATTAAGCATAAGCATTAGCAATGATGAAAAGAAAACATTAAAAATAAGTGGTGATGTTTTAGCTAATAGTGCTAGTGAAGAATATAATGTTAGCGAGATGATGAGTTCGTTAAACGTGGAAATGTTATTTACTATAAAACTTCCAAATGCCTCAATAAGTAATAATGCAACAAGTGTTGAAGATGGTGGTAAAACACTTATTTGGGATTTAACCAAACAATCACAGATTGAGTTAGTGGCGGACCTGAATCAAGGAGGCGGTATAGTGACAATTTATATTATTATTGGCGTAGTTGCTTTGTTAGCAATTCTTGTAGCAGTATTAGTTATTAATAAAAAGAAAAAAGCTAATGAATGCAATAATGAGTGTGAAAATGGAAGCAAAGAAGTTGTTCAAGAAAAACCAGAGACGGATGTTGAGCGCCATGTTAGGGAAACGGTAGAAAAATATAAGAATTTGTAAAAGGATTAAGCTAGCTACAGCGGCTTCTATACACATAGAAGCCGCTGTAGCATAAAGCTTTGGTGGACAAGCTTGAATATTGTCGAAAAAACCATTGTTATTGCATATGAAAACAATTTACCTGTTAGAATTATTTATCAGGCAAATAATAATATTAGTGATAGATTAATACGAATAATAGAGCATAACGGAGAAAAAGTGACAGCGCACTGTTGTTTAAGAAATGAAAAGAGGACTTTCTACATAAATAAAATATTATCTGCGGTTATTGAAAGAGGAATTTTACCGAAAAAAGTTGAAAGAGGATAGTATGTTTTGTAGAATGATGGTGAAAGGCGGGATGAAAACAAAACATATATAGGAGGCATTATGAAAGAGAAAAAAGAACAGAAAAATAAAGACATATTATACGACGATGTTAAACTTACTGAAAGCCTAGAGCAATTAGATAATGACGGAGTTATAAAGAAAATCATTCAGGAGAGAGAAAAACTAAATTATCTTGTTAGGGATGCTATTGAACACGATCAAGAACTTAATACAAGCACCATTAAAGAACAAAAAAAGACAGTCGAAATGTACATAAATGAAGCTTTGTTAAGAAAACTTGAAGAAAATATTGACGATAACAATAAGGAATAGAAAAAAGGAAGATGATTTATAGGGATATGTGAGTTTTGCATATTAGACGGCTTGCCATCGAGCATGTACAGGGGTATAATTAGTATGAGCACTGGTGAAAGATTAAACAATATCTTTATGCCAGTTTTTAGCATATGCTCAAATATTGCCTATTTAGTGATAGGGAGGACGCATAAGATGTTAGATAGTGTAATCGCCATTGTTGGTGCTATGGATGAAATGGCTCGCGTCCTTGACTCAAACAAAAAGGTTGTGTTTGCAAACAGACAATTTAAGAACGAATTCGGTGCTAATTATGATAAGACTTTGCCTGAGGGGAATCGTGCTAATAGAGTGTTTGAAAATGGCGACTGTGAGCTTAACGGTAAAATATATCAACGCAAGATGTCAAAAATATTGTATGATAATGGGCAGAAGACAGCGATAATAGAGACATATGAGGATGTAAGTGATTTAAGGATAACCCAAACAAAACTCAAGAAAAAAAATGTTAATATGGAAGAACAAATGGAGCTGGCACTTAGAATACAGCGAGCATTGTTACCAAGAGTGCTTCCTAATACGGAGCCGTTTTCTTTTCATTCCGGATTTAAACCGTGCGAAAAAGTTGGTGGTGACTTATATGATGTGTTTGATATGGGAAAAGGACATTATGCTTTTTACATTGCTGATGCATCAGGGCATGGAATAATGGCAGCGATGTTGACGGTGTTTGTTAAACAGTCAGCACGGGCGTACTTAAAAAACGAGGATTACTCGCCAAGCAAGATTCTTAATTACATATGTAAAATGTTTAAAGAGTTAGATCTCGAACCAGAAATATATATTACTATGTTCTTTGGGGTTTTGGATGTAAATGAAAATGTAGTAACTTATGCAAATGCAGGGCATAACTGTGTTCCGCTTATGTATGATGGTGAAAAAATTACAGAGCTGTTGTCGCCAAGTGTACCTATTTGTAGATGGTTTGAAGAACCAGGATACTGTGATGAGAAGGTGAAAATTCCTAAAGGAGGCACATTATTGTTACATACAGATGGGTTAACAGACTGTTTCCCTCGTTCAATTAATGATGATATTATAAAGAGAATGCTTGTTATATCAGGATCAGGCAAGCAGTTTGTAGAAAATATGA
Organism: Christensenellaceae bacterium; assembly: GCA_963675355.2. Taxonomy (GTDB): domain Bacteria; phylum Bacillota; class Clostridia; order Christensenellales; family UBA1431. Next base: position 44,144 of record CAXXMZ010000023.1, read on the forward strand.
TGGAAATGGTTGAGATTGAAGAAGTTAAGTGCGATATGCGCGATGACATGGCCATTTTACTGTTAGAGCATTGTGCTGTTGATAAGTAAAATACGATGAGGTGACGTATTGGAAGATTTATATCTCCAAGTAGTTAGTAGTATAAATAAGTTCACGCTTAGAGATGGACTTGATATAGTGATTGTAGCCTTTATACTATACAGAGTATTGAGGCTTGTTCAGCATTCACGTGCAATGCAAGTACTAAAAGGATTAGGAGTACTGCTGGTTCTTTCGCGTATTTGTGATATGCTGAAGCTGATTACTGTTACATGGCTATTGGATACTGTAATCAGTGCTGGAGCTTTAGTAATAATAATATTATTTCAACCTGAGCTTAGGAGTGCATTAGAGAGGATCGGGCGCAAAACTGCAAGGGATGTTACGGTACACCGAGAGAACGATGTAGCTAACGCAACAAGCGAGATACATAGAGCGGTAATGTCTATGTCAAAGCAGCGTATTGGTGCTTTGATAGTTATTGAACAAATGACACAACTTGGTGAGATTATTGCAACGGGGACAATTATTGATTCAGTGATTACTGCAACCAGTATCGAAACAATATTTTATCCGGGAACAGCGTTGCATGATGGAGCGATGATAATAAAAGGTTTAAAAATCGCAGCAGCAGGATGTTTTTTGCCGCTAACTGATAATAAAAACGTTTCTAAGACTATGGGAACAAGGCATAGAGCAGCTATAGGCATATCTGAACAAAGCGATAGTGTTACTATCGTTGTGTCCGAAGAAACAGGTGCAATTTCGAAGGCTGAAGACGGAATGATAAGCACTCACCTTGATTCAATAGAGCTTAAACAGCTGTTGGATAAGTTATTCAATAACGCTAGCCCTAAAAAGCCTTGGAATAAAATAATACGGAGACAAAAAGATGAAAAAACTAGTTAATGCGCTAACTGGCAATTTAACATTAAAGATATTTTCTGTTGTGTTGGCATTTTTAATGTGGGCATTTGTATTATCGGATACTAACCCAATTAGAATGAAGTCTTTTGAAAACATTAATGTTTCTGTTAAAGGTGAATCCTCACTTGAGGACAATGGACTAATGATATTAGGCGATTGGGCACAAGAGCTTAATAACATTAGGATAGATGTTGAGGTTAATAGTGAGGATTTTGATGCAGTAACTGCAGATGATTTTAGCATATCATTAGATTTATCTAGTATAGTTTCCCCTGGGCAGTACACGGTTAGGCTAGATATTGTTAATAAAGAACCGCTTAAAGTGCAAAAGATAACGGGCGTTTCTAAATCTACTATAGATATAGTAGTCGATAAGAAGATAACAAGAGAGGTTCCTGTTCAAAGCACATTTAATGGTGAGCTTCCAGCGGGATATTGGGCTAGTACGCCAGTGATTACACCCGAAATTGTTTCGATTACTGGAGCGGAACAGGAGATAAATCAGATTCAAACAGCCGCTTGTGTAATTAATTTAGATGGAATGACGAGTAGTTATAATGAAAAAGCAAGTATAGTCTTCTACGATGAGAATGGAAACGATCTTAAAGATATTCAACTAGAAGATGGTGTTCCATCAGCTATAGTCAAGATGGATGTATATCCGTATAAAAATGTTGATATAAATATGGAAGATTTGTTGGTTGGAGAAAATAATCTTCCAGCTGGATATATTATAAAAAGTACTACTTTAAGCGTTACTAACGTAAACATAGCTGGTCCTAGCGATGTAATTGATCAAATCGACACTGTTAATGTTGAAACAATCAATGTTAGCAATGCTAGGGAAAACATTGTTAAGAAAGTAAAAGTATTAATTCCTGATGGTGCACAAATCATTGATGGAAATACTCAAATTGAGGTAGTAGTAGAAATTGGCAAGGTTACAAGGTCGGATACACAATAAGGGTTGTATAATTATGTGTACTGCTGATAATTTTAAGGAGAAATGCCCTGCTTTATTGCGGGGCATAAAATCTAAAATGGGAAGAATAATAGCTTTTATTGGAAATTTTGGTAGTGGAAAAACAGAGTTAGCTATTAATACAGCGCTTAAGCTAAAAGAAGAAAATGATAGTGTCGCGCTTGTTGATGTCGATTTAATTAATCCATATTTTAAGTCAAGTTTTCGCAAAAAATCGCTGAACGAAAAAGGAATACGTGTAGTCGGGCCGACAGAAATTGGTACTTTGTTGCCAGAAACTGTGTCGATGTTTGACGACAGTGAGGTATGTACAGTTTTGGATGTTGGTGGCGACCCTGTTGGAGCCACCGTATTAGGTCAGTATGCGTTGCAATTTTCTAAAGTAAACGAAATGGAAGTATTATATGTGGTTAATTTTTGCAGACCAATGACTGATACTGTGGATAAGGTAATAACAATGATGGAAGAAATTGAGCAAAGAGGTAGAATCAGCATTACTTGCTTAGTTAATAACACTAATTTAGCTGCTGAAACCACCGCGCAGGATTTAAGGGATGGTCAAGAAAAGATGCAAGAATTAAGCCGACGCACAGGTTTAAATATAAAGTGGGTATGTGGGAGAAGGAATGTGGTAGAAGAATATAAAAACAAATACGGTAATGAAGGGGGCAAGCTTATAACTATTGATATATTTATGAGAGAAGATTGGATGGATATTAAGTAATTATTCGTATACTATGTACCAATATAGTATAATTAGATATTAAGTAATAGTTTATTACGTGCTATTTAGCATTTAAGTGTAAAGGAGCTAAAAAATGGCGAGGGTTATTATCCAAGAACAAAAATGTAAAGGCTGCGGCCTGTGTGTTTGGGCTTGTCCTAATAAAGTATTATCAATGGATAACAGTAAGTTAAACCAAAAAGGGTATTCGCCCGTAACGATAGTGAATATGGATGCATGCATTGGTTGTTGTGCTTGTGCAATTATGTGTCCCGATTGTGTGATTGAAGTTGAGAAGTAATTTACGGAGGTAACGAGTATATGGCTCGCAAACTAATGAAAGGCAACGAGGCGATTGCCGAAGCTGCTATACAGGCTGGATGCAGGTATTTTTTTGGATACCCGATAACGCCTCAAAACGAAATTCCTGAGTATATGTCAAGACGTATGCCCGAAGTAGGAGGATGCTTTTTGCAGGCCGAGAGCGAAATTTCTGCAATTAACATGGTGTATGGAGCAGCAGGAGCTGGAGCGAGGGTTATGACGTCGTCATCTAGCCCTGGAATCAGTCTTAAGCAAGAAGGGATATCATATATAGCTGGCGCACAACTGCCATGTGTAGTCGTAAATATAGTACGTGCAAGCCCGGGACTTGGCGGGATTCTGCCAGGGCAGGGCGACTATTTTCAGTCGGTTAAGGGGGGCGGTCATGGAGATTATCGAATGATCGTTTTAGCACCGTCATCCGTACAAGAAGCTGTTGATATGGTTATGGAGGGGTTTGACCTTGCTGATATTTATCGTATTCCAGTTTTAATACTGGGTGATGGAATGGTTGGTCAGATGATGGAGCCTGTTGAGTTTAAGCCTGTGAAAAAGCGTAAACTTCCACTAAAGGATTGGGCATCCACTGGATGGGATGGCAAGAGCCGAAAACGGGCTGTAATAAATTCGCTATATGTTGATCCAGACAAATTGGAAGAAGTCACTAACGAGCTTCAAAGAAGATATGCTGAAATAGAAAAAAACGAAACTAGTTTCGAACAATATATGATGGATGATGCTGAGTATGTGGTGGCGGCATATGGAACCATGTCAAGAATGGTCAAAAGTGCTGTTATTATGGCAAGAGAAGAAGGAATAAAGGTTGGAATGATTAGACCTAAAACTGTTTGGCCGTTTCCAACAGACGCTTTTGCCGATGCAGCTGCACGAGATGATATTAAATCTTTTTTAGCGGTTGAGATGAGCACAGGGCAGATGATCGAGGATGTCAGGCTTTCGATAGAAGGTAAAAAACCAACATATTTTATAGGACGTACAGGTGGGAATATTCCAGATACCTTAGCAATAGTTCAAAAGCTAAGAGAAATGAAAGGAGGAGAATAGGATGAAAAAAGTATTCAAAAAAACCTCCATGTTAACTGATAAAGATTTTCATTATTGTCCTGGATGCACACATGGCATAATACATAGATTGGTAGCTGAAGCCATAGAAGAACTTGGGGTTCAGGATAAAGCTATAGGCATTGTTCCGGTTGGCTGCGCAGTATTTGCATACGATTATTTTAACTGTGATATGCATGAGGCGGCACATGGAAGAGCGCCAGCAGTTGGAACAGGCATAAAAAGGGTAAATCCCGAAAATATTGTGTTTACATACCAAGGTGACGGTGATCTAGCGTCGATTGGCATGGCTGAAATAGTACATGCGGCTGCACGTAGCGAAAATATAACCACAATATTTGTTAATAATGGAATCTACGGAATGACAGGCGGGCAAATGGCTCCAACAACATTGGTCGGGCAAAAAGCTACGACTGCGCCTGGTGGTCGTGATGCATCGCATTGTGGATATCCTATTCGAGTATGTGAGATGCTAGCGACATTAGAAGGTGCAAGTTATGTTGCTCGAGTATCAATGCATGATGTTGCAAATGTAATTAATGCTAAAAATACTATTAAAAAGGCGTTTGAATATCAAATTGAAGGTAAAGGGTTCTCTATTGTTGAGGTTTTATCAACATGTTCGACAAACTGGGGGTTATCTCCTGTTGAAGCATTAGGCTATTTAAAAGACTCAATGATGCCCTACTTCCCTCTGGGCGTATATAAGGAGGTATAGTGATGGAGCATAGAGCAATATTTGCAGGATTTGGCGGACAGGGTGTTTTGTCAATGGGTATGATCGTTACTAATGCTGGTATGTTGGAAGATAAGCAGGTTTCGTGGCTGCCCTCATATGGGCCAGAGATGCGCGGGGGCACAGCTAATTGTAGCGTCATCGTATCAGACGAAGCTGTTGCATCGCCAATAGTTTCTACACCAAATGTCGCAGTTTTAATGACACTTCCGGCAAAGAAAAAGTTTGAGCCTACGGTTGAAGAAGGCGGCATGTTGTTTATTAACAGCTCTTTAATCAAAGAAAAATGTGAGCGTAACGATGTAAGAGCAATTTATGTACCAATGACAGAAATAGCAAAGGATCTTGGTAATTATAGAGTTGCAAACATGGTAATGCTAGGGGCATTGTTAAAAACAACTAACATCGTTAAGATGGAAAGTGTAATGGATTCATTCTTGATGGTGCTGGGTGAAAATAAGGCGAACCTTATTCCAATTAATGAGAAAGCACTACAAGCAGGCATGGATGCAGTTTAGTTTAACGTATAATTAAATTTGATAAGCCCACCGACAATATGTCGGTGGGCTTATTTTTTAGTGTTTTTCACAATCGTATTTCCTAATTTATCTGCATATACTTTTATTAGCTTAATTGGGGGTGGGACATAGTGCAACACGATTATAAGCAAAACCATGACATAAACGCGTGTGGTGTTAGAATTATTAATTTTGTTGATAAAAGCATCAAGTTGGATATATTTTTAGGTGGTGTAATGATAGCTAATTCGCTTGCATATGCACGTTGTAGTGAATATGTAAAAATAGAAGCGGGGGTAATGAATGCCGTAGTGTTAATCAGTAATACTTCTTTAAGATTATATAATGTGCAATTGGTTAACACAAAGAGTGGTGGATTATACACAATGATAATTACTGGTAGTACTTGGAATGGAGCAATTTGGATGGTGGAGGACAGTGATTCAAATAGATCAAGGCGAATTAGGTTGATCCAAGCATCTGAAAGTATAAGAAGTGCAACGCTCACGGTGGTTGGAAAAGTAATGCTGAAAGCAAGCTTTAGACAAGCGACACAATATACTGACTGGCCTAATCAAAACGGTAACATTATTTTAAGGGCTGAATACGCTCAAGAAACGATGCGAGTTAGGATTCAAGAAAAGAAAGTAAATGAAAATATAGGTGCGTATTCGGTATATTTATTTGGAGCGAGACCATCACCACCAGAAGCTATCGTAATTAGAGAGGGTTGGTAAAAGTTCAATTTTTAATAATAAATTATTTATATAAACATATTTTGTATGATGAAGGACGGATTTGCAAATACTTATTAAACGTCATGAATAGTTTAATGGTGTTTGTTAAGGAAGGTGAAACCTATTTTATTTATAGATAAATCTGAAAATAAGCAAAAACTCGTCAAGTTAATTAATGGTTCTTCGTTTCGATCAATGAATAACCAACTTAACTGCGCAATAAACACGGCAAAATTAGCACAAGCAAATGGAAATGAGACGTCTGCTCAGCAATGGATATTAGGAAATAGCATATTGTTAAAACGTAGCATGCAAAAACTTAAGCATGCTACAAGCATGCAACCAACCCTGCCATCTGATGACGAGGGAAGAGCTAGACTATTAAAAACAGCTCGCGGATGGATGAACGAGTTGTACGGTAATGTCAATACGGATACTTTATCAGAGCTTAGTAAGAGAAGGAGTAAAGAAAATTCGTTAACTGTAGCTGAGCTGGATTCACTTCAGTTAGCTTTATCTCTGGTACTCCTAGAGCAAATTACTATTATTGCAAACATTACTGCGCAAAAGCCTGAAAGAAGTATTGGATTTGAAAGCAAGAAGATAAAAGCAAGTAGCTATAGGTATTTACAAAAACAGGCACAGTTGGATTATAACGTTTCTCAGCTTATAAAAGATTTGATAGAACTAGAAGATATCGATGTAGAATTAGCCTGCACATATGCATGCAGTGCAGACTGTATGCTTAGAAAAGATAGCACATTTAATAGGATGGATAGAGCATCGCGTGGAATATATAGGTTAGCTGCGGCTGAGATAGCAAGGAAAACTGATTTAAGTGAAGATAAAATCGTTGAAAAGGCGTTAGAATTTGCCCAAGGCGAGAGTGAACCGTATAAAAAAGAAGTAGGCTATTACCTGATAGATGATGGAAAGAAGAAGTTATTTAATGGGTTAAATAAAAGGTATTATGGCAATAGAGACAGGCAAAATCGCGCTATTTTAGGAATAGCAGTTGTAACTGTGATTGCGTTGCTACCGATTTTTATTATTGTTTCCAATACAAACGCTATATGGATAGCGTTATTATTCTTTGCCCTCGGACAAGCGGTAGGGCAAGATGCAATCTTAAGGGTTGCAGCCATAGAAGGAAAAAAGGCATTATGTGCACTTGATTATTCAAAGGGAATACCATCTAATGCAGCAACGGCAATAGTTATGCCAGTGCTGTTGACCAGTCCTAAGCGTGCAGTGGAGGTGTTGCAATCACTTGAGTCACTGTACCTTGCAAACAGGTCAAAAAATCTAGTTTTTATTATGTTGGGGGACTATAAAGATTCAAAGATGCAACATGAAACGTCTGATGCGGCAATAGTACGCCAGGCTAACCAAAGCATTAACGAGCTCAATGCAAAATACGGAAAACATTTTTATTATCTACAACGACCACGAACACTTAGATTGATTGATGAAACATATATGGGCACCGATCGTAAACGCGGAGCGCTTTGCGATTTGACTCGGTTGTTATTACACAAAAGCTCAGAAATGTTTGAACAAGTTGATGAGGATTTGTTTAATTTAGAATATAAATATATGCTAACGTTAGATGCAGATACTAAGATGCAACCTGACGGAGCGGCAAAGATGATAGGTACTATAATGCATCCTTTAAATCGGGCGTATCTAGAAGAAAAAAAGGTCGTGCGAGGGTATGGCATATTGCAACCGATTGTTAGACTTACCCTAAAATCTGTAAACAAGTCTTTGTTTGCAAAGGGGTATAGTTCGCAGGCTGGTGTGGATTCTTATGCAAGCGCATCAAATGATGGATGGTTTAGGTATCTTGGAAAGAGTGCGTTTACTGGCAAAGGACTAATTGACTTAATGGTATTTAAAAAAGTAGCAATTGAGACTTTGCCCGAGGGACGAATATTATCGCATGATTTAATAGAAGGAGCGTTATGTAGGGTCGCCCTTTGCGATAGGACACAGGTGCTTGATGATTGTATATTTAAATATACGTCGTGGGTTAAACGAGAGCATAGATGGATTCGTGGTGACTGGCAGCTTTTGCCGTTTATTGGGTCAAAACTTGAACTACAACCTATAGATAGATATAGGATGATTGATAACCTAATTAGAACGATAAAACCACTTGCGTTATTAACCATTATTATGGTTTCTGCCGCTATGAACAGTATAGGAATTTTTATATATGGATTATTACTATATTTAATGCCGTTTTTCATTACGCTGGGATCGGGGTTTTGTTATGTTGTACGGGATGAGAATAGATTGTCTAAACTTAATTTAGTATTAAAGAACAGTCTTATTTGGTTATTGACGCTAGGATTTGAGTTGATCACTTTGCCGCACAGAGCATATGCTTTTGCTCATGCTGCCATTTGTGCGGTATACAGGGCATATTTCAGTAGAAAAAAATTACTTGAGTGGGTACCAGCCGCAGATATGGACGCGTCGATGGCAGGCACCTTTAAGGCATATGCCATTGAATTATGGCCTTGTTTTGTTGCGGCGTTGGGCCTAATTGCGATTAGTATAAACTGGTGGATAGTATCTGTGATTTGGGCACTTGCACCAGTGGTTGCATGGGCGATAAGTAAAGAGATAATAGACGAGATAGAGATAACTGACAATCAACGTTATAAGCTAGGTATATTATCTAGAAAGACATGGAAGTTTTTCGACAGGTACATAAATGAAAAAACAAATTATCTACCGCCAGACAATTATCAGTTCTCCCCTAAGCCAGGATTTGCAATGAGAACGTCACCTACGAATATTGGATATGCGCTGTTAGCTTATGTTTGCGCAAAAGAGCTAGGGTATATTACGAAAGCCGATATGTGTTATCGTATTACAAAAATGCTTGACTCAATAGAAAGTTTAGATACAAACAGAGGTCATTTATATAACTGGTATGATATTGGAACCTGTGAGCCGCTATTACCTAAATATGTTTCGACTGTGGATAGCGGGAACTTAGTATGTGCAATGATGACGGTTAAGCAGGCGGTTATTGATATGCAAACAAAAGAGCTTGCGCCTAATCAAGTCATGCAGGGGATATTGCACCTATTATTGGTGGAGAAAGAGACGAGAAGCTTAACTGCTGATGAAAAAAGTATGTTATCAGCTGCGATCAAGGTGGCAGATGAAAAATATCAAAATGATGTAAACGGATGGCAGGAAGTATTATCATCGTTAACTGTGCTAAAAAATATGCTAAAAAAGCAAGGGAATAGATTTTTAAAAGTAATTAGGGAGATAAATAGTTCAATAAAAGAAACTGTAAACTTAAAGCCTTGGATACAGGATTGTTGGACGGAAGCTCGCATTTTTGCTGATAGTCTAACCGAAATAAATAGTTATAAAAATATAAAAGAAAAGACTGGAATGGTAATAGCAGGTTTAACTGATGAGGCCGAGGCAATTCCGCTTTGCAGATCGATAAAACAAGGGTACGATTATGCAAAAAAGATAATTATTGAATGCGACGAAATATGCGATAGATTGCAAAGGCTAATTAATAGAACGAACTTTGCTCATTTATATGATGTGGAGCGTGCGCTTCTTTATATTGGTATGGATTGCGAAGGTCATGTTGGGAAATCGCATTATGATCTATATGCGTCTGAGTCAAGGTTAACCAGTATTATTGCAATGGCAAAAGGAGATATTCCTTATAATCATTATGCTAGTCTAGGCAGAATTCCTATAAGCTTTGGAACAGCTAAAACATTGGTTTCTTGGAGTGGCACTATGTTTGAATACCTTATGCCAAGTTTGTTCTTGGATTATCAAAAGGGATCTTTAGCATCTGGGACAGATAAAGGTGCTATAGCTGCCCAGAAGAAGTATGCTAGAAAGCTTGGGTTGCCTTTTGGGATGTCTGAGTCGGGGTATTATGCTTTTGATAGGTATCTTAATTATCAGTATAAAGCGTTTGGAGTTCCAGATATTTCGTTAAAATCAGGGCTAGGTAAGGAAAGAGTAATAGCACCGTATGCAACGATTATGGCCGCTGCTGTTGATATTAAGTTTGTTGAAAAAAACTTTGATATACTTGAACGCCAAGGGGCAAAAAGCGAGGTTGGGTATTATGAAGCCATAGATTATACTACTGTAAGGATTGGCATTGATAAAGAAAAACAAGTGGTAAAAAGCGCAATGGCTCATCACCAAGGAATGTCTTTTTGTGCGCTGACTAATCTTTTACAGGGAGGAATAGTAAAAAAATGGTTTAGTAGTGAACCGGGTATACAAGCTATTTCGCCATTGTTTGAAGAAAAGAACGTTGATATTTGGCCAAAGAGCATTAAACATGTTGATGAAATACAAGGTAAGATGGCAGCGGATGTTATGCCTAAGCGAGTTGTTAAGGAAAGTAGTGGTGCCATTGTTTCGCATTTGTTATCTGGGGGCAACTATTGTTTGAGGATAACGGCAACTGGAGGAGGGATGAGCCTTGCCTGCAGAAAAGCAATTAATAGATGGCGTAATGATCCAGTTTTGGATGAATATGGTATGCAAATCAATGTTCAAGCAAGTGGGAAACAACCCGTTAGCGTGTATCCAGAACCTAGCATTGAAGGTGACGATGAAAGATCATATGTCGAATTTTTACCGCATGTTGCTAAGTTTAAAAAGACACATGATGTTATGGATACAAAACTAGATGTTTTTGTTTGTCCAGAACCGGACGCGGAAGTACGATTGCTAACAATTGAAAACACGTCAAATAAATCTATGGATATTCAGGCGACATGTGCATTTGAGCCAATACTTTGCAGGTTGGAGAAAGATGTTGCGCATCCAGCATTTTCAAGTATGTTTTTAGAGTGCGCTTCTGATGGAGAAAACGAAATGCTTTTGTGTAAAAGGCGAAGACAAACTCAGGAGCAGTCTAGTATTTGCATAGGTGCTTGGGTGGTTAATGATAGAAACGATGGAAATATCGTATGGTGTTTAGATCGCGAGCAGTGGTATCGAGGTGCAATGGGTAGGGTAAGCACAAAGAGCCCGCATTCTATAATGGCATGGGGAATCAGGCTGAAAATAAAAGCACATGAAAAGCGTAAAATTGCTTTTGTAGTTGGTGCTAATGAAAATATTAAAGGAATAATAGCACAAAGGAAAATGCTTTCTAGCATGAATGATATTGCGTCAGCTAAAGAACTTTCTTATGCGTTTGCTAAGGCTGCGAATAAGCATATCGGATTGTATGGGAAGAAATATAATTTATGTCAAAGGTTGAGCGTTAGATTATTGTACTGCAAAAATAAGGCAATGGAATGCAGGGTAAAAGTTCAAGATCTATGGTGCAACTCCATTTCGGGCGACGTTCCTATTGTATTGTCAAATGTATATGATATTGAGCAAATAAACGAAATGGACGATTTGTTTGTGTTTTATAGATTCTGGCTACTTAACGATATTGAGGTAGATTTGGTAATAATCAATCGTTCGCAAAACGATTATTATTCTATGTTATCCGAAGCGTTAGTAGAAAGAGCGCAGCAAATTCATATTCCAAGTGACAATCGTGGCGGGGTTCATATTCTGAGCGAGCAGGAATTAAATCAAGAAATAATTGCAAAGATAACAACGGCGGCAAGCGTTGTGTTAAATGCTGGTCAGAACTGGAACGATTTTACGAGCGGTCAAGATAGAAAAAAACATGTTCCATACAAAAAGGCTGAGAGAGGAACAGTATTAAAAGAAAGCAATTTGTTGTTTGATAACTCAATAGGCGGGTTCAATCCTAATACGGATGAGTATATCATTACCATTGATAGTGTTAAGGACCTGCCAGCTGTATGGACAAATGTGTTATCAAATAAAACGTTTGGCTCACTTTGTATGGCGCAAGGACTTGGATACACTTGGAATGGTAATTCAAGGCAAAAGAAGCTTACTGCATGGCATAATGATAATGTTGAGTTTAAGCCAGGCGAAGCTATTTATGTTTGGGATAAGCAAACGGATCAATTATCGTCACTTACGCCGTTGCCAGTAGATGCATCGCCGTTTAAAATTATTATTCAACCGGGAAGCATTAGTTATGAAGGTCATAGTTTAGGTGTCCAGCATGTGTTAACCGTATGGGTGGATCCTTATGATAGCGTTAAGCATTTGCAAATTGATATGGTGAACGACTCATCAAGTAAAAAGGAACTAAGAATTTGTTATTTTGCAGATTGGGTTATGGGTGTAGCTCAACAAGACCATGCAGGCAAGGTGCTATGTGAGTTTGATCAAGATAATTCAACCATAATTGCTAGTAGTGCGGTCATGGATGATGGTGGATATGCTTTTATGCGTTGTAATAAAGATGAAGTTTTGGCGATGGGAGATAGAGCACAGTTTTTAGGATTAGGAAAGCGCGAAGCCCCATCAGGAATTAGGTCGATGGAAAGGGCGTTTGAATCTGTTTATGGATGTACTTGTGGCGTAATTGCAACAGATGTAACGCTTGAACCATCTGCTAACGAACGATTGCATTTTGTTATTGGCTATGCTGAAGACGAACGTACGGCAATCATAAAAGCTGTTCAAGCGACTCAGGATGAGGTGATTGCTAAGTCATATGATGAAATGAAGCTTTTCTGGCAAGTTAGGCTAAGCAATTTAGAGATCAATACGCCTAATGCAGCCTTGAACGTCATGACAAACAAGTATTTGCCGTATCAGGTAAGCGCTTGCAGGTTATGGGCGAGAACAGCGGCTTATCAAGCTGGTGGTGCGTTTGGGTTTAGGGATCAGTTACAAGATGTTTTATCTTTGCTGCTAACTTACCCCGAAGAAGTGAAAGCACAGATAATCAACTCGGCTGCGCATCAGTTTATCGAAGGCGATGTTCAGCATTGGTGGCACCCAAAAACTTCGGGCGTACGTACTCATATCAGTGATGATTTATTGTTTTTGCCGTATGTTACGTCTAGGTACGTTGAAACTACGCAGGATCTTGACTTGCTCAAACAGCAAGTAAACTATTTAGATGGTTGTGTCTTAGATTTTGATAGAGCAGATGCATATTTTGAAGCTGGGATAAGCGAGGTGTCAGAGGAAATCTATTTGCATTGCTTAAAAGCGATAGACTGTACGCTTAATCGAATGGGCGAGCATGGACTACCTCTTATGCTGGGGGGCGATTGGAACGACGGCATGAACGAAGTGGGCAGGAAACGCAAGGGAGAAAGTATATGGCTCGCATTTTTCTTGTATAAGGTGCTTATAGATTTTTCTAAAATAGCGTTTGCATACGGCGAGAAAGATGACGCTAAAAGGTTAGAGGAGTCTGCGCTACAATTGAAAAACAACATAAATAAGTTTGCTTGGGACAGAAATTGGTATTTACGAGCATTCTATGACGATGGGACTAAGCTTGGGTCGAGCGAAAGCGATGAATGCAAGATTGACTGTATTGCACAGGCTTGGGCTGCGATTAGTAAAGCTGTACCTAAAGAAAAAGCAAAGCGTGCTTTAGACTTCGTTGAAAAAATATTGGTAGATAAAAGTAATGGTATATTAAAGCTATTTTCTCCTCCGTTTGATAATGGTGAAAAAAAGCCGGGGTACATAAGAGGGTATATTCCTGGCGTGCGAGAAAATGGAGGACAGTATACACACGGTGCTTTGTGGGTGTGTCTAGGTTTGATGGAAATAGGCGAATACGACAAAGCTTATGAGCTGTTATGTATGTTTAATCCAGTTGAAAGGAGCAAGACTTCATCGCTATTGAAGAAGTATAAGGGCGAACCTTATGTTTTGTCAGCTGATGTATATTCGCTTGTCGGTCAGGAAGGAAGAGCAGGATGGAGCTGGTATACTGGTGCTGCATCGTGGATGCTACAGTGTATCTATTACATGTTAGGGATAAATAAAAGAGGAAACATGCTTATAATAGAGCCTCGTGTCAGCAGTGATTGGAAAAGGTATTCTATTGAGTATAAGTATGGAAGCTCTCGTTATTTTATTGATGTAGAGTGTGTAAATGATCTAGATGCTAGACAACGAGAAGAGATCGAGCTGATTGATGATGATAACGATCATAGAATTAGCATTAAGATCAACATGAGGCAAGCGTAAACTTGAAGAAGTATTGTATTAAAGATATACTTAGTGCACGAGAAGAATAGGAGAATGGTGCACATAATGAACGAATTTTTACCCGTTTCACCAAAGGATTTGGAGAATAGAGGTTATGAACAGGTAGACTTTGTGCTGGTCACAGGCGATGCCTACGTAGATCATCCTTCCTTTGGTATGGCGGTTATTGGTAGAGTACTTGAAAAAGAAGGGTTTACGGTAGCCATACTATCGCAGCCCAACTGGAATAACATAAATGCGTTTAAACAATTTGGACGTCCAAGACTTGGCTTTTTAGTTACTAGTGGAAACATGGATTCCATGGTCAATCATTACACTGTTGCAAAAAAAAGACGAACCAAAGATTCATTTTCTCCTGGTGGTCAAATGGGACGTCGCCCAGATCGTGCCACTAGCGTTTATGGTAGAATGTGTAAAAAAGCCTATGATGATGTTCCTGTAATTATCGGAGGTATCGAGGCATCATTAAGGCGATTCGCGCATTACGATTATTGGGATAACGAAGTAAAACCCTCTATTTTAATTGAATCAGACGCGGATTTACTTGTATATGGGATGGGAGAAAATGCAATCACTGAAATTGCACACGCTCTAAATGCCGGAATTGAAGTAAAACATATTACGTTTATTCGTGGCACTTGCTATAAAACAAATGATATCAGCGAAATTGAGCTAATCGAGTTAGAAAGTTATGAAACAGTATGCGAGAACAAAAAAGCATATGCCAGGGCATTTAAAGCTCAATATGTTGAGCAGGATGCTATGCACGGCAAAACTATAGCACAAAAGACTGATGATTTATGGGTCGTACAAAATCCACCTGCTTATCCTCTTACCACCAGCGAACTTGATACGGTTTATGAGTTGCCTTATACTAGGCGTATTCATCCTATGTATGAAGAAGCAGGGGTTCCTGCTGTTGAGGAAATTGTATTTTCTATTAACAGCTGTAGAGGTTGTTATGGGGGATGCTCTTTTTGTGCACTTACCTTTCATCAAGGCAGAACAGTGCAAGCAAGAAGCATAGAATCTACTGTTCGTGAGGCAGAAATAATTTCAAAGTTGCCTGATTTCAAAGGGAATATTCATGATGTGGGAGGACCAACCGCGAATTTTTCAGGACCTGCTTGTGATAAACAAGAAAAAGAAGGTGCATGTTTGAATAGGCGGTGTTTAACGCCTAAGCCCTGCCCCAATCTAAAGGTGGACCATAAGCGATATTTAAAAATGCTCAAATCTATTGCTATGGTGGATGGGATTAAGCGTGTGTTTGTTAGATCGGGACTTCGTTTTGACTACATTATGCTAGACAAGGATACTACATTCTTTCAGCACTTAGTAAAAAATAACGTTAGTGGACAATTGAAAGTTGCGCCTGAGCATGTTTCAAAAAAAGTATTGAAAACAATGGGAAAACCTCAGCGTGAAGTATATGATGCGTTTAAGGCACAGTTTGAAAAGTTTAGTGCTAGATCTGGAAAAAAACAATATATTGTGCCGTATTTTATGTCTAGTCATCCAGGTTGCTCATTAAAAGAAGCAGTCGAACTTGCTGAATATTTGCGAGATACTGGATATAGACCACAGCAGGTACAGGATTTCTATCCAACTCCAGGTACTATTTCGACATGTATGTATTATTCGGGTTATGATCCTTTCACTATGGAGAAGGTGTATGTGCCGCGTAATCCTGAAGAAAAGGCGATGCAAAGAGCATTGATGCAGTATGATCGCGAAGCAAATTATGAATTGGTGAAAAAAGCGTTAATAAGGGCTAAACGAGAAGATTTAATTGGGCATGGGAAGCTTTGCTTAATAAGAAATAAAGGGCAAAGACCAGAATTTACAAATAAAGAGAATAAAAAAGTCAGCCCAAAGCGCAAAAAACCAAGGCAAAAAAGTGTGAAAAAAACGGGGAAATAATTATACAAAAAGTTAGCTAAATACTAAGAAAATAAAAGAAAAATAAAAGAAAAGACTGAGCTTATGGGCAGGTTGCATTATATATGCTATTATGGTAAACTACTTGAGAATGCAACGGAATGGCTCAAAATGGGCTTTTACTGCATATATCTAGGGAGGAAAATAAATGTCTAGTACAATAGAAAATATTGCAAAAAACAAGGTAAAACTTACAATCGAAGTAGATGCACAAACCTTTGAAAAAGGCTTGGATTCTGCATATAAAAAAACAGCTAAAAACTACAGCGCCGCTGGGTTTAGAAAAGGGCGTGCGCCACGTAAAGTTATCGAATCTCATTATGGCGAAGGCATATTTTACGAGGACGCTTTTACCGAGCTTATGCCAGTAGCATACCAAGCGGCTGTTATTGAGCAGGGGATTGAGCCGGTCGAAAGACCTGATATTACCATCGAAAACATGGGTCATGGACAAAATATGATATTCATCGCGGAAGTTCACGTAAAACCTGAGGTTATTCTCGGTGACTATAAAGGTATAGAAGTTGAAAAGGTTGAGTATACTTTAGACGAAGCTGAAGTCCAAGCAAAAGTTGATGAAGCAAAAAATCAAGGTGCTCGCTACGTTGATGTAGATCGCGAAGTTCAGTTAGGTGATCGCACCATACTAGATTACAAAGGATCGATCGACGGAGAAGAGTTCCAAGGCGGTAGTGCTGAAAACGCATCGCTTGATATTGGCGCTGGTATGTTCATAAAAGGTTTTGAAGAACAGCTTGTCGGAGCTAAAAAAGAAGAAGCAAAGAGCATTACGGTTACTTTCCCTGAGGATTATCCAGCAGAGGATTATGCAGGCAAAGAAGCAGTATTTGAAGTTGTTATTCATGAAATCAAGGAAAAGCAATTACCTGAGTTTGACGATGAGTTCGTTAAAGAGATTAGCGATGAATTCGATACTACAGATGAATTTCTAGAGGATATTCGTAAGAAGCTTATTGAAGAGGGCGAGAAAAAAGCGAAAATCAGTACAGAAGAAGCTGCTATGAAAAAAGTTGTAGAAGCTGCTGAAGTTGAAATTCCCGATTGCATGGTACAAGAGCAGCTAGATAGTATGCTTAGTGAAATGGAAGCTAACCTTAGTGGCGGGGGAATGAAGCTGGCTGATTTCTTCCAGTACACGGGTACAACTGTTGAGCAGTATCGTGAGAGAAACGCTGGAGAAGCAATGTCTCGCGTTAGAAATAGGCTTGTAATTGAAGCTATTCGTGATGCTGAAGGTCTTAAAGCAGATGATGCTGAATTGGATGAAAAGCTTGCGGAAATTGCTAAGAATTACAACATGGAAAAGGAAGAATTTGAGAAGAAAATTCAGTCTAGCGAAAGAGAATATGTTTGCGACACTATAAGTCTTAACAAGACTATTGAAATGATAATGGAAAATGCAGTTCTTGTTGATGCTAAAGAAGTTGTTAAAGAAGAAAAATAAGGTTTATTAATATTGTATACCGATATTATCGAGGGGAGGGCTATGATGAGTTTAGTGCCAATCGTAGTAGAGCAAACCAATAAAGGTGAGCGATCATACGATATTTTTTCGCGACTTTTAAAGGATAGAATAATCTTTTTAGGAGGTCCTGTTGAAGACGAGATGGCTAGCATTATTGTTGCTCAGCTACTTTTCTTAGAGGCAGAAGATCCCGATAAGGATATTCAGTTATATATTAACAGTCCAGGTGGAGTGATTACGGCGGGTATGGCTATTTACGATACCATGCAGTATGTTAAACCCGATGTGTCAACAATTTGTGTTGGATTAGCTGCGTCAATGAGTTCGTTCTTGTTGGCGGCTGGAGCCAAGGGTAAGCGCAGAGCGTTACCCAATAGCGAAATTATGATACATCAGCCTTCGGGCGGGGCAAAGGGGCAGGCTACCGATATTGCTATTGCTGCTGAGCATATTAGAAGAACGAAAGAGAAGATGAATGCAATATTGAGCCAACGCACTGGTCAGCCTATTGAAAAAATTGCAGCCGATGTAGAACGTGATTTTTACATGGATGCAGAGGAAGCAAAGAACTATGGAATTATCGATGAGGTATTCCTACCGCGGCATAAGTAATTTATAAATAGGGAACTATGCTGCAGATATTTTGAACATGAGGTAAAAAATGTCAAAGTATGATGATACTAATAAAATTAAATGCTCGTTTTGTGGCAAACTACAAGAACAGGTTAGACGGCTAGTTGCTGGGCCAGGCGTATATATTTGCGATGAGTGCCTTGAGCTATGTATGGAGATTGTGGATGAGGATTTTACAGACGTTACTGGAATCCAAATGCAGGATATTCCAAAGCCTAGGGAAATTCTAAGCAGTTTGAATGATTTTGTTATTGGTCAAGAAAGTGCTAAAAAATCCATGGCTGTCGCAGTTTATAATCATTATAAGAGGATAAACGCACAGGTAAAAAAAGACGATGTTGAACTATTAAAGAGCAATATTATGATGCTAGGACCAACAGGATGTGGTAAAACACTACTTGCACAAACTCTAGCACGGATACTTAACGTACCTTTTGCTATCGCTGATGCGACGTCTTTAACTGAGGCGGGGTATGTTGGCGAAGATGTAGAAAACATCTTGCTAAAATTAATTCAGGCTGCTGATTACGATGTTGAGCGTGCTGAAAAAGGCATTATCTTCATCGATGAGGTTGATAAGATTGCTAAGAAATCTGAGAATCCGTCTATTACTAGAGACGTTTCAGGTGAAGGAGTTCAGCAGGCGCTATTGAAAATATTAGAAGGTACGGTAGCGAGTGTTCCACCTCAAGGTGGACGTAAGCATCCTCAACAAGAGTTTATTCAAATTGATACTACTAACGTTTTGTTTATATGTGGTGGTGCATTTGAAGGAATAGATAAGATAATAGAAACTCGTACCGGTAAAAAGACAATGGGCTTTGGATCGGATATTCAAAGCAAAGTTGATAAAAATATCGGTGATATCTTAAAGGAGATCCTTCCAGAAGATTTGCTTAAATATGGCTTAATACCTGAGTTTGTTGGGCGTATGCCAGTTGTTGTAACACTTGAGCAGCTGGATGAAGAAGCTTTAGTAAGCATTCTGACAACGCCTAAGAATGCGCTAGTTAGCCAGTATAAAAAGTTATTTGAGATGGATGGTGTTGAGCTTGAGTTTGAGGACGAAGCCATTAAAGCTGTTGCTGCTGAAGCTATAGTGCAAAAGACTGGTGCACGCGGACTCAGATCAATCCTTGAAAATGTAATGTTGGATGTAATGTACGATATTCCGTCTATGGAAGACGTCCATAAGTGTATAATTACAAAGGAAACTATCGATAATAAGCAGCTACCTGAATTAGTCAGATCGGATAAGCCTAGACCAAACAACATGTTATTTAATAGACCAGATAATTTAAGCGAAATTGAACCTTCGCCTAATACCGAATCGGCATCTTAATAGCAACGTTTGGGGAGATTTATTAAAGAAATTTAAAAAAATAGCTTAACACCGGCGATAACCGGTGTTTTGTTTATAGTAAAACAATTATTTGGATAGAATAAGTCAGTAACTAGGGGCTTGTATAAGGCTTGTATAGTTGCTATAATAATTTTGCCTATATGGGCAAAACTGGAAGGAGTACAATAATGGGGACTGAAGAGACCATTGGATTGGAAAAAATCGTAGATAAAAGAGTTTTACCATTGCTTCCACTAAGAGGATTAACTATTTTTCCTTATATGGTGTTACATTTTGATGTTGCGCGTGAAAAATCAGTTGCAGCTCTTGAAGAAGCTATGGAAAACGATCAAATTATATTTTTAGTATCACAAAGGGATATAGCTGTAGATTTTCCTGAGCAGGAAGATATGTATACAGTTGGAACTATCTCTAGAATTAAGCAAGTCTTAAAGCTGCCAGGCGACAATATTCGTGTGCTGGTTGAAGGATTACAACGGGCAAGTCTAGATAAGATGATTCAAACTGACCCGTATTTTATGGCTGAAGTTATTCCTAAGGAAAATATAATTGATACGGATGATTTAAAGACCAAGGCATTAATGCGAAGTGTGTTGGATTCTTTTGAGGAATACGTAAAGTTGTCGAATAAAATTACCCAGGAAACATTTGTGTCGGTAAGTGCTGTTGAAGATGCTGGACAAATCAGTGATATTATAGCATCAAACGTATTGTTAAAGATGGAGGACAAGCAGAGCGTACTGGAGTGCTTTGATGTTTCAGAGCGCCTTGAAAAGGTGCTAACTATTCTTAAAAATGATATTGAAATTTTGGAAATAGAAAAGACGATCAACCAGCGCATAAGGCAACAGATGGATAAGAGCCAGCGGGAGTATTATTTGCGTGAGCAAATTAAGGCAATACAAAAGGAACTAGGTGAAAAAGATTCTGTCGCGCAAGAAGCCGATGAATTGAAGGCTAGGCTAGATGAAATACCTGTTTCAGATGAAGCGCGCGAAAAAGCCGGAAAAGAAATCGAGCGAATGGCTAAGATTTCATCAGGGTCACCTGAACTGGGCGTTATAAGAACATATGTTGAATGGATTCTGGACATGCCTTGGGGCAAATATACTGAAGACGATATTGATCTTGGAAGAGTACAAAAGACGTTAGATAGTGATCATTATGGGCTGGATAAGGTTAAAGAAAGGGTTATTGAGCATTTAGCCGTTTGTAAGCTAACCCAAAACATGAAAGGGAATATCCTTTGTTTTGTTGGGCCTCCTGGAGTCGGAAAAACATCGATTGCTTCGTCCATTGCTAGAGCGCTTGGAAGGAACTTTGTTAGGATGTCGTTAGGCGGTGTCCGTGACGAAGCTGAAATACGTGGTCACAGAAGGACATATATAGGAGCGATTCCAGGCCGAGTGATTTCGTCACTTAAACATTCTGATAGTATGAACCCACTTTTTTTGCTGGATGAAGTAGATAAGATGTCGAATGATTTTAGAGGGGATCCAGCAGCTGCGTTGCTTGAGGTATTAGACCCTGAGCAAAACTCAACCTTCAGAGATCATTACATGGATATTGATATAGATTTATCGCAGGTTATGTTCATTACTACGGCAAATACAACTGATACCTTGCCTAGACCACTGCTTGATAGGATGGAAGTTATTGAATTATCAAGTTATACCGAAGAGGAAAAGCTGGGTATTGCGTTAAACCACCTTGTTCCAAAGCAGCTCAAGTTGCACGGAGAAAAGCCTTCTAATTTAATATTTGAAGAAGAAGCTATGCGAGAGATAATTAATCTATACACAATGGAATCAGGCGTTAGAACACTCGAAAGACGTATTGCTGATGTGTGTCGAAAAGTTGCCCGTGAGATGGCAGAAAAGAATAGACGTCGTATCAGAATTAAGCCTAGCAACCTGAGTAAGTATTTGGGTGTGCCAAAGTTTAGAAAAGATGTTTCGGTTGAGCGAGATGAGGTTGGTGTCGTAACGGGTCTTGCGTGGACGTCAGCTGGCGGTAGGACATTACTTATTGAGGCTACGCCTATGCGAGGGGACGGAAAGCTTGAGCTGACTGGACAGTTGGGTGATGTAATGAAAGAGTCTGCACGTGCAGGATTAAGTTTTATTAGATCTAAAGCTGAAGACTTGGGGATTGATCCAGACTTTTATAAAAATACGGATTTACATATTCATATTCCTGAAGGAGCTATTCCAAAGGATGGTCCTTCTGCTGGAATAACAATGGCAACAGCCATTATTTCCGCGCTGAGCAACAGGCCTGTGAAAAGAAGTGTGGCTATGACGGGAGAAATTACGCTTCGTGGACGAGTGCTGCCTATCGGTGGACTGAAAGAAAAATCGATTGCTGCACATAGAGCAGGAATCAAAAAAATAATCATTCCTGCCGAAAACCAAAGAGACCTTGAAGACGTACCTGAGAATGTTAGAAAGAATATTAAGTTTATAATTGCACATGATTTAGATGATGTACTTGAAAACGCATTAGTATAAGTGGGGTTATTGTATGGAACCGTTTAGGATCAAGCAAGCAGAATTTGTTACAAGCATGACAAGTTTGTCGCAGTTTCCAGAAAAAAGATTGATTGAAATTGCGTTTGCTGGTAAGAGTAATGTTGGTAAGTCGTCGTTGATTAATGCTATTGCAAATAATAAGAAGCTTGCAAAGACTAGCTCAAAGCCTGGAAAGACTAGATTCGTAAATTATTTTTTAATCAACAACGATTTCTATTGGGTTGATTTACCAGGGTATGGATATGCTAGGGCTGCAAAAACTGAGCAAGAGAATTGGTCTAATCTGGTCGAAGAATATTTAAGTACTACCGATAAACTTAAACACATGTTCTTTTTGGTGGATATAAGGCATAATCCAACTCAAGAGGATGTACAAATGTGTAATTGGTTAAAGTATTATCAAGTACCATTTACTGTTGTTGCAACTAAGTGTGATAAGATTGCAAAATCAAAACAAGTAAATTATACTAGGATAATAAAAAACAAGCTGGAGTTAGATTCAGACACAAAAATAATACCCGTTTCTGTTTTGTCTCGCATAGGATGTGACAGGGTAATCCAGACCATGGGTGATGTGGTTAATATTTTATTAGATTAATAAATCTTCTAGGCAAAAGGTTTATGGCTAGGGAATAATAATATCGTTGGAGGTTGGCGATGGCGCTAATAAAATGCCCGAGATGTGAGCTTAATTACATTAAGGAATATGAAGAGCTTTGTAGTGTGTGCCGGCGTGAGATGGGGCTTGAACCATTCGTTGAGGTAGTTATTGATTTATGCAGCGAATGTAATGAAGCACCAGCAGTGGACGAAAGCGGTTTATGTGCGCATTGTTTGCGTGAGATGGAGAAGCTGGAGATGCTGGAGCGGATGAACGATGCTCCAGACACTGTTGATGATGACGATGATGATGACGACATGCTCGACGGTGAGAAATTAGAGAATGACGACATGGGCTCTAAGGTAGATGATGAGGATTTTATTGACGAATTGGATGACGATGATAAAGAAGATGACGAAGAAGAAAATGACATGTAGTTGTCTGGCTTATACGAAGCGCGAGGTGTAGTATGAGTGTTTTTGCGATATCGGATTTACATCTTGCAGGATCACTGAATAAATCTATGGATATATTTGGAGATCATTGGGAAGGACATTGGAATAAGATTCGTCAAGACTGGAAATCTAAAGTTAATGAAGACGATTTGGTGCTTTTGCCTGGTGATATTAGTTGGGCTATGCACCTTAGCGATGCCATCGACGATTTACTTGAAATTGGTGAGTTGCCTGGGAAAAAGGTAATGATCAAAGGTAATCATGATTACTGGTGGAGTTCAATAACTAAGCTTCGTGCTGTTTTGCATCCATCTATTTTTCCATTGCAAAACCAAGCGTTTGCATATAAAAATATAGTAGTATGCGGAAGCAGGGGCTGGGTGTGTGATGTTGAGAACTCTTTAGAAGCTGATGATAAAAAAATATATAATCGGGAGATTGGGAGACTGGAGTTATCGTTAAAAGATGCTAGAAAAAAGATGAATGATGATTCGCGTCTGATAGCTATGATGCACTATCCGCCATTTAATGAGCAACAAGAGGAATCAGGCTTTACCAGATTATTTCAAGAGTATGGTGTGGAAATGGTTGTCTACGGTCATCTTCACGGACATTCCCTGCAAAACGCATTTTCTGGTGAGTTAAATGGCATTAATTATTCTTTAGTATCTTGTGATAACCTAGAATTCAAAATAAGACAAATAATTTAATATAAACAGCGCAATGAAAAGCTCTATTTTTATAGGGCTTTTTAGTTTTTGGTAAAACATTTTGTAAATAACTGAAAAAATGAGTTTGCAAACTGAAAAAAATAAAGGGTTTTCGATAACGAATGGAGAATATGTGTTGGTGAGTGGTTGAAAGTGGTGCGATGTGGGTTATTAATATATTGAGGTGAATATTTTGCTCATTGGAACCTTTTAAACATACAGTGGACCCAAAGGGGAGGCTATTTATACCAGCTAAACTTAGGGAAGAATTAGGTGACCGATTTGTTATTACTAGAGGAACAGGCGGTTGTTTATTTGGGTTTTCATTTGAGCAGTGGACATTATTCACAGAAAAGCTTAAGGCATTACCATTAGGAGATGGGAGTGCGCAAAGAGTAGTCAGGTTATTATCTGCATGGGCAACCGAGGTTGAGCTTGATAAGCAAGGACGAGTATTACTAAGTTCAAATCTAAGGGAGTGCGCAAAATTACTTAAGGAAGCTACTATAATTGGAGCAACAAACCGAATTGAAATATGGAACCGTGAGGCTTGGGAAGCATATTATGAATCGGATGAAATGGATTATGACGAAGCTATGAGCTTGGTAGGAATATAAGGAGACGGATTTGGAGTTTTCACACACATCGGTATTATTGAACGAGTGCATAGAAAACCTGAAGTGTAGCGATGGGAAGATAATGGTAGACGCTACGCTGGGTGGTGGTGGTCACTCAATAGAAATACTAAAAAGAATTCAGCCTACCGGTCTTTTGATTGGATTAGACAAAGACAAAGAAGCTATCAATGCTGCTAGTGAGAGATTAAAGCAATTTGGTGATGGGTTTAAGGCGGTCCATTCTGACTATGTTCATTTAGAGCAGGTTTTGAGTGATCTAGGAATTAAGGGCATTGATGGGTGTTTAATGGATCTTGGGGTGTCATCATATCAGCTAGATAATGGTGGAAGAGGGTTTAGTTATCATGAAGAAGCACCGCTTGATATGAGAATGGATAGAAGCCAGGAATTAAATGCAGAACAGGTAGTTAACGATTATTCAAAGGACGAGCTATCAAGAATAATCAGAGACTACGGCGAAGAGAGATTTGCTAGTAGGATTGCCGCAAACATCGTTAAATCAAGAAGTATTAAGAGAATAGAAACAACACTCGAGTTGGTTGAAATAATAAAACAAGCTATACCTGCATCAAAGAGGCGGACGGGTCCACATCCAGCTAGAAGAACGTTTCAGGCTCTTAGAATTTATGTTAATGGTGAGCTAGAGCATCTAGAGCCAGCTATAACGTCGGCGTGTAACTCGTTGGGACCTGGTGGTAGATTATGTGTTATTACTTTCCATTCGCTTGAAGATAGGATAGTAAAGACAACATTTGCAAGATGGGCTAACCCATGCACCTGCCCAAAAGATTTTCCGCAATGCATATGTGGGAAAGAGCCAGAGGGTAAGGTGATAACTAGAAAACCAATAATAGCAAGCGAAGATGAACTTGAAAAGAATATAAGGGCAAGAAGCGCGAAGCTAAGAGTATTTGAAAAAAAGCAACAGTTCTAACACGAAAGGATATTGAATAAAAGTGATAGCAGAGCAAACAAGGAATAATGTCGCACCGCAGTGGCAAATGCCTGAGCCAGCGCGACAGCCTAGAAGAAGAACAAAGCAACAACCAAAAGTTAGTCCCAGACCATCAGTCGCAAAAAGACTGATCAGCATAGGGCTTGTGTTGCTATCGTTTTTTGTTGTATCCACAATAATAACAAGGTTTTTATATATTGAAACCTTGGATAACGATCTTTCTGCGTTAAATAAGACTTTGAAGGTAGAAAAGCAGAAAACATCTCAATTAAGAGCGCAGCTTAGTGTTGGTGTTAGCCTTGATGATATCGAAACTCGTGCATCCGAAGGTCTGAATATGGATACTTCAAATACTTTGAAAAGAATATCGATAAAGTTGCCAGCAGTAGCTGAACAAAGTGGTAACGCTACTGAAAATACAACAACACAAGACCAAGGCGTATTCGATTATTTATTAGGGCTATTAGACTAACCCTAAAAAAGGAGTAATATTAAATGCCGATGTCTAGAATGCCTAATAAAAAAAGGATGGTTAGAATATTATTAGTATTTTCCATCCTGTTTTTAGCGTTATTAGGAAAAATTGCTTGGATTCAAGTGTTTAACGGTGCAGAGTATCAGGAAATGGCGTTAGATCAATGGACTAGAAGTTTTACCATTGAAGCTGATAGAGGAGATATTTTAGATAGGAACGGACAGGTTTTAGCAGAGTCGACAACGGTATATTCGGTAACAGTAACTCCTCTAAGTTATAAAGATGATGAAGATGAAAGGGAACGTGTGATTTCTAACCTTTCTGAAATTTTAAGTATAGATAAAGCAACACTTGAGAAAAAAGTTAAAGATACATCTTCTGGGCAAGTGTGGATAGCCCGAAAAGTAACTAGTCAACAAAGTGATGCAATAAGAGATCTGGAATTAAAAGGCGTGCAGCTTGTAGTTGATACACAACGAGTATATCCACAAAACGATTTTTTGACCCAAGTACTTGGGTATACAACGGTAGATGGAACAGGTCAAGAAGGGCTAGAGTTAGAGTATAATAAATATTTAGAGGGCCAAGATGGACGAGAGATCATTGAAACGGATAGAGATGGAAACGCTATCTCATTTGGCACGAAAGAGATTGTAGAGGCTGTGCAAGGCGATGATTTAATATTAAATATAGATTATGTAATACAGTATTTTCTTGAAAAAGCCATGGACGAAGCTATTGTAATTAATAATCCTAAGAGTATTACAGGAATAGTGCTGGACCCAAATACAGGAGAAGTTTTGGCGATGGCTAGTAAGCCTGATTTCAACTTAAATGAGGTTCCGCGTGATGATACCGAGTTATTGCAGAGCTTATCTAGAAACCTTGCGGTTTCGGATGCTTATGAGATGGGTTCCACTTTTAAAATAATTACTCTGGCAGCGGCGCTAGAAGAAGGCGTGGTTGATGAAAGTTCAACGTTTACATGTACTGGTTCAAAAACTATAGATGGAATAGTAACAAAATGTTGGAAGACACACGGAACTCAAACGCTTGCAGAAGCGGTACAGAATTCATGTAACTCGGCTTTTATGGATATGGGATTAAGGCTAGGCACGGAAAAGTTATATGAATATATCGAAGCATTTGGATTGATGGATAAAACTGAAATCGAGGCACTTAGCGAAGGTAACAGCATTGTTATGGATGAAAGCAATGTAAAATCATTTGACCTCGCTAGGATATCATTTGGACAGAGTATTGCAATCACACCAATCCAGCTTGCATCGGCAGTCAGCGCGGCAATAAACGGTGGAGAGTTAAAGACGCCGCATATTGTATCATCAATAGTAGATAACGATGGCAATGTCGTTAAAAGCACTGAGGAGGCAACAGTCAGAAGGGTTATTTCGGAGGCGACGAGTGCTAAGGTACGCGCATTGCTTGAATCGGTTGTTGCAAATGGTAGCGGAAAAAACGCACAGATTTCTGGATATAGGGTTGGCGGAAAGACTGGTACAGCTCAAAAATACGAAAACGGGCAGATAGCTGTAGGTAAGAACGTATCATCGTTTATAGGTTTTGCACCCGCAGATGATCCACAATTCTTGGTGTTATTTATAGTTGATGAACCTGCCGGTGTATCATCAACGTTTGGAAGTATAGTTGCCGCACCATACGTTAAAAGTATACTTGAAGAAACATTGCATTATAGAAATATTGCACCTACAAATGTTGATCAAGACGTCGAATTTGTAGAAGTTCCGGATGTGCGTAATAAAACATATGAACAGGCAAGTAAAGCTTTAGCAGCAGCAGGATTCACTTGTAGTGCATCTGATAAAAATGGGCTTATAAAAAACCAAATGCCTCAAGCTGGAGCAAAAATCACCAAAGGGTCAAATGTGTTACTTTATACAAATGATCCAGGCGAAAATGATAGTCAGACGCCAGAAGCAATCGAAGTTCCGAATGTAGTTAATATGAATATGGACGCAGCAAAACAAAAGCTTGAGGGCGTAGGATTGAAAGCTAGCGTCATTGGAAAAGGGATAGTAAAATCACAGTCAGTAACTGCGGGAACTAAGGTGTTGCCTAATACACAGATAGAAATAACTTGTGAAGAAGACTAAAATGCAGATAAACGGTGATTATTCTGCGAAATGTGGTATAATCAGACCGAGAAAAAATCCACATCCAGGAGGATTATTATGAAATTAAGTCAAATGCTTCAAGCATTGCCTGAGTATGAATTGATTGGCAACGACGATATTGATATTGTTGATGTTGTGTATGACTCGCGTAAGGCAGACGACGGAGCAATTTTCTTTTGTATAAAAGGCATAGAAGCTGATGGACATGATTATGCTATGGCGACAGTTAAGCAGGGAGCAAAAGCTGTGGTTGTTATGCATGCTCTTGATTTACCAAAGGATGTTGTTCAGGTGGTAGTAGACGATACTCGAGAAGCCATGGCACTTTTGAGCGCAGCATTTTTTGATTATCCGTCCACAAAAATGTCTATGGTGGGTGTTACTGGAACAAATGGGAAAACATCCACAACGTTTATGCTTAAGTCAATTTTAGAAGCAAGTGGACAAAAAGTCGGTCTTATTGGAACTATAACCAACATGATTGGAGATACATTAATCCAAACCCAAAGAACTACGCCAGAATCGGTGGATCTACAAAGGTTATTGGCTAGGATGGTAGACGAAGGGGTAGAGTCGGTTGTCATGGAGGTATCTAGTCATTCACTAGCGCTTAAGAGAGTAGCAGGAATTGAATTTGATGTAGCTGCATTTACGAATTTTACGCAGGATCACCTTGATTTCCATGGCACATGGAATGATTATTTCGAGGCTAAGAAAAAGTTGTTTGGTATGTGCAAAGCTGCAGCAATAAATTTGGATGATGAGGCTTCGAGAAAAATGGTTGAAGGGAAAAATTATCCTATACATACTTTTGGTATTCGTGAGCAAAGTGATATTATGGCGCATAGTATAGAGATAACTCCCAAAGGAACAAATTTTAGATTACAGCTTGGAGGGCAAACGTTGCCTACAAACCTAAGTATCCCTGGTTTGTTTAGCGTGTATAATGCGTTAACTGCAGCCAGCGTAGCTAATGCGTTAGGAGCAACAGGAAGAAGTATTCTGGTTGGGCTTGAACAACTAAGTAGCGTATCTGGAAGGTTTGAAGTATTGGACACAAACAATAAAGATGTGACGGTCATTGTTGATTATGCACATAGTCCAGATGGACTAGAAAGTGTTCTTAGCTCGATTAAAGAGTTTGCAAAGGATCGTATAGTAACATTGTTTGGGTGCGGTGGGGATCGAGATCGAGGTAAGCGTCCTATTATGGGAGAGATTGCAGGACGTTATAGTGATTATTGTATTATTACTTCAGATAATCCAAGGTCAGAGAATCCTATGGATATAATTAAAGATATTGAGGAAGGCATGATAAAAACTGCATGCGATTATATAATAGTTGAAAACAGGTTAGAGGCTATTGAATATGCCCTAGAACAGTGTGAAGTAGGCGACGTAATACTGTTAGCTGGCAAGGGTCATGAAGAGTATCAAGAGATTAACGGGGTAAGGTTCCATTTTAGTGATAAAGAAATTGTTGAGGAATACTACCAGAAAATAGATAGTTGTAAATAAACAAAAGAGGGAATCAAAATGCACTTATTCATCTATGCGATATTGATATCGTTTGCAATTAGTTATTTATTAGGACCGCTGGTAATACCAATGCTTCAGAAATTAAAGTTTGGACAAATGGTAAGGGATGATGGACCTCAGAGCCATTTATCTAAAGCGGGAACTCCAACTATGGGCGGAATATTAATACTTTTAGCCTTGGTCATTACTTGCGTAATACTGTTTAATGGTCCTATAGAATATATATTGCTTTCGGTGTTGGTGACGCTCGGGTATGGACTGGTTGGGTTCTTGGATGACTTTATAAAGGTTGTTAAGAAACGATCGATGGGACTGAGGGCGTATCAAAAGATAATTGGGCAACTTGGACTAGCTATTGTAATAGCAGTTTTTGCATATAATGATCCAAATATTGGGAGCGGCTTGATAGTGCCGTTTACCGGAACAGAACTTGACTTAGGTGTTTGGTTTATTCCTTTTACAGTATTTGTGGTGTTGGCAGTAGTAAATGGTGTGAACTTGACAGATGGATTAGACGGTTTAGCGACCAGTGTAACCATTGCAAACACGGTAACATTCGGATTTATATATATTATATTTATAGTTGCGGCGAATGATAGCGGCCAAACGTTATTGGCATCTAATTTAAGCAATATGCTGGTATTTATCGGAGCGCTAACTGGGGCGTGTATGGGATTTTTACGTTTCAATACATATCCAGCAAAAGTGTTTATGGGCGATACGGGCGCATTAGCTATTGGAGGCGCGTTATCAGTAATAGCAATAATGTTAAGGGTTACTTTATTTATACCAATAATGGGCATAATGTTTGTACTATCAAACGTTTCGGTAATGTTACAGGTTGGTTCATACAAACTTCGTAGGAAAAGAATTTTCAAGATGGCTCCTTTGCATCATCATTACGAACTTAAGGGAACCCCTGAAACAAAGATAGTTACACTGTATACATTGATAACGATTATAGCTTGTTTGATAGCTTTACTTGGCATCTAAAGGCGAGGGGAAAATTATGGACGTTAAAGATAAAAAGATATTAGTTGTAGGACTAGCTAGGACGGGAGTTGCTTGCGCTAAGATGCTATCTAAATGCGATGCTATAGTTACGGTAAACGATTCAAAGCCAGCAGAGCAGCTACAAAATTTTATAGATCAGCTAGAGGGATATGATATAGAGTTTAGGCTTGGGCAAGGAGCGGTTGATTTTGTAGAAGATAAGGACATCGTTGTTTTAAGCCCAGTTATTTCAATTAATGCACCTTTTGCAAAAAGGGCAAGGGAACTTGGGGCTGAAGTTATCGGAGAGATTGAGCTTGCTAGCAGGTTCTTAAAGTGTGACTTGGTTGCAATCACTGGGACTAATGGTAAAACAACAACAACAACATTAACAGGTGAAATATTCAAGCATGCTGGATACACAACGCATGTATTAGGTAATATTGGCATTCCGATTGCTGATAAGGCTCTTGATACAAAAAAAGGCGAAGTAGTAGTTGCTGAAGTAGCGGGTTTTCAGCTAGAGAGCACTTATCAATTTCATCCACAAATCTGCGCAATGCTTAATATTACTGAGGATCATTTAGATAGATTTAAGACAATGGAAGCGTATATTGCATCTAAAGAGCATATATTTAAAAATCAGACGTTTAGCGATAAGGCCATCCTGAATTACGATGATGACATTGTACGGGATATGAGCACAAAAACAAAAGCAGAAATACTCTATTTTAGTCGAATGCAAAAGGTGAAAGGTGCATATGTTGAAAATGATGATATGATGGTTAATCTAGGTGATGGTGCTATACGTGTTTGTGCTGTTGACGAAATATACATTCCAGGCAATCATAATCTAGAAAACGCTATGGCAGCTACATTATGCGCTATGAGCTATGGTATTAATGCTAGTATCGTTCGTGAAACCTTGATGGCATTTAAAGGCGTTGAACATAGGATTGAGTTTGTGCGTGAAGTGGATGGAGTTAGGTTTATCAACGACTCAAAAGGAACCAATCCAGATGCGTCAATAAAAGCTATCCAGGCAATGGACCGCGATACAGTACTAATTGCTGGAGGCTTTGATAAAAAGAGTGATTTTGTGCCTATGGTAAAAGAATTTGGTGACAAGATAAAAGCTGTAGTAGCACTGGGGGACACTGCTGATAAGGTGGTTGATGCTTGCAAAAAGCTGGGATTTGATAGAGTTGTAAAGGCTAATAGTTTTGAAAATAGCGTAGAAAAAG
The DNA here is from genome assembly GCA_963675355.2 of Christensenellaceae bacterium. Classification (GTDB taxonomy): domain Bacteria; phylum Bacillota; class Clostridia; order Christensenellales; family UBA1431. The sequence continues at coordinate 76,067 of CAXXMZ010000023.1, forward strand.
CGTTCGAGTTAGCTTCGACTGGATATAACGTGTTGTTATCGCCAGCGTGTGCCAGTTTTGACATGTTTAGCGACTATGAACAAAGAGGTAGAGAGTTTAAAAGGATTGTATTAAAACTGGAGAGATAGTGAATGAAATCAATTAAGGAAAGAACGAAGGGTGTCGATTTTTCCATTTTCATACTCACGTTAATATTGGTCTGTTTCGGCCTAATAATGCTATATAGCGCAAGCTATTATTATGGGCAGCAAATGTTTGGTGACGGACAATATTTTTTCAATAAACAAATTTTTGGAGCGATTATAGGATTGGGTTCCATGGCTTTTTTCACATTCTTTGACTATCGCCGCTTGAAAAAGCTGTACGTAGTTGGAGTAGTGATTGCGATAATATTGTTGGCATTAGTGCTGTTAGACGGAATTGGAGAAACGAAGAACTCGTCGACAAGATGGCTAAGTGTAGCAGGAATAAGCGTGCAACCATCAGAAATAGCTAAATTTGCAGTGATACTTTTTGTTGCTACGTTCGTTAGTAATAATCCAAAGAGGATGGGAAGTTTCTTTAAAGGCATTTTACCAGTATTAGCGGTTGTAGGGTTTATATGTGCACTTATATTGGCGCAACCAAACTTTAGTATAGTATTGACGATTGCAGGGTTAACTTTTGTATTGTTAATAGCAGGTGGTATGCGGCTGAGGCACGGAGCATTTTTAGGTGCAACCGGTATAGCAGGTGGTCTTGCATTAACGTTGCTTGAGCCATATAGAATGCAAAGATTTATGGTGTTTTTAGATCCGTGGGCAGATCCTTCTGATACTGGGTACCAGCTGATTCAATCGTTATATGCGATTGCAGCGGGAGGGTTGTTTGGAAATGGTCTAGGACTAAGCAGGCAAAAGTATTTGTTTTTGCCATATATGGAATCAGATTTTATTTTCGCTGTAATTGTAGAGGAACTTGGGTTAATATTAGGGGCGACGTTAGTAGTAGGATTATTTGCGCTATTAGTGTATAGAGGGTTTAGAGTAGCGTTAACCTGTCCAGATTTATTTGGGTCAATGCTTGCTGTTGGAATAACATCTCTAATAGCGATACAAGTAATAATCAACATCGCTGTTGTAACAGGGAGTATTCCTCCTACAGGATTGTCGCTTCCATTTTTCAGCCACGGTAGTTCATCGCTTGTTATATTTATGACATCTATAGGGGTATTGTTAAATATTTCAAAGAGTTGTAGACGAAGCGGAAAAACAAAGAAGGCAAAATCCAGAAATGGGAACACACCAAAACGTATTGCATAAAATAGGATTATGCAAAACTGTGGAGGTGTCGCATATGGCGAAATTTTCGATTCTTGGTACAAAGCGGCTCGAGGGTGCGATAAGGGTTTCGGGAGCAAAGAATTCTATTCTTCCGATTTTAGCAGCCACACTGCTAACAACTCTCCCTATAACAATACATGATTGCCCTGATCTTTTGGACGTAACAAATATGTTATGCATACTTGAGCAATTAGGATGCGACGTAAAACGTGAGGACAATACTGTTATTATTGATGCGTCTAAGGCGAATAGATGGGAAATGCCTGATTCGCTAGCAAAAGAGCTTAGGTCATCGATATTTATGTTAGGTCCAGTGTTGGGAAGATTTAGGAAGGCCAAATTCACATATCCAGGTGGATGTGAAATAGGTGCTAGACCGATAGATTTGCATCTAAAAGGGTTAAGAAGTCTTAACGTAAATATTATTGAGGAGCACGGATACATAATTTGTGATGCACGTGATCTTCAAGGTGGGGAAGTGCATTTGGATTACCCTAGTGTAGGTGCAACTGAGAATCTCATGATGGCGGCTGTATATGCAAAAGGCACAACCATTATAAATAATGCAGCACGAGAACCTGAAATAATTGACCTGCAAAGTTTTTTGAATGGATGCGGTGCAAGGATTAACGGAGCGGGTAGTAGCACAGTTGTTGTACAAGGTGTAACAAAACTTAAAGATGTTGAATACAAGATAATGCCTGATAGGATAGTTGCTGGCACATATATGGTGGCAGCTGCAATGACAAAAGGCGATATTACTCTAAAAAATGTTTCGCCGCTCAATTTGCACTCGATAACACACAAACTTAAAGAAGTTGGATGCAGGGTGGATGTTGGGCAAGACGTAATAAGGATTTGCGCAGACAAAAGGCCAAACGAGCTTCAGCAAATAGAGACGTTGCCATATCCTGGTTTTCCAACAGATATGCAACCACAGATATTTGCATTAGGAACTATCGCAAGCGGAACTAGCGTGATAACCGAGAATGTATTTGAAAACAGATTTACTCATGCCGCTGAGCTTAGTAAGCTGGGAGCAAACATTAAAATTAAGGACAGGACAGCGGTTATAAGAGGGGTTGAAAGGTTAACGGGTAGTGAGGTTGAAGGCAAGGATCTGCGAGGAGGAGCATCGCTAGTATTGGCCGGACTTAGTGCATATGGCAATACGATAGTAAGAGGGGTTGAGCATATCGACCGCGGATACGAAGATTTAGCAAAGGGCTTAACCAGTTTAGGAGCAGATATAGTTCGAGTGGAGGAATAAACAAAAGATGACAAGATACAAAACAAAGGGTATTTGGTTAATTATATCAATTATGTGTATTGTTGTTTTAACCGGGCTAATATGCTTTGAATTGTTAATTGTAAAAAACATTGAAGTTGAGGGGACCACAGAAATTGATTCTCAAGAGATAATTAATACAAGCAAAATAGAACAAGGTTCAAACATGATGCTGGTCAAGCAAGCTGAAGTCAGCCAAAGATTAACTAGTAAGTATCCTAATCTCTTGTTAACAGATATTGAAAGACAGTTTCCCGATACAATAGTATTGCATGTTAGAGAGCGAGAAGGTATTGCTGCAGTTGAATATCAGGGGAATTTGATGCTAATAGACGAAACAGGTACGAGAATTGTATATGATGGAGAGGTCGATACAAAGGATATAATTGAAGTAAAAGGTTTAAATGTGACGCTTGCTAAGCAAGGGCATTTAATTAAATGCGAGAACGAACTAAAACTTGATGACTTGATAACGCTGCTAAGCTTTCTGTCATCAAACGATAGGCTTGGATATGTTGAATCTATAGATATATCGTCTAAATCAGACGTTGTTTTAAAGCTAAGATTAGGATATAAGCTAGAGATTGGTAAGGTTGAAAATCTAGATAATAAATTCTTGTGGATGGATGCAATCATTGAGAAATTAATGGATTTAAAGAAAACAGGGGGTACTATTAGCGTTACAGGAGGAAACAGTGCGTATTATTCACCATAGATGAAATTTATACAATAATTACTCAAAAAGAAACATCCTAATTAATGTGAAGTGAGTGTAATTATGGTATAATTACAAGCGAATATATTTTTTCATGTGCATGAGATAAAAGAGGTGGAGTGAGTTATGAGAAGACAAATAGCTTCAGCGATAGATTTCGGCACATCAAAGATAATATGCATAATAGGTGAACAAAAAGATAACGGTAGTCTAGAGATACTCGCTTATGGCCAATCGAATTACGACGGAATCAGAAAAGGCAAGTTTGTATGTGAGGAAAAAGTTGGGTTTGCCATCGAGGAAGCTGTTGAAAAGGCTCAGCAGCAAGTGCATATGCGTTTAAAGAAGACGGTTGTTGGCGTGCCGGGAGCATTTGTTCGTACAGGAGTAGTCGAAGGTCAAATTACACCTCATGGGTTGCATGGAAGAATAGACGAACATGACATGAATTTGGTTATTGAAAAGGCAAAGGATATTTCGGTGCCAAATGGATTAAGGCTATTGCATGCGGTGGGGAAAGAATATAAAACACAAAGTAGTGATTGGATGGATTCGCCTATTGGTCAAAGGGCGGACAGGCTTTGGGCAAAGGTATCGTGTGTTTTTGGCTTAGAATCGTTTGTAAATGTTGTACAACCTGTGTTTGATAGTCTTCAAATAGATGTACATGATTATTTTGCAGTACCGCAAGCTCAGGTAATGCATATTATTCCTAAGATGTATAGGCGGGAAGAGACCATATTGATTGATGTCGGCGCATGGAATACAGATGTGTGCGTTGCGAAAAATGGTGCGTTATCTTTCCATAGTGCTATATCAGTCGGAGGAGAAAGCATAACAAATGATTTGGTGGAAGGTTTAGGCGTAAGCGTAGAACAGGCGTTGCAACTAAAAAAACGTTATGTTTTTGGGTTGAATATAAAAAACAGCAGTAGTATTGAAATATTATCAAACACGTATAACGATTCGGTAGAAAAAGTGCCTTATGAAAAAGTGAAAATGATTATCGAGTCGCGGGCAGAAGAGATTTGTTCATTAGCTGCAAAGCGGTTGACGAAGAGCAAGGTCAATCTTAATGATAGTACAAAGATTTATTTGACTGGGGGCGGTCTTTTGCCGATGCGTGGGAGTAGAGAATTTGTGAAATGGCGAATGGGCTTAGACACTAAAGCTTACTCTATGCAAAGTTCGCTTATGCATTCACAATGCTACTCAAGCTCGATAAGTTTGATAAATTGTGTGTTTAGCGAAAAAAAGAAATTACCAGACGAACAATATTCTACTGGGAACGGTGGCTTCGTCAATAAAATAATTAGAATGCTGAAAAACTCAAGGGGGTAGAGCGCATGTTAGAATTTGATGTTGAGATGAATAACGCTGCGGTAATAAAAGTAGTTGGCGTTGGGGGAGCAGGGAACAACGCAGTAAACCGAATGATTCAATACGGATTAGTCGGGGTGGATTATATTGCAATAAATACGGATAAGCAAGCGTTATATGCATCAGGAGCGACACAAAAGATTCAGATAGGCGAAAAGCTTACCAAAGGATTGGGCGCAGGTGCAAAGCCTGATATCGGTAAACGTGCAGCTGAAGAAAGTAGAGAAGAGATTGAGCGTGCGCTAAAAAACACTGATCTTGTATTTGTTACGGCTGGAATGGGCGGTGGTACAGGAACTGGAGCTGCACCCATAGTAGCTGAGATTGCTCGAGAGATGGACATACTCACCATTGGTATTGTTACGAAGCCATTCACGTTTGAAGGAAGAGTAAGGATGCTGAATGCTGAAGATGGTCTTAGAGATTTGATGGAAAATGTAGATACATTGGTCACTGTTCCAAATGATAGGTTATTGCAGGTGGTGAGCAAAGGCACATCAGTTATGGAAGCATTTGAGTTTGCTGATGATGTTTTAAGGCAAGGAATTCAGGGCATATCTGACTTGATTGCAGTTCCTAGTTTAATTAATCTTGACTTTGCAGACGTTAAGACGATTATGAGTGGTAAAGGAATAGCTCATATGGGAATAGGACTCGGCGCAGGTGAAGATCGTACATCAGAAGCAGCACGATTAGCAATGGAAAGCCCCCTCCTTGAAACAACCATTGCTGGTGCAAACGATGTTTTGTTAAACATTACAGGTGGACCTGAGTTGGGATTACTTGAGAGTAATGAGGCAGCACGATTGGTAATGGAAGCTGCCGCACCAGAGGCAAATATTATTTATGGTACTGCTATAGACGAGCAGTTAGGCGATCAAGTTAGAATTACGATAATTGCTACAGGGTTTGAAAGAAAAGATACTGTAGGAGCTCGCGAATTAGAAGGAGAAAAGACAGATCTTGATACGTTGGATAAAGAAAATTTTGACAAGACTGTTTCAAGTTTGTTTACAAGAGAAGAACGACGTGATTTTACATTCAACCTAAATAAAAGAGGCGTCGATGATGACGAAAGGTTGGATGAGGACAAAGAGGATGATCTCGAAATCCCAACATTTTTAAGGCGACCAAGACGTTAGACTAAATAATTAACAGCCTCTCAAAATTTTGAGAGGCTGTTTTTTTATGCAAATAATAGGATAGGACAACTCATTTTATGGAGAGCAATTCATCATATCCAAAGAAGTTATGGTATTTGACATCATTCGTTTAAAATCCTTTAACCATTATATAGTTTAAATACAAGGTTCTACATGTAGTTTAACGGTAGTAGGATATACTGTGCGACAGAGAAAAGATTGAAAGGACGAACAAGATGAGCGTTTATATTGAACTGTTATTTCTTGACAATCTTTTAATGAACGCATTGATAATATTTTTGTCGTCAAGACTACAAGATCGTCCTCCGAGTATTATTAGAAATTTAGTGGCCTCTTCAGTAGGTGCAGTATATGCACTGTTATATTTTTTATCGCCTGTTAATAGTGTATGGGGATGGTTCATTGTAAAAGTACTATTTGCTGTTGCCATGGTAGCGATAGCAAATAATCCAAAGTCGTTTAAAGCGTTGGGTGGAGGATTAGTCTATTTTTTGCTGTCATCATGCATACTTGGTGGTGTTATGTTAGGGCTATTTTATTTAACAGGGAGTGGTACGACTAGTGCTTTGGGAGTAATAGTAACGAGAGGGATACCGCTTAGGATAGTGTTAATCGGCGGCGTGTGTGGATGCATAGCATTAGAGTATTTAAGGCGAAATATTTCGATGAAAGTACATGTAGATGCATGTAGCGCTGAGATAAACGTAGTGACCGATAAAGGGCAAGCTAAGCTAAAAGCGCTTGTTGATACGGGGAACGGTCTAACTGAACCCCTTAGTGGACGTCCAGTAATATTAGTTAAGCAAGGCTATATCGAAATATTAAAACCAAAAAATGCAAAAGAGCGAATGGTGCCATGTGTAACAATTTCAGGCTTTAAAATGCTAAAAGCATTTAAAGCAAAACACGTATTTGTTTATAATGGTGACGAAGAAAGAAAAACAGATAACGTTTATGTCGCTGTTGTAGAAAACGAGCAATTGGCTTATGAAGTTGACGCAATAATTGGGCCTACACTATAAGTGAGGAGGGAAAAAATATGGGATGGGTGAAAAAAGGGGTACGTTGGGTAAAGGAAAAATTGATACAAAGGATAATACTTGGTTGGTATAGGCGCAGAGCTAAACCACTGTATTATTTTGGGGGAAGCGAAGCTTTACCGCTGCCTTTAACAACACAGGAAGAAGCAAATCTTATACTTTTATGGCAACAAGGCGATGAAACGGTTAAGACAACGCTGATCGAACGGAATCTAAGACTTGTTGTTTATATCGCTAGAAAGTTTGAAAATACGGGTATTAGTATTGAAGACTTAATATCAATAGGTGCTATTGGACTAATTAAAGCGGTTAACACATTTGATGCAAGCAAAAAAATAAAGTTAGCGACATATGCGTCAAGGTGTATCGAAAATGAGATACTGATGTATTTAAGGCGAAACGGAAAAACCAGATCTGAGGTATCGCTTGACGAACCACTTAACATAGATTGGGATGGTAATGAGCTATTGTTATCTGATGTGCTAGGAACCGAAAACGACCTAGTATTTAAATCTATAGAAGGATCAGTGGACAGGGAGTTGTTAGCGCAAGCACTCAAAAAACTAACAGAGCGGGAACAGTGTATAATGGAACTAAGGTTTGGGTTGGTGGGCAATACAGAGAAAACACAAAAACAAGTTGCAGAGATGATGGGTATTTCGCAAAGTTATATTTCCAGGTTAGAAAAAAGAATAATAAGTCGATTGAAAAAAGAAATGAGTAGAATGGTATAGGTTTTGACCTAAAACTAGTTGTATGTTATGCCACAATCAACGGTGCTATATGAAAAAATTCGTTAAATAATAATAGAATTATTATCTCTGTATCAAAGAATGGAATTATGTTTGGTTATATTATAAAGAAGGTATTATATTATTGCGTATGTTGATATAATACTATTAAAAAATTGTTAGGCTAGTATAGTCCTCTTTTTTACAAAATAGGGCATAGTATATAAATCTTATTTAAAAGAGTACAAATGTATTTACAATTGGAAAATTGTGATATAAAATATTATGGGGAATGCATATTTGTATATATGTAATTATTATTGAGACGGAGATGTATAAAATGAGAAGAAGTATAGCACTTGTATTATTGGTAGTGTGTTTAGCAGCAGTATTGGTAGCGTGTGGTGGAAGTTCAGACATAGTTGGAAAGTGGCAAGATGAATCTGGAATGACCACCATGGAGTTCAGAAATGATGGTAAGTTAGGCGCATTCATTGGTGATACAGAGATTATGACTGTAGATTATAAAACTGAAGGCGATAAAATTACCATTACGGTTATGGGACAAGAAACAATTTCAACCTATAAGATTGAAGGCAACGTCCTGACAATTACGGATCAAGACGGAACAGCAACTAAATATAACAGGAAATAATTTTTAATGTTTATAGCCGTTTAACTATTGTTAAACGGCTATAATTCTATATTGGAAGGTGATGATTTGAAAAAACATATATTTTTTGTATTATTAATTGTATGTTTAGCGCTATTGTTGGTAGCGTGTTCTGCCTCAAATGATTTAGTTGGGAAATGGAAGACTGAAACAGGATTCTATGAAATGGAATTTACAAATGATAACATGGTCTTTGTGTATCAATTAGGTGAGCAGGTTATTTTTGGATACCCATATGGAGAGCAGAATCTTACTGGATATTATATAATTGATGACGATATACTAACGGTTACGGTTAATGGTGAAGATGCTCAAACTATGTTTGAAATTAGTGGTGATAAGCTTACAATTACTGATCCTCTTGGGATATCTATAGATCTTTATAGGAGCAATTAATGTTTGAAGGGTAGTATTATGAAAAAGACTTTTGCGATTCTATTATTAACAATGTGTTTAGCTTTGGTGCTAGTAGCATGCGGATCAAATCCTATAGTAGGTACTTGGGTTGAGGATACAGGTGTATTTGGATTTACATTTAAAGATGACGGAGATGCAAGTGCAAACATGTATGAAAAAGAAATGTATGAGTTTACGTATAGTATAGAAGACGATAAGCTGATTATTACGTATGACGGCACGGAAACGGTTAATAGCTTTGTAATTAATGGCGATAAGCTTTCAATTACTAATACTGCTGGGGAAACTATGGAATATAAAAAGCAATAGGCTTACTAAACGACCGTATTAGCAAGATGCTAATGCGGTTTTTTTTGGTTTTTGGATAATGCTAGTTCTGGGCAAGCTAAAAACACGCCTTAATTTCGAGATAAAAAAATTACAAAATTCTACAGAAATCGCTTAACAGGCATGGTTAAGCGATTTCTTTATTGTGTAGGTGATTTTAAGTAAAATAAGCTAGCTTTTTGTCTGCATAAAACAATCTTAGTAAGGTAAACATAGTCATGAAGAGTAAGTTGAACGGAGGATGGCTATGGCTGGTAACAAAGTTGAAATTTGTGGGGTGGACACCTCCAAGCTGTCCGTATTAAGCAATGAACGGATGCAGGAATTATTCGTTAAGATAAAAGCAGGCGATAAGCAAGCTAGGCAGGAAATGATTCAGGGGAATTTAAGGTTGGTGTTAAGCGTAATAAAGAGGTTTAACAATCGTGGAGAGCCACTTGATGATTTATTTCAAGTTGGATGTATCGGACTTATGAAAGCAATAGACAACTTTGATTTATCGCACAATGTAAGGTTTTCGACATATGCAGTGCCAATGGTAATAGGTGAGATTAGAAGGCATCTAAGGGACCATAATCCTATTCGTGTATCGCGCTCATTAAGAGATATTGCTTATAAAGCGCTACAAGCACGCAACATGTTGGCGACAGATAATGGGCAAGAACCAACGATTGCTGAAATTGCTAAGCAACTTGAGCTTCCTGAAGAAGATGTAGTATTTGCGTTAGAAGCAATTCAAGATCCAGTTTCTTTGTTTGAACCGATATATCAAGATGGTGGAGATGCAATTTTTATCATGGACCAAGTAAAAGATGAAAACTGTGATGTGGATTCGTGGATGGAAGGGTTAGCTATACAAGAAGCTATGGTTAAACTTAGTGATAGAGAAAAAATGATATTAAACATGAGATTTTTTAGGGGTAGAACGCAGGTTGAGGTAGCTGAGGAGATTGGTATTTCTCAGGCTCAGGTATCAAGATTGGAAAAAACAGCGCTAAAAAATATGAGGAAGCATATTTAGCCGTTTTTATATAGAGTGGAGAACAAAAAGTTGTAGGTAATGTTCCTACAGCTTTTTTTGTGTGTCGTATTTGGTGCATCTAATACTTAGGATTTGCATAATATGTAGAAACCTAAGGAGGCGAGAAGATGAGGTATTGTGATCTAAAGGATAAAGAAGTAATAAATATTTGCGATGGCAGGTCATTAGGATACATCAACGATCTTGAAATAGATTGTTCAACAGGCTGCATTATTTCGATAATAGTTCCGGCACCATGTAAATTTTGGTGTTTTTTTAAGGCGGGAGATGATTACATTATTCCCTGGTGCAAGATTCAAAAATTAGGGCAAGACGTTATTTTAGTAGAATTGCGTCATGGAGGTGCTAAGGTGTCTAAGGTGTAACATTTACGTAATGAAGTTAGTTTGATATAATGCAAAAAGGAGGTGTTTGAATTGAGATGTATCTATTGTTTTCATGATGAAAGCAAAGTTGTGGACACGCGTACGGTTGATGATGGTCAAGCGGTGCGCAGACGCAGGGAATGCGTAAAATGCGGTAAACGTTTCACGTCGTTTGAAAAAGTAGACACTCGTGTTGTTATGGTTATAAAAAAAGATGGCCGTAGGCAACCATTCAACACCGACAAGATAAGGATTGGGTTAATTAAAGCGTGTGAGAAGCGTCCGGCCGCCCAAGCTAAAATTGAGCAGGTTGTTGCAGAGATTGAGCGCGATGTTATGAATCTATTAGAGCCTGAAGTAAGTAGTGACATAATTGGAGAGATGGTGATGAAGGCGCTAAAGAATTTAGACGAGGTAGCATATGTTCGTTTTGCGTCTGTTTATAGGCAGTTTACGGATATTAATACCTTTATGAAAGAACTTGCAACATTGCTTCATGAAGACAGAAAGGATCAATAATGGATAAGCCTAAAGGCGGCTTTAAATATATAGAAAAAGATGGAATTGAATATGCGACCATACCGGAGTTTGAACACACAAAACTGGTTCGTATGGGATTTACCTCAAGAATAGGTGGTGTTAGTACCGGTTTTTCTAGCAGTTTAAATTTCAACATAAAGCGTGGAGATTCATTGGAAAACGTACGCAAGAACTATTCGCTAATATCTGATGTGCTTTCGATGAAAGCGGATGATTTTGTGCTTGTAAATTATGAACATGGTGTTAACGTTTGTTGTGTTAATAAAAAAGATAAAGGTAAGGGAATAAAGATTACATCTGATTTGCCATATTGCGATGGACTTATAACAAATAAAGTTGGTGTTCCGCTTGTTACTTTGCATGCTGATTGTCTTGGAATATTTTATTTAGACCCAATAAAAAGGTGTATCGGTGTGTGCCACGCAGGATGGAAAGGCGTTGTATTAGGGATGGGAAACAAGATGGTTGAACGCATGCAAAAAGAGTTTGGTACAGAGCCAAGCGATTTGATGTGTGGCATTACAGCGCATATTGGCCCATGTTGTTTTGAGGTAGACAAACCAGTGGTGGATGCATTTGAAAATGCATTTGAAGGTAAGGATACAGTGGTTAAGCAAGCTGGGAAGAAGGCTTCAATCAATTTAGATGCGTGTGTGAGAGAATCATTATTAAAAGCTGGAGTGAAAAACGAAAATATTTTTTCGCAAGATGCTTGTACTAGTTGTCAAAGCGATAGATTTTTTTCTCATCGTAGAGATAAGGGGAAAACTGGTTCGATGGCATCCATAATAATGTTAGTATAACGGGTTAATCGTAAGTTGGAGGGGATTATTATTATAAAGCAGACTATTTTAGTGGTAGACGATGAGGCAAATATACGCGAACTTATTAGCTATAACCTAAAGTCCGAAGGTTTTCTAGTTGTAGAAGCAGAATCGGGAGAACGAGCACTCGAGATGTGCAAAGAAGAAAAACCGGACTTGATTCTTTTGGATATTATGCTTCCTGGAATAAATGGCCTTGAGGTATGCACTAATTTAAAGCGTAATGATACAACTAGCACGATACCGATAATAATGTTAACCGCAAAAAACGAAGAGGTAGATAAGGTTTTGGGTCTAGAGTTGGGCGCAGACGATTATATAACCAAACCGTTTGGCGTTCGTGAGATGATGGCCAGGGTAAAGTCTTTGATTAGACGATGCAAGATGCAAGATAATAATAATTTAGATGATGTTACAGAATTATCGACAATTATCCAAGGCGACATTAAGATAGATACTAAATCTTATAAAGCATATTATAGGGACAAGCAGCTTCAGCTTACGCTGAAAGAATTTGAGTTGTTAAGAGAATTAGTTGTCAATAAAGGGCGGGTATTAACAAGAGATTATTTACTGGACTCTATTTGGAGCTATGAGTATTATGGAGAAACTAGGACGGTGGACGTACATATTAGACATCTTAGAAAAAAGATAGGCGATAATGGTTCCATAATTGAGACTGTTCGTGGAGTTGGATATCGGTTTAGCGATTAGGAGGAAATAAATGAGACGTAGACTTTTTCTGTTTGCGCTAACATTGACCGCAGTGGTATTTGCTGCGGTTTGTGTGTTATTTGGGTTCGTTTTTTCAAATGGAGTTAAGGAGAGGACTCAGCAATCATTAGCCGAAAACTGCACTTCTATTAGTGTTGGAATGAGTATTATGGACGATGATTCAGCTATTGAATATCTAAAAAAAGTTGGGGATCATAGCGAATTTAGAGTTACTCTTGTTAATTCTGATGGCCAAGTGTTGTTTGATTCAGAAGCAGAATTACCGCTTGAGAACCATGGCAGCAGGCCAGAGGTAGTTGAAGCAAGGGATCAAGGAGAAGGAACGTCTATAAGATACAGTGAAACACTTCAATCTGATGTTATGTATAAGTCTTTACTTCTAGACAATGGAAACGTATTGCGTTTAAGTTTAAGGTTAAGCACAGTTTGGGACTATGTTGCAGAGCTAATGGGCGGGATTGTATGGATAATAATCATTATGCTTGTGTTAATAACTATAATTGCATGGTTGTTAGCAGGCAAGATGAATCAGCCAATAGTAGAAATGACTTACAGTTCAAGGGCTATAGCAAACGGTAGATATGATTTGAGGATCTGTTCTATGATTGGGGCGAATGACGAACTAGGAGAGCTTAGTCGTTCATTTAACACTATGGCTGATAGACTTGAGCATTTAGTGCAGGATCTGAATCAGGAAAACGAAAAGCTAAACGCGATTCTTGATGCAATGTCAAATGGGATTTTAGCGGTGGATACGAATATGCATATCACGCTGAGGAACCAACGGATAATGAATATAATGGGCATTAGCGAAGATCCAATGGGCAAACATATTCTTGAAGTAACAAGATTAGAAACGCTTGAATCACTGGCTAAGCGCGTAGTTGAAACCGGGAAAACTGTAAGTGATGAAATGTTAATAGGAAACATATGGGAAAGACGTCGTTTGATTAAGGTATATATAATACCTATGAGAAGGGAAGGCAAAATAAGTGGTGCGGTAATAAGAGCAGAGGATGTTCAAGCAATGCGTGCTTTAGAACAGATGAGATCAGACTTTGCAGCAAATGTATCGCATGAACTTAAAACGCCACTAACTTCTATTCGGGGGTTTATTGAAACTCTTCAAAACGGTGCAATAGAAGATAAAGATAAGGCACATAGATTTTTAGGAATAATAAGTGTTGAAGCTGAGCGGTTAAATCGACTAATTGAAGATATTTTAATGTTATCGAATATTGAATCAGGGAATATTCCAGCGTTTACGGTAATTAACTTAGAAAAAATGGTTGAAGATACATTAGATTTTGTACAAGCGACTGCCGCGAATAAAAAGATTAAGCTGTCGTGGGAAAATATAACGGGAGATGCATTGCATGTTAAAGGCAATAAGGACTGGATAAAGCAGATGATGATAAATCTTGCTGATAACGCAATTAAGTACACACAATCGGGTGGCGAAGTAAATGTAATTTTAGATGCGGATAAAGATTTCGTTACTATTTATGTTAAGGATAGCGGGATAGGAATCAGTAAGGATGATTTAAACAGGGTGTTTGAAAGGTTTTATCGTGCAGATAAAAGCAGGTCAAATGCTTTAGGGAGTACAGGGTTAGGCCTTGCTATAGTAAAGCATATTGTTGAGCAAATGGGGGGCTCGTTAGAGTTGGAAAGCGAGCTCGGGAAGGGAACGACGTTTAAAATTAAGCTTGCTAGAGAAGATTGTAAAACAAATTAAGATACTGAAGCAGAGTAATTTTAATATTCTAGTTGTTTTAAAGGATTAGCGTTACTCAGATGAGTGAAAAATATGCGATTACAGTTAAATAAAAATGTCGTTTTGAGGTGTTTCTGTACCAACAGTTTTTCTATTTAAATCAATGGTTTTATGGAGCTTTTCGATATTGCAGTGTATGGCATCTTCGGGGCATATCATGGTGCAATGATAACAATAGATACACTTTTTGGGGTCTCTATGTGCATATTGATTTATGTATATCGCGTTAACAGGGCATTGATTTGCACATTTTCCGCATCTTATGCAAGCATTTGTTTTAATTTGAATTGGTTGTCTCCGAAGGTTGCCCATAATTTTTCTAAATGGATAAATCAAATCAATAATGGTTTTGCGTTTCTGGAAAAGAGCTTTCGCATTTCCCCAGTCTATTGGTTGAAATTTATTTTCAGATAATCGGGAGCAGAAAAGACGAACGGTTCCTATTGAGGCTTCATCAGGATATCCGTCTATATCGAAAAAATGTGGAGCTTTGATTTTAGTTGCTCCGGCTATGCTTATATTATTTTTTTGGAGTAAATGCGCGGCGTTAGATAGAGCCTTACCAGTTGTTATTCCTGAATATGTGAGATATACAAATGCTTTCATTTCCGTGTTAGCTACTGAGATAATGGGTAAAACAAAGCTTAGGAAACGCTCCATTGGCTCGATAATCGTCAAATGATAAACCGGACAACCAATACCAATTAAATCAGCACCTTGAAATACCCCCAAATCTATTTTTTCAAAATGGCGGTTTTCATTTTCGCCGATATTTAGGGTAGTGACTTCATGGCCCGCGAGCTGAAAGAATCTTTCAAACTCTTGCGTTATGCTTTTAGTAGTTGAATTTGGCGAAACATATACCAGAATTATTTTCATAATCATAACCAATCCTATTAATATAAGAAAATACATAGCTTGACCGCATAAAAGCATAAATTTAGGCTTTTATTGTATTGGCCATAAATGTCCTATCTTTTAAGCGGCCATTTTTTGTTAAGCTTTTTCAAGTTTAATAGTATCGTCGGGTGTTTTAATGTAAGGGTGACCATCTACGTCGATAAGCTCACAAACGCGGCCACGTGCATCGAAAAAAGCAGGTAGGGCATAAATGTTTTGACCAATGCTAAAGTCCTCAGGCATGATGTAGTCAACGCCGCCATCATCATGACCTTCGGTTGTTTTAGTATAATCATAATAGGGAACAAGAGCAAAACAAGAACCGAGCTCGCAGGATATTTTTGCTTTAGTAACGGTGCGAAGATAGATAGTAATAGTTTCCATGATTAATCTCCTTTATAATATGCATTTATGCAATTATGGTTTTTTCTTTGGTAATGATTATATCACGTTAAAGAAAAATAGTGATAATAAATAAACAGATTGTCTTCACTTAGAATTAACGTGCCATTAATAGTTGGTTTACAGAAATGAATTATAGTCAATACTAATGAAAACAATCATTATTAGGAGGATGTTTTTTAATGAATCGTAAAAAGATAATTGGTCTGTGTTTGGCTATGGTATTATCGATTGGTGGCTTGGCAGCTTGTTCTTCAACAACAAACGATGATACAGCACAAAGCACTACAACCACAGAACAAACAACTATTCAAATCAGTGGATCTACATCGGTATTTCCTCTAATGGATGCTGTAAAAGACATGTACATGGAAGATAACCCTAATGTTAAAGTTCAAGTAGAGCAGGGTGGATCTGGCGTTGGTATAGCAAACGCTAAAGATGGTGTATCTGACATTGGTATGGCTTCACGTAACTTAAAGGACGATGAAAAGCCTATGGGTGAAACAATTTGGTGTCTTGACGGTATAGCAGTTGTGGTTAACAGCGAAAACCCTGTTAAAGAGCTAACAATGGAGCAAATTGCTAAAATCTATAAAGGCGAAATTACGAACTGGAAAGATGTAGGCGGCGATGATGCAGATATCACATTGATCACACGTGAAGCTACATCTGGAACACGCGGTGCATTTGAAGAGCTAGTGTTAGATGAACAAGTTATTGACGACACAAAGTGTTTGGTTCAGAATTCAAACGGAAATGCAGCATCTAGCGTTGAGAGCGACAAAAATGCAATCGGTTACATATCATTAGGAATAGTAAAAAATTATAGTAAGCTAGTTGCAGTTTCTGTTGATGGCGTTGAAGCCACAGCTGAAAACGTAAAGAGCGGAGATTACAAAATTTCAAGACCTTTCTTGCTTGTAACAGCAGAAGAAGAACCTACAGGGGCTGTAGCGGACTTCTTGGAATATATTACTACTAATGAAGACGTGCAAAATTTCATTCAAGAAGAGAACTATATCTTGAAATAACCCGCATACTAAAAGTAAAAAAAGCGCCATTTGGGCGCTTTTTTGCGTTTAAATAAAGATTATAGTTGTGGGTAACAATATTAGTATTGTAATTATAGTTATTAAATAAAGATTGTATGCAGTTAACACAATATTTACATTAGCTTAAGCGCAGGTTAATGTTGTTGAACTACAATAGACAAAGTTGGTTATAAATTTTTAATAAGATTTGGGCGGTTATTTAATGAAGAAAGAAAGAAGCTTAAAAGTCAAAAGACGATATTTTGAAAAACCCATAGAAATATTGTTTTTGTTATGCGCGCTATTCACAGTATTAATTGTTGGCGTAATCACCGTGATGATATTTACAGAAGGATTACCAATATTCACGAGTTTTGGGTTTTTTAATTTTTTGTTCGGGACATCATGGACTCCAACTCTAGCGGATCCATCATATGGCATATTGCCTATGATAATCACTTCGATTTATGTAACCCTAATTGCTTTAATCATTGCCCTCCCAATAGGCATAGCATGTTCAATATTTCTCGCTGAGATGGCACCTAGAAAGACAGCAAACATGCTTAGAAGGGCAATCGAGCTTTTAGCGGGCATACCGTCTATAGTGTTTGGGTTCTTTGGACTAATGCTTATTGTGCCTATCATACGTGATGTATTTGGGATTAATGGACAAAGTGTATTGGCTGGAGGAATTATTTTAGCAATAATGATTTTGCCTACAATAATAAGCATTTCAGAAGTTGGTATAAGGAGCGTTCCAAAGGAATATAAAAGTGGTGCTCTTGCGCTTGGATCAACTCATTGGCAGTCAATTTATAAAGTAATACTACCAGCATCTAAAAACACTTTACTAACTGCAATAGTATTAGGAATAGGCAGAGCGCTTGGAGAAACGATGGCCATAATATTGGTAATGGGAAATACACCAGCTATACCGGAATCCATTTTAGACCCGGCAAGGACCATGACAGTAAACATTGTTATGGATATGGCTTATGTGACGCCAGGGACGGAACACTATTCAGCCTTGTTTGGAACAGGAATCGTGCTTTTCGTTTTCATAATGGCGTTGAATATTATCGTTAACAAGCTAATTAATAGGACGGTGAAATAATGGAAAAGCAAGTCAATTATTTTGACGGTATAGACAATAGAAGAAAGGCACGAAGGGCTCAGAGGACAGCAAAGACGTTAATATGGAGCGCTGCTATTTTTTCGGTTGCGATTCTTATATTGATTGTTGGATATATCTTGATCAACGGAATCCCTGAATTGTCACTTGAATTTTTGACAACAAGTCCAGCGGGATTAGGTGATGAGGGTGGGATATTCCCAATGATCATCAACACGTTGTACCTTGTGTTTCTTGCATTGCTGTTTGCAGCTCCTTTATCAATACTAGCTGCAGTGTATTTAACGGAATATGCTAAGCAAGGGCCGATTATTAGAATAGTTAATTTTGCTGTAGAAAATTTAGCTGGCATCCCATCAATTATATTTGGATTGTTTGGATTCACGTTCTTTGGAAGGCTATTCGGATTTGGCTGGTCGCTATTAAGTGGTAGTTTAACCGCGGCGATTGTTATCATGCCAACGCTGGTCAGGACGGCGCAAGACGCTATTTTGTCCGTCCCAAATACATATAGAGAAGGAAGCCTAGCGCTGGGGGCAACAAAACTTCAAACGGTATTTAAGGTGGTTTTGCCCAGTGCAACGTCGGGGATATTAGCAGGTATTATCCTAAGTATGGGAAGAGTGGTAGGTGAAACAGCTGCTTTAATTCTAACATTAGGTAGTACAGCAGAAGTTGCAACAAGCTTGTTAGACTCGTCGCGGTCGTTAGCTCTTCATTTATATATATTGTTGCATGAAGGAATATCTATTGAAAAGGCGTTTGCAACGGCCACCGTGTTAATTATATTGATATTTGCGCTTAATACATTAGCTAGCTTTTTAGTTAAACGCATGAATAAGCTAGATAGAAAGGGAAATAGGTAAAATATGATTTTGCATATTACTGGGACAAAGGAAAAGACAATTAAAAATGAAGTTATAGCAAACGGAGTACCATCCGAATTATCCAATAAAAGTGAGGATAAACTAATTAAGGAGAATAGCGTTATCAGCACAAAAAATCTTGGGTTGTATTATAGTGATTTTAAAGCATTAAATGATATTTCGATGGATATCAAACGAAACTCGGTTATGGCGTTTATAGGACCTTCGGGTTGCGGTAAATCCACCTTTTTAAAAACGCTTAACCGAATGAATGATCTTATCGAAGGAGTTAAGATTGAAGGAGAAGTCTATTTTGAGGGAGATAATATTTATAAGGATTATGATGTTACAAATTTAAGGAAAAGGATGGGTATGGTTTTCCAAAGCCCAAACCCATTCCCTATGACGGTTTTTGATAATATAGCTTATGGTCCTCGCATTCACGGAATAAAAAACAAAGCGCACCTAGAAGATATTGTTGAAGAAAGTTTGAGGTCTGCAGCTCTTTGGGAAGAGATAAAAGATAGATTAAATAAATCTGCTTTAGGGCTATCAGGTGGACAACAGCAGCGTTTATGCATAGCGCGTGTTCTCGCAGTGCAGCCTGAAGTAGTATTGATGGATGAACCAACTTCTGCACTAGACCCGATTTCTACTTCAAAGATTGAAGAATTAGTTGCTGATCTAAAACAGAGGTATACAATTGTAATTGTTACTCATAACATGCAACAAGCAGGAAGAATATCGGATAGTACAGCATTCTTTTTGCATGGTGAGGTTATTGAAATGGGGGACACCCAAGAATTGTTTTATAGTCCAAGAGAAAAAAGGACAGAGGATTATATAAGCGGAAGGTTTGGATGATAAATAATGATTTGGAGAGAGAGGAGAAGGATAAATGCCATTAAGACAGCAATATACAACAATGCTTGAGGAAATAAATTTTGATGTGTTAAGAATGGGGTCAAGGGTAGAAAAATCAATTTCTGACATATCAGCTGCTCTATTAACCGACGATGTAGAAGAGGCTAAAAGAATAAAAAGAGAAGACAAAGAAATAAACAATATGGAACGCGAGATTGAGGATAAGTGTGTTAGGCTTCTTGCAACTCAAACACCTGTAGCAACCGACCTTAGATTTATTTTTGCAATAAACAAGATAACTAAGGATATTGAGCGGGTTGGTGACTTTTCAGTAAACATTGCTAGACTAATCATAAATCAACGTGATTCGCTTGCAAACTATTTGCCACCTGCTATACCGATAATGGCAGAGCAGGTCACGGGAATGCTACACGATTGTTTGGATGCATTTGTTCGTGTTGATGTAACGTTAGCTCGCGATGTACATAAAAGGGATGAAAGTGTTGACGAAAGGTTTGTTAATACTTTACAGCAGCTTTTAAAAGGCTTATCGCAAGACGGGAGCATGGCGTCTGTTGTTGTACCGTTATTGTTTATTAACCGTTATTTTGAGCGTATGGCTGATCACATAACAAACGTTTGTGAATGGATAGTTTACTTTGCGACAGGAGAAAGATTAGAAGAAATAGAATAATTGCTATCTATAATTGAATATAAGCTAACATGCTTGGAAAAGCTAATATCATCATAGGAATATGGTGATATTTTGTTTGAAAGCGAGTAAAATGATGAGTTTAGGATCAATGCTATTGTGTGCTATGGCAATAGCTTGTATATTTACTTGTGGTGAAAGAATATGCAAGGGTCTCAATACGAATAGCTTTATAATGTCTATGATTTTATTTGTTACGTTTATTTTATCGCTTATTCAATTTGAAATTGTATTACTTGGTAATAAAATCTTTGTAGTTGGTGTTGTGTTTAGTTTATCGATTGGTATTTGGGCCGTAATGAGAAGTATTATGCAAGGCGAGCGAATTACAAAACTAATACTATCTACCATGCTTTGTGCTATGCTAATACTATTAGCGTTACTCGTTTGGCCAGATGCAAGCTATAATAATATTGCTTTGTTGGGAATAGTTGTTGGTCTGGTCTGTGCAATAGTAGCTGATACAGTTACCGGCGCGATAACATATTCGCTGATAGGAACGCTTTTGGCTAGTACAGCATTTGAAATACTTGCAAAAATTTATGGGGGAATGGCGATATGGGTGATAGGCGGAGATATAAGCTTTGATATAGCTATTGTGACGTTACTGAATGCATTAGTGTTATTTGAAATAAAAAGAAAAGTTAAAACACTAGTTAAAAAGCGTACAGAGGCTGCTAGAAGTTAGAGGAAAAAGACAAAGCGATTATTAAAAAAAGGCTTTATGAGCCTTTTTATTGTATTATGAACTTTGACATACACAGGCGCAACTTTATGGTATAATTATTTGATATCTGTTTACAAAGAGGACTATGATGCAAAAACACCGTATTGTAGAGGTGGTAAAAAACTCAATAGCTGATGAATTGGGAATTAGTTCGGGTAGTTTTTTAACAACCATTAATGGAAAAGAAATAATCGACGTATTAGATTTTGAACTTTTATGTGCTAATGAACACTTAGAACTTTGTTGGCAGGATGACAAAGGCGAATATATTGGAGAAGTTGAAAAAGATGCTTATGAGGGACTAGGCTTAGTTTTTGAATCCCAATTAATGGACGAGTGTCGTCGTTGTAAGAACAGGTGTATTTTTTGTTTTATTGATCAAATGCCAAAAGATATGCGAGACACGTTATATATAAAAGATGACGATTGGCGGTTATCTTTGATGTGTGGCAACTATATTACGCTCACTAATGTTTCAGAAGCCGAGTTTGAGCGTATTATAAAATTAAAGCCAAGTGTACTTTATATTTCGGTTCACACCACAGATGCAGAGCTGCGTGGCTGGATGATGGGGCATAAGAAACCAAAGCCTATCCTTGAACGGTTACATAGGTTAAAGGAAAATGATATTAGATTTCACTCGCAGATAGTATCTTGCCCTGGAATAAACGATGGTGACAATTTAATAAAAACGGTAAAGGATCTATTTAAACTCACTCCAAATGCCGTCTCGGTAGCTGTTGTGCCGGTGGGTGTCTCTAAGGATAGAGAAGGGCTCTATAATATGAGTACATATACTCAGGAGCAAGCCAGGGCGCTAATTGAATCTATTGAACCATTGCAAAGGCAGTATGAAAAGAGCATTGGAAATGCGTTTGTTTATCTAGCAGACGAATTCTATGTTAAGGCGAAAATGGATACTCCACCACCTCAGCATTATGGTGAATTTGAGTTGTTGGAAGATGGAATAGGACTATTAGCTAGTACGAAACAAGAGTTTAAGAGTGCTTGTTTAGATAAAGATAAAAAAAGGGTGGGAAAATTAATCACCATTGTGACAGGAGTATCGGCGGCACCGTTTATCAGAGAACTTATTGAAAGTGAAGGGTTTTGTGCGGATGTAATAGCCATTGAAAATGAATTTTTTGGCAAGGAAATTACAGTTGCAGGTCTGGTTACAGGACAAGATATTATTAAGCAGCTAAAGCAAAGAGATATAAAAGGACGGCTGATTGTACCAGATTGTATGTTGAAAAGGGGCGAAAATGTATTTTTAGACGATTATACGTTAGACGATATACAAAGAGAATTAGGGATAGAGGTTGAAAAGGTAGCGGCAGATGGGCAGGGCCTTTATGACGCACTAACTAAAACCATTTAGAATTCTAGTGAAGGATAGGTAAAATGAAACCAATCGTAGCGATAGTAGGTAGACCAAACGTTGGGAAATCGACGTTATTTAATAAAATAGTAGGAACTCGTATTGCAATAGTAGAGGACACACCAGGAGTAACGAGAGATAGGATCTATGCTGATGCTGAGTGGCTTAATCATAGTTTTACTTTAATAGATACTGGTGGAATAGAGATTAAATCTGAAGACGAAATAATGCAGCAAATGAAACGTCAGGCTGAGCTTGCTATTGAAACTGCAGATGTAGTGTTAATGCTGGTTGATGGGAAAGAAGGCTTGGTAGGTCCAGACGCCGAAGTAGTTGATTTATTGAGACGCGCAAAAAAACCAACGGTGTTGGTAGTGAACAAGGTAGATAATGCCGGCGTTGAAGATAATAAGTTTGATTTTTATCAGCTTGCTATTGGAGAACCTATAACAATCTCTGCTCAACAGGGGTTGGGTATTGGTGATATGTTGGATGAATTGGTAGCGCATTTTGATTCAAGATCAATTGAGGCGGAAGAAGATAAAAGTATAAAAATTGCGTTAGTTGGAAAGCCAAATGTTGGGAAATCATCTTTGCTAAATGGAATGCTTAATCAGGAAAGGTCGATTGTAAGTAATGTAGCTGGTACTACAAGAGATGCTATTGACTCACCTTTTACGCAAAACGGCAAGGATTACGTGTTGATAGATACTGCCGGCATTAGGAGAAAGCGTAGCATTTCCCATAACAGTATTGAGCGTTATGGTGTAGTGCGTGCGCTAACAGCGATAAGGCGATGCGATGTGGCGTTAGTGCTAATTGATGCCACTGAAGGCGTAACCGAGCAGGATACAAAGATCGCAGGGTATGTACATGAAGAAGGTAAGGCATCGATTATCGTAGTAAATAAATGGGATTTAATTGAAAAAGACACGCATACATTGCATAAGTATGAAAAAGAGGTCAAAAACGATTTGATTTTTATGCCGTATGCAAAAACTATGTTTGTTTCTGCAAAAACAAGGCTGAGGTTGCATAAGGTAGTAGATACGGTTGATTCTGCTTATGAGCAGTATACTAGAAGAATTTCGACGGGCCTTTTAAACGATATTTTAAGGGAAGCGTTGTTGCTGAATGAGCCACCGATAGATAACGGCAGAAGGCTCAAGGTTTATTATGCAACACAGGTTAGTATAAAACCACCGACGTTTGTTATTTTTGTTAATCAACCTGAATTAATGCATTTTTCTTATCAAAGGTATCTTGAAAATTATTTAAGAAAATCGTTTGGGTTTGAAGGGACGCCTATTAAATTTATATTGAGGCAAAGGAAGGAATAGTATATGGTTTGGAAATACATAATTTGTATTTTAGTGGGGTATTTACTCGGATGTTTTTCAACGTCAGTTATTGTTAGTAAGCTGATGGGGAGAGATATAAGAGAAGAAGGCAGCGGGAACGCAGGTTCTACAAACATGCTTAGGACATTTGGTTATAAGTTGGGTGTAGCTACGCTTGTCGGAGATATATTAAAGTCGGTTGCAGCGACTTTGTTTGGGCTGTTGTTACTTGGTGACGTTGGAGCGTGTATTGGAGGCATAGCCTCGGTGCTTGGGCATGATTTTCCTGTGTTTTTAGGATTTAAAGGCGGAAAGGGAGTAGCTAGTAGTTGCGGAGTACTTTTTATATTAGAACCGATAATTTCTATTGTAGTGTTTGTGTTGGGAATAATAGGAATAGCATTATCTCGAATCGTATCAATTAACTCAATGGTTTGGGTGGTGGTAGAATTCGGAGCAATACTTTTGCTTAATCCACAAAATACTTGGCATGTGTATACGGCATTGATACTTGCGGTAATGATAATAATACAACACCATGAAAATATAGGTAGATTGTTAAAAGGAAAAGAGAATAAGCTTAATTTTTCTAAGTATAAGAAATAATAGGAGTAAAAGGCAGGTGCAAAGCACCTGTTTTTTTTATACAAAATAATAATGAATTAATTGTGCATGTTTTATTGTTTAGGCACATATGTTTTTATTGGTATAACTATTTTTTCGATTAAGCAGGAGCGGAGGAGGAGGAAACGTGGAAAATTTCGACTTATATCAAGACATAGCCATGCGCACAAAGGGTGATATCTATATAGGAGTAGTTGGACCAGTACGAACCGGGAAGTCAACTTTCATTAGGAGGTTCATGGAACAGCTAGTTTTGCCTTCGATGGAAGATGGATATGCTAAGGAACGCGTGATTGATGAACTGCCACAAAGTGGTGATGGCAAGTCCATCATGACTTCACAGCCAAATTTTGTGCCTAGTGAAGCAGTAAAAGTAAAGTTGACGCAACAAGCTGAAGTGTCTATTCGTATGGTTGATTGCGTAGGGTATCTGGTTAAAGATGCTAGCGGATATATTGAAGATGATCAACCGAGGATGGTACATACGCCATGGACACAAGAGGAAATGCCGTTTGAACAAGCCAGCGAAATGGGAACAAGAAAGGTTATTACCGAACATTCAACTATTGGAATTGTAGTGACTACTGACGGTAGTATTACGGAGATCCCTCGTTCTTCATATATTTCAGCTGAGGAAGAAGTAGTGCGTGAGTTAAAGGCTATGAACAAGCCGTTTGTTATGGTAATGAATACAACCTCGCCAAATAGTCAAGACACAATAAAACTCAAAGATGCGTTAAGCGAGAAATACGGGATGCCTGTTATGGCGCTTGATGTAATTAATATGCAAAAGGAAGATATTCTTTCGTTATTTGAAATGGTATTGATGGAGTTCCCCATTAAATCGCTTAATATCGATATACCTGAATGGGTGCAAGCATTATCACCTGATCATTGGTTGATGCAAGAGATTTTTGATAGACTAAGCTCTGTATTGGATAACATGGAAAGTATGAAACACGCAAACCTTATATTAGATGCGTTTGAAAACTATGAAAATGCTGATTCGATGAAAGTTGAAAGTCTATCGCTAGGAGAAGGTGGAGTAAAAGCAAGCTTGCCTATTCATAGAAATCTTTTTTATTCTGTACTGGGCGAGGAATGCAACTTGACTATCGAAAACGACTATCAGTTGGTCTCTATGATGAAAGAGTTAATGCTTGCAAAGCGTGAGTACGATAAGATAAAGGATGCGCTTTGTGAGGTAAAGCAAACTGGTTACGGGGTCGTAAAACCGTCACCTGGCGATCTTACTTTGGACGCACCGGAAATTATGAAGCAGGGAAGCAAGTATGGAGTGAAGCTAAAGGCGAGTGCTTCGTCGCTACATATCATGCAGGTTGATATAACTACTGAAGTTTTGCCTATGATGGGGAGTGAAAAGCAGAGCGAAGAGTTGATGGAGTACCTGACAAACGAGTTTGAGTCTAATCCAGATGCTATTTGGAGCACGAATATATTTGGAAAGACACTTGATGATTTGGTACAGGAAGGACTTGCTAATAAACTAACAAGAATGCCAAGTGAAGCGCAGGCAAAAATACAGCGCACTGTACAAAGAATAGTTAATGAGGGTAGAGGCAATTTGATTTGTATAATTCTATGATGAGTCAAGTACGCTAATAGTACAATGTTTGGTAGAATATTGACATTTAGGGTCATTCTGATATAATACATAACTGTGCTATATTAATATACACTCAACTGGGTGTGGCGCAGTTTGGTAGCGTGCTTGAATGGGGTTCAAGAGGCCGGAGGTTCGAATCCTCTCACCCAGACCAAAAAAACCCGCTTAAACGGTATGTTTGAGTGGGTTCTTTGTTTTTATTTCTATACCGTGACAATTGACACTTTTACCGTTGAATAATGGTGAGAAACCTGTTACTTCCTGCCCATTAACGTTGTATTAAATCAACGCATAAAATGTAATGACATCCAATGGCCATTATAAGGGGGTGATGTTACTTGAACAATTATTGGAATCTAGATTGTCACAGACATTCTTGTGAAAACAACGATAGTTTCTGTGGCTATACAAACAATATAATTAATCAAAACAATGAATGTTGCAGATGCTTCAATAGATGTTGTTGGTGCGATAGCTGTAATAAATGCAGATGTAACAGATGCAGCTACATCAAGTGTCCAACAGGCCCCACAGGCCCTATTGGACCTATGGGGATAACAGGTCCAACAGGTGACACAGGTATGACAGGCGCAACAGGTGCAACAGGGCCAACAGGTCTGATAGGTGCCACGGGTCCAGCAGGTATTCCAGGTGGACCGACAGGTGCAACAGGCCCAACAGGTCTGACAGGTGCAACGGGCGCAACAGGTCCAACAGGTGACACAGGTGCAACGGGACTGACAGGTGACACGGGTGCAACGGGACCGACAGGTGACACGGGTGCAACGGGACTGACAGGTGATACGGGTGCAACGGGACCGACAGGTGACACAGGTGCAACGGGACCGACAGGTGATACAGGCGCAACAGGTCTGACGGGTGATACAGGCGAAACAGGTCCGACGGGTGATACAGGCGAAACAGGTCCGACGGGTGATACAGGACCGACAGGTGCAACGGGGACAAACGGATTATCCGAATACGCATATATTTACAATTTAGATGCGCAAACTGTACCATTGGAAACGGATATTTTGTTCAGTACTAATGGTGTTATCGTTGGTACAATTGCTCATGCGCCGGGAACCTCAACAATACAACTCGGAAGTGCTGGCGACTATGCAGTTTGGTTTAATGCTGCTGGCGTGGAGCCAAACCAATTTGCACTATTCCACAACGGTGCTCCTGCGGCTGGTTCCATATATGGCTCAGGAGCCGGAACTCAGCCAAACCCGGGCATGGTCATTGTCTCGGCTGCAGCTAGCGATACTTTGACAGTAAGAAATCACACAAGTGCTGCTGCTGTTACGTTACAGACATTAGCCGGCGGTACTCAGATAAATGCAAATGCATCAATTTTAATATTAAAATTGACACCGTAATTAAATAAGCTCAGTCTATAAGTTATTCATTATGGGCTGAGCTTTTTTCTTTGTCTTCAAATCTAGAAGTACATTTCGTTGATAGGAAACTGTAATTTTGCACGCTTTGTGTGCTCAACTAGCTAAAGCTACAAATAGAAAAGGCTGCCGACTTATGTTAGCAGTCTAAAACACCCATTTAGGGGTAAAGTACGATGTAGATTAAGCCATTTTATATAATGCCTAATTTAAATAAATTAGTATCATACCTGTGCTTGGAACCAAATATTTAATGTGCTACTATCTCTTGTGCTACGTTGTTTAAATGCGAGCCTAGTAAAAAAAGTATATTTAGGGGATACGATTATTTCTGTTGCGCTGGGCTCAATAGTAAATATAGCAGAATCATCATGAATTGTTGTCCTGTCTGGACTCATTTGTATGTATACATCAACAGGATTAGGCCCCATATTTTGAACGAAAAAAGAATACATACTATATGTGGAAGTATTTTGCCATGACGAAAAAGATAATTTGTCATTGACCCTATAAGATTTAAGGGAATTTTTAACACATCGTGAGCATAATGTACGCGTATTTGAAGTTTCGTATTCTAGGTAAAGTGAAGGCCCACAAGAATCATTGGGCTGGGTCTTGTATGTTAGGAATCTTTTTATATCAACAATACTTTCTTCTTGAGTTTTTAATAATAAGCCATGATTATTATGTTTATTTATAAGCCATGGCTTGGTTATATTTGTTATATCCCAGCCATACCAGCCACGGGAAGAAACTATTGTACAATCTCCGGTTATTGATTCATTAATCCCTGGTTGGGTATCCCATGTTACTTGTGTATCATTCCAGAACGATTTTATTGCATAAGGGGTAAAAAATCCAGCTAAACTTCCTCTAGCAATAGAATCTGAGTACATTCTTAAATTTGCTGCTGTTATTGATACATTTTTTGGAAGCAAGCACAAATCAAACTTCAATAATGTCTGATATTCACAACAATTAAAGTCTGTACCCACATACAAATAATCTGCTGTTGCAAAGTTTTTGTCTGGGGCTTCATTAGAAATATATGTGCTTTTTGATGGACGTAAGAGTAGCTCAGCCACGCGATCACTTCTTTAAATAGCATTTAAAATCCCATAATATTACTATGTACTTTATTTATATTAGCATGAAATACAAATATTCCATTAGAATTAAAGTCTCCTAAATACTCATCATTGCATATATTAATTCGAAGGAGGCAAAAATGGAACAAATTTTTTTAAATAGAATTATACAAGATCATTTTAATAAAAGGTGCGCTGAACTTAATGATATGTCGTCTTCAATAAATAATGTCTTGAATTTAAATGCAGCATTATTAGATAATGATAAAAAAAAGATTAAAACAATTAAAGAAGCCCTTATATCTGAGGATTGTAATTATAATCTTGTGGATGTATCAGATTTGATAAAGAATAGAAGTCGACTTAAGATAGTTTATTTGATGCCATCAAATGCAATGTCAGGCGGTATTAAAATGTTAATTGGGCAGTCTAACGAACTCGCACAAAGGGGTCACGATGTGCTGTTGTTTTCGCACTGCCCTAAGCCTGAGTGGATACCCTGCCATTCCAACTATTTTCTCGTAAATCCCAATAGCAACTTAAGCGATGTGATACCGCATGCAGATATCGTTATAGCAGGATACTGGGATCTCGTGGTAGATGCGTTAAAAATAGATGCCCCTTTGAAATTCCTTTTTGCACAAGATGATTTTGATATATTCAAATTACCAAATAAAACTCCATATATAATAAACGCTATTAAAACAGCTTATAAACTCCCATTAAGAATTTTAACAGTCTCTAATACTATTAAACAAGAAATAGATCAAACGTTTGGAAGAAAATCTGTAAAAATCCCAAATGCATTAAGTAGTGAGTTTTTTTCAACAATTAGTGCGGAAAAGGGGAATAAACCTGAGGAAATTCTTATAGTAAGTAATGATCAATTTGAATACAAGAGTAATGAAATTATTTTAGAGGTACTTCATTATTTAAAAGTACTGGGATATAACTTTAATGTAAATTGGGTTACGCAGCATAAAAACAAAGGTGAGTATAGCAGTCTTGGTTTCGAAATAAAAGAATTTCTGGCTCCTTCACAAAATATGCTGCAAAAAATTTATTTAGGCTCAGACATATTTATTTGTAATTATCATTATGAATCTTTTAATCTCTCTGCTCTTGAAGCAATGGCATGTAATACAGCAGTTGTTACTACGGATAATGGAAGTGCGAGGGAATATACAAAGGATAGGTTTAATTGCTTAACATTTGAATCAGGAAATGCGTTAATGCTTGCAAGTAAGCTAAAGATATTGATGGATAACCAAACATTATATTCAACAATAAAAAGCAATGGATTACTCACGTCCCAAAAATTTACTTGGACAAAATCTATAGCCAAGCTAAAAAAAGAGTTTAATAGACCAGTAATCCAAGCTTTTCGGTACTAATAAAGTAATAATCATTTCCCTTCTAAAAGAACCACTATATTGGCATTATTCTTACCCATGGGAAGGAAGCCTGATTTTAGAACATTATATTTCAAAAAATCAGCTTCTACCCATTTACTTTTATGTTCTTCCAGGTCGTTATCTAAATAAGATTGCGGACATGGGATTGCAGGTACTGAAATAAGAAGATTCTTGCATATAGATAAAACTTTTTCAAGTATTTGTTCGCCTTCACTCTTATCGAAATGCTCAAGAATATCGATCATTAAAGCTAAATCGTAAGTTGTATTTATTGTGTTTAATACTTCTTCCGCTTTATCATAATAGACGTTATCGTAGACATATTCATGAATGGGATTGTTGTAGTTTGAGTATCCCTCAATTCCATCAATTTTTAATTTCCACGTTTCCTTTGAATATCTTTCGTATGGAATATCAAATAGTTCTCTGCATAACACTCCATATTTTCCAAAGCCAATGCCAATATCTAATATTGTTTTGGGTCTTGTTTGAAGTATTATATTAAGTATCGAAGAGATCTGGCCATAATAACTGGTAGGCATTTTTCCTCCTTTATATTGAGGTATTTTATGAATTATGTTATTTCTACCTCTGACAACATTCTAACATATCATATTATATTGTTAGGCTAGTCGAAAGGTAACTAATATTTTATGTTGACATAATATGCAATATATCAAAAATAAAGAGGTTATATTATTATGCCAAACAACCTAGTGTTTAACAATGTAGCTAGTGATTTGGTAGTACAAATATACGGCAAAAACGGTAGTAACGTTTTGCCTATAGCTACAGATGCTTCAGGAAACCTTATGGTCGGTACAGTGACTGCAATATTTGATTCCGGAACAGTCACGGTACAGGGCGGGACTATTGATGTAGTAAGCGCATTAACAGCAGGAACAGTGACGGTATCGGGCGGTACTATTGATGCACTGACAGCAGGTACGGTCACAGTATCTGGTGGTACAGTAGATGTAGTAAGCGCATTAACAGCAGGAACAGTGACGGTATCAGGCGGTACTATTGATGCACTGACAGCAGGTACGGTCACAGTATCTGGTGGTACAGTAGATGTAGTAAGCGCATTAACAGCAGGAACAGTGACGGTATCGGGCGGTACTATTGATGCACTGACAGCAGGTACGGTCACAGTATCTGGTGGTACAGTAGATGTAGTAAGCGCATTAACAGCAGGAACAGTGACGGTATCAGGCGGTACTATTCAAACAGAGCCTTTATTTGTAACAGATAACGTATCGGTAAGTGTTAGTAATGCTGCAACGGTAGATGCTTTAATAAAAGACACTTCAACTCAAAAAGTATTTTCATACTGGATTTCAAACATTGAAGGCACAGGAACAGTGGATGCGTGGCTACAGATTTCGCCTGTAGATAGCGCCACTTATTATGTAAACGATAGTACGACTGTGTATCAAGTAGGTCCAGGAGAAAAAACCGTGCTTATACCGGAGAAATTCCTTAACTTTACTAAGCTTCAATTAATAAACGAGAGTGATACAGCGACAGTACTTTGTTACTACAATGCTCAGACCTAACACACATGGCAGGGCTCAATAAAGCTTAGAGATAAAAAAATAATGGGATTAGGTTATATAATTCCATTATTTTTTGGTCTCTAACAAGATCTTCTTTTAAGGGTGGCAACAAGAAGCTTTATAAGAAACGTTTTTAGGAGGGATACTTATGTCCATTAGTCTGTGTATGATTGTCAAAGACGAAGAAAATAATTTACCAAGATGCTTAAAAAGTGTAAGGGATATAGTCGATGAAATTATTATCGTGGATACGGGTTCGATAGATTCAACAGTAGAAATTGCAAAAAGTTTTGGCGCAAAGGTATATGATTTTGAGTGGAACGGGAGCTTTAGCGATGCCAGAAATTATTCATTAGAAAAGGCTAACGGGAATTGGATAATGATTATGGATGCAGATGATGAAATGAGCGAGGAGGGCAAGCAGGCAATTCCAGATCTGATCGCAAATGGTGATGCAGATGCATATTTTTTTGAAACAATAAGCTATGTTGGAGACAAACCTGGTACAGATGTATTGAAAAACATGAATTTAAGGCTGATGAAAAATGGGAAAGGTTATCATTATTCAAATCCAATTCATGAACAGATATATTGTAATATAAAAGCTTTAAACCCTTCAGCTAAGATTGTTAACAAAGATATTAAGGTGTACCATTATGGTTATTTAAATAAGAACATTATTGAGCACAATAAAAGGGCTAGAAATATTGGCCTTTTAGAAAAGGAATTAAAAGCAAAGCCAGGTTCTCCATTCACTTTATTTAATCTTGGCAGCGAGTATTATGCCATGGGTGATAATGTAAAGGCTATAGATTATTTTGAAAAAGCCTTCCGAAAGTTTAATGTAAAGGAAGGGTTCAGTTCTCATTTAATACTAAAAATGACCCATTGCTATCTTGGATTAGGTAGGTATGATGATGCATTTGACTTATGTTGCGAAGGACTAAGTTATTATCCTCAATTTACCGATCTAGAGTTTTTGAAAGGCGTCGTGAAAAATACTATTGGAAAACATTTCATGGCAATCAAGCATTTTGAAAAGTGTTGTGAAATGGGAGAAGCACCTAATAATCTTAATGTAATTATAGGCTCAGGAACTTATAAGCCATATATGATGCTTGGAAATATTTATTATACTTTAGAAGAATATGAGTTGGCCGCGGAAAATTATAAAATTTCATTTGGAAAAAATACTAAACTAAAGATAGCGCTTTCAATGCTAATAAAAAGCTATTGTAAAATGGAGATTGGGAACAAAGCATTAGAAGGAAAAATTGAGGATATGAGGCCGTTTTGTACTGAAGAGTTTGATTCGGCTATATTCGAGATACTTATGCAAGAAAAGTATCATGACTTAGCGTTGGTGTATATTAAAAAGTTTGAAGAAAAATACGGGGAATCATCTTATTCTCAGTATTATAAAGGATGTTCAAAACTGTATTTTAAAAAATATAAAGTAGCATTTGGGCTAATGGCCAAATGTAAAAAGGATCCTGAATACTTTGTTCGCGCAGTATGCATACAAGCGTTATGTCGGATAATTGAAAAGGATATCAGTAAGGCACAAAGACTCCTTCATGTGAAGGGCAAGTATAGAAGCGACGCCATGATTAAAGTTTATAGGGCATTTTTGACAATTATGGAGATGGGGGAAGTTCCTACGTTAAGCAGTGATGAAACTGAAGCAAATATTTATACACCGATTATTTTTGATATACTCAAAACTTTGTTGATTATCCATCAATTTGAAATTTTTGAAAAAGCATTAGATTTATTAAACTGTATAGATGATAAAACAGTGCTACTTAAACTAGCAAGATTGTATTATAACGAGAATTGTTTCGGACTTGCGTTTAAAGAGTTTAATAGATCAATTAAAGTTTTTGATTGTATTGACTTAGAAGGTTCTAAAATGCTCTATAACCTAAAATATAAGGGGTTTTAATAGTATGCTAAACTGACTGAGAATAAAATAATTAGAATCAGAAAAGAATTTAGAAAAAGAGTGGCTAATATGTTTTGTTAATTTAATAGGAAGAATACGGGTTTTTTCGCAAATAATGAGTATAATTATAAATTTTTTGTTTTAATCCAATTGTTACAAAAAACGTAAAATGATTATACTTGAAAAATTTATGTAATGTGTGTATAGTTTTTAACCGTGCGGTAACAATTATTTAATAAATACGTAATTGGTTAATTGACCAACTACGTATAATATAAATTTTTCGCTAAAATATTAAAGGAGATTGAATGAGGAGTTTAAAGAATTTGTTCATCAAAACGCTAAGTATTGTTTTGTTATTTGGTTGTTTTGTAGGTGTTTGGATGACAAATATTAATAATGTTAGGGCGGGGAACTTGGCTGAACAAACGGGAATAACACAGAGTAAAGAAGTCGCTATATTAGATTTAAATATGAATTTGTCGATGATGTATCAAAAGCAAATTAAACAGATTGTAGAAACAGCTTTTGCATATGCGGATAATTTGATAGAGGATGAACCTGATTATACTCAGCAAGATTTCGACTTATTGTCGAGATTGGTTTATGCAGAGGCGGGAAGCGATTGGTGTAGTGACGAGATGCAGCTGATGGTTGCAAATGTAGTAATAAACAGAGTGAATGATCATAGGTTTCCTAACAGTATTCATGATGTGATCTATCAGAAGGGTCAGTATTCATGCATTACAAATGGAATGTTGAATAAAGAACCAAACCAAAGAGCGATAGAAAACGCAAAAAGAATACTTGATGGAGAAAGAGTCTGTGACGAAAGTGTTATTTGGCAAAGCGAATTTACTCAAGGGAAAGGTGTTTATAAAAAGGTTCAAAATATGTATTTTTGTTATTGATTCATGGATATATATCGGCGGCACTTGAAATAATAATTGCAAGGATATCGCTGCGGAGGAATTAATATGAAAACAGAAAAGATGAATCAAGCAAACCCTGGGATAAGATGCGTAGTGCAGTCATGTACCTTTTATATGAGTGGAGATCAGTGTTGTGCTGCTTGTATTGAGGTTTCTCCTAAAAATGCAACTAGCGCAAAGCAAACCGAATGTTCATCATTTGAAAAAAAGTAAAACCTTAAAAAGACCGCTTTTGCGGTCTTTTTTTTATTTTTAAAGAAATGTTTTCCCATTCTATCACAGTTTTTGATTTTCTTCATATAAATGAGGAGAACGGAAAAGAGTGGCAATTAAATGCAGGGTAAAAGGTGTGATGTTATGGAGGCGAGGGAATTATTTGCAAGGATGATAAAATGTGAGGCGGGTGGTGAAGGCGAAGACGGTATGAAAGCTGTTGCATCAGTAATAATGAATAGGGTGCATGTAGGCTATGGGGAATATTTCAGAACAGGGCAAGGTGATTTGCGACAGGTTATGATTCAGCCATATCAGTTCACTTGTTATTTACCAGAGGTAGGGGGGGTTCCAAATCCTCAAACGGTGTGGAGTAGTCCACCCGACCAAATCCACTATGATATCGCTGATTGGGCATTGTCAGGCAACATATTGCAAGGAGTAGATCAAAGTATTTGGTATATGAATCCGTATACACTGGTTTGCCCGGCGTATTTTCCATATAACCAGAGTGGTGTTATACATAACCGGGTGGGGGAACATTGTTTCTATATACCTACAGAGCTATATGCAAACACCTAGAAGACATCAAAAGGGGGTAGTTATATGCAAGACTGCGGATGGAGAGGTCTAGTATCCGCTGATGATGGAGGGGTTGAAGATGTTACCCAACAAATGCCGTTGTCTTTAGCAAATAAATATTATTTTAATGGCAAGCTCCGTGAATATATAGGAGACGTGGTAAGGGTAGAGTACACTTTAGGAACTGCATCACTATTGTTTGATAGAATAGGACAGTTGGTAGAAGTTGGAGAGAATTTTTTGGTGCTCAAAGACAATCTGATAAATGAAGATGTCATTATGGATAATCTGTCGGTGAAGTTTGTGACAATATATAAGTGAGAAATATTTTGTATAAAAGTACATATTTGGAGGGAATAAAATGAACGAAAACAACAACTCAAATTATTATAATAATGATTATTCCATGGGAACAAAACCTGTGCAGCAACCCATGAATAACCAGCAATCAGCCCCATATTATCAGCAGTCCGCGGTTCAACCTCCTATTCAACCAACTATTCCAGCATCACAAATGCCACCACCAATGGCGGTCAATCCGTATTTTTTGGCAGGATATTTGCAACAACATATTGGCGAAACGATGCGTGTTGAATTTTCATTGGGGACATCAGGTGCGTTGACGGACAGAACGGGAGAATTAATGGAGGTTGGAGCAAGCTATATAGTATTAAAGCAGCTTATGTCTGATGATATATTGATTGCCGACTTATATTCAATTAAGTTCGTAAATATCATTAGATGAAAAATTATAGTGGGTTATAAGTCATTTGTTTATTTAGGCAAGAAAAGGCTGGCAAATCTTATTTATGGATTGCCAGCCAAATTATTATAGTTTTTAGAGGATAGTTTGACTGGTTAAGCACAAGGTGATTAAAAAAGGATGTGCTGTTAATTGCAGGAAAAAAATTATTTCCTGCAAAAATTTGTTGACATATTTTTTAACACAAAGTATAATCTATAATATCAAAAGAGCGAAGACGCTATGTAAACAAATTTTGTTTAGCATAGTGCCTTTTTTTTTTGAGGCAATGGCGCTATTTTTTTTATGCCATTGTCTCTTTTTTTATGCAATTATATTATTTGGAGGGAAGTTGTAAAATGGGAATTAATTCAGGAGATACCGCTTGGATATTGACTGCATCGGCATTGGTTTTGATTATGACACCAGGGCTGGCATTCTTTTATGGCGGGATGTCAAGGCAAAAAAACCTATTGAACACAATGATGATGTCTTATGGAACGATAGGTTTAGCAGTTGTGATGTGGATCCTTATTGGTTACTCTTTATCGTTTGGTAGCAATGTTGGAGGATTCGTTGGTGGACTTGATTTCTTTGGGTTTAATGGAGTAGGTATGGCAGCTAGTGCAGATTATGGAAGCAGTATTCCACAATTAGCATTTGCGGTCTTCCAAATGATGTTTGCTGTGATAACTCCTGCATTGATTACGGGAGCACTTGCAGAGAGAATGAAGTTTGGTCCCATGATGATTTTCATTGCATTATGGTCAATAATAGTATATTATCCATTAGCACATATGCAGTGGGGAGTTGGTGGATTCCTTGGATCAATAGGTGCAGTTGACTTTGCTGGAGGGAACGTTGTTCATATTAGCTCTGGTGTTGCTGGTTTGGTTGCATGTATAATGCTGGGCAAAAGGAAAAACTATGGCAGCATTGTACCTCATAACATTCCATTCGTATTGCTAGGAGCAGCACTCTTGTTGTTTGGATGGATGGGATTCAATGGTGGTAGTGCTTTGGCAGCAAACGGATTGGCTGCTCATGCAGTAGTAACATCTATAACAGCGGCTTCTGCAGCAATGATTTCTTGGATGATTATTGATAAAATAGTGTCTAAGAAACCAACAGCTTTAGGTGCAGCAACAGGACTCATAGTCGGATTGGTTGCAATCACACCAGGTGCTGGGTTTGTACCTGTGTGGGCGTCATTAATAATTGGTCTACTTGTTAGTCCAATATGCTGGTTTGGAATCAGTAAACTAAAGCAGAAGCTTGGCTACGACGATGCTTTGGATGCTTTTGGTTGTCATGGACTTGGCGGAATCTGGGGCGGGATTGCGACGGGATTGTTTGCCACAGTATCAGTAAGTGGTGGAGATCACGCACAAGGATTATTCTTTGGTGGCGACTTGATTTTATCTCAGTTATTGGCTATCGTGATAACAGTAGCCTTATCAGCTGTAGGAACATTTATCATCTTTAAAGTGATATCATTGTTGATGAAGGTTCGAGTCGAAGAAAAGGACGAAGATCAAGGTTTGGATCAATCGGAGCATGGCGAGTCTGCTTACCCAACAACTTCGGAAGTTGTATAATAAAAATATTAAATTAATAGAGTGCGGTCGTTATGACCGCACTTTTTTTATTAATATTACTTTTTATCTCATGCCTATTCACCTACAATATTAAGGAATAAAAAAGTTTTAATGGACAGTTGACAAATGTGTGTTTCTATCGTAAAATGAATATCGTTGCAAAACATGCCTCCTTAGTCTAGCGGTTAGGACGCCGCCCTCTCACGGCGGTATCAGGGGTTCGATTCCCCTAGGGGGTACCACAGAAGAGTATTTAGGGAAAAAGCCTAATTACTCTTTTTTTTGTCTAAAAAACCATACTAGCTACTTTGCTATTAGAGAAACAATCAAACAGCTAAAAAACAAAGAAATATAACAAAATATACCATAAAAAACGTGGAAAAACTTGCCTGTTTTTTGCAAAAATGATATTCTTAGTAAAGAATTTGGTAAAAAGTAGAAGTTAACGGCAACCGAGTGTAAAGGGTAATTTAGGTTAGAACTTCTTACTATATTTGGATCAACATGTTACTTAGAGTTGCGAGTATATTGTAGTAATATTTTTGTTTAGTTTTTTATTGTTTTCGCTATCACCTTTACTTTTCAATTCCGATGAACTTTCTGCATTTACAATCGCAATTTTTGCTCTGATTCTTATAAGCTTGCGGAATACCTCAAACAAAAATCTTTGGAATTACGAGTCTTTTTAACACAACTAATTGGGATTCTATTGTCAGCCCTTTGATGGCTTGAATACTCAGAGCATATAAAAAACCGAATTAATACTTATAATTAAGAAAAGGGGCAGGATATGAAAAAAAATCTTCGAGGGAAAACGATTTCCGCTTGCCTAGCGGTATTACTGATGCTATCTTTATTACCCATAACAGCCTTTGCTGTTTCAGCTCCGGCAAAGCCAACATTAAAGGCGATATCCGCAGGATACAATGGTATCAAGCTTACCTGGACGGCTGTTTCGGGTGCGACAGGATATGAGGTATATCGCGCTATACCAGGGGGAACATATACAAAGATAAAGACAGTGACAGGCAATGGCTATACGAATACCGGACTGACAACCGCAAAGATTTATTATTATAAGGTGCGGGCTTACCGCACATCCGGATCTGCCACAACATACGGGATGTTTTCTGCCTGCAAGTATGCGCAACCGATTCCGGCAACGCCAAAGCTGACAGCGGTTTCTGCAGGGAGTACAAGAGTTAAACTGACCTGGAAAGCCATATCGGGCGCGACGAGATATGAGGTATTTCGTGCGACATCCAGCGGTGGCACATATACAAAGATAAAGACGTTGACAGACACTTCATATACGAATACCGGACTGACAACTGCAAAGATTTATTATTATAAGGTGCGGGCTTACCGTACGTCCAGATCTGCCACAACATACGGGAGATTTTCTGCCTGCAAGTATGCAAAACCGATTCCGGCAACGCCAAAGCTGACAGCGGTTTCTGCAGGGAGTACAAGAGTTAAACTGACCTGGAAAGCCATATCGGGTGCTACGAGATATGAGGTGTACCGTGCGACATCCAGCGGTGGAAAATACACAAAGATAAAGACGTTGACAGACACTTCATATACGAATACCGGACTGACAACCGCAAAGGCTTATTATTATAAGGTGCGGGCTTACCGCATATCTGGATCTGCCACAATATATGGTAGTTTTTCTGACTGTAAGCATGCTAAACCGATTCCTGCAACGCCAAAGCTGACAGCGGTTTCTGCAGGAAAAACAAGCGTTAAATTGACATGGAAAGCCATATCGGGTGCGACGGGATATGAGGTGTACCTTGCGACATCCAGCGGTGGCACATATACAAAGATAAAGACGTTGACAGGCACTTCATATACCAATACCGGACTGATAACCGCAAAGACTTATTATTATAAGGTGCGGGCTTACCGTACGTCCGGATCTACCACAACATACGGGAGTTTTTCTGCCTGCAAGTATGCTAAACCTATTCTGGCAACACCAACATCAGTAAAAGCTGTAAGAGCATCCTCTACAAGTATAAAAGTAGCATGGAGCGCAGCCAGTGGTGCAGTCAAGTATGAGGTTTATCGCGCTACATCAGTATCAGGGGCATATTCTTTAGCTGGAACCACAACGTCCACAAGCTACACAAATACCGGGTTGGCAAAAGATAAAACATATTACTACAAAGTGAGAGCATACTATTTGGAGGGTAGCACGAAGATGTATGGGGGTTTCTCTTCGGTGGTATATAGAGAGCCGTCCTATGAATTAACGGCTAAAAGGGATTTACTTGCTTTAATGATTGCGTATCCTGGGCACATCAAGGGTTTGAAAAAGGAAAATAATAACACGGTATATGTAGTCATGCAGTCTGGAAAAAAAATCATTTATGATGATAAAAAAAAGAAATCGTATGATCAAAAGCTCGCCGCTGCGGATTTGCAGGACATGATGGAAATTGTCTATCCTCTTTCAAATATCACTACTCTTATGAAGGGAAACAACGATCCTGGAAGGATAAGGGCGTATACCTTTTTAAAAGAAGTCTATGGGAGCACGAAAACTAAAACCAAAGCTAATCTTATAAGCGTTTTGTTAGGCACAAAAAGCTACCCCTTCAATAAAAATAATAACGCGGCATCCGCTTTGAAAACTGTTTTCAAAAGGATTTCTGTCCTTGCCAAAAGCAATGCGAGCATTAATGGCTTTGTATATCCACTGAGTGGTACATATAATTACAGGGTAATTGCCGGTACAAATTTATTAAGCCCACACGCTTTTGGGATAGCAATTGATTTGAGATACAATTCGAAAGATTATTGGAGATGGGCCACGCAAAAGCAGGGGCAAGCTAGGCTGAATTCCTACCCGAGGGCTCTAGTACGTGCGTTTGAGGAAAATGGTTTTATTTGGGGAGGAAAGTGGGCGCATTTTGATATTGTTCATTATGAATATAGACCGGAACTTATTATCAAATCGAAATACCTTGCTGACCCCAATAAAAACGGTGGGGAATGGTATAGCGGGTTTCCGAACACTAATTTGGTGAAAGGTTATATCAGTATTATCGAAGATGCATGGTGACAACAAAAGCGGGAGCAGTAAGGTTTGTAGAAAAATTGACAGAGACTGTACCTTTTTTCTGCGCACACCCTCCAAAAACGGACAATGACAAAGCCTGCTCAGACATTGCATCCCTTTGACAGTGAGTGTTAAATTGTATCAATTTTGGTTTTTCTAGACACAAAAAGACTCCTAATTTGTAAGGAGTCTTTTTTATTATTACGAATGATTTGATTTATATATGAAAAACAAATCTAATAATTTTTAGGTAAATAGAAATACATAGCTTTTTTCGTGAATACACTTTTAGTATTCATATAAAAAGGATGTGTTTTAGTGTGCAAATTCATGTAGTCAAGCAGGGCGATACACTGTGGGCCATAGCTGCAAAATATAATTCTACGCCACAGCAGATTGCTGATATTAACCAGCTCAGCCAACAAAAGTACTTGATCGAGGGTCAGGCGTTAATTATTTTGCCTCAAGAGCAAATGTACGTCGTAAAATCAGGTGATTCTTTATATTCTATTTCTAGGATGTACGGAGTAAGCGTAGACAGTATTATTCAGGCAAACCAAATCCAAGACGCAAATAATTTACAAGTTGGTACTAAACTTATTATTCCTGTGGAGTCTAAGCAGTATGGGTATATAGAAACAAACGGATATATTGAGCCGTCGACCACTGCAAAAGATGTTGCGATAATAAAAGAGGCGGGTGAATACTTAACATATTTATCTCCATTTAGTTATCAAGTTACGGCGGATGGGGGATTAATTACAATTGATGACCAGCCAATAATAAATGCATCGTTACAAACAAAAACAGCACCGTTAATGGTGATTACAAACTTTGGGGAGGGAAACTTTGATACATCATTAGCAAACAAAATATTAAATGATGACGCTTTGATTGATACACTTATTAAGAATGTCATCGGAATTATGCGCTCAAAAGGATATTATGGTCTAAATATTGATTTTGAAAGAATTAATCCAGATGACAGACAAGCGTATAATGATTTTTTGCAAAAGTTTGTAGATGCATTGCATCCGCTAGGGTATGTGGTAACTACGGCTTTGGCTCCGAAACCTGAGGACTACACTGAAGGTGCATGGTATGGAGCGCACGATTATAAGGCACATGGTGAGATCGTAGATTTTGTAATAATTATGACGTATGAGTGGGGATGGTCTGGTGGTCCCCCATATGCAGTTGCGCCGGTAGATTTGGTGGAGGATGTCATCAAATATGCGGTATCGGTTATTCCGCCCGAAAAAATCATGATGGGGATGCCATTATACGGATATGATTGGACGTTACCATATGAAGAAGGCGGCAAATGGGCAAGACGAATAGGTCCACAAAATGCATTGCTTAAGGCAGCGGAAAAAGGTGCCGTGATTGAGTTTGACGAACAAACGCAAACACCGTTTTTTACATACTTCGATGAAGATTCAAACGAACATGTCGTATGGTTTGAAGACGCTAGAAGTGTGCGTTCTAAGTTGATGCTTGTTAATAAGTATGGGCTAAGAGGAGTAAGCTATTGGTTGCTTGGTCAAGAGTTCCCACAAAACTGGATAGTCCTTGACAACATGTTCAACATTGTAAAGGTAATTGATTAGATGTAGTAAGTATATAAAAAAAGATAGAAGAGGCACAGGTTTCAAAAGTATGGCTTTTGGCATCTGTGCTTTGGTTTCTTCACAAATTTAGAACAAAAATATCCAAATAAATTGGTGAAAATACTAGAAAAAGCGCGATTAAGCACTGGTTTTGCAGTTTTTTGTAGTATAAAAAAAGAATGATTGAGCTATATTAATTTTGTTGTTATTATACTTATAAGAATGGTTAGTATATACATTGGCATTGTATGAGATGAGTTAACATAACAAAAATTATTTTAAAAGCAAGTCTAATTATGTTTTATTCTGGTTATAAATATTGTGTAGGAAAACTTAAAAGAACGTTTAACATGAGGTGAAAAAACACTGTGAGTCAAACTCGTAAAGATAATCAGTCCGTGTTTTTATATTTTAATAGTTGGTTATTCAATAACAGTAGTAGTGTTGGTGCAGAGACCTCTGAAATTGTTAACCAGCTTTCTAGAGTTGCTACGCTAGATAACGAAGATTTGTTTAACGTAAAACTTGTTATTAGCGAGCTTGTTATTAATGAGTTTAAACATGGACTTGGCAAAAATGTACATTTGTCTGTCGCACTCACTCATGAAGGATATATTGATATTTGTGTTTATGGTGCTCAAGAAGGGTTTAACCTTGAATATGAAATCTCTTCGAGAAAACATATGGAATTTGATGATTATTCTGAGGACGGAAGAGGATTGATGATTGTTGAATCTTTATGCGAGAGCCTTACGTCTGAGATTTCATGCGAAGGTAGTATTGTGCGTGCGAGGATGTTAATAAAGAAAAAATGAATATTGCAGCTAAAATATTTTGGTTGCTTTTTTTAATGTAGTTATGCTAAAATAATTTGTACATAGTTGTATTAACGTGTTAATACATAAGTTAGTATGAAAGGATGAGGTATAATGGTGGATTTATCCAAAATAGACAAAAAGTCTCTAGGAAAGTTTTTCGATCACTCAGTATTGCCAAAAAATACCCAGGAGAAAGATATTAGAGAAGGTTGTAGAGAAGCGATTGCATATAACTGTGCAGCATTTTATAGTGCTACTTCATACTGGACACCAATAGTATTGGAGGAACTAGAAGGATCGGACGTACTTCCAGCAACAGGAATTGATTTTCCTTGGGGAGCAAGCCCGTCAATATTAAAAGCAAGGGAAACAGAGTATGCTGTAGCGGCAGGCTGTAAGGCTGTGGATACAGTAGTTAACCAAGGTGCGCTTAAGGATAAGAAATATGATGTTGTTAGGCAAGAAATGAAAGATTTTGTAACAGCAGCTCAGGGGGTATTGACTAAGTGTATCTTAGACACATGTTATTTAACTGAAGATGAGATTGCAACTGCATGTAAGCTTATTGCAGAGACAGGAATAAACTATGCAAAGACAGCTTCAGGACAATTTGATGGACCATCGATGGATGACTTCTTGGTAATGAAAGAAGCATTGGTTGGTACTGATGTTAAATTAAAGGTTGCAGGAGTAAAGTTTCCTCGCCCACAGAATGCGTTTGCATTTATCTTAGCAGGAGCGGAATTGATCGGAACACGTGCGGCTCCTCAGATCATCGACGCGCTCGATCAAATGCGATCGATTGGTTTAGTACCACCTTACCAACCATAGAAAATAATTAAGTGCAAAAATTCTTTTACATAATTGTAGGAGAATTTTTGTTTATGTGTAGTAATAGAAAAGAGGTAATAATGAAAACAGATATGTTGCAAAGCGAAGTAGCTTTAGTTACAGGCGCAGCATCAGGCATAGGTAGAAGTGTAGCTTTAGAGCTATCCAATCAAGGGGCAAAGGTCATATGTTGTGATTTTAATGCTGAAGAGAATCAAGAAACAGCGCAAATGATTAGGGATGCAGGTGGGGAATCAACAGCGATTTTTTTGAACACTAATGATTCTAAATGCGTTAAAGAAGTGATGAAAGAGGCGTTTGACTGGGTTGGCAAAATTTCTATTTTGTTAAATGGTGCTGGCATCGTTAGATTCAGTCCTATAGAGGTTTGTGAAGACGAAGAATGGGACGAGGTAATGAGAACCAATATTACAGGATATTTTTATTGCTTGCGAGAGGTTTATCCATATATGAAAAAATCGGGTGGCAGTATAATACAGCTTTCGTC
Source organism: Christensenellaceae bacterium (assembly GCA_963675355.2). GTDB lineage: Bacteria > Bacillota > Clostridia > Christensenellales > UBA1431. The sequence goes on from CAXXMZ010000023.1 coordinate 120,326, forward strand.
TACTTCAGCAAAGAGTGGAAGTAGTTTTGGTGGTCCGCATTATGCAGCGGCAAAAGGTGGAGTAATCAGTTTGTCTAAATATGCTGCTAGAAGATGGGCAAAGGATGGAATAAGGGTAAACACGATTTGTCCTGGTGCGATGGACACACCCATGCTAAGGCAAGAAGGTGCGCCTAAGGGTTCTGTTGAGGGAATGGAGGCGCTTGTACCTATGGGTAGGCTAGGACAGCCTAATGATATAGCAGGCACGGTAGTATACTTAGCGTCATCCCAGCTGAGTGGGTATGTGACGGGAATTACTATAGATGTTACCGGCGGAAGGTATCTTTACGGAAACTAGGTAAATGAAAAATCAATTGACTTTTCTTACCATTATACGCGTGCCTTTATTGACTCATTGTTGTATAATTACTTTATATGCAATGGTTTGGAAAGGTTGGTAAGTATGAGCATTGAAAAGGTATTAGTAAAAATCGATGGACACGAACGTGATATTGAGATAGGTACGAGTTTAGAAGATTTAGCTGATAGAATAACCAAATCTTCAAATAAACGATATATAGGCGCGCGAGTTAACGGTGTAATATCTGAGTTACATAATAGAATATATAAGTCATGTGAAGTTGAGTTTGTGGACATGCTAGACAAAGAAGGCAACAGAATGTATATGAGGAGCCTATGCTTTGTCTATTTGCGTGCTGTAAGGGAGTTGTTTGGGAAAACCCGAGTGACTATCGAGCATTCGGTGGGCGGGGCTTTATATACAGAGATTCATACTTCGATTAGCGAAGATGATATTATCAGCTTAGAAAATAGAATGCGAGAGATAATAGAAGAGAACTCGGCGTTTGTAGGAAGAACTGTTTCGCGTGAAGAAGCAATCGAATTGTTTAAAGAAGACGGTCAAAACGATAAGGTCAGGCTCCTAAAGTACAGGCCGTTTGACTATTTTAGGTTATATAAAAATGGCGAGATAGAGGATTATTTATATGGATTAATGGCTCCATCTACGGGATATGTCAGTGAATTTAAGTTGTTCTCGTATTATCCTGGAATCATCATATATTATCCCAGAAGAGGGATAGAGTATCATCCTGAAAGATTTAATAGAAAACATAAATTGTCCTATGTTTATCGTGAGGCAAAGCGATGGGCAAGCATATTGAATTGTGAAAATGTGTGTGACCTAAATGAGATGATTCAAAAAGAGAAGATCGGAGATTTTATTAGAGTAAATGAAGCGCTCCATGAGAAAAAAATTATTGAAATAGCAAGTCAGATATGCGAAAGCAGTACGGCTAAAAGACTTGTGCTTATAGCTGGACCATCGTCTTCTGGAAAAACAACATTTGCACAAAGGCTTATAGTACATCTTCGCGTGTTGGGTAAGCGACCAGTAGCAATTTCGTTGGATAACTATTATAAAAACAATTATGAAATTGAGCGTGATGAGAACGGGGAACAGGATTTAGAGAACATCAACGCTATTGATGTAAAATTGTTTAATGAGCAGTTATCTATGCTTTTTAAAGGAGAAGAAGTTGAGATACCGCGTTACGACTTTACCACGGGAAGAAGGACAAAGGGTGAGCTTTTGAAAATAGACGAGGATCAGATAATCATTGTTGAAGGTATTCATGGATTGAATCCTGATTTAACTATGTCTATAGAAAAAGATATTAAGTTCAAGATTTATATTAGTGCGCTTACTCAGCTAAACATAGATGATCATAACCGTATTCCAAGTACAGACTGTAGGCTTTTAAGAAGGTTGGTTCGAGATTACAAGTATCGAGCCGCTAGTGGTGAAAAAACGTTTAGTATGTGGCAGTCTGTTAGGGCGGGCGAAGAAAAGTTTATTTTCCCATTTCAAGAAGAATCAGATGCAATTTTTAACTCAACGTTAGTATATGAAATAGCAATATTAAAGAATATGGCACTGCCGATAATCAACGATGTGGATGAAAAGAGTGAGTATTACTACGAGGCAACAAGGCTAAGAAAGTTTTTGAATTATTTTAGCTCGTTTAATGATGTATGTGATATTCCAAATAATTCAATAATGCGTGAGTTTATTGGGGGAAGTTGTTTTTTAAATTAAATAAGATAATAAGGAAGTTTTAGGACTAAATGACTAGAGATAGTAATACTAAGAAGACTCGTAAAAATGCCGTTGTGATCATTATTGTATTAGTAGTGTTTTTATCAGCGATACCGATTTTTTTAAATCAACAACCTGATGATGCGGCTGTTGTGATGGCTACAACTCAAGCGACAGCTACTAGTATTGAAACGTCAACGCCAGTTGAGAAAGCATCTGTTACATTAACTTTTGCTGGAGATTGTACTTTGGGGATTGATGCAAATGCTCCATATACAAACAGTTTTGTATATCAGTATGATAGAGTTGATGATCCAGCATGGTTTTTTGAAAATGTAAACGAATACTTTTCAAACGATGATATAACTATGGTTAATCTTGAAACCGCACTCACCACTTCGGATGATAACAAAGATAAAGAGTTTGCGTTCAAGGGTGATCCTAAGTATGCGGATATCTTAGCTAAGGGTTCTGTTGAGGTTGTTGATATTTGTAACAATCATGCAATGGATTATAATATTCAAGGATACAGAGATACAAAAGATGCATTGAACGAGTATGGTGTAGGGTATTTTGGATACATAGTAGATACCGGAGAGGACAATGTATTTGTAAAAGAAGTCAATGGCGTTAAGGTAGCATATATTGGATACAAAGAATGGAATGATTTAGAAGATAAAAAGACAAGAATAAAGAATAATATTGAAAAGCTCAAGGGAGAAGAATCAGTAGATATCGTCGTTGTAAATTTTCACTGGGGTGAAGAAGGAAGCTATATTCAAAGTGCAGACCAAATTTTGTTGGCCCATTATTGTATAGATAATGGCGCAGACTTAGTTATTGGGCATCATCCACATGTTGTTCAGGAAATTGAAGAATATAAAGGTAAGTATATAGCTTATAGCTTAGGAAACTTTTCGTTTGGGGGAAACTATAATCCAAAAGATAAGGATTGTATTATTTTCCAGCAAACGTTTGAGTTAGAAGATGCCGAAGTTGTTGATAGTTCTGTTAAAGTTATTCCTTGTTCAATTTCATCTGTAGGCTATAGAAATGATTATAAACCGACGCCATATACAGAAGAGGAAGATATTGATAGAGTAGCAAAAAAAATTAATTTTGAAATAGAGTAAATAAGATATTAAGCAATAATTGATGTGTTGATGTTAAGGAGGAGAAGAATGATTGACCCAGTTGCCTTTACTATTTTTGGAATATCTGTTGCATGGTATGGCATAATAATTGCTTCTGCAATATTGATAGGTGTATTCCTTGCAATTAAAGAAGCTAAGCGGAGAGGCATAGATGCAGATTTGATGCTAGATGCCTTTATATGGATAGTGCCTATAGCAATAATATGTGCAAGGCTTTACTACGTGGCGTTCGAGTGGAATGCTTATTCGGGTAATCTTATCAGTATATTGTATATTTGGGAAGGCGGACTAGCGATATACGGGGCGGTTATTGGCGGAGCAATAGCATTGTATCTGTTTTGTAGGCATAAGAAAATTTCATTTGTGCAGATTGTTGATATAATTGCACCAAGCTTGGTATTGGGACAAGCCATGGGTAGATGGGGCAACTTTGTAAATCAGGAAGCTTATGGTACGGCTGTAACGGATACCTCTTTGCAGTGGTTTCCATATGCAGTATTTATTGAGAAGTCGGGACCAAATGGCACATGGCATTTGGCTACTTTTTTCTATGAGTCAATATGGTGCTTTATTGTGTTTGGGATATTGCTGTGGTATCAAAAGAAAAAGCAAAAGACAGCAGGGAACGTAATGTTATGGTATCTTGTATTATATGGAATAGAACGGGCATTTGTTGAAGGATTGCGGACAGACAGCCTTTGGCTAATACCTGATGTCATTCGAATCTCTCAAGTGGTCAGTATTGGTCTGGTGATAGTGGCCGGAGCCGCACTTATATATAATAACTATATAAAAAAGAAGAAACATACTATTAGTATTTAGTGTTTAAAGAATAAAACGGTTGAGTTTTTACAACCATTTCATTCTTTATATGTTTATAGATTATATAAAAAAGAACCGTTCATTTGAACGGTTCTTTTAAATTTATATAATACTAATATCTTAGTACATGCCCATGCCAGGGTCGCCTGCTGGAGCCATTGCAGGTGTCTCTTCTGGGATATCTGTGATCAAGGACTCAGTTGTGAGTAGCAATGCTGAAACCGATGCAGCATGCTGCAAAGCAGAACGTGAAACCTTAGTTGGATCAATAATACCCTTTTGTACCATGTTGCAGTATTCGCCAACAGCAGCATCGAATCCATATTCAACGTCGTCAGAACCCTTTAGAGTTTCTGCGATCAAAGAACCTTCTAAGCCAGCGTTTGAAGCGATTTGACGAACAGGCTCTTCAAGTGCACGTTTGATAATCTTAACACCGGTTCTAATGTCGCCTTCAGTAGTCTCAAGAAGGGCTTCTACAGATCCGATACAGTTAATCAAAGCTACGCCACCACCAGGTATGATTCCTTCTTCAACTGCTGCACGAGTAGCTGCCAAAGCATCTTCAATGCGAAGTTTTGCTTCTTTCATCTCAGTTTCAGTTGCAGCACCAACTGCGATAACGGCAACTCCGCCAGCTAATTTAGCCAAACGCTCTTGCATCTTTTCACGATCATAATCAGAAGCAGTATCTTCCATCTGGATCTTAATTGACTGAATGCGAGCTTCGATAGCCTCAGCAGAACCAGCACCATCAACGATAGTAGTGTTCTCCTTGTCAACGCGAACCTGGCGAGCAGTTCCGAGCATATCGATCGACATAGTCTTAATATCCATGCCTAGTTCATCAGAAATAACCTGACCGTCTGTTAGGATAGCGATGTCTTCAAGCATAGCCTTACGACGATCTCCAAAGCCAGGAGCTTTAACAGCTACACAAGTGAATGTGCCACGTAGTTTGTTCATGACGAGCGTTGCCAAAGCTTCGCCTTCAACATCTTCGGCGATGATTAGCATTTTGCGTCCCATTTTAACAACCTGCTCAAGTATAGGCAGAATGTCTTGTATGTTAGAAATCTTTTTGCTTGTAATTAGAATGAAAGGATCATCAAGGATAGCTTCCATCTTATCAGGATCAGTAACCATGTATGCAGAAGCATAGCCACGGTCAAACTCCATACCTTCAACCAAAGTTAGGTCAGTCGAAAGTGTCTTTGATTCTTCAACTGTGATAACGCCATCGTTGCCAACTTTTTCCATAGCGTCAGAAATTAGTTGACCGATTTCTTCGTCACCAGCAGAGATAGAAGCAACCTGAGCTATTGCAGCTTTGTTTTCGATTGGCTTACTCATTTTGCGTAGGTTTTCAACTGCTGCGTCTGTTGCCATTTCAATACCTTTTTTAATTAGCATTGGGTTAGCACCTGCTGCAACGTTCTTTAGGCCTTCGCGAATGATCCCTTGCGCAAGCAAGGTAGCGGTTGTTGTTCCGTCGCCTGCTACGTCGTTTGTTCTTGTTGCAACTTCTTTGATTAGGGTTGAACCCATGTTTTCAAATGGATCTTCTAGCTCAATCTCACGTGCGATGGTTACACCATCGTTTGTAATTAGTGGGCTAGTATATTTCTTATCTAAAACAACGTTGCGGCCTTTTGGTCCTAGCGTAATTTTTACTGTATCGGCTAGCTTGTTAACGCCCCTTTCAAGGGCGCGACGAGCTTCTTCGCCATAAATGATTTGTTTCTTCATTATTTATTAGTCCTCCTGTTTAGTGTTATTCTTCGATTATTGCCAAAATATCGTTTTGGCTCATGATAATGTATTCAGTATCTTCAAACTTAACTTCTGTGCCTGCGTATTTTCTGTAAAGAACTACATCACCGGCTTTAACATGCATGGTAATTTCTTTGCCATCAACGTTTCCTCCAGGTCCAACAGCAATAACTTCAGCTGTCTGAGGCTTTTCTTTTGCAGACCCAGGTAGTACTATTCCACTGGTAGTAACCTCTTCAGCGGGTTTGTTAACGATTACGACTTTGTCGCCCATAGGTATCATCTTCATTGGTAGGTTTCCTCCTTTTAATATTGTCAAGCTTTTTGTTATTATTACCTTAAATATTTGTTAGCACTCTACTTAAATGAGTGCTAATCTCATAAATTAGTTTAAGCAAAAACGGGTGGCTAAGCAAACGGGTGAAACGATCAAAAATTAGATATATTCGCGAATATGCGCGATTATTATGCTAAATGCTATTAATTACGGTCAATTGCTTTAAATATTGAAAAATTTCATTTTATGTTTTATTTTGCTGTTAATAAAGTAATAGAAGGAATTATTATATGTGTGTGGAATGAACTATAATAAACTATTAGGAACGACAAAAAACTACAAATATTAAGGAGAAATAAATGGATAAATGGGATAAAAGGATGATGGAATTAACGAGATACATCGCAACTTGGTCTAGTTGCTATCAACACAACAGGCATGTTGGTGCAGTGATTGCTAGGGATAAGAGGATTCTTACAACAGGCTATAATGGTGCACCCGAAGGCGTAAAGAGCTGTGCTGAAAAAGAAGTATGCTTGAGACGCGAGCTAGATATTCCTTCAGGCACAAAGCATGAAATGTGTTATGCGATCCATGCCGAACAAAATGCGATTATTCAAGCGGCTAGGATGGGTGTTTGTATAAAAGGTGCAACACTTTATTGCACGCATCAGCCATGTACCATTTGCACAAAAATGATAGTAAATTCTGGTATAGTCAGAATAGTATATGATAATCCTTATCCAGACGAATTCTCCTTGAGAATTATTGACGAAGCAGACATTAAACTGGAAAAATATGAGCAGGATTAAATAAGTCAAGCGGTTTTTGTTGTCTTACTTTCATATTCGGTGAGTTGTCCACATAAGAATAGTGTATTAAAACTATCGGAGGGATTACCATGCACCGAAGCAAAAGAAGGCGTCGAGCATCTACAAAGCGAAGACATACTGCAACGTGGTTCATAGTTATGATAGTTATGCTAGGAGTAGGATATTTATTAACGGCAGGTGTTGCTGGTAAATGGATGGCTGATAATGTAATAGCGCCTATATTTGAGGCCTTTTCTTCTGATTCAGTAAGTGAGTCGCCTACTACGACTAGCACAAGTGGAAGTGAAACTCAACAAAAAGTGAAGTTTAGCGAAAAGACTATTTACTGTGTTCAGGTTGGAGTGTTTTCAAATCAAGAGAATGCTAAAGAAATGGCTGACTCGTTAAAGCCACGAGGAGCAGCAGGATACACGTTTGCCTATCAAGATGGTGTTAGGGTGCTTATAGCAGCATATAGTAGCGAAGAAGACGCTAAGACGGTCTGTACGCAACTAAAAGGGGATGGGCTTGATTGCACTGTGTTTGCAATGACTCGTGATCCGCTCGAACTTACGATTACTGCAAAAGAAAATAGTATCCCCGATATTCAAAAGATATTTGATATTTACGATGAAGCTATAGTAGGGTGTATGGAAGTTTCAAATAAGTTGGATGCAAATGAAATATCTGATGATCAGGGTAGTGCGGAGATTGGACTGATTTGTGATAAACTAAAAAGTTATGTAGAAAAGCTTAGAGAAAGCGAGTATGCTGACAAAAATAAAGTATTATCTCAGATGATTAGCATGTTGGATAAAGGAACTGTTGCACTTGACGCTGCGGTGGACGGTAGTGAGAATACGCTATCAGCACGGCTAAGATATGCGGGCATTGAGTTTTGCGATGCTTCTATAACGTTTGTAAATGAAGTAAAAAATGGATTAGAGACTCAGCAATAAAGTATGATACAATATAAATAAGAATTAATTTGACTTAAAGCGTTTGATCTGTAAACGGTCTATTCGATATTTATAGCATAATAAGGGAGAATAAATCTATGACTGTGCAAGAAATTGCCGACATTGTAAATGCAAGGATCTTGTTAGGCGAGGATAAGTTGGACAAGACTATTGAATCAGCTTGTGGGGCTGACCTAATGAGTGACGTTTTAGCGTATGTTAACGGTAGAGATGTAGTTTTATTAACAGGGCTTGCAAACATTCAAGTTATTAGGACGGCCGATGTAATTGATTTATGGTGTGTGTTGTTTGTCAGGGGCAAGACGCCACCAGCAAATGTTTTGAAGTTAGCTGAGGAACGTGGCATGGTGATATTGAGCACAGAATACTCTATTTATGAAGCTAGTGGGTTGCTCTATAAAAATAAATTAATGCCGGCTATATTAGATTTAGAACGGGGTAAATAGGGTGACGGGTGTATTAGAGAGAGAATTTGATATTGAACAAGGTAATTTTACTGAGGCGGGTGAAGCGTCAAGTAAGATCAAAACAATATTAAAACAGCTTGGCATAGACATGGCGGTGATGAGAAAAGTATCTATAGCCTCTTATGAGGCGGAGCTTAATACCGTTATTCATAGCTATGGCGGGAAATTGTATGCAAAAATTTCCCCACAAAAGATTGAACTTATCTTTCAAGATACTGGTCCTGGCATTGAAGATGTTGAACTTGCGATGCAAGAAGGATACTCAACAGCATCTGATGAAGTTAGAAATATGGGATTTGGAGCTGGGCTAGGACTTAGCAACATAAAAAAGTGTAGCGACGATATGAAAGTTGAATCATCTCCGGCTGGCACAAAGCTGACCATAACTTTTAATGTATAGGTTAACATACCGATTAGTTGGTATGTTTAGGAGACGAAAATGAAAGATTACAAGCATTCGGTTCGTTTGGATTGGGATAAATGCAAAGGATGTACAAATTGTATTAAGGGATGTCCGACTCATGCGATAAGGGTTCGAGATGGAAAGGCTAGGATAGATGCTGATCATTGCATTGATTGCGGTGAGTGTGTGCGTGTCTGCCCTTACCATGCAAAAATTGCTGTAACTAGCGGTCTAGAGAGCATGGATAGCTTTAAATATAAAATTGCCGTTCCCGCACCTGCGCTGTTTGGACAGTTTAGGAATTTAACATCTACAGATATTGTGCTGGATGCACTTATAAATATGGGATTTGACCACGTTTGGAGTGTGGCTAGAGCGGCTGACATTGTAAGTGAGGCGACTAGAGACATACTTTGTAAAGGTGATTATAAAAGACCCCTCATATCGGCAGCATGCCCGGCTGTGGTTAGGCTGATCAGGGTAAGATTCCCTTCATTATTGCAAAATTTATCGCCCGTGGATTCGCCGATGGAGATAGCGGCAACATTAGCACGCAAAGAGTTTTGCGAGGAGCATAAGGTTGATCCAAGCGAAGTAGGGGTATTCTTTATTACGCCATGTGCTGCAAAGATGACGAGTGTTATGATGCCGTTAGGCAAGGGAAAAAGTGCCGTTGATGGAACTATTTCTATAGTTGATATATTTGCCCAGATAAATACTCAAATTGGGCAAAAGGATATTAAGCGTCATGGTTTAAAGATGCAGGCATTGCCCAGTGGAGTGAAATGGGCCGCTGCTGGCGGAGAAGGCGAGGCGCTCGGAGAGGGGCTACATTTGTCTGTGGATGGAATCCACAACATAATAAGATTGCTAGAAGAGGTTGAAAACGAAAAGTTTTCGGACCTTGAATTCATAGAAGCATTGTCCTGTACCGGTGGATGCTTGGGCGGGCCTTTGACATTTGAAGATAGTTATGTAGCAAAGATGCGTCTTGAAAAGGTTATTTGTGAGCTTGATCAGGATAAAGAACTTCCTCAGGATGTTGTTGAATATGCTCATAGTAAGGCTGTATTATTACCAAATGAAATTGAGCCGCTTAGTGTGAGCCAGCTTGATGAGGATATTGAAAAAGCCATCGAAAAGATGGAAAAAATAAACGAACTTTACGAAAGATTACCAGGTCTTGATTGTGGTTCATGCGGGTCGCCAAACTGTATGACGCTTGCTGAAGATATCGTTAAAGGAAATGCAGTTGAGATGGATTGTATATTCCTTTTGAAAGATAAAGTACAAAGTTTGGCGCAAGAGATGGTTGAGTTTGTGTCTTTTGATCATGTATTTGAACAAAAAGATAAAAAAGAGTAGATAAATTTATTGTGAGGTTGAACTGATGACGGTAGCAGATGTAATTGAATTGGTAGATGGAGAGCTATGTACACAAAATGCGAAAACAGATATTGCAGTTGAATCAGGGTGCATATGTGATTTATTGAGTTGGGTCATGGCAAACGCTAAACCTAGTGCAGCATGGGTAACGGTGCAAACGCATATGAACGTTATTGCAGTAGCTGAGTTGTTAGATATTGCTTGTGTTATTTTGCCCGAAGGCATGCATATGGATGATGACGCTCAAGCCAAAGCAGATGAGGTTGGACTTTGTGTCATCAAAAGTCCTAAGCATGCTTTTGATATTGCAGGGTTGATTTATTCAAACGGAGTAGTTGGAGCTTAGTATATGAAAATTGCAATAGACCTTCATGTACATAGTTGTTTATCACCTTGCGGAGATGCACTTATGACGCCAAACAATGTTGTTAATATGGCGTATATTAAGCAACTGGATGCTGTTGCAATAGCTGACCATAATAGCGCAAAAAACTTGCCAGCAGCTCAAGCTGTGGCAGATGTGCGAGATGTTATTTTGCTTCCTGCTTTAGAGGTACAGAGTAAGGAGGAAGTACATTTGTTATGTTATTTTGAGACTGTTGAGGATGCGACTATATTTGGTGAAGACATATATGAATATTTGCCTAATATGCAAAATAATGCCGAAGTATTTGGAAAACAGAGTATTTTAGATGAAAATGATGAGTTGGTGGGGTATGAACCTAAGCTATTGTTACAATCGGTTAAACTGAGCATCGAAGAAATTGTTGATATGGTAGAAAAAAAGAACGGGGTGGTTGTCCCTGCCCATATCAATAAAGGGGCAAATTCGATTTTGAGCAACCTAGGTTTTCTTCCTCCCAGTGTAGATTTTTCAACGCTGGAGATATTCAGAAAAGGATTTAGCCATGATATAGATTTGAATAATTACAATATAATATATGCGTCTGATGCGCACTACTTAGAAGATATACTTGAATGCCAGCAATATATTGACGTTGAAGAAAGATCGGCAAAAGGCATAATAAAATGGCTGAGAGCTAAGAGAAATGGATAAGGGAACAAAAAAAACTATGTTTTGTAATAATTGTATATATAAAGATTAGTGAAAAATAGTGCAATTTTTGACGAAGTATGCTAAAATATTCAAGGTTATGATGGTATTTATAAGTCATTATATATGAGTTCACTTTTATTCTTTGAAGGAGGTTGTCGGGATGAATCAGGAAAAGTTCGATCAGCTACAAGCTGTAATCGACGAGCACAAGGGTACAAAGGGACCGTTAATGCCAGTTATGCAAAAGGCGCAGAACATCTTCGGTGCTATTCCATTTGAGGTGCAGAACTTTATTGCAGAGAAAATGGATGTGCCAATGACAGATGTTTATGGTGTTTCAACTTTTTATTCTTTGTTTGCTCTTGAGCCAAAGGGAGAAAATGTCATTAGCGTATGTCTAGGAACTGCTTGTTATGTAAAGGGTGTTCAAGACATAATGGATCGCTTGAAGAAGGAACTGGATATTGAAGTTGGAAAGACTACTAGCGATGGTAAGTTTACGCTAGAGGGAACCCGTTGCCTAGGTTGTTGTGGCTTAGCTCCTGTTATGACCATTAACGAAAATGTTTATGGTAGACTAGAAGCAAAAGACGTACCTGATATTCTTAAGAAGTATTAAGCTTAGGAGGCAGCAAAGCCTATGGAAGAGATTTCGTTACATGTTTTAGATATAGTCGAAAATTCTCTTAGTGCAAGTGCCACTTTGATAAAAATAATAGTGGATGAAAACACGGCTTTGGATGTTTTGAGCATCGTTATCGATGATAACGGAAAAGGGATGTCAAAAGAGTTTTTGAGCAAGGTAACGAATCCTTTTGTGACTACACGCACAACCCGAAACGTTGGTTTAGGAATACCCCTTTTTATGCAGGGGGCCAAGCAAGCGGGTGGCGATTTTATCATCAATTCTGAGTTGGGAAAAGGCACTAGACTTTGTGCGACGTATAAGCTGTCACACATAGATCGTCCGCCGATCGGCGATATGTCGGGGACCATTCAGGCGTTGGTGATATGTAATCCGGATATTGATTTTGAATATATCCGAAAGTATGATGAAAATGAATTCGTCTTGGATACTCGTAAGTTACGAGAGGTGTTGGGCAGTGAAGTACCGCTTAACTCACCAATGGTTCAAGAATGGATTCGCGAATACCTTCACGGGGGTGAAGATGAACTTTTTGGAGGTGTCTGATTTTATGAAATCTTTAAAAGAGCTCGAAGCAATAAGAGCAAATACACTAGATAACATGAACTTAAGAAAAGAGCATGAAGGCACACGCATTGTTGTCGGCATGGCAACTTGTGGTATCGCTGCAGGCGCACGCCCTGTTCTGCTCAAGATAATGGAAGAAGTACAAAAGCGTAATCTTTCAGACGTAATTGTTTCGCAGACTGGCTGCATCGGAATGTGTAAACTAGAACCAATGGTTGAGGTATATAAGCCAGGCCAGGAGAAGGTTACATATGTTAAAATGACTCCTGAACTTGCAAGCAGAGTAGTAGCTGAGCACATTGTTAACGACAACGTTGTTGTTGAGCAGACGATTGGCAAGTTCTAGATAGTTTAAGGATTAAACCTAATTTTTGAGTGTTGAGGAGGAGAAAACATGGAATTCTATCGTTCCCATGTGTTAATATGCCATGGTACGGGATGTACATCTTCGGATTCGCCGGGCATTTTAAGCCGTTTTAATGAGGCCATTGGTCAAAAAGGGCTGGATAAGGAAGTTCAAGTAGTTATGACAGGTTGTTTTGGCCTTTGTGCTATGGGACCTATCGTAATAATCTACCCAGAGGGTTCGTTCTACAGTCACGTAACAGTTGATGATGTTGACGAGATCGTTGAGGAGCACCTTGTTAAGGGTCGTATCGTAACACGTTTGCTATATGAGGGCAGTGTATCTGATGAGGATACTATAAAGTCTTTGGATAATGTTGATTTCTATAAAAAGCAAAAGCGTGTAGCGCTACGTAACTGTGGTGTTATTAACCCTGAGATTATTGATGAGTACATTGCAATGGATGGTTATAAAGCGTTAGGTAAGGTTCTTACTGAAATGCAGCCAGCTGATGTTGTTGATATAATAAAAGCTTCTGGTCTTCGTGGCCGTGGTGGCGGTGGCTTCCCAACTGGTTTAAAGTGGAGCTTTGCTACAGGTGGAGAAGGTCAGAAATATATAGTATGTAACGCTGACGAGGGTGATCCAGGTGCATTCATGGACAGATCTGTTCTTGAAGGCGACCCTCATGTAGTATTAGAAGCAATGGCGATCGCTGGTTATGCAATTGGCGCATCACAGGGCTATATTTATGTTCGTGCTGAGTATCCAATCGCTGTTAAACGTTTGCAGATCGCAATTGATCAGGCAAAAGAATATGGTTTGATTGGAAAAGATATCTTTGGGACAGGCTTTGATTTTGATCTTGAGATTCGTCTTGGATCAGGCGCATTTGTTTGCGGCGAAGAAACAGCTCTTATGGCATCAATCGAAGGCGAGCGTGGCGAGCCTAGACCTCGTCCTCCGTTCCCAGCAATTAAAGGATTGTTTGGACGTCCAACAGTTTTAAATAACGTTGAGACATTTTCAAACATCCCTCAGATCATCCTAAAAGGTGCAGACTGGTTTGCATCTATGGGTACCGAAAGGAGCAAAGGAACTAAAGTATTTGCTCTTGGCGGAAAGATTGAAAACACTGGTCTTGTTGAGATTCCAATGGGAACGACATTGCGTGAGATCATCTATGAAATCGGCGGTGGAATACCTAATGGTAAAGCATTCAAGGCTGTTCAAACTGGCGGACCTTCGGGCGGATGTATCACTACTGATAATCTAGATATTGAGATTGATTATGATAACCTGATTTCTATCGGATCTATGATGGGTTCGGGCGGAATGATCGTTATGGACGAAGATAACTGTATGGTAGACATTGCACGTTACTTCTTAGATTTCACAGTTGATGAGTCTTGTGGTAAATGTCCTACTTGCCGTATAGGAACGAAGAGAATGATTGAGATGCTAGATGCTATCTGCGAAGGCAGAGGTAAACCTGGCGATTTAGAGCGTTTAGAAGCATTGGCTGCAACAATTAAGAGCACAGCTCTATGTGCATTGGGACAGACTGCTCCTAACCCTGTACTATCAACTATTCGTTACTTCCGTGATGAGTATGAGGCTCATATAAACGATAAGAAGTGTCCTGCTGGCGTATGTAAGAAACTACTCCAGATAGTAATCAATAAGGACGCATGTCGTGGTTGTTCGTTATGTGCTAAGGCTTGCCCAGTTAACGCAATTTCTGGTGTTGTTAAGTCACCTTTCGAGATCGATCAGGACAAGTGTATCAAGTGTGGAGCTTGCTTAGAAAAGTGCCCATTTGGTGCAATCGAAAAGAAATAGTATTTTTAAGAATATAGCCTCTACGCAATATGCGTAGGGGCTTATTTTCTAAATTAAGGAGCCTGAAATATGCATTATGATTTTATAAGCAGCATAAGAAGCCCTGAAATACTGCAAGTTAAAATGGAAAGCGGTAAAATATCGCAAGGGATATCTCAGGAATGGTTACCAGATAAGTGGAAACGAATGAGCGGATGTGGGCCGTGCTCGTGTGCAAACATATTGTATTATCTCTCACGTAGATCTGAGAACCTAAAAAATTTATATCCGTTTGTGAATAAAGCAGAAGAGGTCATCTTGCAATCTGAAGGTGTCAACTTTGTTTTGGATATTTGGAATCATCTTTCCCCTGGGTCTATGGGCGTTAATACTGTTGAAATGTTTACGCAAGGCGCACAAGCGTATGTTGGTAATCGGGGAGAAACACTTGAGGTAAGCGGAGTTCACGTTCCTGGCAAAAAATATCGAAAGCATGGTTTTGAGTACTATGTAGACTACTTAGAAAAAGGCCTAAACAGCGATTGTCCAGTAGCTTTTTTGAACCTTTCAAATGGCGATGAGGTCAAGTTGGATAGCTGGCATTGGGTAACTATTATCAGTATGGAACGATCTAGTGATTATTCGCAAGTTAGAGTTAATATTGTTGATGATATGAGAATAAATAATATTGATTTCAAGAAGTGGTTTGATACTACCCTTTTGGGAGGAGCACTTGCATATTTTGAAGAATAGCATTATAATTTGTAAAAAAATGTGAAAAATACCTTAATTTTTAGCCACGGGAGGTAACCCGTGGTTTTATGTTTGGTTAAGTTGTGTTATATTATTACAGGATTGTTGGAACGTATTGAGGAGGAATTTTGTTGGCCAAGGGCTATGATTCAAGTGATTTATTAATATTAGAAGGTTTGGAAGCTGTTAGGTTGCGTCCGGGAATGTATATTGGGTCTACTGGTGTACGCGGGCTTCATCATTTGATATGGGAAGTTGTAGATAACGCGGTTGACGAAGCGGCAAACGGATTTGCGACTAAGGTTGAAGTTGTTATTAATGCCGACAACTCTGTAAGTGTCACAGACGATGGACGCGGGATTCCGGTCAGCGTGCATCCGGAATACGGCATAACAGGAGTTGAGTTGGTATTTACAAGGCTGCACGCAGGTGGTAAGTTCAATAACGACAACTATGCATATTCAGGTGGGTTGCATGGCGTAGGAGCTGCTGTTGTTAACGCGTTATCTAAGTGGGTCGAGGTAGAGGTATATAGCGATGGAGAGTTATATAGACAGCGATTTGAGTGCGTCTATGACGATGACAGCCAAAAGATGTTATATGGCGAACCTGTAACTAAGCTACAGAAGATTAGCAAGACGAGAAAACAGGGCACAAAGGTTGTATTTTTGCCTGACAATCAGGTTTTTGCTACAATAGATTATCAATATGACGCAATAGCACATAGGTTGCGTGAACTAGCGTTTTTGAATAAAGGTATAAGCTTTAAGCTTGTTGATAAGAGGGACAAGCGTGAGGATGAATTTAAATATGACGGAGGAATTATTGACTTTGTTAAATATTTAAACCAAAACAAAGCTACGTTATATGATTCACCGATTACAATAGAAGGTAATAAAGACGGTATATATGTAATGGCGTCTATTCAATATAATGATTCATACACAGATAACATAGTATCGTATGTTAATAACATTCCAACGGGTGAAGGTGGAATGCATGAAACCGGGTTTAAAATGGCGCTTACCAAAGCTATGAATGAGCAGATGAGAAAAAGCGGTATTCTAAAGGATAAAGATAATAATCTTTCGGGAGATGACTTTAGGGAAGGGCTTTGTGCTGTTTTATCTCTTAAGATGCAAAATGTGCAGTTCGAGGGTCAAACGAAAGGCAAGCTAGGAAATCCTGAAGCACGGATAGCTGTGGAAGCCATCATAAGTGAACAACTATCAACATATTTAGAAGATTTAAGAAACGGCGAAGTGGTCTCAAAGGTATTAGAAAAGGCGATGAGAGCGGCGCAGGTTAGGGAAGCTACTCGCAAGGCAAAAAGATTGGCACGCGAGAAGAATAAACTTGATTCTGCACCGCTTATAGGCAAATTAGCTAGTTGTTCGGGGAAAAAGGCAGCACAAAATGAGCTGTTTATTGTTGAGGGCGACAGTGCTGGAGGCAGCGCAAAACAAGGACGCGATAGAAAGTTCCAAGCTATCTTGCCATTAAGAGGTAAACCTCTTAACGCGGAAAAGAAACGGCTGGATCAGGTTCTTGCAAACGACGAGTTTAGAATAATAATTGCTGCACTAGGCACAGGAATAGATGAGGACTTTAATATCAAGTCGTTAAAATACGATAAGGTAATAATTCTCTCTGACGCTGACCAAGACGGAGCACACATAAGAGCAATATTACTTACTTTTTTCTTCAGGTATATGCGTGGGTTGATAACTGGCGGACATGTTTTTATTGGGAAACCGCCACTTTATAAGATAACCCGAGGAAAAACAATAGAATATGCGTATTCAGACAAAGAGTTAGACGAATACACAAAAGGTAAAAAGAAATATTCACTACAGCGTTATAAAGGATTAGGAGAAATGAATCCTAAGCAGTTGTGGGACACCACCATGAATCCTGATGGAAGGTCACTTATCCGAGTTACGATAGATGATGCTGCTGAAGCTGAGCAACGAGTTACTGTATTAATGGGTGATAAAGTTGAAAAGCGTAAACAGTATATTGCAGATAACGCTGACTTTAACAAAGAAGACCATTTTGCTAAAAAGGAGGCGGTGACAGGTGAGTAAGGGCTCTAGGCAGATGACATTCGGTGAAAATATTGTCGAGATGCCAGTTGAAGAAGTAATGCATAACTCGATGATGCCCTATGCTGAATATGTCATTATGGAACGTGCGTTGCCTCGCGTGGAAGATGGATTGAAGCCTGTTCAAAGGCGAATATTATATACAATGATGGAGCTTGGGCTAATGCCCGAGCAAGCTTATAAGAAGTCAGCTCGTATCGTTGGTGATACGCTTGGAAGATATCATCCGCATGGTGATACATCAGTATACGATGCTATGGTTAGGATGTCTCAAGACTTTAATATGCGTGAGCCTCTCGTTGATGGGCAAGGCAACTTTGGATCAGTAGATGGAGACCCCGCAGCTGCAATGCGTTATACGGAAGCTAAACTTACGCCTATAGCGCTTGAATTGTTAAGGGATATTGAAAAAGATACGGTGAGTTTTGGGTTGAACTTTGACGATTCGTTAAAGGAACCAAATATTTTACCAGGTAGATACCCAAATCTTTTGGTCAATGGTGCATCAGGAATAGCGGTTGGATTAGCGACAAATATTCCACCACACAACCTAAACGAGGTAATAGATGCAGTAATTATGAAACTAGATACTCCGCTTTGTACATTAGAAGATATTATGCAGGTAATGCCTGGCCCTGATTTTCCGACAGGCGGACAGCTTATTGCTGGGGAAGAGATAAGCCAAGGATATCAAACGGGTCGAGCAAAGTTAACGCTCAGGGCAAAAACTAACATAGAGCAACAGCGAAACGGAAAAAGTCTTATAGTTATTACTGAGTTGCCTTATCAGGTTAACAAAGCTAGTATGCTGGAAAAGGTGCTTAAGGTAAGCGAGGAAAAGAAGACGCATTTTGCAGGAATATCTGATATACGAGATGAGTCGGACAGAGAAGGCATGCGAGCGGTCATTGAGCTTAGAAAAGGCGTAGACGCAGAAAAAATGCTGCAATATTTATTTAAGTATACTGATTTACAAGTGACTTTTGGTGTAAATATGGTTGCTATAGCAAATGGAAAGCCTATGACTCTTAGCTTACTCGATATGCTGGATCATTATGTCAACCATCAAAAGACGGTTGTTCTTAATCGAACTCGATTTGACTTAGAAGCTGCAAAACGTAGGGCGCATTTGTTGTCTGGGCTGATAATTGCTTTGGATGATATCGATAAGGCTATAGCGATTATCCGAGCTGCACAAAATGTTGAGCAGGCAAGGCTAGGACTAATGGATGAGTTTAAAATAGACAGAGAGCAGTCTCAGGCTATTCTAGACATGCGGTTACAGCGTTTAACTGGACTTGAGCAGATTAACCTTCAGAAAGAGTTTAAGAAGCTTCAAGCTATAATAAAACGATTAGAGAGCATATTGAAAAGTGAAGCAAAGCTTATAAATGTAATTAGAGATGAGCTTTTAGAGATAAAAGAAAAACACGGAAATGCTAGAAGAACAAAGCTTATTGATAAGAAGAAGGCCATAAAAAAGATAGAAGAACCAGAAGTAATTGCGGACAATCTTTTAATTACTTTAAGTGCACAGGGTATCGTTAAAAAAATTGTTGTTGGCACAAAAAATGGCAGCTTACAAAAAACAGATGATGATATAGATGCAATTGTAACAGAAATTGAATGTACCTCAGTCGATAGGTTACACGTGTTTACTAGCTTAGGTAATATGATTGTTTTGCCTTGCAGTCAAATACCAGAGACCAAACAACGTGAAAAAGGCGTGTCGATATATGGAATAGTTCAAGGATTACAAGAGGGTGAAATACCTATAGCAATTTATAAATTAAATGATACCGATGATAAGTTGGTGTTTTTCACTCAAAGCGGCATGACAAAGATAAGTAAGCAATCGGATTACTTAATACGCAAACTAAGATCACAGGCAATTTCGCTTAAAGGAACCGATGTATTACTTGCCGTTGAACATGTTAAGAATGATAGCAGTGTCATGATAATTACAAAGAACGGTATGAGTATTCGGTTTACCTTGGATCAGGTGCCTTGTACTGGTCGCGTAACGGCGGGGGTAAAATCCATTGCTCTAGAAGAGGATGATAGTGTTGTAATGGCAACACAGGTTTCGTCAACTGAACAAGTAATAATAATAACGGATAATGGGTTTGCAAAGCGAAGTAAGGTAAATGAATATGAGCTACAAAAAAGAAATGGCAAAGGCATAAAAACTTTTGACTTTAAGAAAAACCGGTCAAACGGAAAAGGAATTAATTTTGCGCTCTGGTTTGATAAGGAAACCAAGCTTGTATACAAGCTTAGTGATGGAACGATAAATATAATTTCTACCCAAGATGTTTCGATCGAGAAACGCTTTTCTAAGGGAAAACAAACTATTGTGTTAACTGGGGAGAAGCGAATACAAGACGTTTATTCTTTACCGCAAGCATAAGATTTTGATATCAATTCTAAAAAACCAGCTGAGATTTTCAGCTGGTTTTTTTGTATATAGCGGTTGATGGAATGCAATTGAAAAATGATACATACAACTGTATATGAGCGTTTAAGTAAAAAAAGGAGGATTAACCATGCAAATACGAGTGATAAAGTTGAGAAGATGGAAAGAAGTTTTAATGGTTGTATGCTTGGTTGCGTTGTCGCTGATATATTCATCTTTAGTTGAGGTGTCTAGCATGTCGGTAATGGCAAGCACTCAAAGGGAGTTACCTGTATACAGCGTTGACACAGATAAAAAAGTAGTAGCATTCACGCTGGATACAGCAAACGGAAGCGAAACTTTTGAAGAAATTTTTGATTTATTTGATAAATATGATGTTAAGGTAACGTTTTTCGTAACTTTAGATTGGGCAAAAGAACATAATGAGATAATTAAAGAGGCGGTAAAAAGAGGCCATGAGGTTGCAAACCACTCAGCCACTCATCCGCATATGTCAAATATGTCAAAAGAGCAGATACAAAAAGAATTAAACGAAACAACGGATTATTTAGAGTCTGTTACCGGTCAAAGAACGATGCTATTTAGGGCACCTTATGGTGATTACAGTTCACAGATGATTAAATACTGTCGAGAAAGTGGTTTTCAGGTTGTACAATGGGATGTGGATTCAATTGATTGGCAAGACAGGTCGGTAGACGACATATTGCAAAGGATTAACAGCAAAGTTCAAAATGGATCTATTTTATTGTTCCATACAAATGCTTCTCAAATAACGGAATCTATTCCTGCGGTTGTTGAAAGCTTGCGTGAACAAGGATATAAGTTTGTAAAGGCTTCGGACCTGGTGCTCTATAAGGATTATACAATAGATCATACAGGTAGGCAGTTTGCAATAGATAAATCAGAAAATGAAGGTATAAATTCAAATAAAAGTGAATAAGCATAAAGCAGTCAACAAGTTTAGGGACGGTGTATATTAAGATGAATAATGTTTCCGACCAAAGCAATAACTGGTGCTTTATCAGTGGGCGGGTGGTGGAAGCTCCAAAACCTAGCCATAATTCCTATGGAGAAAATTTTTTCCGGATGGAAATCGAAGTGCCAAGATTAAGCAGGCAAATGGATGTGCTGCCAGTAATAATCAGCCAAAGATTGATTAAAAAAATGCCTATTGCAGGTAGGATCGTTGCAATTCAAGGTCAGTTAAGATCGTATAATAAGATAATCGACGGACAAAATAGGCTGATAATAACTGTGTTTGCACAAGAAATACAGTGTATGGATTACCGTACAAATGACCCAAACAAAATAACGTTAGAAGGATATATTTGTAAACCTCCAATATATAGAACAACACCGTTCAAGCGTGAAATTACAGATATGTTAATAGCTGTAAATAGGCAACATGATAAATCGGATTATATTCCTTGTATATGCTGGGGGTATAATGCAAGGGAAGCAGGGAAAATGAAGGTAGGCTCAAAAATTAGAATAAGTGGACGAATACAGAGCAGGGATTATGATAAAGTCTTTGAAAGTGGTGAAAAAGAAAGAAGAAGGGTATATGAGGTGTCTGTTCGCAGAATATCTTACGTAGGAACATAGGTTTATTTTATTTAGCGCTATGATGTGATAATATATACATAGCGCTTATTTTTTTGGAAAGCGATAAATCATGGAGGGATGACTAATGCAGCATCAATCAAAAATTGCTTCAGACGAAATGGACGAGTTGTTTAGAGGTATATTATGTCTTGAGAGTATTGAGGAGTGCTATAGATTTTTTGAGGATTTATGTACGATCAAAGAGCTAAAAGCTATGGCACAAAGGTTTGGAGTTGCAAAAAAACTTACTGATGGCGTCACATTTCAAGAAATAGTTCAAACAACAGGTGCAAGTACGGCAACCATCAGCCGTGTTAAACGTTGTTTAAATTATGGTGAAGATGGATATTTATTGGTACAGGAGAGACTAAAAGAAATTGATAGCTAGCTATAATACATTAAACGAGGTACAAAAACAAGCGGTAGAAACAACCGATGGCCCATGCTTAGTATTTGCTGGTGCCGGGTCTGGTAAAACGAGAGTATTGACTCATAGAATAGCATATATTCTTGAAACAAAGGACGTAATGCCCGCTAACATACTTGCTGTAACGTTTACAAATAAAGCAGCAAGAGAAATGCGGGAGAGGATAGAATCGTTAATTCAACAAGATACGAAAGGAATGTTCGTTGGAACATTCCATAGTTTGTGTTCGCTTTTGCTTAGGATAGATGGAGAAAAGATAGGTATAGAGCGAGGCTTTACTATTTTTGATTCGGCAGATCAAAACCAGCTTATAGGCGAATGTATGAAACGCTTGAATATAGATGAAAAGCAGTTGACGAAAAGATTTTTCAAAGGCAAAATTTCTGAAGCAAAAAGCCTTGGGCTTGGACCGATTTCATATGCTAAAGAATTTATGCTTAGCACGAATGATCCTATTTTACAGGTGTATGAGTTGTATGAAAAACGGCTAGGTGAGTGCTCAGCGCTGGATTTTGATGATTTGTTGCTAAAAGGTGTTAAGCTACTAGAAGAATCAAAAGAAACGCTAGAAAAATATCAGGAGCGGTTTGAGTATATCCATGTCGATGAGTATCAAGATACCAATGCAACCCAGTATAAATTAATTAAATTGCTTGCGCAAAAGCACCATAATGTTTGTGTTGTGGGTGATGATGATCAAAGTATATATAGCTGGCGAGGAGCGGACATAACTAATATACTCAATTTCGAGAAAGACTACCCTGAGGCTAAGCTTTTTTATCTCGAACAAAATTATAGGTCAACCGAGCATATTTTAAAGGCAGCAAATACGATTATTTCTAACAACTCTGTGCGCAAGGAAAAGGCGCTTTGGTCAAAATTAGGTCGAGGCGAAAGAATCAAGATATATTCAGCTAATGACGAGTATGATGAGGCTTCGTTTGTTTGTAATGAAATGATGAGATTGAGAGAGATGGAAGCAATCCCTCTTGAGAATATGGCAGTGCTTTATAGAACAAACGCACAATCGCGAGTTGTTGAGGAAAAATGCATGCGATATGCAATACCGTATCGAGTTTTTGGTGGATTACGGTTTTATGATCGCAAAGAGATAAAGGATTTAATTGCGTATCTTAGGGTGGTTGCAAATCCCCGTGATGATGTAAGTTTGATTAGGATAATCAACACTCCAAAGCGTGGAATAGGGAATGTGACGGTTCAAAAGCTGTCTGAAACGGCAGCATCAAATGGCGTTTCGATAATGGATGTGTTAATGGATATGGATGCTTATGAAATAGATAAACGCATTCAAAAAAAGCTAGATATTTTTTGCGCTTTAATGACACAGCTTATAGCCTTAGCTCATATTTCAAAGCCAACAGAGCTTGTTGAACATATATTGAATCAGACAGAGTATTCAGAATATATTAAAGCTGATCAACCAGAAAATGCTCAGAGTAAACTTGAAAACATCGACGAGTTTATAGCATCGGTAGCTGAGTTTGAGCAAAATAACGAAAACGCTACATTGGGCCAGTTTTTAGAGAACGTATCATTATCCAGCGACACTGAAGAGCAAGATGAGCAGGGGACTAAGTATGTTACGCTAATGACCTTGCATAGCGCTAAAGGACTAGAGTTTGAAGTCGTTTTTTTGCTAGGTATGGAGGACAACCTATTTCCTCATGCATCTGCGATGAAAGACCCACAGCAGCTTGAAGAAGAGCGTAGGCTTTGTTATGTTGGTATAACACGAGCTAAGCGTAGGCTATATTTGGCTCATGCGATATTTAGAAGATGGCGAAATGAACGCATGAGAAGTCGTATTTCTCAGTTTGTGTCTGAGATAAATCAAGAAAACTTGTATATACTAAAACCACATGTATTTGATCAACAACCGGGAATGATAAATGATGACGAGCGGAATAATCCTTGGAATCCACCAGTTAATGATGGTGGAATAAAAAAGATTTCCGCTAATAAAAAAGATGTTTTTGAGATCTCGGATAAGATTGAACATGATAAATTCGGGCATGGCACGGTGATAGGCGTAAAAGGCAAAGGAGAAAATGCGATTTTAAACGTCGCATTTGAAGGACAAGGAATCAAACAGATGTCGGTTGCATATGCGCCTATACGTAAGCTGGAGGAAAGATAGTTTTGGATAAACAAGCTAGAATGCACGAGCTAGTAAATTTACTTAACGAATATGCTAACGCGTATTATGAACAAGATCAGCCAGTAGTATCGGACGCGGAGTACGATATTCTTTTTGATGAACTGGTTGGGATAGAAAAAGATCTTGATATCGTGCTGGAGAATTCGCCGACAAAACGTGTTGGCGGTAATGTCTTAGCAGTATTTGAAAAGCATACTCATATTCAGCCATTGTATAGTTTAGATAAATGCAAGGACACAGGGTCGTTAATGCAATGGGAGAATAGGATTAAGTCAATCATTGGGAATGACGAAAAAATAGAATATATGCTTGAATATAAGTTTGATGGACTAACAATTAACCTGACTTACGATAAAGGTAAGCTTGTAATGGCTTCTACAAGAGGGAACGGTAGTGTTGGCGAAGTTATTACTCAGCAGATAAAGACTATTTCAACGATTCCCTTAGATATTGAGTATAAAGGCAAGATGGAAGTTCAAGGCGAAGGTTTTATGAGATTGTCTGTACTTGATAAATACAATGAAACAGCAAGCGTCCCTCTCAAAAACGCTAGGAATGCAGCGGCAGGCGCATTACGCAATTTGGATGTAAAAGAAACAAAACGTCGTAATCTCGATGCATATTTGTATAACGTTGGATACATAGAAGGGAAGCAGTTTAAGTTGCAACAAGAAATGCTTAGGTTTTTAGAAGAAAACGGGTTTAGCATTAGTCCGTTTGCAAAGCTATATGAAAGCATAGAAGATATTATACCTACGCTCGTAGATGTTGAAGAAGATAGGGACAAGCTTGATTTTTTAATAGATGGTGCAGTGATAAAAGTTAATGATTATAGTCAAAGGGAACGGCTTGGGTATACTGCACGTGCGCCTAGATGGGCAATCGCATATAAATTCAAGGCACAGGAACTGACAACGATTATTAAAGATGTTGTTTGGAGTGTGGGTAGGACTGGAAAGTTAACGCCACTTGCAAGAGTAGAGCCTGTTGAGTTAGGCGGAGCTACAGTAAAACGTGCGACATTAAATAATTGGGGCGATATTCAAAGAAAAAAGGTTGGTATTGGTTCAAATGTATGGATTCGTCGCAGCAATGATGTTATTCCCGAAATAATGGGTGCCGTTGATGAAGAAAATTATTTAAACAATATTCAAAAACCTACTGTATGTCCTTCCTGTAATAAAGCGGTTGTTGAAATTGGTGCTAATTTGTTTTGTACAAACAAACGCGGATGCAGAGAACAAATAATTGGGTCACTTGTGCATTTTGCCTCGCGCGATGCTATGAATATTGAAACGTTTAACGAGAAAACGGCTGAATTGTTTTTCGACAGATTAAATGTTTTGGACGTTTCTATGATTTATGACGTTAGTAAAGATGATTTGTTAAAATTGCCTGGTTTTAAAGAAAAGAAATCCGATAGGCTAATATCCGCAATAGTTAGCAGTAAAGAATGTCCTTTATCTAAATTTATTTATGCTTTAGGTATACCTAATATAGGTGTCAGGACGGCAGAGGATATTGCAAATAGATATTACACACTGGAAGCAATAATGAAAGCGTCGATTGAATCATTAATTGAAATAGATGAAGTTGGTGGGGTCGTAGCTGCATCTGTTCGCGAGTTTTTTATGGATGATGAAAATAAGGCGCTTATTTCTAGATTGGTTAACGTTGGAGTAAATCCATTGCATAAGCAAAAGTTTGGTGGGAATAGGCTTGAGGATAAAAAATTTGTTTTTACTGGAACGCTAAGTTCGATGGATAGAAATAAAGCCAAAGCTATGGTTAAGGAAAATGGAGGCAAAGTAGTGGGGTCGGTATCAAAAAAAACTGATTATGTAGTAGCTGGCGAAGACCCTGGATCGAAGCTTGGTAAAGCGATTGAATTGGGTGTTGCTGTGCTAAACGAAGAAGAATTCTCCACATTATTAAACGATTTGTGATAATCGCTCTTATATGGTCAATATTTGGCATAAATTTTCATAATGCATTAAATTCCTCATTTAATCTACGAAGTGCTATTTAATTATTTTTCAATTATGGTATAATCATAAAGACTCCAATAAGGGTCAAGAAGGGTGGAAATATTTTTTGATTTGTAGCATGACAGGGTTCGGGCGCGGAAAAGCCGAACTAAACGGTCGGGAAATACAGATTGAAATGAAATCTGTTAATCATAGGTATCTTGACATTTCTTTGAGAATGCCCAGGACATTCAACGTTTTTGAAGATATTATCCGAAAGACTATAGCGACATACCTCTCACGTGGCCATGTGGATGTATTTGTAACGTATACTAATACTGGTGATGCTTCAAAAGAGGTACAAGTAGATCTAAATGTGTTATCTGCATATATGGATGCGTTTATTAAGATAGAAGAATCGTTTGATTCGCTTAGGAATGATGTAACGTTAATGAATGTTAGCAGGTTGCCTGATGTTATGAGCGTAGTCGATTCTCAAGATGATGAACAAGCCATTGGAGAGTTACTAATACAAGCACTGAATCAAGCCTTAACAGGACTAAAAGGTATGCGGGTATTAGAAGGAAAGTCACTTATTGACGATGCTAAGGATAGACTTAGACTCATTGAAGCTAATATTAAAGATATTGAAACAATGTCTGATACGGTGGTGGAGGAGTATAAGGAAAAGCTAAATGATCGCATAACAATGCTGCTTGATGGTGTTGCGTTGGATGAGAATAGGTTGCAAGCAGAGGTAGCCGTGTTTGCAGATAGATGCAATGTCACTGAAGAAATTGTAAGGCTAAAAAGTCATATTGATCAGTTTGTTGAAGCACTTGAAACCGATAACGCTATCGGACGAAAGTTGGATTTCATTGTGCAGGAAATGAATAGGGAAGCTAATACAATTGGATCAAAGGCTAATAATTTAAAAATCACTAACGCTGTTGTTGAGATAAAAGGCGAGATTGAAAAAATCCGCGAACAAGTACAAAACATTGAATAAATGTAAAATATGGAGGAATAAGCATGGGAATTAAGCTTATTAATATTGGATTTGGTAACATAGTGAACGCGAACAGACTAGTATCGATTGTAAGCCCTGAGTCGGCGCCGATTAAACGAATCATTCAAGAAGCGCGCGAAAGAGGTATGCTTATTGATGCTACATATGGAAGAAGAACTAGAGCTGTTATTGTAACAGATAGCTATCATGTAGTTTTATCTGCCGTACAGCCCGAAACGGTTGCACATAGGCTAAACACCAAGGAAAACCATAACGATATTATTGAGGACTAATGACGTTGTCTATGAAAGATATTAGTAAAAACACAGAACAAAAAGGGATGTTGATAGTTTTGTCAGGGCCTTCTGGCGCTGGCAAAGGCAATATAATGCGACGCTTAATTGAACAAAACAAAAAGATAGTGATGTCAGTATCGGTAACGACCCGGCATCCTAGGGAAAAAGAAGTCGAGGGCGTTGATTATTTTTTCAGGACTGAAGACGAGTTTAAGCAAATGGTGGAAAACGATGGGTTTTTAGAGTATAAATGCGTTTTTGGGCGCAATAATTATGGTACACCCAAGTCATTTGTTGAACAAAAGCTTTCAGACGGATATGATGTAATACTAGAAATTGATGTTAAGGGTGCGCTAGAAGTCAAAAAGAACCACCCTGAATTATTGATGATGTTTATTATGCCACCATCGATTGAGGTTTTAGAGGAAAGACTTAGGTTAAGAGGAACTGAGACAGAAGAAGATATCCAACATAGAATGGCTACGGCTAAAGAAGAGATCAAAAGCGCAAAAGAATATGATTATTTTATTATAAATGATGATCTGGATAAAGCTGTAGAAGAAGTCTGTGCAGTGATTATTGCGTCTAGGTTGCAGACTAACCGCCAACAAGACCTAATTGAAAAAATTATTAAGGAGATATAAAGCTATGATGAATCATCCGCCATTAAACGATTTAATGAAAAAAGTCGACTGTAGATATACATTAGTTGTTGAGGTGTCAAAACGAGCTAGACAGCTTATTGATAATGCACAGCCGTTGGTAGAGTGTGAATCTGATAAACCAGTGTCTATCGCGGTTCTTGAAGTGTTAAATGACAAGATAAAATACACCAGAAACTTTGAGGGAGAAGAATAGCAATGACGCAGCCTAAAACGGTAGTGCTGGGGATTTGTGGCGGCATAGCTGCTTATAAAGCATGCGAGCTCGCAAGTCGATTAAGAAAAAAATCAATAGATGTTTATCCAATAATGACAAAAAGCGCTACTAGCTTTATTACACCGCTAACCCTGCAAACAATATGTGCGCGACCGGTAGCGGTGAATCTTTTTTCCACGGATTTTAATTATGATGTTGAGCATATTTCGTTAGCTAGAAAAGCTGACGTTTTTGCTGTTGTGCCGGCAACAGCAAACGTTATAGGCAAGATGGCAAACGGTATTGCGGATGATATGCTAACGACAACGGTAATGGCTACAAAAGCTCCTATATTAATTGCTCCGGCTATGAATACAGTAATGTACGAGAGTGAGGCCATGCAGAAAAATTTATCAATTATAGAAAAAAGAGGTTGCACAATCGTAGGACCGGACTCTGGGCTCCTTGTGTGTGGTGAAACAGGAAAAGGCAGGTTAGCTAGTATTGATGATATCGAATCATCGATAATGAAGTTGTTATTTAATGAGCAAGACCTTAAAGGTGTGAAAATTATGGTAACAGCCGGACCGACACGTGAGTTTTTGGATCCTGTTAGGTATATAACTAACCGTTCGTCTGGTAGAATGGGTTATGCGATAGCAAAAGCAGCAAGGGACCGTGGAGCCAAGGTTACTCTTATAAGTGGTCCAGTAAATATTGATGCTCCTAGCGGCGTTGAGGTAATACCAGTTGTCTCGACGAATGATATGCTAAAAGCAGCAATTAAATGTTTCGAAAACTGTGATATAGCGATTAAAGCTGCAGCACCTGCTGATTATGCACCGAAAGAAATTTCCAAGCAAAAGATAAAAAAATCAGATGATGACAGTAGTTGTATGAGTTTAGATTTGATAGAAAATATTGATATTGCAAAGGAACTTGGGAAACGCAAAGGTAACCGAGTTTTAGTTGGGTTTGCAGCAGAAACACAGTTTTTAGAGGATGCAGCTTTAAAAAAATTAAAGAGTAAAAACCTTGATATGATAGTTGCAAACGATGTAACAAAGGAAGGCGCAGGGTTTGACACCCTAACCAACATAGTTACTATGTTTACCAAAACTGGTGTTAGGCAGGACGCAGGTCCAAAACCTAAAGAAGAGATAGCACATTTAATACTTGACCTAGCAAACCAAATACTTGGTGATAAACAGGAGCATTAAGGTGAATAATACCGTCGCTAGGGTGATGGTAGACATTGCCCACACAAATGTAGATAAGATGTTTGATTATCGCATCCCACCGCAGCTAATAGACAAAGTTGCGACGGGGATGCGTGTTTTTGTACCGTTTGGTGCTGGTGATAAAATAATAGAAGCGTTGGTTATAGAGCTTTCTGACGAAACTATGGTACACGATTATCAGCTTAAGGAAATTCAAAGCAGAATCGATGAGTATCCTGCTCTAAGACAAGATCAAATAGATCTGGCTAAGAGAATGAAAGAAAGATATGGATGCCTGATGGTTGATGCAATCAGGTTGATGATACCAAGTAGTATTAGGCGAAAAGCGGTTGAAGGTAAAGAAGTAAAAACAGTATCTTTAGTGTTGCCTAAGCAACAAGTAAAAGAGATTATTGAGTCTATTAAAAAAAAGGCGCCTAACCAAGCGTTTGTTCTTGAAATACTAATTCAGGTTGAAAAAATGGCGGTCGTCGATTTAGAAAAGCTTAGAAAAGGCAGTTCTACAGCGGTTAGGGCGCTTGAAAAGAAGGGGCTTATAGAGAGTAAAAACGAAAGAGAAATTCGAAGACCGTATTCAAGTATTGTAATAAATGACGATATACGTCCACAGTTAAACGATGATCAAAAGAAGGCCGTTGATGCAATAGTATCGGCGCTTGATAGAGGGTTTTGTCAAAAGCTTTTAATGGGAGTAACGGGCAGCGGAAAAACTGAAGTGTATATGCACGCTATAGAACAATGCATAGAAAATGGAAGAAACGCCTTGGTGCTTGTTCCTGAAATTTCGCTTACGCCACAGCTGATGTCTGTGTTTGCATCAAGGTTTGGTGACGACATTGCGTTGATGCACAGCAAATTATCCGGAGGCGAGAGAAAGGATGAATGGGAACGTATAGTAACAGGCAAAGCAAGGGTGGTTATTGGAGCAAGGTCGGCGGTGTTTGCGCCACTTAAAAATATTGGAATAATAATAGTAGATGAGGAACAAGAAACTAGTTATCATTCTCAAAAGCATCCCAGATATAGCGCGATTGAGGTTGCACGAATGCGTAGTATAGCACATGAATCGGTACTTTTATTGTGTAGTGCAACTCCGTCAATTGATACATATTATAGGATGACACAGCAAGTTGATGAAGTTTTAAGGCTGCCAAAGCGCGTTATGGATAGACCTATGCCAACCGTTGAACTTGTAGATATGCGAAAAGAAGTTTACCGAGGCAATAGATCAATCTTTAGCGCAAGCTTATATAAACGAATGAAAAAATCGTTATCAGCGGGCGAACAAATAATTTTGTTCGTTAATAGGAGAGGCCATTCAACGCAGGTTGCTTGTTTGCATTGTGGAAATGTGATGCGTTGTGATAATTGCGATGTAACGCTAACTTATCATGACAATCCATCTCGTGCAGTTTGCCATTACTGTATGCAGGAATATGAGGTAGTGGAAAAATGTAAGGAATGTGGAAACGAGTATTTTAGGTATCAGGGGGTAGGAACGCAAAAGGTAGAAAAACAAGTTTTAGAGTTATTTCCAGATGCTAAGACACTAAGGATGGATTTTGATACCATGCAAAAAAAGGATGCGCATTTAAAAGCGCAGCAAGAGTTTAACCAAGGTAATGCAGATATTTTGATAGGTACACAGATGATAGCAAAAGGACTTGATTTTAAGAATGTAGCGTTGGTGGGAGTTATTTCGGCTGACGCGACGTTATTTTTTCCTGAATACAATAGCTGTGAGAGAGCATTTCAGTTAATAACCCAAGTTGCAGGACGGGCAGGACGTGGCGATACGCGTGGCGATGTGGTTGTACAGACGCATAACCCAGATCATTTTGCGATAATGTGTGCTAAAGAACAAGACTACGATAAATTCTACGATCAGGAGATAGTCGCTAGAAAAGCGTGTATGTATCCACCGTTTGGTGCGTTTGTTAGGTATTTGATAAGTGGGAGATCACAATCAGATGTAAAACGAATAGCTGGACTTATTCACAACAAGCTTAAAGCTATGATGAGACAAGACCAGAGTGTAAAACCACTTATGTATAGGGCAGCTCCAGCTATGATGGAAAAAATAAAGAATAACTGGCGATATGAAATTGTGATAAAATATTCTGATAAGGATATGGATAAAATGGTTAGTGTGCTCTGGAGAATTCTGCACGAAGTTGAAAGTGAAACATGCAGGCTCGATTTAGAAATAAGGCCTGTTAATATGATATAATAAATTTAGTCAAAGAAAGGATTCCTTAAGATGGCAATAAGAAATATTTTAACAGATAAGGCACCAGTGCTAAGAAAAAAATCAAGACTTGTTGATAGAATTGATGATAGAGTCATTATGTTGATAGAGGATATGTGTGAGACTTTGAAAAAAGCCGAGGGCGCAGGACTTGCTGCTCCCCAAGTCGGCGTATTGAAGCAGGTTGTGGTTGTGGATATTGGGGACGATATTATCGAGATGATAAACCCTGAGATAATTTCTACAGAGGGCGAGGATATTCAAGCGGAAGGTTGTTTGAGTTTGCCAGGACAGGTAGGTATGGTTAAAAGAGCGTATAAGGTTTGCGCTAGGTATCTAGATAGAGATGGCAACAAAATGCAAATAGAGGGGGAAGAGATAGTTGCTAGAGCTATTTTGCATGAAGTTGATCATTTGAACGGCATTTTGTTCATTGATAGAGCCGAAGAGATGCTCGACCCCGAGGATTTAGAGGATTAACGGAGGGAAAAGAATGCGAGTGTGCTTTATGGGTACGCCAGATTTTGGCGTAAAATCACTGGAACGATTAGTTGAAAATGGTTGGGATATTTGTGCAGTGGTGACTCAGCCGGATAGAGCGGCAGGTCGCGGGAAAAAATTGCAAGCGTCCCCAGTGAAAGTTAAGGCACTTGAGCTAGGTCTTAAGGTTTTACAGTTTGAACGTATGCGTTCACGCGAAGCAATAGATGCGATTACTGGTTTAGCGCCAGACGTATGTGTTACAGCGGCATATGGGCAAATTTTATCTAAAGAGTTTTTAGATATTCCACCGTATGGTGTAATTAACGTGCATGGATCGCTGTTACCCAAATATAGGGGAGCTGCACCCATTCAATGGGCGGTAATAAATGGTGAAATAAAAACAGGAATTACTACTATGTATACTGATGTTGGAATGGATACGGGTGATATACTTTTGCAGCGAGAGCTACAGATAGGTAAAGACGAGACATCGGGTGAGTTGTTTGAGCGTATGTCTGATTTAGGTGCAGAGGTATTAATAGATTCATTAGAACTTTTAAAGGAAGGTAAGGCACCGAGAACATCACAAAATCATCAAGAAGCTACGCATTCACCAATGATAAAAAAGGATATGGCTATGATAGACTTTTCTAGGACTAGCCAAAGTATACACGACTTAGTTCGCGGAATGCATCCTTGGCCGGTTGCATTTACAAGGTATAAAGGAACAGGGGTCAAGGTGCATAAGACTAAAATAATAGACACAAAAGGTAAGCCTGGTGAGGTAATAGTATCTAATTCAAAGCAAGGCCTTGTTATCGGAACTGGTGATGGAGCTATAGAAATAGTTGAGTTGCAGGTAGCGGGGTCTAAGCGAATGGATGCTAAAGCTTATTTGCTGGGTAGAGAGATTTGTGTCGGAAGCGTGATGGGTGAGTAGTATGCAAGGGTTCCATGCTAGAAGGATAGTACTTGATTTATTGATGGATGTTGATAAAGAGGGCAGCTATTCAAACCTAGTATTAAAGCAAGCGTTATCAGCAAATGATGTGTCCGAAAGAGATGCAGCGTTTATTACTGGACTGTTCTATGGCACGCTGGAAAATATTATAAAAATTGACTATATAATCTCGCTATATGCAAAAGGGTCACGTATACATCGATATATAAGATGTGTGCTAAGAATGGGCATACAGCAGATACTTTTTATGCGAGTAAGTGATTCTGCGGCAATAAGTACAAGCGTAGAACTAGTGAAAAAATCCGGAAAGAAAAGTCTTAGCGGATTTACAAACGCAGTGCTTCGTCAGGTAATGAATAACCGTGATAATATCCAGTATCCAAGCGAAAAAGACGAACCCATAAAGTATTTAAGTGTTATGTATAGTTGCCCACATGACATAGTAAAAATGTGGGTAGATGACTATGGATATGATTTTACAAAAGATATGCTTTCGTATGAAGAAAAAGTAGGGGTATCAAGTATTCGAGTAAATACTTTAAAGGCAGGCCCAGACAATGTATTTGATTCGTTAGAGAGCGCAGGATACAGGACAACCAAAGCAAAGTATTATGATACTGTTAGAAAAGCGAGCGATCTAGGCGACGTAACAAAACAATCGTTGTTTATGGATGGCAGTTTTACTATTATGGGTCAGTCATCTATGATTGCTGTAGATGCACTTGATCCAAAACCGGGTGAAGTCGTGTTGGATGCTTGTGCTGCACCAGGCGGGAAAAGTGGTTATATTGCACAGAAGATGCAGAACAAAGGCGTTTTATATGCATGGGACAAGCATAAGCATAGGGTTGATTTAATAAATGCAACGCTAAATCGGTTAGGAGTTAGTATTGCAAAGACGGATGCAAGGGATGCGACTATCTTTGATGAAAAGTTCGAAAACAAGTTTGACGCAGTGCTTGTTGATGCACCTTGCAGTGGATGGGGCGTAATGATAGGGAAGCCCGATATTCGTCTTAAAAAGCAGGCTGACGATACGTTTAAACTTGCAAAGATTCAGATTAGTATACTAAATAGTGTGGCTAGATATGTAAAAAAAGGCGGAGTGCTTGTTTATAGCACTTGCACTATCTCAAAGAACGAGAATGAAAGGGTCGTGGAAAGATTCTTGATAGAGAATAAAAATTATAAAGCGGATAGTTGGGCGCATCTTTTGCCCGAGGGAATAGATGGGAACAGGATAAAAGATGGAGGGATACAGCTCTATCCTCATATTGACAATGTAGATGGATTCTTTATTGCAAGGTTGGTGAAAAATGATGACTAAACCACAATTATTGGAATTTGATAAAGATCAGCTGGTAGAATATGTAAAGAAAAATGGCGAAAAAACCTTTTCATGCAAAACAGATACATACGGCCCTATTAAGAGGTCTTGAGTTTAGCGAAATGACACAGTTGTCAAAAGCGCTTAGAGAAAAGCTAGAGAGTCAAGCCGACACAGGATTACCTAAAATAATCAAACAGCAGCAATCAAAAGATGGCGCAACCACTAAGTTTTTGTTTGAGCTTTGCGATAAACAGCTTATTGAAAGTGTCGTGATGGAGTATAAATATGGTAACACTATTTGTGTATCTACCCAGGTTGGGTGCTCAATGGGATGCGTTTTTTGTGCATCGGGTGCTGAAGGCAAGGCAAGAGATTTAACATCGGCCGAAATTCTTGGGCAGGTCATTGTGGCAGGCGCAGCTATTAGAAAAGCAAAGAATATCCCGATAAGCGAAAGAGTAATCGGAAACGTTGTTTTGATGGGAAGTGGGGAACCACTCGATAATATGCAGGGTACGATTGGTTTTTTGCGTAGAATCAATGATCCAGATGAGATGGGGTTTAGTCTTAGGAATGTATCGGTTTCAACGTGTGGATTGCCAGATAAAATGAAGGAACTTACCGATTTGGGGTTATCTATAACGTTATGTATATCGTTGCATGCACCGAACGATGAAATCAGAAAGCAGATAATGCCTGTAGCTAAAACATATTCTATAGATCAAGTCATAGATGCTGCTAGGGAGCATGTTTTCAAAACTGGCAGGAGAGTTATATTTGAGTATATACTGATTGATGGATTAAATGATAGACAAGAGCATGCAAGGGAATTGGCAAAACGCTTGAAGGGTTTGCAATGTCATGTTAATCTAATACCGTTCAATAAAGTAGATGGATTAAACCTTATGCCACCAACATCGCAAGCGATAACTTTATTTGAACAAGAATTAACGAATGCAAATATTTCGTGTACACGTAGGAGATTGTTGGGCGCTGACATTGAAGGTGCTTGTGGACAGCTAAAAAGACGTACATTAAAAGGGGAATAGCATGATATATACGGCTAGGAGTAATATCGGCAAAATCCGAGAACGCAATGAAGATAGTTTTTTTATTCCGTCCAGAGCTGATGATTATGCTTTGGTAGTAGTTGCCGATGGTATGGGTGGACTTAACGGAGGGGAAGCTGCTAGCAGGATAACAGTTGAAGCTGTGGTTGAATGGATTGGAAACAATTATGACATGTTACCTGCTAAACTCATGCAAAGTGCCGCTATTGCTGCTAACGAAAAAGTGATGGAAAAGGCAAAACTTAATGGTGAAGACGTTTTAATGGGTTCGACGCTTACGTTAGCAATAATAAAAAATCAACAGCTGTTTGTCGGTAATGTGGGAGATAGCAGAGCGTATGTGTTTGATGGGGAGAAATTAGATTGCATAACTAGGGATCATACATATGTTGATGGTTTAGTTAGGGCAGGTGAATTAACTAGGCAACAAGCGAAACATCATCCTCAAAGGCACATGATTACCCGTGCAATCGGGATAAGGAAAAAATTACAGACTGATGTGTTTGAAAGACCTTGGTTGGTGGGCGGTACTGTGTTAATCTGTTCCGATGGTCTAACAAACCACGTTGAAGATTGTGAGATAGAACAGGTATTATTAGAGAATCAAGATATTGAAGAAGCGGCCGATAAATTAATTCAGAAGGCGCTTGATAGTGGCGGACAGGACAACATTACGCTGGTCATAGCAAAAGATTATGGGAAAGAGGATGAATCGCTATGATTAATTGTATGTTTGAAGAGAGATATAAAATCCTAGAGCATATAGGTGAAGGTGGAATGGCGGATGTTTTTATGGCTATTGACATTACCACCGAAAAACAAGTTGCCATTAAGATAATTAAAAATAATCATATTGATAATGATGAAATAGTTAAACGATTTGATAATGAAGCTAAGGCAGGGATGAAACTTTGCCATAAAAATATTATTAATGTTTTAGATAGAGGCAGACACGAGGGTAGAGATTATATTGTTTTGGAGTTTTGTGAAGGAGTGACATTAAGGGAGCTGATCAATAAAAATCAAAAACTTGACGTTGATACTTGCATTGATATGACGGTTCAAGTTTTGACAGCGCTTGAACACGCACATGAAAAAGGAATAGTGCATAAAGACATTAAGCCCCATAACATATTGATTCAAAAGGATGGATTAGTTAAGGTATATGACTTTGGAATAGCTGAATCTATCCATAATCCAAATGATCCAAACGATACTAACGTATTAGGAACAGTAAATTATGTGTCACCAGAGCAAGCAAGAGCAGATAAGGTAGGCCAGCAAAGCGATATATACTCTTTGGGTATTACTATGTTTGAAATGCTAACCGGCCGATTGCCGTTTAGTGGGTAATCGATCATGGATGTTGCAAAAAAAGCATGTAAACGAACAGGTGCCTGCCGTTTGTAGCGTAGATGATAAAATACCAAAGGCGATTAGCCAGTGCATTCAGAAAGCTACTCGAAAAGATGCGAAGCTAAGGTATAGATCGTGTCAGGCTATGAAAAAAGATCTTTTGCGTGCTAAAAAAGAACCTAATGCTGATTTTGTGCATGTAAAACAAGAAAGAATAGCGAGTCAAGATGAAAATCTTTTGATTAAGCATGTTAAAATAGCAAAAAGAAGAATATATTTAATTGCTTCGGTTGTCCTATTGGTTATTGTGGCTGTTTTCATGCTATCGATACTAAAGCAAGGTGATGAAATTAGTAAACATGAAGGCAAAAGCATTCCATCTTTGGTAGGGCTTAGTCAAGAAGAAGCGATCAAAAAAATCGAAGAATTAGGTATGGTAGAGGAGGTAATTGTTGATGCAGATTCACCACGTGAAGATGGAATAGTATTCAAACAAATGCCGGCTGCGGGAGAGACACTTGTTGAGGGTGGGGAAGTTGAGATATATGTTGGTGTTGCAGAGACTGAAAGTACGACGCCAGATGTTTTATATCTTGAGCTGTCAAAAGCTCAAGATATAATAAGAAGTAATAATTTAATGGTGGGAGATGTATTACAAGAGCAAAGTGATGAACCGAGCGGATATGTTATCAGGCAAGAACCGTCGCCTGGTGAGGACATCGCGGTGGGTGAGCAGGTTAACCTTTGGGTAAGCGGTGGGATGGCGGAAAGCACGTCATCATCATCGGATGCAGTGGAGGTTGAGCAGTGAGAGGAACGATAATTAAGAGTTTAAGTGGGTTTTATACTGTAAGATTAGAAGATAATAGCGTACATGTTTGTAAGGCTAGAGGAAAGTTTAGAAAAGACGGAATAAAACCTATGGTGGGTGACTTAGTTGACATTGTTCCATCAAACGATAACGAGCTAGGGAACATAGAAACTGTTCATGAGCGGAATAATTCAATGGAAACGTCCGCAGGTTGCAAACATCGATGTGTTGATTATGGTTATGTCGGCGACGTGGCCTAAACCAGACTTTTTGCTCTATGACAAGTTAATGATAAATGCCGTAGATAAGGGCGTGGATGTGATAATTTGCATAAATAAATGTGATGACGCTCAACAAGAAATTATTAGTAGCATAGAACGAGATTATGGTAAGTGCTCATACCCTATTTGTAGTGTGTCTGCTCAGACTAATCAGGGCATTGACGATCTAAAAGAATTGATTAGAGGAAAAATCTGTGGGTTAGCTGGACAATCAGGTGTTGGAAAAACATCGATAATTAATGCGTTAATGCCAGATTTAGATTTACAAACGGGTGGCAGTTCAGCCAAAACTCAACGTGGAAAGCATACAACAAGGCACGTTGAATTGTTGGAACTTACTCAAGGCGGTTGTATAGTTGATACTCCGGGGTTTAGTTTGCTTGAAATGGATGAAATAGAAGAAGACCAACTAAAAAAATACTACCATGAGTTTATGGAGTATGAACAAGACTGTTCGTTTAATGGATGTGTTCACATAAACGAACCCAAATGTGCAGTTAAGACAGCAGTTGAAAATGGATTGTTGTCTAGCGATAGATATGAACGTTATATAGAAATATATAAAATATTACAGGAAAACAGGAGAAAACGATATGATTAAAATTGCACCATCAATACTTTCAGCAGATTTTGCAGCATTAGGAGAAGCCGTAGAAGACGTAGAACGTTGGGGAGCTGATTATGTTCATTTTGATGTTATGGATGGTAAGTATGTACCAAACATCACATTTGGACAAGATATGCTGGCTGCATTAAAGAAGAGGACAACTCTGCCAATGGACGTGCATCTAATGGTAGACGCTCCAGAAAATTGCATTCCAGGTTTTATTGAAGCTGGAGCGGATATAATTACTTTTCATGTTGAAGCCTGCACCCATCAGCATAGAACTTTGCAGATGATTCGAAACGCTGGAGTAAAGTCGGGAGTAGTATTAAATCCAGGAACTCCGATCGATGTATTGGATTATCTATATGAAGAAACAGATATGATATTGTTCATGTCAGTTAACCCTGGATTTGGGGGGCAAAAGTTTATTTCTTCCGTTCTGAAAAAGATAGAGATAGCTGCAAACGAGATTGCAAAACACAATCTAAATATTGATATTGAAGTAGATGGAGGAGTTAATGATAAGATTGCACCTTCGTTGATTGCGGCTGGAGCAAATGTTTTGGTGGCAGGAAGTGCGGTTTTCTCAGCAGATGATAAACCTTCAATGATTAAAAAGCTTAGGGGAGAATAAAGTTGAAAGCACTGGTTCTAGGGGCAGGCACTAAGCCAAGCAAACTAACGCTTGATAAGCATATTAAAAATGCAGAGTTAATAGTTTGTGCAGATGGCGCAGTGAACTGGGCTATTGAATATGGGTTAAAGATTGATGCAGTATTAGGCGATATGGATTCCGTATCGTCTACCTGTCTTGAAACAGTAAAAGAATCAGCGAGTTATGTTGGTAAGCTTAGTATCCATAAAAACGAAATAGATTCTCAAGAAGCAATAGATTACGCCCTTAAGCAAGGCGCAAGTGAAATAATTATGTTGGGTATGAGTGGTACTCGATTGGATCAAACGCTTGCAAACATTCAGTTGCTGGTTAGGATTGAGCAAAGTGGAGCAAAGGGATGGCTTTGTGACGACTATAACGAAGTGTGTGTCGCTAAAGAAACTATTAAGATAATCGGACAAGAGGGGACAGTAGTTTCGATTCTACCACTTTGCGAGGGTATCGTAATCAATAGTCTCAATGGGCTCAAGTATCCTCTTAATAATGTAAATCTTGAGTTGAGATTTCCAAGAACGATAAGCAATGTCTTTGCTGGGGAAGAAGCTGTTATCGATTTTTATGGAGGCTGGATAGCGGTTTTTTTTATAACTGAATAAAAATGGTATCATTTTACGCCGTACGTGAGTAATATAATAAAGAAAGCGTGCGGGAGTTGACATAAATGCGTGTAAAAAGATGGTTCAGGAGTAACCAGTTATGGAAGGTGTTATGCCTGATACTGGGTACTGTTGTATGTATTTGCATTCTTCCGTTTTGGTTTATTTGTGCTTGTATAGGTGCTGCATTAGCGTTTGCAGTATGTGTCTGTATGAATTATAAATAGCAAAACTAAAGGGAGGTGAGGGTTTTGAAGATAATCTGCTTCAAGGCACCTCGAATACTGCGTGGATTATTAAGGATGTTTAAGCACTAGATCGTCAGAAGTTTTTGGCTAAAGAACATAGGGATTTAACAAAAAATTACAAATGAGAATAATATGCATTTTTTATTAAATAAAGGCATATTAAAAGAAAAGAGACCATTGACTAATAACTAGTCAATGGTTTCGATTATTTGCAGAATGTTTAGATTAAACGTATCTTTCAACTTTACCTGAACGTAAACATCTTGTGCATACGTTCTTACGAACGGGAGTACCGTTAACGTTGACGCGTACCCTCTGCAG
The DNA here is from genome assembly GCA_963675355.2 of Christensenellaceae bacterium. Taxonomy (GTDB): domain Bacteria; phylum Bacillota; class Clostridia; order Christensenellales; family UBA1431. The sequence goes on from CAXXMZ010000023.1 coordinate 160,782, forward strand.
GTTGGGTGACCATGTACGTTTAGATTTTCTATGCGAGTGGCTGACTTGGTTACCTGCTACTACGCTCTTATTGCAAACTGCGCAACACTTTGCCATATTTTCCACCTCCTAGTGTCTAGTGCGATCAGTATTTAAATCAAACAAAGCTATTTTACCATTGTAGGAGTAGTTTGGCAAGAGAAATCGAGAGTGTTTTGCGTATGACGTGCATATATATTGGAAAAACTTGCAGTACAATTAGTTTTACTGTACAATGAATTCATGTTATTGTGACCAAATTCTGATGATTGGAGGTTGAATTATGGGAGCAACCTTGCCTAATGATTTTGGAAAGATTATTATTGATGAAGATGTATTGGCTAGCATCGCAGGAAGAAGCGCAACAGAATGCTATGGAATAGTAGGTATGTCTGCATTTTCTACTACAGGTGGATGGGCCGACATTCTCAAGAGAGAAAACTGGGCAAAAGGTGTAAAAATTTTGGTGGCCAACGAGTTGATTACCATTGAACTTGGCATCATTGTAAAATATGGGGTATCCATTTCTACGGTAGCTGATAACGTGATTGACAACGTGTCATTTAATGTTGAGCACTTAACCGGCATGAAGGTGGAAAAAGTTAATGTTCAAGTAAAAGGAATCAGAGTATAGCTTCATTGGACAGGAGGTGTGCGATCATTGTCGCACGAGACAATTAATGGTGCTTTGCTAAAAGAAATGATTTTAGCCGGCGCTGCGAGATTAGAGAAGAATAGAGATGAAATAGATAAACTCAATGTTTTTCCAGTGCCCGACGGTGATACTGGAACCAATATGAATATGACGATGTCATCTGCGGTTAAAGAGATAAGCGCCGTACAAGATTTATCGGTAAAAAATGTGGCAAAAGCTCTTGCAACGGGATCTCTAAGGGGTGCAAGGGGTAACTCGGGGGTTATTCTTTCTCAAATATTTAGAGGTTTTTCAAGAGAACTTGAAAAAGCTGATGAGATTACTGTTGATATTTTGGTGGCCGCTCTTGAAGGCGGAGTAACTTCGGCGTATAAAGCTGTTATGCGACCAAAAGAAGGCACTATGCTAACAGTTGCTAGGTTTGCGGCTGAGCAGGCAAAACAACGTGCTAACATGGGCGCTACTGTGATGAATATTATTGAGACTGTTGTAAATAGTTCTCAAGAAATTTTAGCCAAAACGCCAGATATGTTGCCTGTATTAAAGCAGGCTGGTGTTGTGGATGCTGGCGGAAAAGGATTACTATTGATTTACAAAGGCTTTAAGGCTGCGTTATTGGGCGAGAAGATAGAGGATTATGTTCTTGAGCAGGATAATAGTAATAATGAAGTTGAGCATGACAACCAAGATGTAATTCGGCAGGATGTTAATGATATTATGTTTGCTTATTGTACTGAATTTTTTATTCAGCGCATGAAAAGAGTTGTTAATGATTCAACCCTTGATTCGCTTCGCAATCAACTTGAAGAATTAGGTGATTCCATTGTGGTTGCAGGGGATGATCAGCTTATTAAGGTTCATGTTCACACGAACAAACCAGGGTCAGCACTTGAACTTGCGTTAAAGCTAGGTGAACTCGAACAAGTAAAGATTGAGAACATGTTGGAGCAGAATCGTCAATTGAATGGCGATATGGAACAACAAGGTGAAAAAGAGTACGCGCTTATATCAGTAGTGATGGGCGATGGATTCGTCGATATTATGAATGATTTGAGCGTTGATAAGATTATCTGTTGCGAGCAAACCATGAATCCTAGTATCGAAGAAATCGTAAAAGCTATTGAAGCTGCGGATGCTAGAAGCATTTTTGTGTTCCCTAATAATAAGAATGTATTTTTAGCAGCTCAACAGGCGGCTGAGCAAATAGTTGAACAATACGATAAACAGGTGTATGTTGTGCCTACATACTCTATTCCGCAGGGAATAGGCGGCGTGTTGGCGTTTCATGCAGAAGTTAGTTTTGAAGAAAATCGTCAAAGGATCGATGCAGCAATAGAGGAAGTTCATTCTGGATACATAACATATGCTGTTCGTGATTCAGTTATGGATGATAAGTCTATAAAAAAAGGCGATTATTTGGGTATAGGAAATGGGCAACTTCTTGAAGTAGGTGCAGATCTTAATACAATGGTATTTGATTTGCTTAAACAATTGGTACAAGATCCAGAAGGAATTATTACTGTCTACTATGGACAGGATGTAACCGAGGAAGACGCGCAGAAACTAGTGGATAGCATTGAACAAGCTTATCCGTATTGTGATGTTGATATGTACCATGGTGGACAGGCGTTATATTATTATATTTTATCGGTGGAATAATTTATTTTTATTAACTTATTTGCCCTGGCTTAAATTAGCTGGGGCATTATTTTTAATTATTTGGAGAAAATGATGAGCACTTTAGAATTATCCAATCTAAGAGGAATAGGGGAAAAAAGAAAAAAAATATTGAACGATGCTGGAATTTTTTCCGTGCAAGATATACTCAGTATTTATCCATCTCGTTATCAGGATTGGTCTAAGGTGGTCCATCTTAGTCAATTAAATGAATATGAAACTGCAGTTGTTAAGGTTAAAATTGTAAGCAGGCCAACTATTTCATTTCCAAAGCGAAATATGTCTATTGTTCAGGTGAAAGTTGAGGATGAATCAGGAACTATGCAAGTTAGGTGGTTCAACCAGCCTTATGTAAAAAAAAATCTTGAGCCTTTAAAGGATTATGTAATGTTATGCAAGTTATCTGCAAACAATAATAGAGTAATAATTAATCCTGTTTTTAAAAAATATGAAGACAAGCCTCTAGAATTAGTTCCAGTATATCCTGTAATTCAAGGCATATCATCTAGTGTGATAAAGGATTTAGTAAAACAAGCGTTAAATATTTGCGAATTAAAAAAGGATATTATCCCTGATGATTGGAGAGAGAGCTTAGGTTTATTAGAGTATAGTCAATCGGTAATTGCTTTGCATATGCCAAAGAATTTGGAACAATTGCAAAGATCTAAAGATAGACTTGCGTTCGATGAAATGTTAATATTTCAGACGGCAGTTGAGTTACATAGAAAGAAGAGACAAGAGAGTGTTTCGCAAGGCTTAAATTTTGATATAAATGATGTTGAGAGAAAAAGAGAGTCTTTGCCCTATAAGCTAACAAAGGCGCAGAAACGAGTGGTTTATGAAGTCTTAGACGATATGAAGAAGCCAACGCCAATGGCGAGGATGGTTCAAGGCGATGTTGGATGTGGGAAAACTGTGATTTCGTTTTTATGTGCATATGCTGCGGTAAAAGCAGGAGTGCAGGTGGCTATTATGGCTCCTACAGAGATATTAGCTGTTCAGCATGCAAAAAATGCACAGGCTTTTTTTAAGGATGAAAACATTGAAATAGAAATCCTAGCAGGGGGAAGCGAAAACAAGCAAAAGAATCAAAAATTAAAAAACATTAAAAATGGGAAAACTAAAATTGTTATTGGCACACATGCGCTTATACAAAACAAGGTGGAGTTTCTTAATTTAGGTTTGGTAATAGCGGACGAACAGCATAGGTTTGGTGTAATGCAAAGGTCCAAGTTGCAATCAAAAGGAGAAAATTGTGACGTACTTGTAATGTCTGCAACGCCGATACCACGATCTCTTGCATTAATTTTATATGCGGATATGGAAATTAGTGTGGTGGATGAATCGCCGCCTGGACGCAAGAGCATCGCAACACGAATAGTACCCGATAAAAAACGTGATGGGATGTATGGTTTTATAGATAAGCAGATTGACTCTGGTTGCCAAGCGTACGTAATTTGTCCTTTAGTTGAGGATAGCGAAGAAGTTGAGGCTGTATCGACACAGACTATGTTTGACAAGTTAAATGAAGAAGTTTTTAAAAACCGAAATGTTGGGTTAATGCATGGAAGAATGACGTCAGAGCAAAAGGATAGAGTCATGAATGAGTTTATTCGAGGGGAAATTGATGTTTTGGTGTCAACCACGGTGGTCGAGGTAGGAGTTGATGTTTCGTCCGCAACGGTTATGGTTATAGAGAATGCTGATAGGTTTGGACTGTCGCAACTGCACCAATTGCGAGGTCGAGTTGGAAGGGGAAAAGATGAATCGTTTTGTTTTTTGCTTAGCAATACTAAAGGTGAAGATGCAATAAAAAGATTGGAAATAATGGTGGAAAGTGATAATGGATTTGATATTGCCAAGCATGATTTAGAAATGAGAGGACCTGGAGAGTTTTTAGGGAAGAGACAACATGGATCTTTTTTATTTCCCGGATTAATTACAAGTGATATGCGAATAGTTAAAGCAGCACAAGCGGTAGCAAAAGATATTATTAATTTTGAAAAAGGCAATCAATTTAGGATAAATTTGATTGAGGGATGTAAAAAAAAATATAAAGAATTTTTCGAAAATTCGTTCTTCAATTAAAAACCGAGTATTTTTACTCGGTTTTTTGTTGGGTTGTTATTCCATATTGTTATAAAAATTACCAGCGTATATTTTCTGTTGTTGGATATATTAATAGTGCACACAAAAAATGTGCAAAACTTCAAAGGAGGTGAACTTAAATGTCTAAGAACAGCAAACTAGTCCCAGAAGCTAAAGAGTCTTTGAACCAGATGAAGTATGAGGTTGCAAACGAAATTGGTGTTAACTTAAAGAATGGTTATAACGGCGACTTGACTTCAAAGCAGAACGGTTCGGTTGGTGGAGAAATGGTACGTAGAATGATCCAGCAGCAGCAGAATCAGATGAAGAATGGACAGTATTAGTCTAATTGACAATACACTATAAACAGTATGGCTGTTATGCGTATTTGGACTTTTATCTTAGTCCAAGAAGAGTACCGAATATAATAACTTAGGGTCGCACAAAGCTATGTAGCGATTTGATATTGGCTATAACGGTGACTCTTCGTAAGAACATTATATTTGTACTAATGCTTAATAACACGTCATAAGACAAAAAACCCGCTTAATTGTGGGTTTTTTGTTGTGTATAAGTTAATAATTATATTAGCAATTTTTTGTTTTGGCATTTTTTATGATTTTTGGGAGATATGGTTGACATTTATTAATGAAAAATATAAAATATCATTATTCTGTAGTAGCGTGATAAAGTGGTAAAGCATTGAAGTGGAGGTTCCTTATGATGACAAACAAAAAGCTAACGCCTGAAGGCGTTCAAGATTTTTTACCAAGAGAATGTTATAACAAAAGTGTAATAGAGAAAAAGATGGCTGAGTATTTTCATTTAAGTGGTTATGAAAAAGTTGATACGCCGATGTTTGAGTATCTAGATGTAATTAATTCAAAAGTAGGTTCAATAAAAGTTGAACAAATGATAAAATTTATTGATCATACAGGGAAAATACTTGCATTAAGACCTGATATGACAATACCTATAGCTAGGATGTCTTCTACTAGAATGAAAGATGAAAAAGAACCACAAAGATTATTTTACCAAGGTAACATTTTTCGTTCTAAGGGTGAAAGTCAAATGATGCAAAGGGAATGCACTCAATCAGGTGTTGAGCTTTTAGGGGTCAAAGGACCACAAGGAGATGCTGAAGTAATAGCTTTAGCAATAGAAACTTTAAAAAGGTCGGGGCTAGAAGGATTTACTATCGACATAGGTCAGGTTGAGTTCTTTAAAGGATTAATGGAAGAGGCTGGGCTAAATAGTAGGCAGATTGAAGAGCTTAGAGATTATGTTGATCAAAAAAGCATGCTGTCCATCGAACTATTTATAAAAGAAAATGAGTTAAACTCTAATTTAGAACAAATCATAATGCAGTTGCCCACGCTATATGGAAAGCAAGAAGTGTTGGAAAACGCAAAAAATATAACCAGTAACAAAAGAGCGTTAAATGCGTTATACACACTTAACGAAGTTTATGAGTATTTAAAAGCATTTGGTTTGGATGAGTATATAAGTTTTGACTTAGGAATGTTATATAGCATTGATTATTATACGGGTTTGATTTTCAGGGGGATAACCGATTATTTAGGATCGCCCATGCTGTCAGGCGGGCGATATGACACACTTACTCAAGAATTTGGGTGTCAAAGAGAAGCAACTGGTTTTGCTATAGAGATAAACAGCGTGCTTAAAGCAATTGAGAGGCAAGGCAATATATTACAATTGCAAGGCATAGATGTTTTGGTATCATCAAATGATGAAAAACGAGCTCAAGCGTATGCATATGCGTCTAGCGAAAAGGAAAAAGGCACCAGAGTTGTTCTTGAGTGGGTAATGACGAAAGAGGAAATCGAAGCACGAGCTAAAGAGATAGGAGCAAAGGCGATATATTTTGAATAGAGGGGGGATTTACTGTGAAACCAATTACATTTGCACTTGCTAAAGGAAGACTAGCCCAGCAGACAACAGAATTATTAGAGAAATGTGGGATAGATTGTACAAATCTTAGAACTCAGAGTAGAAAGCTCATAATTGAAGATGAAACTAATGCATATAGATTTTTAATGGTTAAACCTAGTGACGTTCCAACATATGTTGAGCATGGAGTCGCTGACATTGGCGTTGCTGGTAAAGATACGCTTCTTGAGGCAAATCTCCCACTATATGAAATGCTTGACTTAAAACTGGGAAAGTGTACACTGTCAATAGCGGGATATCCAAAGACAGGAGAAAATGAGGATACGTCTTCTGTTATACGCGTTGCAACAAAATATCCAAACATTGCGAAAAGATATTACCAATCAATGGGTAAGACCATAGAAATTATTAAACTTAACGGATCGGTTGAGCTAGGTCCAATGCTTAACCTTTCTGATGAAATTCTTGATATTGTCGAGAGCGGTCGCACGCTTAAAGAAAACGGGCTGGTAGTGTATAAAGATGTGTTTGATATTTCTGCAAGAGTGGTAGTAAATAGGGTAAGCTTAAAAATGAAGGGTGAGAGAATAAATGCTATAATTGACGCCCTTCGAGAGCAATTGGAGGATTAACTAACATGATTAGGGTTGTTGATATTCGGGGGAAAGAGCTTCCTAACGTAAAAGATCGAACCGAAGGGGTACATTCATCACAGCTTAATGGCGTAAAAGAAATTATTGATAATATTATAAAAAATGGAGATTGTGCCCTGTTTGAGTATACGAAAAAGTTTGATGGCGTTGAGTTTAATTGTTTTAGCGTTTTAGTTAGTGATGATGAAATAAGAGAGGCTTATGATAGCGTTGATGACGAATTGGTTCAAGCGCTGAGACGAGCTGGGGAAAACATTTTCTTTTATCATCAAAAACAAATGAAAACATCATGGATGGATATTCAAAAAGACCATACAGTCGGGCAGCTTGTTCTTCCTTTGCAAAGTGTGGGAGTTTACGTCCCTGGCGGGACAGCAGCTTATCCATCAACAGTTATGATGAATGTTATGCCAGCAAAAGTAGCTGGAGTAAAAGATATTGTAATGGTCTCGCCGCCTAATAAGGACGGTAAGTTACCGCCACTTACGTTAGTAGCTGCTATTGAAGCAGGTGTTGATAGAATATTTAAGGTTGGAGGGGCTCAAGCGATTGCAGCCCTTGCTTACGGAACCGAAACTATGCCTAAGGTTGATAAGATAGTTGGTCCGGGGAATATTTATGTGGCGTTAGCAAAGCAAGAAGTGTTTGGGCAAGTTGGAATAGACATGATAGCTGGACCGTCTGAGGTGGTTGTCGTAGCCGATGATAGTGCGCGTGCCGATTTTGTTGCGGCAGACATGTTGTCTCAGGCAGAACACGATGTTTTAGCTAGTGCGATGCTGATAACGGACAGCGAAAGCTTAGCGAGCAGTGTCGCATCAGAATTAGATGCTCAACTTAAAAAGCTTCCAAGAAATGATATTGCCAGTGAATCCATAGATAAACAGGGCGTTATTTATTTAGTAGAAAATATGGATAGGGCAATGGATATGGCAAATCATATTGCTCCTGAGCATCTTGAACTAGCAGTGAGTGAACCTCATTCGTTGTTAGGAAAAGTGAAGAATGCTGGAGCTGTGTTTCTAGGGCATTATTCGCCCGAGCCCCTTGGAGATTATTATGCTGGACCAAATCATGTGCTTCCTACGTCTGGAACAGCGAGATTCTTCTCGCCGCTTGGCGTTGATCAGTTTATAAAAATGACTAGTGTAATAGACTACTCTAAGGCGGCGCTCAAGAATGCCGCAGATGATATAGACATGTTAGCCACGGCAGAAGGTCTAGCTGCTCATGCTAGGTCGATAACGATAAGATTTGATGAGGAGGATTAGGGTTTGGAAAGAAAAGCGAGTATCAAAAGAAAAACTAATGAGACGGATATCAGCATTAAACTAAACATCGATGGTACCGGCGTTTATAATATAAACACTGGCGTTGGATTCTTTGATCATATGCTAGAGCTATTTACTAGGCATGGCATGATGGATTTGTCGGTTAAGTGTGACGGCGATACACATATTGATGCACATCACAGCGTGGAGGATATTGGCATCGTTTTGGGTAAAGCGTTTTTGCAGGCGATGGGCGATAAAAAAGGAATCAATAGATTCGCTACCGAGTTTGTGCCGATGGACGAAGCTCTTTGTCAGGTTAGTCTTGATGTAAGTGGACGCCCCTATTTAGCTTATCAGGTTAAAAATATGTCAGAGAAAATAGGCGAATTTGATACTGAATTAGTTGAAGAATTTTTGCGTGCTCTTTGTGTTAATGCAGGGCTGACGTTGCATGTTATTGTGCATTATGGAACTAATGCCCATCATATAGTTGAGGGCGTCTTTAAGGCTTTAGGAAGAGCGATGAGAAAAGCTTTTGAGATGGATCAAAGATGTCGAGAGATGATACCTTCGACCAAAGGGACTTTAGAATTATAAACATTGTTTAAGGAGAAGATATATGCTGATTTTACCCGCGATAGATATAAGAAATGGGAACTGCGTAAGACTGGTTCAAGGAGAATTCAACAGTGAGATAGTTTATTCAGATGATCCTGTCCAAATGGCGATTTTGCTTGAGAAGAAAGGCGCTAAAAGACTGCATGTTGTGGATCTTGACGGTGCCGCTAATGGACAATCTGAGAACTTACCGATAATCAAGGATATGGCTAAGGAAATTTCTATTCCTATTGAGTTGGGCGGTGGTGTCCGACATGTTTCAGATATAATGCTTAGATTAGAAAGAATAAAAGTTGGTTATACGATTTTAGGAACATTGGCTGCAGAGAAGCCCGAGGTAATGAAGTGGGCAGCTAAAGATTATCCGGGTAAAATCATTGTTGGAATCGATGCACGAGACGGAGTCGTTGCTGTTAAAGGATGGATGGACGAAGCTATAAAGCTTACCCCTCTTGAGCTTGCGCTAGAAGCAAAAGAAGCTGGCGTTGATACAGTGGTTTATACTGATATCTCAAAAGATGGGATGCTACAAGGACCAAATATTGAAGCTACTAAAAAGCTTATTGAAGAAACGGGTATGAATGTAATTGCATCGGGTGGCGTGAGTAGCATGGAAGACTTAAAACAGCTTGAGGACATTGGTGCATACGGTGCTATTGTGGGTAAAGCGATGTATGATGGTTTAATAGACATTGAAGAAGCTATAAAAACATTCGACAAATAACTTTATGGAGAATAAATAATGAATTTAAACGATATCAAATTTGACGAAAATGGATTGGTGCCTGCTATTGCGCAGGATGTAAACACAATGGAAGTGCTTATGCTTGCTTATATGAACAAAGAAGCATTACAAAAGACGTTAGAAGGCCCGTATGCAACGTATTATAGCAGGTCGAGACAGTCGCTATGGGTAAAAGGCGAAACGTCTAAGAATGTCCAGGAAGTAGTATCTGTTAGTTATGATTGTGATGGGGATACTATTTTGGTAAGGGTGAAGCAAACGGGTGTCGCGTGTCACACTGGCGCGAGAACATGTTTTCATAATTTATTAACTGAGCCAGAAGAAAAAACAGATGCATCTGTTTTGGGAGAGTTGTTTAACGTAATAGAAGATAGAAAGCAAAACCCGGTGGAAGGTTCTTATACTAACAAGCTGTTTGTTGGTGGATTAGACCGTATTCTTAAGAAGGTTGGGGAAGAAGCTGGCGAAGTAATAATAGCTGCTAAGAATGAGGATAAGGCAGAAATTGCGTATGAAGCAGCGGACCTGATGTATCATTTATTTGTGACTTTAGCGCAACAGGGAATGACTCCAGCTGATATCTATGATGAACTGAAAAAAAGAAGGTAAAAAACCGAAAAATTTAGAATTCTAGAGAAAAAGAGAGCATATAATAAGATTAATGTTGCTAATTGACATATATGCTCTCAAGCTATATATTGACACAAAACAGGTTTGTGCATATAATAGTTCTTGCGTCGTTTGAGACGTATGTGGGAGCATAGCTCAGCTGGGAGAGCACCTGCCTTACAAGCAGGGGGTCATTGGTTCGAGCCCAATTGTTCCCACCACATGGCCCGGTAGTTCAGTTGGTTAGAACGCCAGCCTGTCACGCTGGAGGTCGAGGGTTCGAGTCCCTTCCGGGTCGCCATTTTTTTTGCCTCGGTAGCTCAGTCGGTAGAGCAAGGGACTGAAAATCCCTGTGTCGGTGGTTCGATTCCACTCTGAGGCACCAAAGTTGCGGTAGTAGCTCAGTGGTAGAGTGCCACCTTGCCAAGGTGGATGTCGCGAGTTCGAATCTCGTCTACCGCTCCATTCATTCCATAAGGCGCCATGGCCAAGTGGTAAGGCAGAGGTCTGCAAAATCTCCATCCCCAGTTCAAATCTGGGTGGCGCCTCCATAAAAACTGTCCAACGTTCTTGTGAGGCGTTGGACTTTTTATTGCTAATAGCAATATTCGCTTGACAACAGAGCTACAATATATCAAAATATTAAGTACAGATATTTTTGCCGGAGTGGCGGAATCGGCAGACGCACGGGACTTAAAATCCCGGGACGAGAGTCGTGTGGGTTCGAGTCCCACCTCCGGCACCAGATATTTTATCAAAAGCTGTCTTTTCAGAAATGATGTGGCAGCTTTTGTTTTATATAACAACTTAAAAAAGCTGCTAGTAAAAGAAACCCAGTGCGTATAGAAATTTGCTAAAGACTTCATAGCATTTGTAAGAGTCCATCTATAGGTATGGACGCGAGAACAATCAGCGGCTTTAATCTATCTCGTTGTTTTTTATAAAAGTTATTATCTTAAGCCAAGCAGATTTAGTGTTTTCAAAATCCTCATAATGTTCTTCAACATGCGAGTGAAAGTATTCAAGCTCTATCAATATGTCTTTGAACCCATCATTTTCGAAATAATCACAAATCTTTGGTATAACATTTTCTAAGCTTTTTCTAATTTTTATTATCTCATCCTTGTAATTAGCTCCTTGGGTTATGTAAAGCAAGAGGGGCTTGTACCTTATCCAACCGATAGCAGCCGCTAAAAATCTCTTGGTATTCACTCCTGAATCAGCCTTCATTGCTAATAAATTGTTAGGAAGCACACCTAACAGTAAATGCTGATAAGTTGAAAAACCATCATGGAATGTATAGCAAGGGACTTTTCTTATTGTACTTTCGCAAATACAGGTGCTTAAGAAAGTATCCTCTCCTCTTGCACCCGGTGGATTATAAAATGGAAACAATTTATCTAGATTTTTAAGATTAAAGCCCAGGTTAGCACCCGAAATAAATTTCATTCCGTTTTTCATTTTTACAACTTCAATTTTCTTGCTGTCGATTATATTAAGGTCGGCATATGTGATCCCACCATCATTCATCTTTTCTTTTATTGATTCCCAGTTAATAATATCGTTGCTAATTGATTCAACAAAAGATTTAAAATCGCTTTCACAGAATTTTTCGTTATACTCCAATTGTGGGATGGGAGATATATAACCGCAATGATGCCCATGAGTCATGTCGGCATGTACAATATTCTTAATATGCATGGATAATACTTCTTGACCTTTCCATGCAATACTGCCGTTAATCCTTATGTTTGCTATTGGATATTCGTCATCATCTAAGAAAATGAGGTAGTCCATTTTGTTTTTTAATGCAAAATATAAAACTGCATTTCTTTTCATTGCATAGCCTTCACCAAATATTAGCTCTGCTTCTTCTAAAGCAACAACATTTTTGTTAACGAGGAATTGCGCCTCATTTGTGATAGCTGAATTGCCTAAGTAATAGGCAGAATCAACAGTATCTAATATTTCCTCGTCTGTAATTTTATAGTCATTAATTGTTGTACCTTTATATTTCAAATCATAAGCAACGAATAGATGGAGTGCAACATTGTCATTATCAACAAGTCCAGATTCATTCCAATTGTTTACATAGGTCTTTATTACATTTTTAAAATTTTTACGGCCAGTTACTAAGCCAACACCAACATTTATTTTATTTTTCTTGATATTTATTTTATTTCACCCTTCTCATATTATTTTATTACCACTCAACTATAGAATCCTATCGGTTCTTGATCGCATAAAGGTATATGCATAAAGAAGTTGGTTATCAACTACACTCTCCAATCCTCAACTTATTTTGATTTTTGCAACTCAATTTTTTAAATATTTATTAAGTAATCACACTAAGCTTTTAGCACTCTCCGATGCCGAGTGCTAATTTTAGGATATCATTTGGGATAGACCCTGTCAAATTATTCAAAATTATTATTATATTTTGCACTCAAAATATTACGGAATTCAGAGTAAAGATGAGGTAGTTTTTAGTATGTTCTTTTTTTGCTGTTTTATTATAAAATTAATAATAAAAAATCCACCGAAAAAAGTTATTTTCTCATAAAAGCAGTGAAATAGATCGAAAACTACAAATACATATTTACGGTAAGAATCCATCAGATAAAAGCTATAAAGCGACAAATATATTGATATTTTCTTAACGCATATTTTTGGTGAATTTGGTTGATATTAAAAGATAGGTAACATATATCGATAAAGATATCCAAAATGAATTGACAAAGTATAGGGTAAATGTGATAATATTTCTAATAGAAATATATGATATCTAGTGAGTTAGATGTTATTAAATAAATTATAATTCTTTTGGCATGAAACACTTTTACCTGCAAGTCATATTCAGCACAATAGTGTAACTGCTCTTTGATAAGGGCGACAGCCGGTTGAGTGCCTTAGACTGTTTTTTTGTAGGGGCACGATCATATTGTATTGCTGGAAGGAGGGAACACGCTTCATTAAGGATTAATCAGTGCTAGGAGTGTGCGTTCTAGGCTGATACAATGAGAAACAGCAGGGTAAATGTGGTTTATATATTTTCTTTTGAACTATTTTCGTGCAGACATTTTGTTTGTGGAAAGAGTTAAATAAACGCAAAAAAGGGGAACGATGTTATGAAAAACACAGATGTTTTGAATGAATTGAAAAAAGAATTCAAAGCTTATAAGGAAATGTCCCTTCCCGAAGGACTGACCAAGGAAAAGCAGTTGGAAATCTATCACACCATGATGCTTACTCGTAAGTTTGAGGAAGCAGTTAAGCCTCTTTGGATGGCTAACAAAGTTTCAGGTTATTTCCATCCTTACATTACTGCTGAGGCAATTGCCAGCGGCGTTTGTGCAAACTTGCGCAAGTCTGACTACATTGGCTCAACTCACCGTGGACATGGTCACGTTATTTCTAAGGGCGGCGACATCAACAAGATGATGGCAGAGCTTTTTGGCAAAGTTGAAGGATACAACAAGGGTCGTGGCGGATCTATGCATATTGCATGTATGGAAATCGGAATGCTAGGCGCAACAGGAATTGTTGGTGCTGGTATGCCTTCTGCTGTTGGTTCTGCATTGGCTTCTAGCGTTAGAGGAACTGATGACGTAACTGTTGTATTCTATGGCGACGGTGCATCAAATGCAGGCGTTTGGGCTGAGTCTGTTAACATGGCAGCAGCTTGGAATTTGCCTGTTATTTTTGTTTGTGAGAACAACCAGTGGGCTATCGCAACTGAAATTAGCCGCGTTGTTAAAAATACTGATCTTTATAAGAGAGGTATTGGATACGGCGTACCTAGCTTCCAGTGCGATGGATTTAACGTTTACGATATTTATGAGACTTCAAAAGCAGCAGTTGAAAGAGCTCGCGCTGGCGAAGGCCCCACAGTAATCGAAGCTAAGTTCCTACGTATTTTAGGACATCACGCAACAGATGATAACTGGTATAGAGATATGTCTAAAGTTGAGCCTTATTGGGAGCTCGATCCTATTAAGAGGATGCGTGAGTTCATGTTGGCTAACAAGATCGCTAAGAAGAGCGAGTTAGACGCAATTGAAGAAGAGTGTGAAAAAGCTGTTGAAGCTAGCATCGAGTATGCAGAGAACGGCACAGAGCCTGCACTAGATAGTCTTTATGACTACCTCTATGCTAATGGCGAGATCATTAAATAGTTAAAACTTTAAAAATTCTTGAGTGGGGGAAAATACTATGGCGAATATAACGCTAAGAGAAGCTATAACCGCAGCAATGAGGGAAGAGCTAACACGTGATGAGAATGTTATCATCATGGGCTGTGACGTTGCCCTTCGCGGAAATCCGTTTGGAATATCTAAAGGATTGTTGAACGAATTTGGACCAAAACGTGTTATTGACACACCAATTTCAGAAGCATCTTTCACAGGTCTTGGAATCGGAGCTGCTATCGCAGGTCTGCGTCCACTAGTTGAAATACTTTATAATGACTGGATTACATTACCTATGGACCAGTTGGTTAACACCGCAGCTAAGACAGGATTTATGTTCGGTGGACAGGCTAAGGTTCCTTTGGTAGTCCGCTCTCCATACGGAGTAGGCGGCGGCGTTGCTGCACAGCATTCACAGAACCATGAAGCATGGTTTGCAGCAGTACCTGGCCTAAAGGTTTGCGTACCTTCAACTCCTTATGATGTTAAAGGATTGCTAAAATCTGCAATTCGTGACGATAACCCAGTTATGTTCTTTGAGCATAAGCGTTGTTACTCAATCAGGGGCGAAGTTCCCGATGAGGACTACACAATACCATTCGGCAAAGCATCAATTAAGCGCGAAGGTAAAGATGTTACCATCGTAACTTACGGCAACATGGTTTACTTGTCATTGGATGCAGCTAAAGAGCTAGAAAAACAAGGTATATCGGTTGAAATTGTTGACCTACGTACAATTCTTCCTTTGGATTATGAGACCGTTCTTGATTCTATTGCAAAGACAAATCATGTAATCGTTGCAACTGAAGCATGTGAGCGCGGAAGCATCACAGGCGAGATCATCGCAGAGATCTGTAAGCAAGGCTTCGATCTTCTGGATGCTCCTCCTCTACGCGTTGGCAGCTTGAACCTGCCTATTCCTTACAACAGGAATCTTGAGGCATTGTGTCCTCCAAACAAGGATACAATCATTGATGCTGTTAAAAAAGTTCTTGAATAAATAAACTGTGAGGGGGAAATAACATGGCGAAATTTATGACCTTGCCTAAGATAGGCGTTAACATGGTCGACGGTGTTATTTCTGAGTGGCTAGTATCCGAAGGCGACGAGTGCAAATTCGGTGAGATGGCCCTTAGAGCCGAGACTGATAAAGATATACAGGATATCCCAGCAGATCAGAGCGGTATAGTGCTAAAGATTCTGGCTAATCCTGGTGATATAGTAAATTGCTTTGAACCTATTGCTATAGTTGGCGAAGCTGGTGAAAAATTTGATGATTTACTAAAGCAATATGAATCTGGTGACGCTTCAGCTCCAGCTGAAGAAGCAGAAGAAGAAGAGGCAGCTCCAGCAGCCGCAGCAACAGCTCCAGTAGCCGAAGCAGCACCTGCAGCAGCACCTGGCGGAAGAGTTAAGATCTCACCTTTGGCAAAGAAGATTGCTAAAGAAATGGGTATCGACTATACAAAGATCGTTGCAAAGGGTGCCCGTATTACTAAAGCTGATGTTTTGGCATACAAAGAGCCAGCAGCAGCCGCAGCAGCTCCAGCAGCCGCAGCAGCACCTGCTAGTGCAAACACAGTACCTTACACAGGAATCCGTAAGGTTATTGGCGATCGCATGACTGAGAGCACAGTAACTAAGCCTGTAGCAGTTCTGACAATGAGCTGTGACATGACAAAGACAATCGCTATGCGTAAGAATATCAACGAGAGCGGCGACGTTAAAGTTGGTTTCAACGAGATCATTGCAAAAGCATGTGCTCGCGCATTGCAGGATTTCCCAATGATGAACTCACAGCTTTCAGCTGATGGAGATGCCATTTATGTAATGGACGATATCAATGTTGGAATCGCTGTTGATACTGATAGGGGATTGCTTGTTCCAGTATTGAAGGGTGTAGATAAGAAGGGTATCGTTCAGATATCTGACGATTTCAAGGCAATTGTAGCACGTGTTAAAGAAGGTGCAACACAGCCTGGTGATCTTTCAGGTGGAACATTCACAATATCTAACCTAGGTTCGACTGGCGTAGAGTTCTTTAAGGCAATCGTTAACCCACCAGAGTGTGGTATACTAGCAGTTGGAGCTACCGTTAAGACACCAGTAGTTGTAAACGATGAAATCGTTATTCGTCCAATGATGAAGATAACATTATCGTTTGACCACAGGATCGTCGACGGAGCACCTGCAGCTAAGTTCCTTGCTCGTGTAAAGGGATTGTTAGAAGATCCTATGAAGATTATCTTTTAAATAACTAGTTTAATATGGTAAAGCGCATGCATGTCCAGTTGTTGGGCCTGCATGCGTAATTCCATGTAAGGGTATTAGATCATCTATAAGGATGGTTTTTTAAGGAGGCAAACGACATATGGCAAAATATGACGTACTAGTAGTTGGCGGCGGTCCTGGTGGATACGTTGCTGCAATATATGCTGCACAGCAGGGATTAAAGACTGCTTTGGTAGAAAAAGATAACCTAGGAGGCACATGCCTAAACTGGGGATGTATTCCTACTAAGTCTTTGGCTCGTAACGCTGAGATTCTTAAAACTGTATTAGAAGCTGATGAGTATGGCGTATCGCTTGATAAAAAGAGTGTTAAGGGCGATTATGCTGCTGCTCAAAAGAGAAGCCGTCAGGTTAGTGCTAAGCTAACTAAAGGAATCGGCGGTCTTATGAGGAAGAACAAGGTTGATTTGATAACAGGCACAGCTACTTTTTTGGATCCAAAAAGAGTTAAGGTTGATCCTTCTGGCGAAGTTATCGATGCAACAAATGTAATAATGGCTATGGGATCACGTCCTAACGTAATTCCTGGCATGCAAGTTAGTGATAAGGTTATGACATCTCGTCAGGCTCTTGAGCTAACAGAAATCCCTAAGAAGATTGTTGTTATCGGTGCTGGCGCTATCGGCATGGAATTCTCTGGTATCTGGAGTACATATGGTGCTGATGTTACGGTTGTTGAGATGCAGTCACGTGTATTACCTCTAGAAGACGCTGATGTAAGCGCTGAAGTTGAAAAAGCATTTGCACAGCGCGGCATCAAGTTTATGATAGGCACAAAGCTTGAGAAGATTGATGTTTCTCCTTTGGGTGTAAAAGTTACCGTAAACAAAGACGGAAACAAGACAGTGCTTGATTGCGATAAGATGCTAGTATCTGCTGGTATCCGTCCTAATTCTGAAGGATTAGATAAGGTAAACATTAAGCTTAACGAGCGTAAGTTTGTTGAGGTTGATGATGCTATGCAGACAAACATCAAGGGCGTATACGCTATTGGTGATTTGAACGGCAAGTTCCCTCTTGCTCACGTTGCAAGTGCACAGGCTTTGGTTGCTGTTGACGCTATTAAGGGCAATACATTAAAGAAGCTAACATATGCAAACATGCCACGTTGTACATACACTGTTCCTGAAGTTGCTAGCGTTGGACTTTCAGAAGCTCAGGCTATTGATCAAGGATATAAAGTTAAGATAGGAACATTCCCTATGGCTGCAAACGGAAAAGCTATTGCTTATGGCGAGCCTGTTGGCTTTGTTAAGTTTGTATGTGATGAGAAATATAACGAAATTCTTGGCGTTCATATGGTTGGTCCGCATGTGACAGAGATGATTCATGCTGCGGCTGCATATATTGATCAAGAGATCACTGCTGATGAAGTTGCACGTGTTGTACACGCACATCCAACCATTGCTGAAACAATGATGGAAGCAGCACATGCAGTAGGTGGACACGCAATCCATTTCTAAACAAAAAAGTTTTTAAAAGACGCTTGCAAAGCAAGCGTCTTTTTATTTAGAAATGCGCGAAATAAACAAAATAGGACTAACAAATGAATCAAAAAAAGCAAAACTTGTTTACTAACTTACCATAGTAAAGTATAATAACGAGAGAAATGTTGAGAGGTCATTTACCTAATTTTTCCCCGTAGTGGGGGATTAACGGAGTTTTGTAAAAGCGTTGTTATTTGAAGAAGTAAAATAAGCAGCATAGTGTATAAGAACAGGATATATACAGGGCGTTGCTTAATACGCATTTAAGTTATAGGCTTTTTTTGTTGGTCTAACTGGATTTTGTTGCATATGCGATAACATAATAGTGTATTATTGTAAGTATTAAGCACGACAGGAGATTGAGAATATGAAGAGCTATAAAAAAGAGTTAGTGATGAATATTAATAAACGCAGAAGCTTAGTAAATATAACGCCTGAAGTTGAAAACGCTTTAAATGAAAGTGGAATACAAGAAGGCTTGTTACTTTGTAATGCTATGAATATAACTTCCAGCGTTTTTATTAACGATGACGAGAGTGGATTACATCTCGATTATGAAAAATGGTTAGAAAAGCTTGCACCAGAAAAACCTTATGATCAGTATGCTCATAACGGGTTTGAGGACAATGCAGATGCGCATCTAAAACGGACAATAATGGGACGTGAAGTTGTCGTTGCGATTACAAAGGGTAGGCTAGATTTTGGAACATGGGAACAGATCTTTTATGGTGAATTTGATGGAATGCGACCCAAACGCGTAATGATTAAGATAATTGGAGAGTAAATTTTGCCCTTAATATCCTAATCAGTATTATTGATGAGGAAAGAATATAAAAGAATTTTTTAGGAGGAAAGAGATATTATGAGAAAAATTGGAATTTTAACAGGTGGCGGGGATTGCCCAGGATTAAACCCAGTTATTCGTGGGGTTGTTGAAGTTTGTGCTAAAGCAGGCATCGAAGTTTATGGTCTGGCACAGGGCTGGAAGGGTGCTATCACTGGCGAAGGCAAATGGCTTACACTAGCCGACGTTGAAGGTATTCAGACTAAGGGTGGTACTATCCTAAAATCTTCACGTACAAATGTTATGAAAATTGAAAATGGACCTG
This sequence comes from Christensenellaceae bacterium, assembly GCA_963675355.2. Lineage (GTDB taxonomy): Bacteria > Bacillota > Clostridia > Christensenellales > UBA1431. The sequence goes on from CAXXMZ010000023.1 coordinate 180,104, forward strand.
AAAAAGTTCGTGCAACAATGGAAAAGCTAGGTCTAGAAGGTATCGTAGCAATTGGTGGCGACGACACATTGGGCGTTGCTAACAAACTTACAAAGATGGGCATGAACATGATCGGTGTTCCTAAGACGATAGATAACGATCTTTCCTGCACAGACTATACATTTGGATTTGACACATCAGCAAACGTTGCAATGGAGATGATTGATCGTCTGCATACAACGGCTGAGTCACATAACCGTTGTTTTGTTGTTGAAATTATGGGACGTCATACAGGCTGGATTGCAATTCAGGCAGGACTAGCTGCTGATGCGCATATGATACTTATCCCTGAATTCCCAAAGACAATTGATGATATTTGCGGCGTATTGAACAAGCGTAAAGAGCGTGGATGTGGATATTCAATCATTGCAGTAGCTGAAGGCTTTGAGCTAGAAGGTGAAGAGGAAGAAGTAGAGCTTGATCCATTTGGAAACAAGATTCTGCTACAGAAAGAAATCGGAAAAACTTTGGCAACAAAGATTGAAGAAAAAACTGGGCTTGAGACACGCGCAGTAGTGTTTGGACATGTTGTACGTGGCGGTTGTCCATCTGCGTTTGACCGTATTTTGGGAACAAAGATGGGAATAAAGGCTGGTAGCCTAGTAGTAGATAACAATTATGGAAACATGGTTGCGCTAGCTGGTACTGATATCGTTGTTGCTGACCTTGAAAAGGCTGTTACAGAGTGTAAGAAAGTTGACAAGGCTTTCTACGATATAGCAGAATTATACTCTAAGTAATTAATGAATAGATAAGAGCGTATCATAATTTAGTGGTACGCTTTTTTCGTGTATGGATTGTGTGAAAGAATAAGTATTTTCTCATATAGAATAGAAATTTTTGCCATATTCAAAAATTACAATTATAATAGAATATAAATAATAAAATCGGGGAGGATTTCATGAAAGTAAGAAAAGCTATTATCCCTGCTGCAGGATTGGGGACTAGGTTTTTGCCAGCAACAAAGGCGTTGCCAAAAGAAATGCTACCAATAGTGGATAAGCCCACAATTCAATATATTGTTGAAGAAGCTATAGACTCGGGTATTGAAAATATTATAATAGTTACTGGTCGAGGAAAACGTGCAATTGAGGATCATTTTGATAAGTCATTAGAGTTAGAGTATGATCTAAAGGCAAAGAACAAGATGGATCTTTTAAATCAGGTGCAAGATATTTCTAATCTTGTAGACGTACATTATATTCGTCAAAAGGAACCTAAAGGACTTGGTCATGCAATTCATTGTGCAAAGTCATTTATTGGCAACGAACCGTTTGCGGTATTGTTAGGCGACGACATAGTTAGAAGTGAAAAACCGGCTTTAAAACAGCTGATAGAAATGTATGATGAGTTGGGCTCGACCATTTTAGGGGTTCAGGAGGTTGCTAAAGAAAATGTATGTAAGTATGGTATTGTGGATCCTTATGAGAAAAGCCTGAATCATGAGGGTAGGTTGCATAAGGTAAAGGACCTTGTGGAAAAACCTGATGTTGATAAGTCGCCGTCACAGATTGCAATTTTGGGTAGATATGTAATAACGCCTAATATATTTGATTATCTAGAGACTATCGGCACGGGAGCTGGCGGAGAGATTCAGCTTACTGATGCTTTAAAAGCGCTTTGTAAGGACGAGGATATGTATAGCTATGTATTCGAAGGTGAAAGACATGACGTTGGTGACAGAATGGGATTTTTGAAAGCAACCATTGAATATGCGCTTAGGCGTGAAGATTTAAAGGATGAGTTTACAGAGTATATTTCCGGTTTAAGGAATGATGATAGATTTAATATAAAGTAAGAGGTTTAATATGAGTATTATTAGAGATGTTACGCTTGCATCAGATGGACAAAAGAAGATTGACTGGGTAAAAAGCTATATGCCTTTGCTAAACGCTTTTGAAGAGGAGTTTGTAGATTCCAAGCCGTTTAAAGGGATAAATGTTGCTGTTTCTGTTCACCTTGAAGCAAAAACAGCATATTTGTGTTTGGTTTTGAAAGCGGGTGGCGCAAATGTGTATGCTACTGGATCTAACCCATTTTCAACGCAGGATGATGTAGCTGCATCTTTAGCAGATCAAGGTGTTAATACATTTGCGTGGTATGGAGCTACACCTAAAGAGTATGAAATTCATTTGGTTGAAACATTAAAATGTTATCCTCATATCGTTATTGATGATGGTGGTGATTTGGTTTCGTTGCTTCATGGTGAATACAAGCATTTAGCAAAAGATGTTATAGGTGGTTGTGAGGAAACAACAACTGGCGTGCTAAGACTTAACGCAAGGGAAAGAGAAAGCAAACTAGATTTTCCGATGATAGCTGTAAATGATGCCTATTGCAAATATTTATTTGATAATAGATACGGCACTGGGCAATCGGTGTGGGATGGAATAATGCGCACAACTAATCTTACAATAGCTGGTAAAACGGTGGTCGTAGCGGGATACGGTTGGTGTGGAAGAGGGGTTGCTACCAAGGCGAAAGGTTTGGGTGCAAGAGTAATTGTTACAGAGATTGATTCGGTTAGGGCTATCGAGGCTGTCATGGATGGGTTTGAAGTGATGTCTATGGATGACGCTAGTGAATATGGAGATATTTTTGTGACGCTGACTGGATGTAATGACGTAATAACGCTTAAGCATTTTAAGAAAATGAAAGATGGCGTGCTGCTGGCAAACGCAGGACATTTTGATGTTGAGATAAGTAAACCAGATTTGGAAGCAATAAGTGATAAAATTTTTGAACGAAGAAAGAATGTACGAGCCTATCAAACGAGTGATGGACGAATAATAAATTTGTTAGCTGATGGAAGACTTGTTAATCTAGCTTCAGGCGACGGTCATCCCGCTGAGATAATGGATATGAGTTTTGCTGTGCAACTGCAGAGCGCTTTGTATGTATTAAATCATGGTAAGCAACTTGAGAATAGAGTATACAAAATGCCTGAGGAAACTGATAGAAAGATTGCTGCAATGAAGCTAGCTGCCTTGGGTATTTCGATAGACAAGCTATCTATTGAGCAGGAAACATATTTAATGAGTAGTGGAGGTTGATTATGTCCAATACGCTTATAAAAAATTGTTGCACGCTGAATAAGTCATGTAAAAATGCATTAAAACATAACATTTGCATAGCTATTACCGATGATAGAATAACTTATATTGGTGATGAAGCCGACTATGTTGAGGATAGAAATGACGTTAGTATTATTAATGCAAACAATGCGATTGCCTTACCTGGCTTTGTCAACGCGCATACCCATATACCAATGACTCTTTTAAGGTCGGCGGCAAATGATGTGCCACTTAAAACATGGCTAGAAGATAAGATTTGGCCACTCGAAGCTAAATTGGATAACGATATGGTTTATTGGGGGTCAATGCTGGGAGCAGCAGAGATGTTATCTTGTGGCGTGACGTCTATCAAGGATATGTATTTCATGATGGACAGTATTGCAAAAGCCGTTGAAAAGAGTGGCATTAGAGCCTGCCTTGATAGAGGAATTATTGGTACTGATAATGATGGCGGATCGTTGGATGAAGTAGAAGCTGTACATGAAAGATGGCATGAAGCGGCAAACGGAAGGATAAAGATAGGGATCGCACCACACGCAGAGTATACTTGCTCACCTAAGGTTATTAAAGCTTGCGTAGATAGAGCAGAGAAACTTGGTTGCGGACTCCATATTCATGTTTCTGAAACAGAGCTAGAACATCAAGAATGCATAAAAAGACATGGTATGACGCCAACAAAATTATTTGATAAGCTAGGTGCTTTAAACGAAAATACCACGCTAGCTCATGGTGTTTTTTTGGATAGTGATGATATAGGTTTAATTGCAAAGAGACAGTCCTCGGTTGTTCATTGCCCAGGAAGCAACCTTATTTTAGCTAGTGGCATAGCGCCAGTTTTTGAAATGCTGGAAAAAGGCGTTAATGTTGCACTTGGAACGGATGGTGCAGCAAGCAATAATAATTTAAGTGTATGGGAGGAAATGCATTTTGCAGCGCTCCTTCAAAAGGGCGTAACCCATGACGCGACAGCAGTAACGGCTGATCAAGCTATAGATATGGCGACAATTTGTGGAGCTCGAGCAATTAGCTTGAGTGATGAAATTGGAAGTTTAGAAACGGGGAAGAAAGCAGACCTTATTTTGATTGATTTTAATAAACTACATTATTGGCCCATTACTAATGCAATTAACCATATAGTATATTGTGGTAAAGATAGTGATGTGATGCTAACCATGGTTAATGGTCAAATAGTATATGAAAATGGCGAGTTTAAGCTGTTTGATATTAATGAAATCAAAGACAATATTGATAGAATAACAAAAAAGTTATTTGAATAAATAGAAAAGCTATTAAATTAATGGTTGATTAATCCACATCAAAACGGTACAATATAGGTATAAAGTCAAAGATAGTCAAAGACTATTTTAAGATTATCGGGAGAGTATAAATGTCTATATTATGCAACAGTATCGAAGAGTTTATTAAATCAATGATGACGGAAGAAGATAATTCGCTGGAATTACAGCGAAACGAGCTGGCACAGCATTTCAAGTGTGCGCCGTCGCATATAAACTATGTGCTTGCAACTAGATTTACGCTTGAAAGAGGTTATACTGTTCAAAGCCGAAGAGGTGGGGGAGGGTATATTCGTATTGTGCGAATAGACTTAAACAAGGATAACCAATTATATACTATTTTAAATGATAAAGTTAGTGATAAAATTAGTGAGAGAGAAGCCAGGCAGATTATTGAATCGCTAGTATCGTGTAAAGCGGTTAGTAAACGGGAGGCAGCGTTGATGATGGCATCTATTTGTGAGAATGTGGTTATTGCTGCAGGAAGATCAAAGGATATAGTACGCGCAAGATGCTTACGAAGACAGCTTATTGAACTGGTACGGATGCAAAAGGAGTGTGAGCAATGATTTTATGTGAGGAATGCAATCGAAATCCTGCAACCGTATACAAAACAATAATGGTGGACGGGAAAAGAAAAAATAAACGCCTGTGCGCTGTGTGTGCATCATTACACGGAGAAGTGTTCAGGTTTTCTGGTTCTTCAATAAACAGTATACTAAGTGGGATGTTCTGCGCGCAGTCAGAGCAAGAGGAACGCGATATGCATCAGTGTAGTATGTGTTCAAGGACACTTAAGCAGATAAAGATGTCAGGTGAGATGGGATGTAGTGCGTGTTACATCGAGTTTGCTGCAGAATTAGAGCCCGTGCTTAATAGGATGCAAGGAAAAGCGGTGCATAAGGGTGGTATACCAAAATCAATAAGTGAAGAATATTTACGTAATCAAGAGATTAAGCAGCTGCGTAAAGAACTTACGCAAGCAATTAAGATAGAGGATTATGAAAGTGCAGCTAAGATAAGGGACAGTATAAGGAAATTAACGAACGCTGATAGGCAGGGTGAATAGGTGGAGGCAAAGACGTGGGATATTGGTATGAAAAACCAGGGGAGATAGACGAAATAGTAATATCTAGTCGTGTTACAATATCACGTAACCTTGAGAGATATAATTTCCCAAGTATGTTGAGCAAAGAAGATGCTAGAGAGGTAATTTATGAGGTTCAAAGCGTACTTGAGGATTTAGGGTTTGAGTCTACGCTGTATCCGATAAAGGAAATGCAGCTAAAGCACAAACAACAATTGGTTGAGAGAAAGATAATTACCAGCGATTTAGCAAGAAAAGAAGATGCTGCAGTTATTATTAGCAAGGATAAAGAGATAACTATAGTCTTAAATGATAAAGACCATATACGAATTGAGTGTATGGTGACGGGATTAAAAATTGGGGAAGTACTGGATAATATTCAGCAATTAGAGCAGAGCATGCAGACGAAACTTGAGTTTGCATATGATGAAAAACTTGGGTATCTAACGGCTTGTCCTGCAAATATGGGAACGGGTTTAGAAATATCCGTTATGCTACATATTCCAGCACTAACAGCGTGTGGATATGTTGGAAGCTTGATAGCATCGGCTGATGAATTAGGTTTATCGATAAAAGGATTATATGGAGAGAGCAATAACGCTATCGCAAACATATATATAATTAGCAATAAGGTAACGCTTGGCTTAAGCGAAGAAGATATTGCGAAAATGATTATTTCCAGTGCAATGAGGCTTGTAAAGGACGAGAGAGAATCAAGAAAAGCGTATATGCTATCAAGCGGACGCTTGGAGCTTGAAGATAGAATACTTAGATCATATGGGATTGCAAGGTATGCAAAGATAATGACATTAGGGGAGTTCATGGCTCTGTTTTCAGATATTAAACTAGCATTAAGCTTGGGACTAATTCAAAATCTGACTCATGCACAGATGCATAGATTATTGATAATGGCACAGCCTGCTATGCTGGAAAGAGAAGCAGATAGACAGCTAAGCAAGCAAGAAACGGATATTTATAGAGCGTTTTTTGTTAGAGGAATGCTAAAGATTTAATTTGACTGACTTTCATCTAAAAGAGGTGTGTTTTATATGGAGCAAGCTAGATTTACGGTTAGCGCAAAGAAAGTACTTGAAGAGGCAAAACAACAAGCACGACAGTTGGGATACAATTATATTGGCACTGAACATGTGCTATTAGGTATTCTAAAAGAAGAAGATACTTTAGCATCAAAAACCTTACATTCTGAGAGTGTTACAAGGGAACGAGTATTAGAAGGAATTGAACAGCTGGTAGGTAGGGGTGATTATAAGTTCACTCCGGCTTTTGGGTATTCAAAATGCACCAAAAAGATAATGGAAACCAGTCATGAGCAAGCTGATAATCTTGGAGATGATACAGTTGGGACTGAGCATCTATTGCTCGCAATGCTAGGTGAAAAGGACTGTGCCGTACCTCGTATATTAGACGGACTTGGGATTGACATTGGGTTTATAGAAAAATCGGTGACCATAAATAAAGGCAAGGGCATTGAGAGGGCAACCGTCAATGTAAGAAGAAAGTCGTGCATAGTGGATACGCCGACTATAGATGAATACAGTGATGACTTAACAAAAGCAGCTTTTGAAGGCCGCCTTGATCCTGTTATTGGTAGAGAAAAAGAAATTGAGCGTATACTTCAGATATTGAGTAGACGAACAAAGAATAATCCTGTTTTAGTTGGTGACCCTGGCGTTGGTAAATCGGCTATAGTAGAAGGATTGGCTCAAAGGGTGGTAAAAAACCGCGTACCGGATATACTCTTAGACAAAAGAATAGTTACATTGGATTTAGCCGCTATGGTGGCAGGATCTAAGTTTAGGGGTGAGTTTGAGGAACGTTTAAAGAAGGTAATTAGTGAACTCAAACAGGATAAATCGATTATTCTATTTATCGATGAGATGCATACAATAATGGGTACGGGGGCGTCTGAAGGATCTATGGATGCGGCAAATATTTTAAAACCGGCATTAGCAAGAGGAGATATTCAGATAATAGGTGCTACAACAGTGGAGGAGTATCGTAAGCATATAGAGAAAGATGCAGCACTTGAGCGGAGATTCCAGCCAGTTAGGGTTGAGGTGCCAACGCAGGAAGAGACTGTTGCTATTTTATCTGGATTAAAAAGCCTTTATGAGGATTATCATGGAATAAAGGTTCAGCCTGAAGCTATAAAGGCCGCGGTTGAACTATCTGGTAGGTATATAAGTGATAGGTTCTGGCCTGATAAGGCTATAGATCTCATGGATGAGGCACTTTCAAAAGTACGACTACGCTCGTATTTGAGGACACGTGAATTGATGGAGCTTAAGGATGAGCTTGATAATATAACAAACGAAAAAAAGCTTGCAATTCTGGGACAGGACTATGAAGATGCGGCGAGTATTCGTGATCGTGAAAAGGAACTGCTTGAAAAGATAACGGTAGCCGAGGCAGAGTTAGCAGAGAAAAAGAAAAGTGATGTTATGGAGGTTACCGAAGATGATGTGGCTGCAATAGTTGCACAGTGGACGTCAATTCCAGTAACGAAGCTTACTGAGGATGATAACAAACGGTTGATGAAGCTTGAGGAGCTTATGCATAAGCGTGTGATAGGGCAAGACGAAGCAGTGGTTGCATTAGCAAGATCTATAAGGCGGGCTAACGCTGGGCTAAAGGATCCAAAGCGTCCAATCGGATCGTTTATTTTCTTAGGACCGACCGGTGTTGGAAAGACCGAGCTATCAAAAGCGCTAACAGAAGCTTTGTTTTCAAAAGAAGATGCAATGATTCGGATAGATATGTCTGAATATATGGAAAAGCATTCGGTATCAAAGTTAGTTGGATCACCGCCTGGATACATAGGATACGACGAGGGTGGACAGCTGACAGAACAGGTAAGAAGAAGACCATATTCCATAATCCTGTTTGATGAAATTGAAAAAGCGCACCCAGATGTGTTTAATATTTTGTTACAGATAATGGAAGATGGTAGGCTAACTGATTCAAAGGGTCGGTTGATAGATTTCAAGAATACAGTTTTGATAATGACTTCTAATGTGGGAGCCCATAATGTAGAGATTCAAAATATAATGGGCTTAAGCAAAAATGAAGAGATGAGCAGCGAAAAGTTTGAGATGGCAAAAGAGATGCTTATGGAAGAACTGAGAAAAACATTTAGACCTGAGTTCTTGAATAGGGTTGATGAAATTGTTATATTCCATCCTTTATCGCAAAAACATACAAAGCTGATTGCAGACTTGATGTTATCAACAATGATAAAAAGGTTGAAGGAAAAAGGATTAGATGTTGAAATAATGGATTCGGCTAGAAGTTATTTGGCTAAGGAAGGTCATGATCCTATGTATGGAGCAAGACCTATGAGAAGGGTTATTCAACAGAAAGTAGAAGATGCATTGTCGGAGAAAATAATCTCAGGCGATATAAAAATAGGTGAAAGTATATATGTTTATGAGGAAGAAGGAAAAATTAAATTTAGTAAACAAAAGAAAGAATAATCAATATTGTAATGATAACACGCGAAAAACTCAGGAGGTGATATAATGAATTTCTTTGAAAAATTCACAGCGGAAGCACAACATTCGCTGCGTTTGGCTCAGGAGCATGCGCGTGCACTTGGACATAATTCGGTAGGAACTGAACACCTGCTTTTAGGAATAATGGCGGTTACTGAAAGTGATGCCGCAAAAGCAATAAGCGATTCTATGGTTAATAGCAGGCAGATCGTTGAGGAAATTGAAGGATTGTTAGGTAAAGGTGACTATACGTTTGACGATAGTTTTGACTTTACCAAGCGCGCAAAATCAATAATTGAGCAAAGTCTCGTGGAAGCGAAAAGTTTGGATCAAAGTACGGTTAATTGTTCGCATATATTGCTTGCTATAGTTCATGATAAGGATAATTTAGCAGTGCGGATTTTAGCTAGTCTGAGAGTAGATATAAATTTATTAGAACAGCATTTGTTAGAAGCGGATACCGAAAAAGCTAACAAGGATGAAAAGAAAAAAGTCAACTACGCCCATCATAGATAAGTATGGCAAGGATTTAACTAAGCTCGCTGTGGATCAAGAACTTGATCCAGTTATCGGACGAGAAAAAGAGATAGAGCGTATTGTTGCAATTTTAAGCAGAAGAACAAAGAATAATCCTGTGTTGCTAGGAGAGCCTGGTGTCGGGAAATCTGCTGTAGTCGAAGGCTTAGCTATAGCTATTATTGACGGTACTATCCCTAACATATTAGCTGGTAAAAGAGTAGTTTGCTTGGATTTGCCAGGAATGGTTGCAGGGACGAAATATAGAGGTGAGTTTGAAGAACGGGTCAAAAATGCAATTGACGAGATAAAAGCTGATAAAAATATTATTGTTCATTGATGAGTTGCATACTATAATCGGTGCAGGTGCGACTGAAGGATCAATGGATGCTGCAAACATTTTAAAGCCAGCGTTAGCAAGAGCAGAAATTCAAGTGATAGGTGCTACGACTCAGGATGAGTTTACAAAGCATGTTGAAAAAGATGCAGCGCTAGAGAGACGGTTCCAGCCGGTTGTTGTAAATGAGCCAACTAGGGAAGAAACATTTAGCATTCTGCAAGGGCTCAAGGAAAGATACGAGCAGCATCACAAGCTAAAGATATCTGATGAGGCTATTCATGCAGCTATTGAGCTTTCAGACCGATATATCACCGATAGGTATTTGCCAGATAAAGCGATTGATCTTATTGATGAAGCGTCTTCTCGCGTAAGGATAAAATATATTGCCTCGCCTACTGGAATGAAGGACCTTGAGAGTCAGGCTATATTAATTAAAAATCGTAAAGATTTAGCGGTTCGTAATCAGGACTTTGAGAGAGCGGCAAGCTTTAGGGATGATGAAAAACAACTAAAAGATAAGATGCGGGATTTGCGTAAGCAGTGGGAAGAGAGCATGGAGAGGGCTACTGTAACCAAAGAAGATATTGCTTGTGTTGTAAGCATGTGGACGTCTGTTCCTGTTAATCGATTAACACAAGACCAATCAAAACGTTTGCTTAAGCTGGAAAATGTTATTCATGAACGAGTTATCGGTCAGGATGAGGCGATTGTGGCAATGGCAAAGGCGATAAGAAGGTCAAGTGCTGGATTAAAAGACCCAAAGCGACCGATTGGGTCATTCATGTTCTTAGGTCCTACTGGTGTTGGTAAGACTGAGGCTGCAAAGGCTCTTGCTGAAGCAGTGTTTGATGATGAAAAAGCGCTTGTAAGATTAGATATGTCTGAGTATATGGAAAAGCATGCCGTATCAAAGCTGATAGGTGCGCCACCAGGATATATTGGGTTTGAAGAAGGTGGTCAGTTAACTAAGACGATACGTAAAAAGCCGTACTCTGTAATACTATTGGATGAACTAGAAAAAGCGCATAATGACGTATTTAACATCTTGCTACAAGTAATGGATGACGGACAGTTGACCGATTCGAAAGGCAAGACAGTCGATTTTAAAAACTGTATAATAATTATGACATCTAACGTAGGAGCAGATAAGATAGGTAAGAATCGTGTAATGGGGTTTGGTTCGCAGGATAAAGAGGCGACATTTGCAGCGACAAAAGATTCGTTGATGCAAGAACTTAAGAATGCTTTTAAGCCTGAGTTCTTGAATAGATTAGATGAAACGATTGTGTTCCATCCACTTGATAATACACAGATTCAATGCATAGCACGTTTGATGATTAATGAGCTGACTGATAGACTAAAAAAGAGTGATATTCAAATTGATGTCACAGAAGATGCCATTGAAACTATAGCTAAGCAAGGGTATGATAATGAGTTTGGAGCTTAGACCGCTTAAGCGCGCGATACAAAATTGTATTGAGGACGCGTTAAGTGATGAAATTCTTTCTGGGAGTTTGAATACTGGTGATAGGATTTTGATTGATGCAAAAGATGGAAAGTTGTCATTTGAGAAAGAAGAAATGTTTGTGATGGCTACAAAATTCTTAAGTAATAAATATTTGGATGCAATGAATAATACATTGCATCCTTTTATTATGTTTTGAAATATTCATGCATTGACAACCGCTATAATATAAGAATAAAATTATACATAAATTAGGAGGTAATAATTTTGAAAGGTGATTGCACTAAGACTAGCTTATTTATGAATGAAGTTGTGGACAAGAGTCATCCCGAAATTGAGTTTAGAGGGTGTTTAGATACGTTAGATGCTACGATAGTGTTAACATCGGTCATTGCGTTTGAAGAAGGCGATAATCTTTTAAGTGAGCGTATGTGGGAAGTACAAGACTATGTTAGAAGAATCATTCGCGCACATGCTTGTATGAGGCCTGTTATAAACGAAGAGTTATTTGGGTACACGATGAAAGAGCTACACGACATGTCGCATAATCCTAAAGGAGGACACTTGTTTGTATCAAAAGGTACTAGCAAGTTGATGGCGTATGTAAATATGGTTAGAGTTCAAGTTCGAACGGCCGAAAGGGCTGGGGCTAGAGCCTTTAACGATAATAGAGCAGATATTATTCAGGCCTTAAACGCGTTGTCAAGTGCAATATATGTACTGATGTGTTGGATGAATAACGCTAGCAGTGGTGAAGAATAATGATTAGGACAGGAATATCTACTGCAAGTTTTTTTGGGAAAATATTTACAGAAGATACAATTGAATATATTGCAAAAATGGGTACGAATATGTGCGAAATTTTTTTAGATACTTTTAGCGAGTATGAGCCTGAGTTTATAGATATATTGCTGGAAAGAACAAAGAAATATGGACTTAATGTAAATTCAATGCATGCAATGTCGACGCAGTTTGAACCTCAGCTTTTTTCGCAAAACCCAAGGCAAAGTCAAGATGCAATAAAAATGATTAGCAAAGTGTTTGATGCTGGTCAGCGATTGGGTGCAAGTGTATATGTTTTCCATGGACTCCCTGCTTTTCAAAGGACGAATAAGCTCGTTAATGATTATAAGCGCATGGCAGAAATCATTTCGCCTGTGGCCGATATAGCTGCAGAGTATGGGATCAAGTTTGCGTGGGAAAACGTAAACTGGTGTGCGTATAAGCATCCGTGCTTTGCAAGAAAAATACAAAATTATATTACTAGCGATAATCTATATTTTACGATGGATGTTAAGCAAGCTTTAATGTCAGGGTATAGCGTTGAGGAGTACCTTGATGATATGCAGGATAGGGTTGCGAATGTACACGTATGCGATTACATAAAATGCCCAGATGGTAGCATTAAGACATGCTTACCAGGTAAAGGCGAAATGGACTTTCCGTGGTTAGCCAAAAGATTAAAGGAACAGGGATACAGTGGGTCGGTGATATTTGAGGTATATTCAAGTAACTATAAAAATTATTCAGAAATGGCAGCATCGTATAAATACATAAAAGATTTATTTAGTCGTTAACATATTTTGAAATAAGCTCATTTACCCAAATCCGTTGGGGACCTTCTACGATGATATACGGGCGTTCGGCTGCATTTTCATCTGCTTCAAAGAGTAGTACGTTAGGCCCTTGACGGGTTTCATTTTCCCAAATTTGAGCGTAAAACAAAACGTAGGTTGCATAGCCAGGCTTAGCAACTATAATTGTTACTTCTCCCCACGGTTTTTTTAAAATATCTGTGAAGTTTTTATCCTCTATGATAGGCACACGAATTTTGGGAGTTTTCCCTTGTTTGTCAGTAGTATAATGACCATCAGTTTCAACGATTATAACTTCTGCACCTTCGATAGGTTTTAGTGTCATACCGTCTTGCACTTTAATAATAATATCGCCATATGGAGGCAAGACCACTTCGGGATTGCTAGCTTCTTTTGATTCAGGAATAAAAATGATAATGCAAACAAAAGATAATGCTAGTAAGATTAATCCAAAAATTATTATACGAGATCTAAATTTAATATTATAATTGGCATTCATAGGAAAACCCCTTTGAATATTTATTATTTTATATACATATGCTAAAGAAATATATTAAGATGCATGTTATAATGTATTGTTGATTTGGATTCTCAAATATTGGAAAGGTGCGAAGTACTCTATGCAAGAGAAAAAGCTGTCATTACTGAGATTCTGTTATAACCATATGATGCAGGATATGATAGGACCGCAAGGTGTCTCCAGAGAAGAAATAGTCATCATGGAGAGTCGTGTAGCAAAAGCAGCTAAATCGTTGGAGGATAAACGTGGTGAAATGGCTTGGCGTGATTTGCCGTATTCTCAAGACGATGTAGTTGAAGACATTATAAAAACTGCAAGCGACATAAATAATAATTTTGACCATTTCGTGTTATTAGGCATAGGAGGATCAGCGCTAGGACCGCTAGCTGTGCACAGAGCGATGAAGCCTACCTATTACAATGAGCTTAGTAAAGAGGATAGAAAAGGTCCAAAGATGTTTGTTGAGGACAACATCGATCCTGATAGAATCAAAAGCTTGCTAGACGTTTTAGATATTAAACGGACTGTGTTTTGCGTCATCTCAAAATCCGGTGCAACAGCTGAAACTATGGCACAGACAATGATAATATCTCAGATGCTTAAAGAGACATATTATGGTGATATAGGCAAACACTTTATTATGATTACCGATCAAGAAAAGGGAAATCTAAATATTATTGCAAAGAAAGAAAATTGCAAAACATTTCATATCCCTAGAGGAGTTGGGGGACGATTTTCGCAGTTAAGTTCTGTAGGCCTTTTGCCTGCTGCCGTTTGTGGAATAGATATAAAAATGTTACTTAAGGGCGCTGCTGCTATGGATAAGCAATGTGCGAGCGAAGATGTATGGAAAAATCCAGCTGGAATGGGTGCGCTTTTGCAAGTTCAGTACATGAAAAAAGGTAGAAACATTTCAGTTATGATGCCATACATAGATGGATTCAGGTATATAGCCGATTGGTATGCACAGTTGTGGGCTGAATCGCTTGGTAAGCGAATAGATAATGATGGGTACGTTGTGTTTTCTGGGCAGACGCCTGTTAAGTCATTAGGCGTAACAGACCAGCATTCACAACTTCAGTTGTATGTCGAGGGACCGCATGATAAAGTTATTACCTTTATTAGGACAGATAAATTTAGAAATGATTTTACTATTCCAAATGCATACCCAGAAATTGACGACATTAGCTTTTTAGGTGGTCATACGCTATCTGAGTTAATTAATGTGGAACAAGAATCTACAGAGTTTGCATTATATAAAGCTGGGCGTCCTAGTCAAACAATTTATTTGCCTGAAATAAGCGAATATACATTGGGACAGCTATTATATTTCTTTGAGTTGGAGACAGCATTTGTTGGAGAACTGCTTAATATTAATGCCTTTGATCAGCCTGGCGTTGAAGAGAGTAAAAATGCTGCTTATGCCGTTTTAGGAAAAGCAGGATTTGAAGAAAAAAGAAAAGAACTGAGTGAAAAAGAAAAGTTAAATAAGTTGTTGCAGTTTTAAATAATAGTGTTGGGGAAGAAGTATGAGTAATTTTTTTGCGTATCTTTCACGAATGAAACATATTAAACGATGGGGTTTGATGAGAAATACCTGGGAAGAAAATATTCAAGAGCATAGTTTGCAGGTTGCTATGATCGCACATGCTCTTGCGATAATCAATAACAAAAAATTTGGGGGTAATGTTGATTTAAAATCAGTGCTTGAACTTGCTGTTTATCATGAAGCAAGTGAAGTTATCACTGGGGATCTAGCAACACCCATAAAGTATTTTAATAAAGAAATAAAAAAGGCGTATAAAGAAATTGAGGTAGTTGCAAATACTAAGCTTTTGGATATGTTACCTGAAGAGATTAAGGACGAATATAGGCATTTGCTCAGTAATAATGAATCAAGCAATGAGTTGGAATATAAAATTGTTAAACAAGCTGATAAAATATGCGCGTATCTAAAGTGTGTGGAAGAGCTTAGAACTGGTAACAACGAGTTTGAAAAAGCTAAGGATAGCATATATAATGGCATAATTGAAAAAAACGATCCAGCGGTGAACTATTTCATGGAAAAATTTGTTCCTGCATTTGATCTCACGTTAGATGAGTTAAATTAGTCAATTTCATATTTGCCTAAATAAAACATACAAAAAAGCACCTGCAGAGGTGCTTTTTGTTATATTGATACTGCCTCGTTTATACTAAAGAAGAATAATCCAAACAATCTTCGCCGTTTAATTCACGCACCATTAATGCACGAATGTAACCTTTATCGTTAGAAGTTGAGTGAACAAAGAAGTCTTGGCCATAGTAAAATCTTACTAGGCTAAACATCCGGGAAGAGGTATGAAGTAATATTGCCTTAAGTCCACGCTTACGACAATCATCCTCAACAAATTGAACAAGTGCACGACCCATGCCTAGTCCTTGGGCCATAAGCTTTACGCCAAATCGCGATATATATGCAAACTCATCGTGGACTTCATAACGTATGGTACCTACTGGCTTATCTTTGTGGTATCCAATCATAACGTTTTTGCAGTTTATATCTTTAATAATATCTTCTTTAGTTTCTTTCAAAGCTGCAACTGTCTGAGGTAGCTCTAAGTCAGAAGCATATTTTGTAAATGCTTCTTGAGTGATGTCAAAAACTATATCGGCATCTCTAGGGGTTGCTTTTTTAATAGTGATTTTTTTCATATGAGTTTTCACCCCGATTATTTCATTAGTGTAGCCATTACAGCTTTTTGTGCGTGCAATCTGTTTTCAGCCTCATCAAATACTACCGACTGTGATCCGTACATAACGTCCTCAGTTACCTCTTCTCCTATATGAGCAGGTAGACAGTGCATGAATATCGCACCTTCGTTTGCGCTTTGCATTAATTCTGAATTAACTTGGTAAGGCTTAAAGAAAGCTTTTCGCTCCTCAGCTTGGCTTTCTTGCCCCATGCTAGACCAAACATCGGTGTAAATAGCATCTGCATTTTTAACAGCTTCAAATGGATCGTCTACGATATCTACTGTGCATTCATTGGTTCTAGCATTCATGCGTGCAAATTCTTGAACTAGTTTATCAGGTGCATACCCATCAGGATGTGCAACCGAAACATTCATGCCTAGTTTTGTACAAGCGATCATAAGCGAATGACAAACATTGTTACCATCGCCAATATAAGCAAGTTTTAGTCCTTCTAGCTGCTTTTTATTCTCATAAATGGTTAGCATATCACCTAAGGCCTGACATGGATGATAATCATCAGTTAGACCATTAATTATAGGAACATTGCTGTATTTAGCAAGTTCTGTAACGTCTTGCTGCGAGAAAGTTCGAATCATGATGCCATCTACCATTCGTGATATGGTCTGAGCGGTATCACGTATGGATTCGCCGCGACCTAATTGAATATCATTTGTGCTAAGGTAAAGACCAGAGCCACCTAGCTGATAAATGCCGACTTCAAAGGAGACACGAGTGCGAGTAGAAGACTTAGCAAAAATCATGGCAAGTGTCTTGCCTTTTAGTAGATGATGCTCAACACCTGATTTTTGTTTATCCTTAAGGTCAGCAGCTAGAGATATTAGCTGTAATATTTCGTCTTGAGTATAGTCTTGTAGACAGAGTAAATGGTCCATGGAAAAAGGGGCCTTTGCTTGATAATTTTCAAGTAACATAACAATCCTCCTAAATAAGATTAAAGCGTTTTAAACATTTCATCGAGGCAAATAACTAAGGCATCAATATGCTCTTTTTGAATGATTAGTGGGGGCAGGAACCGAAGCGTATTACCTCCAGATAGCCCAACAACGAATCCTTTTTCTAAAGCAAGGTTACATATATCCTTAGGCAATAACTCCTCGCTAAGCTGCATGCCTATCATCAATCCTTCGCCTCGTACTTCTAGTACGAATGGGTATTTTTCGCCTAGCTTAGAAAGCTCGGATAGTAAATATTGTCCAACTTGTTTTACATGTTCCAGTAAATCAGTGTTAAGCAGCTCATCCATAACTGCAAGACCAGCAGCACAAGCAAGATAGTTTCCGCCGTATGTTGATCCATGGTCACCAGGTTTAAAACAATCAGCAACGTGTTGCTTTGCCAAAAAAGCACCGATGGGAACTCCATTTCCCAAAGCCTTAGCAAGTGTGATGATGTCAGGCTCGATTCCGTAATTTTGATAACTGAAAAGATGCCCAGTACGCCCTATACCCGTTTGAACTTCATCCAGTATTAGTAGTATTCCATGTTTCTTGCAAATTGTTTCAAGTTCTTGCAGATATTCTTTTCCGCCTAAGATCACGCCACCTTCGCCTTGAATAGTTTCAACCATTACTGCACAGGTTTTTTCGTTAATTGCATTTTCGACGGCAGATGCATCGGCGTAGTCAACCATAACAAATCCAGTTGGCAATGGTTCAAACGGTACGTGGTATTTGCTTTGTCCGGTGGCGGCAAGTGTAGCTAGTGTACGCCCGTGAAACGATTGCTTAGCAGTAATGATTTCATACCGGGATTCGCCTTTTTCAAAAAAGTATTTGCGCGCCATCTTTATTGCGCCTTCGTTTGCTTCAGCACCTGAGTTCGTAAAAAACACACGGTCTAAGCAACTGTTTGTTACCAAAGCTTCGGCAAGCTTAGCTTGTGGTTCTATATAATAGAGACTGGACGTATGAATTAGTTTATCTATTTGTGTGTGCAGAGCAGCTGTGAAGCGAGGATGAGCATATCCTAATAGGTTAACAGCTATACCAGCAAAAAAGTCTGTGTATGCTTTGCAATCGATGTCATATAGAGTGCAGCCTTCGCCTGACTCAAAAGCAACAGGAAAGCGAGGGCCAAATGTATTCATAAAATATGAATTATCTAGGTTTTGAATTTGTTCTAGTTTACTCATGATGAGGGTTCCTTTCAAATAATATATTTATTGTTCGTCGTTATCGCTTGTAACCATCGTTCCAATGCCGCTATCAGTAAATATTTCAAGGACTATTGGATGGGGTAGCGTGCCGTTGAGTATATGGGTACGATGAACGCCTTGCTCAATAGCTTGTATGCAACCCATTACTTTAGGGATCATGCCGCCATCAATAATTCCGTCTTCTATGCTCTTAAATATTTCACTAACAGAAATTACTGGTATTAGTGATGTTGGATCTTCGCGATTCTCGCGTATGCCGTCGATATCAGTTAAGAACATTAGTTTTTCTGCCTTAAGCGCGGCTGCAATTTCCCCAGCTACGGTATCTGCATTAATGTTATAGCTGTTACCTTCTTTGTCAACTCCGATTGGAGCGATTACCGGAATAAACTCATCGTCTGTAAGCAATTTAATCAAATTAGTGTTGATGCTTTCAACGCGTCCCACAAATCCTAAGTCCTCGCCATCGATGGGAGGAGCTTTGGTACAACGAATAAGATTAGCATCTATTCCACAAAGGCCAATTGCTTTTCCACCTATGGAGTTAAGCTTGGCGACTATATCTTTGTTGATCTTTCCTGTCAAAACCATTTGAACAGCTTCCATTGTGTCAGAATTTGTGATGCGATATCCGTTATAAAATCTAGTAGGGATTTCAAGCTTTGCAAGCATAGTGTTTATTTCCGGGCCGCCGCCATGGACAACGATGGGGTTCATGCCAACATATTTCAATAACGTAATATCCTCTAAAATGGTTTTTGTAATGTCGTCCTCTAGCATTGCGTTACCGCCGTACTTAATAACAACCGTTTTACCTCGCATTACTCGAATATATGGTAAAGCCTCGGTAAGGATATTGGCATTGCGGACTAGTGTATCCATATTCATAATTATTATTTCTCCTTTAGAATTTTATAGGTAGTAAGGTAACATCTTAAGACCAGTAGTCTCGTTTAATCCAAATACTATGTTCATGTTTTGAATTGCTTGGCCAGCGGCCCCTTTTATAAGGTTATCCAAAACAGATACAAGAATAAGTCGATTAACCCTGGTATCAAGCACAAAGCCAATATTGCAGCAGTTTGAGCCGTTGACATGCTTTACCTCTGGTAGCCCGTCTTTCATAACATTTACAAAAGGATGGCCTGCATAAAAGCTATTTATGCACTCATATACATCATCTTTACTGATGCCTTCAACTGGCGTAGCATATATTGTAGAAAGAATTCCTCGCTTGCTTGGCAATAAATGCGGGGAAAAGCTAAGTACAATTTCTTTACCAGCTACGTTTGAAAGCTCTTGCTCTATCTCAGAAGTATGACGATGCTTAGCTAGGTTATATGCTTTAATGTTTTCGTCAACCTCACAAAAATGCAATCCAGTAGATGGAGCTCTTCCTGCGCCTGTTGCGCCAGACTTAGCATCTATTATTATGCCATCAGTGCTGATTAACCCTGAGCCCACTAATGGAGCAAGGGGCAGTATACCACATGTTGTATAGCAACCTGGATTGCCTATTAATCTTGACTTGCTTATTTTGTCTTTATGAAGTTCAGGTAATCCATAAACCGATTGTTTTAGCAAATATGGGCTAGAATGCTCTTGCCCATACCATTGCTGGTATACTTTTGCATCGTCATAGCGATAGTCGCCGCTCAAATCTATTACGACTTTCCCAGACTCAAACAGTTCAGGAATAACTTCTTTTGAAGCTCCGTGAGGAAGCGAAGTAAAGATCACATCGCTGTCTTGAGTTATAGTGCTTACGTTATATTGGCTTAAAGTGGGAATATCTGCGTTGATTAAATTTTTATACATATCGCTAAGTTCACTACCAGCAACGCTGTGAGAAGTAAGATGTACTAATTCAACGTCTGGATGCTGAGATAATAACCTGATTAGTTCGGCACCTGCATAGCCTGTTGCGCCAAGTACGCTTGCTTTTATCATAGTAATAATTTTGCCTCCTCAAATTTCCAATTAAAAGATTTATGCATAATTATACTATAATTATGCATAAAGATGCAATGGTAAAACACATTTTTTTAAGTATTCCTTATGCCTAAAAATAAAAACCGATGTAATATAATAAGATTTTTTGTTGTAAAACCAAGATATGCATGGTATCATTCTAAATAAAAAATAGCATAAACTAAACTATGCGTCAGGTGCCCAATAGGGTGAAAAGGGGAAAGCGGTAAAAGCCGCTGCAGCCCCCGCTACTGTGAGGTGGAGCAAAGCATTAAAAAGCCACCGGTGAAAACCGGGAAGGCGATGCAGAGCACAGATGCCGAGCCAGGAGACCTGCCTGATGACGTAAAAGCGTTGTTTTTTCGGAGGGAAAAAACGGTTTGCACGAAAGTAGCAGGCTTTTTCCGAATTTAGCATCAAGCAAATACGGAAAAAGCTTTTTTCTTCCAACGCTTAAAGTTTGTGGTAAATGTTAAGGGAGGAAAAAATGAACAAAGGAATTATGAACAAAAGAGTAGTAGGTATTATCTTAGCATTACTTACGATGTTAACGTTAGCTTCGTGTGCGCAAACGGATAACACACAGCAAGCAACTAAGACAGTGACAGATATTGCAGGAAATACGGTTGAGATCCCGAGTGAGATAAACTCTGTAGTGTCTATTGCGCCAAATGTAACAGAAATAATTTTTGCGTTAGATTGTGGGGACAAGCTAATCGGGGTTGATGCATTTTCGAACTATCCAAGCGAAGCTAGCAAAATTGAATCGGTCGGTGATTACAATGGTCCAAACGTTGAGAGTATAGTTGAGCTCAATGCCGATGTAGTTATTGGAGGCAATTATTTGCAGCAAGAGACTATTGATGGACTAAACGAGTTGTCAATACCAATGATTCAGGCAGAAGGAACCACCTTTGATGAAATATATCAAAGTATAGAACTTATTGGGGATGTCTTAGATAAAGAGTCTGAAGCAAACGAGTTGGTAAACTCAATGAAAACCAGAAAAAAGGCTGTTGAAGATAAGGCTGCAAACAACAAGGGCGAAAAGCCATCTGTTTATTATGTAATGACGTTTGTTGATGGAAACTGGACTAGCGGTCCGGGAACGTTCATTAATGAAATGATTGAAGCCGCTGGTGGAACGTGTGTCACAGCTGACGGTGGGGCTGAATGGATGGATTACAGCATGGAAGAGTTAATTGAAAAAGATCCAGATGTGTTGTTAGTATCATCTGAGGCAGGTGATATTGAGGAACTTAAAAAAACTACAGGTTATTCATCTCTAAGTGCGGTGAAAAATGATAATGTGTTTGTGATAGATGCAGATATCGTAAGCAGACCTGGACCAAGAATAATAGATGCACTTGAAGAGATATACGAAGCGATTAATTCATAAAGCAAGGTTGGGGGAGAAACGTTTGAAAAAGCATAGGCTTAACGGATGGATAATGGCAAGCATTCTTTGTGGGGTGTCGGTAGTAGCTATAGTAGTTGCTTGTATGCTGGGTGCCGTTAACGTTTCTATTAGTGATTTTTTTTCGTTGGTTATTGGGAACGGCAACGCTGATGCCGTTCCCAATTCGTATAATATAATATTGTTTGATGTCAGGATGCCGCGTGTTCTATTGAGTTTTGTTGTTGGTGGTGCACTTTCGGTTTGTGGTGCTTGTATGCAGGGGATATTTAAAAATGCGCTAGCTGAACCGTATATTTTAGGAGTATCATCAGGAGCGGGATTTGGTGCAACTTTATTTATCGCATTTGGTGGAGCAGGGTTAGGTTATTTGGGTATAACGGGATTTGCGTTTATTGGCGGATTGATTGCTATAGCTATGGTGTTGTGGCTCGGTTACAGTAAAACTAGGACGCGCACAATAGCGCTACTATTATCTGGAGTGGCTATGAGCACGTTTTTCTCTGCGTTAACGTCGGTAGTTATGATAGCTGAGCGGGACAAGATGGAACATATAGTTTTGTGGACTATGGGCAGTTTTTCTAGTGCAACATGGGATAGTTTTTTGTTGGTAGCTCCAATAATAATTTTAGGATGTATGGTATGCGTATTCTTTGCGCGTGATTTAAACGTAATGCTATTGGGGGATGAACAAGCAAGACAGCTAGGGGTAGACATAAATAAAATCAGGTGGATACTTTTAGTTGTAACAGCGTTAATTACATCTGCGGCGGTGTCGGTGTGTGGAATAATTGGATTTGTTGGATTAATAATACCGCACACGATTAGGATGTTGATAGGTCCAAACCATCGCATGCTAATTATAAATTCTTTCTTAGGAGGCGGAGTATTCTTAACCCTTTGCGATTTAATAGCAAGGACGGTGGTGGCACCAGTTGAGATTCCTGTGGGAGTGGTCACTGCTGTGTGTGGAGTACCATTTTTCCTTTTGTTACTAAAGAACAGGACAAAAAAAGGAGAAATAATGTGAGGAATTGTATTGATATCAAAAATGTAGCTTTTTCATATAATGGGACACCCGTTCTTAACGATGTATCGTTAGAATTGTCTAGTGGATTAAATTGTATACTAGGACCAAATGGAGAGGGTAAGACGACTTTATTGAGGTGTATAACAGGTTTTTTGCATCCTAGTAAGGGAAGAGTGATGATAAACTCAAAAGAAGTAAGTGCTATGAAGGCGTCTGAAATTGCCAAAAAGGTTTCATTGGTTCCTCAGCAAATTGTTGTAGAATTTGAGTTTACAATAGAAGAATTTATTATGATGGGTAGGCATGCTTACATAGGAAGGTTTTCTAAAGAAAGTGAATTGGATTGGGAAATCGTTAATGAGGCAATAAAGCAAACGGGGTTAAATAAAATAAGAAAGAGAAAGGTTACACAGCTTAGCGGTGGAGAAAGACAAAGGATGTTAATCGCAAGGGCTCTTTGCCAGCAAGCGGATATAATGTTATTAGATGAGCCGGTTACGTCGCTTGATATTAAGCATCAGTTAGATGTAATGGGATTGGTAAAGGATTTAGTTAATCGACAAGGGATTACAGCGTTGTGCGTGTTACATGATTTTAATCTTGCAGCAAGGTATGCAGATAAAATAATACTGCTAAAAAATGGACGAGTACATAGTGTTGGGACGCCAAAAGAAACGCTAACGGAGGAGTCTATTAAGTACGTTTATGGAGCTAAGATGAATATATTGAATATAGAAAATTATTTAACGGTTGTACCGTGTATAGATTCTTGAAAAAATATATAAGTCATGGTACAATCAAGGTGACTATGAAGGGAAATCATGGTGATGTATACGGATTAGAGAGCTGGTCAATTGCTGAAAGACTTGCGCGTAAAAACACTTTGTCCCGTCCCTGAGTTAATCGATCTGAAGTCAGTATGGTCGATCGAATATGCCGCGTTAAGGCAGATACCTAGAGTGGGCTGTATTTTCAGCTAAGTAAGGTGGTACCGCGAAGATAGCTTCGTCCTTATAGTGGACGGAGTTTTTTATATTTGTTTATAAAGAAGATAGGAGAGACGAAAATGGCAAAGGAAGGCAAACAAGGTTATGTAGAGCATATCACATCACGCGAAGAAGACTTTTCGCAGTGGTATACTGATGTAATAAAAAAGTCCGAGTTAGTTGATTACTCGGATGTTAAAGGATGCATGGTAATTAGGCCTTATGGTTACGGAATATGGGAAAACATTCAAAAGGAAATGGATGGAAGGTTTAAAGCGACTGGGCATAAAAATGCATATTTCCCGTTGTTTATTCCCGAAAGCTTGCTTGCGAAAGAAATAGAGCACGTTGAAGGATTTGCGCCTGAGGTTGCGTGGGTAACTCATGGAGGGAACGAAAAGCTTCAGGAGAGATTAGTGGTACGACCAACCTCTGAAACGATAATATGTAGCATGTATGCAAAATGGATACAGTCATATCGTGATCTCCCGGTACTTATTAACCAGTGGTGTAACGTAGTGCGATGGGAAAAGAGTACTAGGCCATTTTTGAGAACTAGTGAGTTTTTATGGCAGGAGGGGCATACTGCCCATCTTGATTATGAAGAAGCGCAAGAAGAAACACTCAAAATGCTAGGTGTATATGAGGAGTTTGCAAGAAATGTACTCGCTATTCCTGTGTTAGTCGGGAAAAAGAGTGAGAAAGAAAAGTTTGCTGGCGCTCAGTCTACATATACTATGGAAGCTATGATGCAGGATGGTAAGGCTTTGCAGATGGGCACGTCTCATAACTTAGGCGAACATTTTGCAAAGGTATTTGATATACAGTATTTAGCAAAAGATGGTAAATTAAAGTATGTTAATCAAACATCATGGGGAACATCAACCCGTATGATCGGCGGAATAATAATGGTTCATGGTGATGAGCGTGGTCTGATGCTACCACCAAAAGTAGCGCCAATACAGGTTACAATTATTCCAATTGCAATGCATAAGGAAGGCGTTTTGGATAAAGCAAGAGAAGTGTTTAGTGAGCTGCAAAATGCTGGGTTTAGGGTTGAACTTGATGATCGTGAGACTCAGAGTGCTGGCTGGAAGTTTAATGAATGTGAGCTAAAGGGAGTGCCGGTGCGCCTTGAAATAGGACCTAGAGATATAGCTAATGGTCAGGTGTTTGCATGTAGAAGGGATACCCTTGAAAAGCAGGCATTACCATTACAAGGTTTAGCTGAAAGCGTAAAAGAGTTAATTGAGGATATTCATGTAAGTATGCTAGAAAAGGCTGAAAAAATGCGTGATGAGCGTATATTTACTGCGACAAACTTTGAAGAATTTACCAAAGGTATCGTTGAAGACAAAGGATTTGTTAAAGCCATGTGGTGTGAAGAACGCGAGTGCGAGGATCAAATAAAAGAAAAGACGGGCGCTACTACAAGATGTATGCCGTTTGAACAAGAGCAACTTAGCGATGTATGTGTACACTGCGGAAGACCTGCAAAGTCTTTGACATACTTTGCTCGAGCTTATTAGACAATATATAGAAATAAAGCCTTGACAGAAATTAATAGGTTAGATAAAATTGTTTAGTCTAAGGCTTTGGGGCTGTAGCTCAGCTGGCTAGAGTACCTGACTGGCAGTCAGGGGGTCGAGAGTTCGAATCTCTTCAGCTCCACCATTAGAACCCGCTTGAACAGTACGTTTGAGCGGGTTTATTATTTTTGGAACGCCGGCTTTTCGTGTATTGACTAATAATTGATTAAGTCAGATACGGAAGCAAGCGCAGGCAGTGGAGAAATAGGTGATATAAGATAATATTAGAGGGGCATTAGCCCCTCTTTTTATTTTTAATACAGATTATGTTTTTCCTTAAATTGCTGTAAAAAGGCCCCACCTATTTCGCGCAGAAACTTTTTGCGTAAATGCTAGGAAATGAATAAATTTTTTCATCGACGTAGATACTATAATGAATTGTTTAGAAGCAATCATATAACGTTTTGAGAGGTGCGGCTCATTTATGAATAAGATAATAGATTTTATAGAGCAAAATAAATATGGAAGTTTGGCCACCTGTAATGGTGGAAAATCCGATGTTAGGCCTTTTGAATTGGCATTTCACTGTGATAGAGGAATGTTCTTCTATACATCGTCGGATGAAGATGTATATGAGCAGATCAATGAAAATCCCTATATCAGTTTTTGCGCTACGGACCAAAATTTCAATTATGTTAAGATTTCCGGAAGTGTTACTTTTAGCAACAGCGAAGAAGACAAAGCGAAAATTTTTGCAAATAGTCAATTTGCGCAAAAAGTGTTTACTAATTCGAATCTTGATAGCATGAGAGTATTTTTCTTACCACATGCCTCTTGTATATTGCATTATTACGCTGATAATAGATCTGTTGAGTGGCAGTTCTAAAACTGTTCCTGTCGGGGCAAGCAAGGACAAAAGATTTTAATATTAAGGTGAACTGTATGATAAAATTACTTTATATTATTGCAAACTCAAAGGATGAGGAACAATCCTCAAGTAGGACGGTAAGCAGAATATTAGTCAATACAATTCTGCAAAGGGTACCAGATGCCGAACTGGAGGAATTAAACCTGTATGAAGAACATGTTCCGCAGTTAAAAGGCTGTTACTTTGAAAGCAGAAGCGCGATTGTTAGCTCAGCAGCTAGAAGTAAGCTAAGTGAAGAGGAACAAAAAGAAGTTGCTAAAATTGAACATCTCTGTGACCAGTTTAGGGAAGCCGATATTTATGTTCTGGCAGCTCCAATGTGGAGCTTATCATTCCCTGCACCTGTGAAGGAATATTTGGATTGTATTATCCAGGTTGGAAAAACAATCACTTTTGAAAACAACAAACCTCACGGCCTTTTAAATGATAAGGATAGAACATTTATTTATGTTCAGTCATCCGGTGCTAGCATACCCTGGTTGTTAAAGTCCGCCCTTTCCAAAGGGTTAAACTATGTTCACGAAATCATGAAATTTATTGGCATCAGCACCTTTGACGAATTGTTGGTAGACGGAACGGGCACAACAGAAGAAGAACGTCAAACCGCCATAAAGAACGCCACAGATAAAATACCACAGATAGTTGAAAAACTATTTAGATAAAAGAAGATAAGTAATTCTAGGGTATATTGGTGGCCAGCGTTGCGGTGTAAATCACATATGGAAACAGGTTCAGTCGTCACAGAATGAATAGAGAGGTGACTATTTGGAAACTGAAAAATACAGAAAGAAGCCTGTAATTATAGAAGCGTATCAGACTGATAAGGAAGCGATCATCCACACTCTGGAGGGAGATATGAAAGCTAGTATCGGTGATTATATCGTTACTGGTGTAGATGGTGAGCAATATCCTTGTAAACCTGATATATTTGAAAAAACATATGAGTTAGTTTAATTAGAAAGGCGGGGGCTGATGCTCCCGTTCTTTTGTTTTACATCGGTTTGTCACTTTTGTTTTTAAATATCATAGATTATATAATAATACAGTTTTTGTATGCATGTTTACTATCTTGATGCATAACACATAATAAGCCTGTAAAGTATAACCATTATTGTAAAAAGGCAATAATTGGTGTATCATCTAAGGAGAGATATATGGCTACAAAATTCTATGAAATGGAGGTATACAGGAACGTGATTACAGCTGAAATTGCTAGCAATAACATCATTAACAGGGGAAAAAAGGACAGTATAAATATTTCGCCAATGAAGTTGCAAAAGCTTTTGTACTTCACTTATGCATTGTATTTGCATAAAACAGGCGAGCCACTTTTTGCAGATAGATTTGAAACTTGGAAATATGGTCCTGTTGTTTCCAGTGTGTTTCAGGAATTTAAAGAATTTAAAGATAGACCTATTACGAGATATGCGACTAGCGGGAGTCAGCCTCCTAGAATGATTGATGAGGACGTAAGTGTAGATTTTAAGGAGTGCCTCGACGTAGTATGGGATGTATTTAAACGTTATACAGGCACTGACCTATCAAAAATAACTCATATAGATAATTTAGCATGGAAAAAAACAATAGATAACAATGAATGCATAATGAAGGAAGAAAATGTAAAACCTGATGGGAAATGGGTAGAAGAGTTGTATGAAGAAATTAGAGGAAATAGAGAAAGCACTTCATAAATCTGGCGACCAAAGTGAGGATATACCTGACGGCGGGAAGAGTCCTTATAACGAGAGTAAAGAAATAGCAAAGCAGAGAGAAGCAGAGCGAAAATTAACCGATGATGTCTTTCAGTTGGCAAAGCGCATGATATTTATTTCTATAGGAGCCATTATTGGTTTTGCTTTACTCACGACAATACTTAGTGCTAGTGGGGTTAATATATGTACTGCGATTGTGGATAATGCTTATAGTATTTTCGGATACTTACTCACAACCGTTACAGGGTTTATTTTCGGAGCAAGCTTATTTAAAAAATAATCTTTTAAGTTAAGGGGTGTTTGCCCCTTTTTTTATGTTGTTTTAAATTTATACTATAAGCGCAGCAACGCGATAAACCGATTTCAAAAGCTGGTTTAAACGAAGTAACATGAAGTGGTCTTGATTACTAAAATGTCTTTATGTAGAACATAGGGCAAGCTACTTGACGTTTGCTACTTATTGTACTATAATAGTTAAAAAAGTACAGAAATAGGGGGCGCACGGTTAAGCGATTTATTCGCTATTAGATAGGGAAATAAACATGAATAAAAAAGCAAATAAAATTCTGAATACAACGATTAACTTGTTTATCAGTGATGGGATTAAAAGAATTACGATGGATGATATTGCGGAAAATTCCAAATCATCAAAGGTCACGATCTATAAGTATTTTGTTGATAAAGATACTTTATATTTTGAAGTCGGTAAGCATATTTTCTTGGATTATATGGAACGCTTGAGAAGTGTGATTAGTTCCGGCGAAGCACTGGTAAAAAAGCTATATTATTTTTTAGATATCATCGGTGATTTTACAAACAGTGGGAAATTTGAATTATGCGGAGAACTTGCAACATACAATAATGCTGTTGAAATCGAATATAAGTTGTATCTACAAATATACAGACACTCCATACAGACACTGATTGACGAAGGAATTAAAAGCGGTCTTATTAAGAACAATCTGAGCAGGGATATCATTTTTCATTATATCGATATGGGTGTCGTTTATTATCAGCAAAGTTTTGAGTATCGAAATAGAATGATTAATGACAACGGTTTTCAGAAGGAATTTATGTTGTTCTACATCAGTAATTTTTTCGTTGATGGCGCACAAATATTATCAGCCTTATGAGGTGATTTAATGGGGCAAACCATTTTGCAAAACTACATTAATTTAGCGAAAGAGGGTAGTAAAGCATCAATTGGTGGACTTATGAAGCATTTAAATAAAAATATGAGCTTAGTCGAATCAAAATTTATTGATTTTGCGCTGGGCCATGTTGAGGGCTATGAAGGGTTAAAAATTATGGAGCACTATTTATTTCATGGCACGCAGATACAAAGGAATTACTGCGCCTTGTACTTTGGTAGACGGGGCGAGTATTTGATTGTCCGAAAAGCATATGATGAAGGGCTGATTGATGCAAAGCAAGCCTTTTCAAGATAAAATAGGGAGTTAGAGCAGGTTAATATCGTGATATGGACACTTGCGGGCCTTTTCTTATTTGAAGGGCTATGCGTTTTTTAATAAAACAAAAATCAATGAAACCGTAAAACATAAGAAAACTACTATAAACGTTAGAAGTAGGCTATACTGAAGCCATGGATTCATCGAGCCTTGAGGGTATATGATTTGCATAGCAACACGTACGGCCCAGAGTATGGACGATAGTGAGAGTATTACGATAAGTGATGGACGGTGTGAAATTACGAACAAAAATAGAATGTTGGCAACACCGATAAGAACCAGACATAGAGAGAAAAAGACGTTAATGGCACGTACAGCTGCAACTAACTCGGTGGCCTCAGGTGCTATATAGCTATACCAGTTCCATATCGCAGGAACAAAAAAGTGCCAAATTCCAAAACCAATGGACGTTGCACTAGCCAACGTAGTGAGAACTTTTATTAGCATCATATAATCCTTTCAAACATAAATAATTTTGGTTATGGTTACATATGGTAGGTGTATTATATATTATTGCATAAGAAATTGGCAATGCAGAGAATATAGACTTATTCTTATTAACTCAACTATTTAATTGTATGTTAGGGTGGTGTTGTATATTATCTGTGGTATAATATCATAAATTATGTTATTAGAGGTGTTCTCTATGAGGAAAAAAGAGAAAATTACATTGGACGAACAAAAGAAAAGGGATATGATTTTTGCAATCAAGAGATACTTTTCAAATGAACGGGATGAAGAATTGGGTGATTTGGCTGCAAATCTAATTTTGAATTTTATTAAGGAAGAGCTAGCATCAGAGTTCTATAATCAAGGAGTCTACGATGCATACAAATATATTAACGATAAAAGCGAAGATTTATTAGCAATCTTAATTTGAAACAATAGCAGAATAAAAAAGAGGATTAGAGGGCCTTTTTTAACTTACTGCCAACTTGAAATATTGAGGGGAAAACGCCCCTCTTTTTATTTGTCTTCATTACAAAAATGATATATAGGAGATTTTTTAAAGCTTTTCTTTGATTTTAGAATGTATTTGCAATTAACAAACAAAAATTGTTTTGAATGAATAGTGATTGCAACAGACCTCTTGTAATATAAAGCGTTTTATGTCACATCCATGTCACAAAATTAAAACTTGCATGTGTTTAAATGAATATTGGAACAATAGGACTACACCCAATCCCCTTCAAATATATATGATTGGAAGAGATTTCATTAAAAACAAGAAGATATGAGCACATCAACTTTATGCAGTTTCAACATAGTTGTCTGCGTCTTAAGATAAGATGTCCATTATGTGATTTCAAGCCTAAAAGCAGTTTGTACTTTTTGGGTATGTCTATGCTAGTCCAAAATAGAGCCTAGGGCTTCGTATTCTCTCTGTTGTCTTAGTTTAGTATGTTAATAGTAAGTGAGTGCTCTCAACAATCAGGTAGTCAAACTGAAGTCGCAACATCTAGGGTTGATAAATAAAAAAATTGGGGGAATAGAATTTTCTATTCCAGCCGAATGTGAAAAAAGTGATCTCTTAGATAAGAATGGCTTGACAAAATTTTTTAATGAAATGACTAGTAGACTTTCAGAAGATACTGATGATTATAATGAGATTAGTGGAGATATGAAGGAGTTTTCTGATGGTACTTATTATTCGATAGTTAATTATAAATGTATTGATTATGGAGTAGAAAACGAAACCTTAGTTTGTGTTTTCTTAACCTTAATAACATGTATTTGGTCATGTTTATGTAGTCGTCAGAGATTACTCCAATCATTTAGAGACACTTTTGGGGAAATAATTGATTCAATAGTTATCACTTTAGTAAGATATTTAATTAAATAAGCAACTAAAATAAAAATAAATATGATATTTGCCATGATATAATTGTATCGTGAAAGAAAACAAAACGTCCTAAGTGGAGGTTTTGTTCTATATAGAATTCATTGGTTTGGCATTACAACAAATTGGCGTTATACTTTTAGGTCCCTTGATTGAAATAAGTTGGCTATTATGAGGTGTTGAGATATCTCGATGAATTGATGTTAGGAATAGACCAGCAGGACGTGTTACATATAAGTACAAGGTTATTTCATATGATACATAAAGAAATTATGAAAGACGCTAGGGAGCATCGAGTACAGGCAGGGGATATAGAAAACTTTCTTGGGCGGCAAACGCTCCCGCTATTTATTGCATTTAAAAAGCCAAACTATAATATTTTTTCATAGGAGTTTATCCGTTAATATTTTCAGATTAAAACCAGTTATGTTTTTTAAAATATATAAGGCAAAAAACTACTACAGCTATAGATAATATAATAACCATAGGGTAACCGAATGCCCAATGGAATTCTGGTATTTGAAAATTCATACCATACCAGCCGACAATTAATGTAAGGGGCAGGAAGATGGCCGTAATTACAGTAAATATTTTCATTGTAGTATTTAAGTTAATATCAACTTGTGCTTGATATGCTTCACGTACTTGTGTCACATAGTCTCGCATGTGCAGAACGCTATGGTATAATCTTTCAACTTTTCCGGAGAATATTTTAAAATGACGTAAGGATCTATTACTTAGCAAATTATTTTCGTTCTCCTGCAATCCATCCAATATATTGAGTAGTTGCTCATAGTATTGTTTAAATACCATTAATTTTTTTCGTAATGAAATTATTTTGTTTACATAGTTTATTTTCTTTGAGGAAATAAGCCCATCTTCCAAAGCATATATTTCATTTTCAATTTTCTCTAAAGCAACCGGATCTTCTATAGTCACCTTTTCAAAGAAAGCGCTTATTAAGCGGTTATATTCGATGCTAACGCCTTCTTCTCCTATAGAGTACATCAATTTAATAATTACGGAGACATTACTACAAAAGAATAGTTTTATATTTTTCCCAACATAAATACATATCTTATTTTCTTGAGAAGAAAATAGTGATTCATGATCTAAGATATTGATACAAATTAAATCGAACCCTTCGTAATTCTCATACTTCATTAATTTATTTTTTATAGAATCAAGTATTATTTTATTATTCAAACCGAAGGCTTGCAGAACTGCTTCGCTTTCTTCATAGCTAATAAACCCATAGAAATGGCTTTGATCGGAAGGTATAATATCTTCAAGACCTATTGGTCGTATTTTTTCTTGTGTAATATTATAAAGATACAAGGGCAACCCTCCATTAATAATAAGTTGATTATGATATGATATCCAGTTAATAAAAACATATCCATTAGAAATATTAGTATAGCATAAATCATAGCAGAATTGTTTACTTGGCAATATTTTGAATACACGGACCATCGTATTAATTAGCTTTTGACTATACTGCTTGCACTGCTTCTGGGAAAGTGCACAATAGCGAGGAGACAGACCAAAAAGAGAAGGTAAATATTCCTGTTTTTTGCACAATTGTTTTTCATCTATGGACTTGATGAGAAAAGTAAAAGCACCCAAAATAAATGGGTACTTTTACGTCACGCGCATGACGGAACCGGCTTAACATACTATAATTCACAGCATAAAGCGTCTATCATTATAAGTTAATTACCTTTCATTTCTATTAGCCTTATCATCTTTATTATCCTTATTGCCTTGGTTATTATTACCTTGGGTTTCTCCATTTATTTTATCATCATCTTGGATTTTATCATTGCTGACTTTATCATTTTTTTTACTATCCTTGTTTCCTATGCTATTATCTACCTTATCACTCTCATCGTCTTCTTCATCTTGGTATTTATCTGTCTTGAAATTTGCTACTAACGCGGCAAATCCATATTGGTCATCTACTTCTTTAATTACTTCATTGATGTAATTGGTTACTATTTCTTCTGGGATACTTGCAGCAGTAACAGCGTCGATAAAGCCCGTTTTTGCAGTGTCGGTTGTATCGTGCATAATATTCAGCGCTGTGGTGCGTTCCGTCAGCATTTCATTTTTGAGTAGGGTAAGCTGTTCTTGTAACATTGTTGGATCGTTTTTATATTCTTTCTTTAAGCTCTTTATTTTTGCCATATATTTACTTTTTATTTCTTTAAATGTAATATGGTAGTTTGCTTCTGCTTTCTTAACCTCGGTTTTGAATGTCTTGAGGGCTTGGGTTAACACAGCATTTTGTTCTTGAGTTAATCCTTGCAAATCTTCTTCATCTATTTCTTCATCATTCTCTTTAAGAACATCTTCAGCACCATCAAATGTTTGTATGAGGCATTTGATTTTCATAGAACCGTATTTTTCTATTCCCTCTTCTACGGTAATACCTTCTTGTTGAGCGATATAGTTAATAAGCATATATCTGCCTGGAGACAAACCAAGTGCTGACGCTTGTTCTGCAATTTCGTTGGAGACTTGCTTGCTTTGAATTTCACAATCTCCCCCATAATTTTCAAGTGCTTTTTCAGCATATTCTTCTAGTTGTTGAGCAATTTTTTCATCAGCTACTGTTTTGTTCAAAACAGTAATAACAAGATAAGAATCTTCTTCATCTTCTGTAATGTATCCTTGAGAAATGAGTTCCTCGATTATTATGGACATTGCTTGCTGTGAGGTTAGTCCAATTACGTTAATATCAAGCAAAAGACTTTCCCCATCGTCATTGTATGTGGTCACTTCTTTCACTAAATCATTTGTTATTGTTAGCGATATGCTTGGGTTAACGTCCATAGAAACACTGTAGGTCACCTCAGGTGTTGGTTGTGCATTATTATCGTCTGTTTGGGTGATGCTTTGAGTAGAGCAACCAGATAATAAAACGGTTAAGGATAGTAGCGCGACTAATACGCAAACTAAAGTTTTTGGCATAAAAAATCCTCCTCATTATTTTGGGGAGGTATAAAAACCTCCACTTCGGTAGCTGGCTGCCATAGGTTAATACCGTTAGGCCCTTTAGCTTTGCGTCATAGCTTTTCAGCTATTTTGCTATTATCGGTAGATGCGGTTAACAAATATATTATCTAATTATTTTTAGTAAGTGTCAACATTATTAAGATGATTGTTCTTTGCTAATTGTAAAACATCTAAGAACTTAGGGCGAATATGAAAAGTAAATGTGGTAAAAGGTATTATAGCAAATTTTAAAGATTATAATAGTCAGCATGTTACTGTTTCTATCAGATTATTGTTTATGGTATAATGGCTGAACTAACGTTTGCTGTTAACAGATAATGTCGGTTTAATATAAAACTCTTAGGAGATTGAATAGTGTGTTAGAGTATTACAGAAGGCGATATTAGCAATCGTCAAAAGAGTGCTTCTAACCTTAATATATTATTCAATTATTGAGGTAATAATAATGTTTACTTATATTTTGTATGGCCTTGCAGGTGCTGGCCTTGTGATCTCGTTTTTTAAAGATCGTAATAAAACTAAAATGGCATTAAAAAAGGCATGGAAATCGTTTGAGAATATTCTTCCTCAATTTTTGTCCATTTTACTAATAATAGGTATTGCATTGGCAATTCTGAGTCCACAGATAATAATGAAGCTTATTGGTACGAGCTCTGGAATTTGGGGAATATTATCAGCTGCTATTATTGGGTCAATCACTCTAATACCCGGTTTTGTAGCATTCCCTTTGGCTGCCGCATTATTAAAAGATGGTGCGGGAACCATGCAGATAGTGGCATTTATTTCTACTCTTATGATGGTTGGGATAGTTACAATACCTATAGAAATTAAAACATTTGGAAAACGTTGCAACTATTATTCGTAATATTTCAGCCTTTGCATTTTCTTTGATAGCTGCATTTGTGATGGGATTGGTGTTAGGATGAAAGATTTTTTTAAGAGATATAAGGTGTTTTTGTTATTACTCATAATAAACTTAGTGATTGCTGTTGTTGATCCACAGGTCGGACTGAAATCTGCTAATATTACTATGCAAAATCTTATTGAGATGATATTAGTGATTCCCCCGATTTTTGTATTACTGGGATTGTTAGACGTATGGCTCGATCGTGCTACGATGATGAAATATACCGGAAAGGGTTCTGGCGTTAAAGGCGTAATAATTGCTTATATACTTGGCTCAGCCGCCGCTGGACCTTTATATGCTGCTTTTCCTGTTGCAGCAATAATGATAAAAAAAGGAAGCAGCTTGTTTAATGTATTTATTTTTATAGGTGCATGGTCGACAACTAAAATCCCTATGCTAACATTTGAAGCGGCAAGCATGGGTTTTCCCTTTACATTAACGAGACTCGCACTTAGCATCATTGGTATCTTAATGATTGCAATAATTACTGAAAAAGCATTAGGCCAAGAACATCAAAAAGAGATATATGATATTAACCAATAATAAAGGTAGTTATTTTGCTTAAGGAGAAACTTGTAATATATAATTTAACAGATAATTATAATAATATACTATGAGGAGAATAATCATGGCAAAGAATAATTCAAATGATAAAAAAGCTAATATTGAATATCTATATCTAGATCTTCAAAGCTGCGATCGCTGTATTGGTACGGATAATGTTTTAGACGAGGTAATGACGATACTTACACCAGCTTTAAATCTTGCTGGTTATGATGTGGAGTATAACAAGATCGAGATTAAAACAGAGGAATTAGCCAATCAGTATAAATTTTTATCTTCTCCAACAATTCGCTTGAATGGAAAGGACATTTGTCAATCAGTGCAAGAGAATGATTGTGGGTGTTGTGGCGAAATTAGTGGTACGAATGTGGATTGCAGAATATTTGAGTACGACGGCAAAGCTTACGAGGTGCCGCCAAAAGAAATGCTTGCGGAGGTAATTCTCCAAAATGTTTTTAGGTTGACTGAAGATGCGTTTTCTTGTTGTGAATATGAGCTTCCGCATAACTTAAAGATTTTTTTTGATGGAAAGAAGAGAAAAGAATGTTCTTGTGGAAATAACTGCTGTGGATGAATAAATAAGTTGTAAAAATATTATTATATGCGCATAGGAAATTAAATATGTATATTCTAGCAGTTTTCACATAAAAGTTGCGCTACTAATAAAACAGACCGCCTTTAAGGCGGTTTTTTTAATGCTTAAATACGGCGTAAGCTTTTTCCTACCGCTTGAAAAAACTAGAATTAATTTCAGGACTAATTAGGATTTTATTGATTGAATTTGGTTAATAATAAGCAAAAGGGAAAATGAAAGAAGGAATTTAATGTTTAGATATATAAAAAGGGTGCCAAGGCATACTAAAGATAAAAGCATAAATGATGAAGGTAGTGAACAAAAATCAACACCATCATCTATTTCTTCTGACTTAAATGAAAATTTAAAAGTATTAAGAGATATCTTTAGTCTAAGCAGTGATATTATAATTCGTGAATTTACCTTTGGGAAAGAAAAACAGGTTAATGCTGTGCTTCTTTATATTGATGGCATGACAGATAAGGAACTGATTAATCAAAGCATTATAAAGCCTTTAATGTATGATTGTCGTTTCATTTGTGGGGAACAGCCGGTTGATGAGAGTATTGAC
>CAXXMZ010000024.1:0-90760 GCA_963675355.2 Christensenellaceae bacterium
CTGTTCCTAGTACGAGAGGACCGGAATGGACGCACCTCTGGTGAACCGGTTGTTACGCCAGT
The DNA here is from genome assembly GCA_963675355.2 of Christensenellaceae bacterium. GTDB lineage: Bacteria > Bacillota > Clostridia > Christensenellales > UBA1431. The sequence continues at coordinate 63 of CAXXMZ010000024.1, forward strand.
AGCATTGCCGGGTAGCCAAGTGTGGAAGGGATAAACGCTGAAAGCATCTAAGTGTGAAGCCCACCTCAAGATAAGATCTCCCATCCAATTTGGAGTAAGACCCCTTGTAGACTACAAGGTTGATAGGCCAGAGGTGGAAGTGCAGTAATGTATGCAGCTGACTGGTACTAATAGGTCGAGGGCTTGATCAAAACAGCTACACGAAACAAGTAGTAATTACAGCAAACGATTTCATTTCAGATATATTATGCGGTTTTGAGAGTGCTTTAAGCATTCGAAAGAATTAAGATTTCCGGTGACTATGGCAGAGGGGTTCCACCTGTTCCCATTCCGAACACAGAAGTTAAGCTCTCTTGCGCCGATGGTACTTGGTGGGTGACTGCCCGGGAGAGTAGGTCGTCGCCGGATTCTATTTTTTATTCCTCAGTAGCTCAGCGGTAGAGCATTCGGCTGTTAACCGAAGGGCCGTAGGTTCAAATCCTACCTGAGGAGCCACCTTTAAAGAGCGTATCATTTGATACGCTTTTTGTGTATCGTTTCGTTGTGTCTTGGGGTTGGATTTATCTTGTTTTTGATAAAAAGACTACAAAAAATAACAACTCCTATATTCACATAAAGAGAATTTTTAAATTTTTAAATCTATTGTAATTTAGTAAGAATAATTGTAAAATGTAGAAAAGTTAATATGTAGTATTGAGAAAAGGGCAAACCTGATCGAAAGACAGGGACGCAAAACTAGAAGTCTAAGGCTGTAAAACAGCTATGATAGTTCGGTCGCCTCTGTCGTATGAAGCACGCCTGAGGTAGCCTTTTTCTTCCTAAATAGTATAGTTTAAGCTACCTTGGAAACATAAGGTAGCTTTTATTATGATTAGGAGGAAAAAAGATGAAAAAAACAAAGATAGGTAAAAGGATTGTATTAGTTTTGTTGGTGTTGGCAGTTGGATTATCTGTATCGATAATCTCTGCTTCTGCGAGTAACGAATATGCAAAGTTACACATTAACCACAAAATTATGATGGATGATGAGGTGGTTGAGGAGATAGATCAAGATGTTGATGGCTTAAAAATTAATGATGCAATAGTCATTAGTGATTATTCTATTGATGATTCTGATGTTGTTATGATGACAGCTGAGCCTGCAGTTCTGACTTTAGAGAACGGAAATAACGATGCAGTGATATGCTATAAGGTTAAAGGAAATGAATATAATGGCGTACAAGTAGATCTTAACATTATGACTTCTTCTGTTACCCTTAACTAATTTCAATTAAAATAAATACATTTTGAGATAGTGTTATGCGCTATCTCTTTTTAATAGAATGAATGTTGTAATGTAACTTAATTATTCATAATAGTAGTGAAAACTTACGTTTTTTATTATATTGATAAAAAGGTATGTAATATGGTATCCTGATTTGTGAGTTTGTTTTTGATAGGAGATATGTAATGACATCTAAAAGTGTTAGAAGAAATAGACTGAAGTGGTTTTTCAAAAAGCACCTTATAATTTATGGGGCAATATTCCTGTTTTTAATATTTGTATTTATTACTGCTAGCAAGAGTACATCTGTTTTTTTGGTAGTTAGTGAAGGTATGGAGGCTAGAGCTTCTGTTGTTATGAATGATGCTGATGTGGGAGAGCTATCATATTATTTTACCCAAAATGGAATAGATAACGATGGAGTTGTTCAAAGTGGCAAATATGAAAACTATATAATTGGAAGATATACATATGTATTAAGTCCCCAATTGCCTATTTGCTTGCCTTTACAAGGAGCAATATGCGTGAGGGTATCCGAAATAATCACAGGTATTGACGGCGAACTTAGTCAAGACAAGATAGCAGAAGCCGATGCTACTACACGAGTACCACCTGATTGGGATAGCGGTGAATATGACGTTTATTTAGTTAATCAGGATGGTGTATGGAAAATTGATAGAATACAGCCAGTTTATTTATACCCCAAAGCAGAGGAGAATGATTAGGGTAAAAGCCTAATTAACGATATGAAGTTAGAGAGATTTATTCAAAGCATTCCATATAAGGCTGTTGTTCTTGCTCCGTTAGCTGGTATTAGTGATGTTGTTTTTAGGGTGATATGCAAAGAGCACAGCTGCGATTTTACATATACTGAGATGGTCAGCTCAAAAGGATTACATTATAAAAACGATAACACTATATCTATGCTTGCTATCGACTCAAAAGAATCGCCATGCGGAGTGCAGTTGTTTGGAAATGATCCAGCAATAATGGCACAGTCAGCCAGAGATATAGTTAAATCAAATAAAGAGTCTATAGCTGTTATAGATATTAATATGGGGTGTCCAGCGCCTAAGATTACCAAAAATGGTGAAGGTAGTGCGCTTATGAAAACTCCAGAGTTAGCAGCTAAGATAATAAAGCAGGTTAGCGGGTCAGTTGATATTCCCGTAACAGTCAAGTTTAGAAAAGGTTGGGATGACAGTTACACTAATGCAGTTGAGTTTGCGTTGATGGCACAAGATAGCGGGGCTAGTGCTATTTGTGTACACGGTCGTACTAGAATGCAGTTTTATCACGGCAAAGCGGATTGGGATATAATTGCTGAGGTTGTGGATGCGGTTGATATACCAGTGATTGGGAACGGAGATGTTTTTTGCGCTAAGGATGCAACGGATTTAATGGATCATACTAAGTGTCATGCTGTTATGGTGGCTCGTGGCGCGCAAGGAAATCCATGGATATTTTCGCAAATAAAATCTCGTATCAATGGCAGTTTGAATGAAACCTATCCTTCACCGATTCAGCGTATAGATATGGCGCTTGAACATACTAGGAGGATGATTGAATATAAGGGCGAAAGGACAGCTGTAAAGGAAATGCGAAAGCATGTCCCATGGTATACAAAGGGGATTCAAGATGCAGCTAAGATAAGGGCAAAGATCAATACTGCATTAACATACTCGGAGTTAGAAAATATTTTAATGGGATTTAGAGCTAAATTTGAAATTTAGTTTTTCTTGACATTGAATAACATAAAATATATAATAATCCTTACAATTTTGATGGAATATTCAAGCGCTCGAGAACTCGCAAAAGAGAAGAGATAGTGCTTGTTTTTATTTGTATATATAGGGTTTTCACAATATTTACTATAAAAGAGGAGATAACAAACGATGCAAAATAATCAAATAGAGTTGACTCAAGAAGAGTATAACAAGCTGGAAAGTGAGCTTGAATTTCTAAAATCCGTAAGACGTTCAGAAATTTCGGAGCAAATTAAACAGGCAAGGGCGTTTGGCGATATTAGCGAAAATGCTGAGTATGATGAAGCAAAGAACGAGCAGGCTCGTATCGAAGGTGAGATTCAAGATAAAGAGGATCTTATAAGACGTGTGCGTGTTATCGATAGTAAAGAAATCGATACGGCTGTGGTTGGCGTGGGTACTCTTGTTACAGTTTCTGATGCTGCTGACAATGAAGAGTATAAATATCTTATTAGTGGAATGATGATGGGAAGCGCTAATGATCCTGAGCATAATGCAAAGAAGATTTCTAGTGAATCGCCTATAGCTAAGTCATTAATTGGGAAAAAAGTTGGCAAGACTTGTACTGTACAGGCTCCTGGGGGAACAATCAAGTTAAAGATACTCGAAATTTCGAGGGTATAATATATTTTTATGAGGATGAGGTTTTACAATGTCTGAAAACGAAATACTCAATGAACTTTTACAGGGTGAAGAATTAACAGAAGTTCTACGCGTAAGACGTGAAAAATTAGATAATTTACAGAAAAACGGGCAAGACCCGTTTTCTATTACAAAGTTTGACCGCACACATCTGTCTACCCAAGTTATTGATGGATTCGATGAGTTAGAGGGTAAGCAGGTTAGAATTGCCGGCAGGCTTATGTCAAAGCGCATTATGGGAAAGGCCAGTTTTGCGCATATTTTTGATGGGGACGGCAAGATTCAGATTTATTTGCGTCGAGATGAAATCGGTGTTGATGAGTATATGGCATTCAAGGCGTTCGATATTGGAGATATAGTCGGTGCTTCGGGCGTTGTGTTTAAGACAAAGACTGGTGAGATTAGTGTTCATTTAGATGAGATTACCTTGTTAGCTAAATCGTTACAACCACTGCCTGAAAAGTTCCATGGATTACGTGATCCTGATTTAAGGTATCGTCATCGTCATATAGATTTAATAGTTAATCCAGAAGTTAGGGCTGCGTTTATCGCTAGGTCAAAGGCAATAAAGATTATTAGGGAGTATTTGGACAAGATGTCGTTTTTGGAGGTAGAAACGCCTGTGTTACAAACGACACCTGGCGGCGCCAATGCTCGGCCGTTTATTACTCACCATAATACTCTAGATATTCAGATGTATCTACGAATTGCGACTGAGCTTCATCTAAAGAGACTTATTATAGGTGGGTTTGAGCGCGTATATGAGATGGGTAGGATCTTTAGAAACGAAGGCATGAGTGTTAAACACAACCCTGAGTTTACTACTATAGAAATCTATCAAGCATATGCCGATTATAATGATATGATGGACTTAACTGAGGGCATAATCTGTGAGTGCGTTAAAGGCGTTGTTGGTGAGGAAACAGTTAATTACCAGGGTAATGAAATTAGTCTTGCAAGACCTTGGAAAAGGATTACCATGCGTCAAGCGGTTTTGGATGCGACGGGCATAGATTTTGGTGAATTGACTGATGAAGAGGCAAGGGAAAAGTCAAAAGACCTGAATATAGAAGTGAAGAAGGATTCAACTAAGGGTACGCTGTTGAATGCTGCGTTTGAAGCATATGTTGAAGAAACATTGGTTCAACCAACATTTATTACCGATTACCCTGTTGAGGTTTCACCGCTTGCCAAGAAAAAAGCGGATGAAGATTGGTTGACCGAGAGGTTTGAATTGTTTATAACGTCACGTGAGATGGCTAATGCGTTCTCTGAGCTCAATGATCCTATTGATCAAAGGGAGAGGTTCATGGTGCAGGTAAAAGAAAGAGATAAGGGCGATGATGAAGCCCAGATGATGGATGAAGACTTTGTTAATGCGTTGGAGCTAGGAATGCCACCAACAGGTGGGTTAGGTATTGGAATTGATAGGTTAGTGATGCTGTTAACTGATTCAGCATCCATTAGAGATGTATTGTTGTTCCCAACAATGAAACCTAGATAATTGTGAAGGAATACGAAATTTGTTGTAACAGTGCGAATTAGGCAGTATTTATGCGGTGCTTACAGTATAAATTGAGTTTAATAGCGATAATAACAAAAATTTATGTTGTAAGCGTCATGATGTTGTGTTACAATAAGTCTCGTGCTCTTGAAGAGCGACACCGCAGTAATAGCTGCGGAACAGGAGTTTGAAAACTATACAGTACACCTGAAACAAAGGTAAGGACAGAACAAAAATAAGCCAGAGATTCTTTGAGCGCGTGGAAACGGAGAAACGAAGCGCAAAAAACGAAAAACAAAGAAAACAAGAGCTGTGTGATTTTAAGGAAACTAAAGATCATACGGGGATTGAACAATTTTAACAAAAGAGTTTGATCCTGGCTCAGGACGAACGCTGGCGGCGTGCTTAACACATGCAAGTCGAACGGAGTTATTACAGCGGAAATTTTCGGATTGAAGTAGTAATAACTTAGTGGCGGACGGGTGAGTAACGCGTGAGCAACCTGTCTTGCAGAGGGGGACAACAACGGGAAACCGTTGCTAATACCGCATGAGACCACACTATCGCATGATAGAGGGGTAAAAGGAGAAATCCGCTGTAAGAGGGGCTCGCGTCCCATTAGATAGTTGGTAGGGTAATGGCCTACCAAGTCAACGATGGGTAGCCGGACTGAGAGGTTGAACGGCCACACTGGGACTGAGACACGGCCCAGACTCCTACGGGAGGCAGCAGTGGGGAATATTGGGCAATGGGCGAAAGCCTGACCCAGCAACGCCGCGTGAAGGAAGAAGGTTTTCGGATTGTAAACTTCTGTCATTGGGGACGAAAAAAATGACGGTACCCAATGAGGAAGCCCCGGCTAACTACGTGCCAGCAGCCGCGGTAATACGTAGGGGGCGAGCGTTGTCCGGAATTACTGGGCGTAAAGGGTGCGTAGGCGGCCATATAAGTCTATTGTGAAAAGCCCGGGCTTAACCTGGGAGGTGCAGTAGAAACTGTGTGGCTTGAGTGCAGGAGAGGAAAGCGGAATTCCTAGTGTAGCGGTGAAATGCGTAGATATTAGGAGGAACACCAGTGGCGAAGGCGGCTTTCTGGACTGTAACTGACGCTGAGGCACGAAAGCGTGGGGAGCAAACAGGATTAGATACCCTGGTAGTCCACGCCGTAAACGATGGATACTAGGTGTAGGGGGTATCGACCCCCCCTGTGCCGAAGTTAACACATTAAGTATCCCGCCTGGGGAGTACGGTCGCAAGACTGAAACTCAAAGGAATTGACGGGGGCCCGCACAAGCAGCGGAGCATGTGGTTTAATTCGAAGCAACGCGAAGAACCTTACCAAGACTTGACATCCTCTGACCGCTAGAGAAATCTAGTTTCCCTTCGGGGCAGAGTGACAGGTGGTGCATGGTTGTCGTCAGCTCGTGTCGTGAGATGTTGGGTTAAGTCCCGCAACGAGCGCAACCCTTATCCTTAGTTACCAGCGAGTAAAGTCGGGGACTCTAGGGAGACCGCCGGGGACGACTCGGAGGAAGGTGGGGACGACGTCAAATCATCATGCCCCTTATGTCTTGGGCTACACACGTGCTACAATGGTCGTAACAGAGGGAAGCGAGACCGCAAGGTGGAGCAAAACCCAGAAAAACGGCCTCAGTTCGGATTGTGGGCTGCAACCCGCCCACATGAAGTCGGAGTTGCTAGTAATCGCGAATCAGCATGTCGCGGTGAATGCGTTCCCGGGCCTTGTACACACCGCCCGTCACACCATGGGAGTTGGGAGCGCCCGAAAACGGTGAGCCAACCTTTTAGGAGGTAGCCGTTGAAGGTGAGATCAATGACTAGGGTGAAGTCGTAACAAGGTAGCCGTATCGGAAGGTGCGGCTGGATCACCTCCTTTCTAGGGAGAACGGTTATTAACTGAGGTTAATGACGAATACTCTTTAGGTCGATAAGAATGATATGGCGTATCAACAGGAGTAGGGATAAAGATACTGTATAGTTTTGAAGTTTCTGGGCACAGGACTTCAGGAGACAAGAAACATGAGTACACGGGGGTGTAGCTCAGCTGGGAGAGCACCTGCTTTGCACGCAGGGGGTCAGCGGTTCGAGCCCGCTCATCTCCACCATGAGGGCTCATAGCTCAGCCGGTTAGAGCGCACGCCTGATAAGCGTGAGGTCGGTGGTTCGAGTCCACTTGAGCCCACCAGCTAAACTTTAGTTTAGTTTAAGAAGAAGCAGTTTGAAAACCGCATAATAGAAACGAAACGAAATCGAAAGCGAAACGAATTTTTAAAAGTAAAGTTCAGGGTAATAGCGACACTTTAAGTGTAGCATACTAGAAAAGATCGCCAAGAGAGTTAATTAACAATTAAATCAAAGATAAAAAAACTAGATCAAGCTAATAAGAGCACAGGGTGAATGCCTTGGCACTAGGAGCCGACGAAGGACGTGGCAAGCTGCGAAAAGCCATGAGGAGCCGCAAGCAGGCTTTGAATCATGGATGTCCGAATGGGGAAACCCGGCGGTAGTAAATCACCGTCACCCATAACTGAATACATAGGTTATGAGGAGGGAACCCGGTGAACTGAAACATCTAAGTAACCGGAGGAAAAGAAAGAAACATCGATTTCCTAAGTAGCGGCGAGCGAACGGGAAAGAGCCTAAACCTTGACCCTACGGGGTTGAGGGGTAGTGGACCTGCATAATTTTTGAGACTGATAGACGAATAGACCTGGAAAGGTCAACCAAAGAGGGTAAAAGTCCCGTAGTTGAAATTAGTTGATAGAAGGCGGGTATCCGGAGTACCACGGGACACGAGAAATCCCGTGGGAAGCTGGGGGGACCACCCCCCAAGGCTAAATACTACCTAGTGACCGATAGCGAAACAGTACCGTGAGGGAAAGGTGAAAAGAACCCCGGGAGGGGAGTGAAAGAGAACCTGAAACCCTGTGTTTACAAGCAGAGGAAGCACATTTAAGTGCGACCTCGTACTTTTTGTAGAACGGGCCGACGAGTTACTATGCGTGGCAAGGTTAAGGTGTAAAGCACTGGAGCCGTAGGGAAACCGAGTCTGAATAGGGCGAAATGAAGTCGCGTGGAGTAGACCCGAAACCGGGTGACCTATCCATGGACAGGTTGAAGCGGTGGTAAGACACCGTGGAGGACCGAACCACACTGTTGTTGAAAAAACAGGGGATGAGCTGTGGATAGCGGAGAAATTCCAATCGAACCCGGAGATAGCTGGTTCTCCTCGAAATAGCTTTAGGGCTAGCCTCGGTTAAGAGATATATGGAGGTAGAGCACTGAATGGGATAGGGGGCCTCACAGCTTACCGAACCTTATCAAACTCCGAATGCCATAATATTGTTTACCGGGAGTCAGACTATGGGAGATAAGTTGCATAGTCAAAAGGGAAAAAGCCCAGACCAACGGCTAAGGTCCCAAAGTACAGGTTAAGTGGAAAAGGATGTATAATTGCACAGACAACCAGGATGTTGGCTCAGAAGCAGCCATTCATTTAAAGAGTGCGTAATAGCTCACTGGTCGAGTGGTTGTGCGCCGAAAATGTCCGGGGCTAAACCTGTCACCGAAGCCATGGGATACCGCAAGGTATCGGTAGAGGAGCATCCTATTCGGGCAGAAGCCATACCGTAAGGAGTGGTGGACTGGATAGGAGAGAGAATGTCGGCATGAGTAGCGAGAGCAAAGTGAGAATCTTTGCCGTCGAAAGCCTAAGGTTTCCTGAGGAAGGCTCGTCCTCTCAGGGTAAGTCGGGACCTAAGCCGAGGACGAAAGTCGTAGGCGATGGACAACAGGTTGATATTCCTGTACCGTCGGGTTGACACTTGACCGAAGCAGTGACACAGAAGGATAGGCAGAGCGGGGCAATGGAAGACCCCGTCCAAGCATTGAGGCTGGTAAGTAGTGAAGTACGCTTACCGTAAAGGCTGGGGTGTGATGGGGACAGAAAATAAGTATGGAAGCTGCTGAATTCACGCTGGCGAGAAAAGCTGCTAGGGAGTCAATCAGGCGCCCGTACCGCAAACCGACACAGGTAGGCGAGGAGAGAATCCTAAGACGAGCGGGATAACCCTTGTTAAGGAACTCGGCAAAATGACCCCGTAACTTAGGGAGAAGGGGTGCCTCGAGAGAGGCCGCAGAGAATAGGCCCAAGCGACTGTTTAGCAAAAACACAGGTCTGTGCTAAATCGAGAGATGAAGTATACGGGCTGACGCCTGCCCAGTGCTGGAAGGTTAAGGTGAAGTGTTAGCGTAAGCGAAGCACGGAACTTAAGCCCCAGTGAACGGCGGCCGTAACTATAACGGTCCTAAGGTAGCGAAATTCCTTGTCGGGTAAGTTCCGACCTGCACGAATGGCGTAACGACTTGGGCGCTGTCTCAACAAGGGACCCGGCGAAATTGTAGTATGCGTGAAGATGCGCATTACCCGCGATAGGACGGAAAGACCCCGTAGAGCTTTACTGTAGCCTGATATTGGATTTCGGTAACAAATGTACAGGATAGGTGGGAGACTTGGAAGCATGGACGCCAGTTTATGTGGAGTCAACCTTGGGATACCACTCTTTTGTTACTGGAATTCTAACGAGTATGGTAATCACGTATTTGGACAGTTTCAGGTGGGCAGTTTGACTGGGGCGGTCGCCTCCTAAAAGGTATCGGAGGCGCCCAAAGGTTCCCTCAGAATGGTCGGAAATCATTCGAAGAGTGCAAAGGCAGAAGGGAGCCTGACTGCGAGAGAGACATCTCGAGCAGGGACGAAAGTCGGGCTTAGTGATCCGGCGGCATTAAGTGGAAGAGCCGTCGCTCAACGGATAAAAGCTACCTCGGGGATAACAGGCTTATCTCCCCCAAGAGTCCACATCGACGGGGAGGTTTGGCACCTCGATGTCGGCTCGTCGCATCCTGGGGCTGAAGCAGGTCCCAAGGGTTTGGCTGTTCGCCAATTAAAGCGGCACGCGAGCTGGGTTCAGAACGTCGTGAGACAGTTCGGTCCCTATCCATCGTGGGCGCAGGAGATTTGAGAGGAGCTGTTCCTAGTACGAGAGGACCGGAATGGACGCACCTCTGGTGAACCGGTTGTTACGCCAGTAGCATTGCCGGGTAGCCAAGTGTGGAAGGGATAAACGCTGAAAGCATCTAAGTGTGAAGCCCACCTCAAGATAAGATCTCCCATCCAATTTGGAGTAAGACCCCTTGTAGACTACAAGGTTGATAGGCCAGAGGTGGAAGTGCAGTAATGTATGCAGCTGACTGGTACTAATAGGTCGAGGGCTTGATCAAAACAGCTACACGAAACAAGTAGTAATTACAGCAAACGATTTCATTTCAGATATATTATGCGGTTTTGAGAGTGCTTTAAGCATTCGAAAGAATTAAGATTTCCGGTGACTATGGCAGAGGGGTTCCACCTGTTCCCATTCCGAACACAGAAGTTAAGCTCTCTTGCGCCGATGGTACTTGGTGGGTGACTGCCCGGGAGAGTAGGTCGTCGCCGGATTCTATTTTAATGATCGGCCCTTTTGCAATTAGTGCTTGAGGGCCGGTTATTTTTATATTGATGTTTTCATATTATTGCTAAGGGATAGACTGGGAAAGAGGCGCGCATATGAGAAAATTTAAAAAAAGTATGGCTAAAACTATAATTGCTTTAATGATGGTAGCTTTGCTCTTTATTTTTATGACTGGATGTGAGCAGCAAACGGGTGGTTCATCTGTTACTAATGATGTGAAAGATGTAGAACAGAACAATTATTGTATTAATTGGCAGGTTGACATGGACACGCAAACTGTCAATGGGAAGCAAACGGTTGAGTATTTTAATACAGAAAATGTTGAGTTAACTGAAATATATTTTCATCTATATCCAAACTACTTTGATGATGAAGAATCTTTGACGTGTGATGAAAACGACAAAAATCTTGCTTATTTGGACGGATTCGAAAAAGGTGGTATTGAAATTACATCTTTAAAACTCAATGGCAGCAAAATTCCTGTGGAATATACAGATGATACTCAAGGTCTATTGAAGGTAGAGCTTAATGAATCTCTTGCTGTTGGAGAATCTGTTAAACTTGATTTCGAATATGTAGTTGATATGCCTGAATTTGCAGGAAGGTTTGGAATTAACAATAACACTATTAAAATGTGTAATATGTATCCCATAGCTGCGGTGTATGATGATAATGGATGGAATCTTGATGAATACATAACTGTAGGTGATCCGTTTTATAGTGACATGTCTGATTATGATGTTACGATTAAATTAGATAATCGGCTTGTTTTGGCAGGAACGGGTGATAAAGAATTTTTAAATACACAAAGCGGATATTCAACGTACAGTTTTGATTGTAAAGATGTCCGGGATATAGCGTATGTAGCTTCGTATGATTTCGAGGTAATATCTGATACCGTAGATGGTATTACTGTAAATAGTTATTATTATTTGGATGAAGAGATGGGCAAGGTTGCCTTGGATGCTGCAGTGAACACAATAAAAACTATGAACGAAAAATATGGAGCATATCCGTACAATGAATATAACGTGGTGGCAACTGACTTGTATTATGGTGGAATGGAATATCCTAATCTTGTTCAAATTAATCAAACTTTATACAATGAGGACTATCTTAAAAGCTTAGAATATACGGTTGTTCATGAGACCGCGCATCAGTGGTGGTATGGATTGGTTGGCAATGATCAAATAGATTATCCTTGGCTTGATGAGGCCCTTACTGAATATAGCACGCTTGTTTATTATCGTGAAGTAAAGAGTGATGAAGAATATGATACACAAGTTAACGCAGTGGATTCTTATTACTTGTTATATGAATCAATATACCCTATGAAGGTAGGCGGAACTACTCGTGATTACGAAAATAATGATGAGTACTTTGTTTCTGTGTATAAAGGCGGGCAAAGGATGATGCTTACTATTGAAGAAGATTTAGGGTATGATATTTTAACTAAGGCGTTGCAATTATATTTTAGGGAAAATGAGTATAAAAATGCAACACCCGATGATTTGTTTAATGCAATAAAGCAAGAATGTGGTCGTGATATGCATATTGATTTTGATGTTTTTTTGGATGGTAATGACTAACTCTTGCGAAAGTATTGGTATTGATTTATAATCAGACGAATGCTAAAATATATCTATGTGGCATTAGAGTTGTTGGAATGTTGTAATTGTGCAATATATGGCAATGATAAGTAAGGTATTAATAGTGGAATTAATTTGCAGACATTTGTGAAATTTTGTGTTTGCCGATTGATACGCTGATCTCTCGCCTTAGCGGGAGATTTTTTATGAAAGAGAGAGAGGTGTGACGCATGGACGTCGTTCCTTTGCGAGAACGAGTTTTTAAAATCCAACATAGCATGGCAACGATTAACTATGCAACGCATCATAGATATAATCGCTGCTAGTGCTGTGAATTAAGGCAGATAGGCGGTGAAAGCAGTGCTACAAATATTTAAAACTGTAGATGATAGGCTCTATGAGCTTAATGAATTTGAAGAAAACTGCTGGGTACATATTATGAATCCAGATCAAGAAGAACTGATTAAGGTTAGCCAAGAACTTGGGGTTGAACAAAGGTTTTTGGAAGCGGCAACTGACGAAGAAGAGCGTGGACGCATGGACTGGGAAGGCGATCAGATTCTTATTATCGTTGATATCCCGATATTGGACAACGAAAGCAATGGCATTAACTATACTACTTTGCCGTTAGGTATTATTCATACAAAGGACTATATTATTACGGTTTGTATGGAAGATACTACAATAATACAGGATTTTATGGAAGAACGTGTAAGAGACTTTTTTACATATAAAAAGACTAGGTTTATCTTACAATTATTATTTAAAATTGCAATTAAATATTTGCAATATCTAAGGCAGATAGATAAGGTTAGTAATCATGTTCAAAATGAGTTGCAGAAATCTATGAAGAATAGAGAGTTGATTCAGATGATGCAACTTGAAAAAAGTTTAGTGTATTTTTCGACATCTCTGGTTGGAAATGAAATCGTAATGGAAAAATTAATGCGTATTGATAATGTAAAAAAGTATCCAGAAGATTCAGATTTACTTGAAGATGTTATGGTTGAGAATAAGCAGGCTATTGAGATGTGTACCATTTATAGAGATATTTTGTCAGGTACAATGGATGCATATGCGTCGATAATTTCAAACAACTTAAACGTTGTAATGAAGTTTCTCGCTACCGCTACCATCATCATATCGATACCAACGTTGATAGCTTCGTTATGGGGAATGAATGTAAAAAATTTACCGTTTGCACAAAGTCCTAGCGGGTTTTTCTGGGTTTTAGGTGTTGCGGGGCTAGCAAGTGGAGTAGCTATTTGGTGGCTTTGGAAAAAGAAAATGCTATAGACATTTTTACTTATAAACGTTTGGAGGACTAACTATGCCTATTTATAATTTCAAGTGCACAAAATGCAATGAAGAGTTTAAAAGAGTGGCGAAAGTCGGAACGGACGAGATCGAGTGTAAAGCTTGCAAAGAAGTTGCAAAAAGAGTTTTTTCTGGAGAATGTAATACATATACACCCGGAAACCCGACCGGTCGAGTACGAAAGGGCGCAGGTGCGTCGCAAAAATAGTCACATATTGGTGGCGGTTTAGCAGTAGAGTTGATTTGCTGAAAAAATCGGTTGGTTTTGATGGGAGGTGAGTCAGCTAAGATGAGGATTGTTTTAGCTGATATTTAAGGTGGAAAAATTTTTGTTACGAGGCGGTAATCCGCTTAAGGGCTCGGTAACGGTTAGTGGCGCTAAGAATGCGGCAGTAGCTATTTTGCCAGCTGCGATACTTTCAAAGGGTGTTTGTGTGGTAGATAATTTACCTAACATTCAAGACGTTATTTTGCTAGGTAAGATATTAAAACGCATGGGCGCAAAAGTAAAATACGACGAAAATGAACGTAGGATGACTATCGATACAAGTGGTGAGATGGACACCGTGGCAACGTTTAGCATGGTGCGACGTATGCGTGCATCTTATTATCTTTTAGGTGCTATGTTGGGAAGATATGGTCATGCTGAAATTTCTTTGCCAGGTGGATGTCAGATAGGACAACGTCCAATAGATCAGCATATTAAAGGGCTGTGTGCTTTGGGTGCTGAGGTAGAAACAGAGTACGGGATATTGAAGGCTAAGTCTAATGGGTTGGTTGGAGCAGAGGTTTATCTTGATGTAGCCAGCGTTGGAGCGACTATAAACATTATGTTAGCGGCTGTGTATGCAAAGGGTATGACAACCATTGTTAACGCGGCAAAAGAGCCACATGTTGTAGATCTTGCAAACTTTTTAAATTGCATGGGCGCATCTGTAAAGGGTGCAGGTACTGATATAATTAGAATATATGGAAATAAGGAGATGCACGGCACTTCTTACACTATTATCCCTGATCAGATTGAAGCAGGAACGCTTATGATAGCGGCGGCTGCAACTAAGGGAGACGTAATAATCAAAAATGTAATTTCTACTCATCTTGAATCAATTTCTGCAAAACTTATGGAGATGGGGGCTCACGTTGAGCAGGATTATGATTTTATTAGAGTTTTTAACGATAAACGCTTAAGAAAGACCACAATAAAGACTCTTCCATATCCAGGTTTTCCGACTGATATGCAACAACCGATTTCATCACTTCTTTGTACGGCTGAGGGCACTAGCATTATATTAGAAAGCATTTATGAAGATAGATATAAGCATGTAAATGAGTTTTGCCGTATGGGTGCAAAGGTGAGCGTTGATAATCGAGTTGCTGTTATAGAAGGCGTTGAAAAGCTAACGGGGGCCCAAGTTACAGCTAGTGATTTAAGAGCGGGTGCTGCACTAATCATTGCAGGATTGATGGCTGAGGGTGAGACTTATATAAAGAATGTAAAATTCATTGATAGAGGATATGAGCATATTGAAAACAAGTTGATATCTTTAGGTGCGTCGATTGAGAGAATAAACGTCGAAGATGAATTTGACGATGAATGGGATGACTAATGAGATTAAAAAAGCTGTTTCGTTGTTCGAGACAGCTTTTTTTATTATAAGGTAATTATAAAAGATTCGCTTGAGAACAAAGAAAAACCACCCAACTAGGATGGTAGTATTGAATTAAAGCAATCAGTCTAGATCAAAGAGGCTATTGCCGTGAGCGTCTATTGCAACTGTGAGAGGCAGATTTTCAACTTCTAAAGAATAAATTGCTTCGGCGCCTAAGTCCTCAAAGGCAACAAGGGTACATGACTTTACGCATTTAGCAATTAACATGCCTGCACCGCCTGTTGCAGCGAAATATATGGCGCCATGATGCGTCATGGCATCTATAACAGCCTTTGAGCGAGGGCCTTTGCCTATCATAGCATTCATACCAAGCTCAATAAACCGCGGCGTGTATGCGTCCATACGAGAGGATGTAGTAGGCCCGCAGGGGCCGATAACTTCATTTTTCATCGCAGGACAGGGTCCTGTATAATATATGCAGGATTGATTTAGATCGATAGGTAGTTCTTTCCCCGTATCAAGAATTTCACACAGGCGTTTGTGAGCGGCATCTCGAGAGGTTAAGATGGTGCCGGACAGATAAACGCTATCACCAGCTTTAAGGTTGTTTATATCTTGGTTTGTTAATGGGGTTTTTAGTGTAATGTGCATAATGACCTCCGTTTATAAGACTATGCTTTTATGACGACAAGCATGGCACTGAACGCTTAGCGCAACAGGCAAACCAGCTAAGTGTGTTGGATATTTATCAGCGTGAACTGCAAGGACTGTTGTGTTACCGCCAAGACCCATAGGCCCGATGCCAAGGTTGTTAGCTTTGTTTTTCAATCTGGTTTCAAGTTCAGCTAGTTCAGGATCATCACTTTTTTGTCCAACGTTTCTAAGCAGCTGGCGTTTAGATAATAGGGCTGCCTTTTCCATAGTACCACCTATGCCAACACCTAATACTAAAGGTGGGCAGGCAAACGCCCCGAAGTTTTTTATTCTGTCAATAATAAAGTTTTCGACACCCAAAATACCATCTGATGGTTTTAACATAGCTAAAGCACTCGAGTTCTCACTACCAAACCCTTTTGGTGCAACGTGAAGAGCAATAGTATCGCCTGGAACTATGTCATAATGCACTACGGGTGGGGTGTTGTTGCCGGTATTGATCCTGCTAAGTGGGTCAAGCACTGAGTTACGCATAAAGCCTTCTTTATAGGCGGACTTTACACCATCGTTGATGGCAGAAAAAAGAGAATCACCTTGTATATGAATGTCTTGACCTATGTCTGCAAAAACTATTGCCATACCAGTGTCTTGACAGCAAGGGCGCTGTTTTTCTCTGGCAAGCTCAAGATTTTCGATCAACTGGGATAAAATATTTTTTCCGTACTGGCTTGTTTCGATTTCAAGGGCATTTTCAAGCGAGGTTTTTACGTCGTCACCTAGATTTGAACAAGCATCTAAAAATAAATTATGTATTGCATTTTTTATCTCATCCGAATGGATAGTTCGCATACTTTGGCTCCTTTTTACAAGTATATTTATACTATAATTACAGTATACCAAATAATATATTGCAACTCAAACCCAGTAGTAAGATGGTTTTGTCATATAGTGTGCTTGTAGGCAGAAAGTGGATGATATATAATAAAACAGTATTTATGTGCAAAAGAGGTACGTTGAATGGGAATGGTATTATGCCCTTTGTTTAGTGGTAGCAGCGGAAACGCAATTTTTGTGGGCAGCGAAAAAACAGCAATTTTAGTAGATGCTGGTATGTCGGGTAAAGTAATTGAAAAGGCGCTAAATGATATTGAGGTCAATCCTAATAGCTTAGGTGGTATTTTGATTACTCACGAGCATAGCGACCACATAAAAGGCGCTGGCGTATTATCTCGAAGGTTTAATATACCTATTTTTGCAAACGCTAATACGTGGGAAGCTATGCACGGAAAAATTGGAGACGTCGCGTCAAAAAATCAACGTGTTTTTGATTCGAGTGGAGATTTTTTTATTGATGACATCAATATCGCTCCATTCAAAACTCCTCATGACGCCGCCGATTCGGTTGGATATTGCTTTTATTGCAAAGGCAAAAAGGTGTCTATCGTAACCGATCTAGGATATGTACCGAATAGTGTATTGGATGCGGTCGAAAAAAGTGATTTATTGCTGCTTGAATCAAACCACGATCCTGATATGCTGATGCATTCAAGGTACCCTTATGACCTCAAGCGAAGGATACGTTCTAAAAAGGGACACCTCTCAAACCAAGAAGCGGCAAAAGCTCTTATAAAGTTACATGAAAAAGGTTTGAAAAAAGCGTTTCTAGGGCACATGAGCGGGGAGAATAATATGGAGGATATTTTGAGGCAGACCATTTATCAAGAACTTATTGATGAAGGCATTGAGGTCGGGAGAGATATTCAGCTGGCTATTGCCTATCGTGATAGGATTAGCTTAGCGGTAAAGGTGGGAGAATAAATGGCGGTTAACGTTAGGATTTTATGCGTTGGAGCCATTAAACATGCATTTATTAGGGATGCGTGCAAGGAATACACAAAAATGCTCTCTCGCTATGCTAAAGTTGAGGTTTGTCAGATTAAGGATCAACCGTTATACGATAGTATGAGTGACAAAGGAAATCACCGTCGCTCTTAAAAAAGAAGGAGAAAAATTACTCCAAAAAATATCCAAAGACGATACTGTTATTGTACTTTGTATAGATGGAGAAAAGGTGGATTCAGAAGGATTATCACAAAAACTAGACGATTTTATGGTAAAGGGTAGCTCACGTTTGACGTTTGTGATTGGTTCATCTTTTGGGCTAAGCCAAGACGTTGTAAAAAGAGCGAATTGGAAACTATCGTTTTCAGATTTAACTTTTCCACATCAGTTAATGAGGGCTATACTACTAGAGCAGGTTTACAGAGCGTTTAGTATACGTGCAAATAGTCCATACCACAAATAATTTAGAAAGGAAGAAAGGATGAATAATAATTATGCCGTGTTTGTTGATTTAGAGAACACGGGAGGAAAAACAGAAACGTTTAATAGCGTTATAGAGACGGTTAAGATAAAGGGAGAACTTTTGCTGGGAAGGGCATATGGGTATACCGACCGTTTTACACAACTGAAGGAAGCGATTCTTTCAAATACGTTTTATGTAACGCCATCCATTAAGTTTGGGAACAGCCAGAAAAACAACATGGACATTCAGCTGGTCATAGACGCGATGGAGACTGCGTACACAAATCCGTTGATAGATTGCTTTTGTATAGTATCAGGAGATAGTGACTATACACCGTTGGTTGCTAAACTTAAATCGATGGGCAAGTTTGTGTTAGGGATATCTCGCAGTGCGGTTGCGTCCAAGGTGTTTATCAGCGCTTGTAGTGAGTTTATTTTCTTAGAGGCAGTAAGCAGCAAAAGTAAGAAGAGTGAACAACTTAAGGCAGATGAAAGCGAGAACTCAATAGCATCGCTAGTGCCAGTTGTTGAAAAGATTGTTGATGAACATTGTGATGCAGACGGCGTGCTTTATGCAAGCGAACTAAAAAAGATTTTGACCAGACTACGCCCTGATTTCGATGAGCGAAACTATGGGGTGAATTCGTTCGGTAAACTATTGCATGTTCTAAGCAAGCATGGAGCATCGATCGAAACTAGAACGCAGGACTCAGCGCTTATAGCCTGTTTGTCACGTGATGATGATAGGCCTTCAAAGACCAATCAGCTTACCCGTGAAAACTATATTTCAGTATTTAAGCAAGAGCTTGAAATGTTTAAAATGGATGGTTTTGACAGTGTTAACCCAAGCATAATAAAATCTACGGTACAAAAGACTTATCCAGATTTTGATGAGCATGCATTGGGGTTTAGGAGATTTTCTGATTTGATGCGACAACTTGAAAGAGCAAACGTCGTTAGAATAGAATTAAGTGATGCTGGCACTATGCTTGTTAGCATATTGTAAAGAGTATTAGGAGGAAAACTTGTGAGCAATGAAACTGAAAAAGACACATTCTACTGTGGGCCTAAATTTTATAGAAGAATATATTGTGGAGCACCAGAGGCAGGGCGAAAAAGAAATCCATACGAGATTTCCCCCGAGCCAAATGGTTATTTGCATATAGGTCATGCTAAAGCTATAACAATAGATTTTGGGCTTGCGGAAAAATATAATGGGCTATGCAACCTTAGATTTGACGATACTAACCCATCAAAAGAAGATACGGAGTATGTTGATTCTAATAAAGAAGATATAAAATGGTTGGGGTTTGATTGGGGAGATAGACAGTATTTTGCATCTGATTACTTCAAAAAGCTTTACGATTATGCGGAGTTTCTGATTAATAAGGGTAAGGCGTTTGTATGCGATTTGTCGGCCGATGAGATGCGTGAATATCGTGGAACGCTTACTCAGCCAGGGAAAAATAGTCCGTATAGGGATAGGGGCATAGACGAGAACCTTAAGCTATTTCGGAGCATGAAAAATGGCGAGGTTGAAGAAGGGGTCCACGTCTTAAGAGCAAAGATAGATATGGCATCGCCAAACATGGAATATGCGTGATCCCGTGATATATCGCGTAATGAAGGCCCATCATCATAGGACTGGCGATGACTGGTGCGTTTATCCTATGTATGATTTTGCGCATCCACTATCTGATGCTATCGAAGGAATCACTCATTCTATTTGTACGCTTGAGTTTGAGGATCATCGTCCGCTTTATGATTGGGTGCTTATTGAATGCGAGATAAAAGATCCACCTAAGCAGTATGAGTTTGCAAGGCTTAATTTAACTCGTACTGTAATGAGCAAACGCTTTTTGAAAAACATGGTAGACGAAAAGATGGTAAGCGGGTGGGACGACCCACGTATGCCTACCCTTTGTGGATTGCGTAGGCGTGGTTTTACTTCTGCGTCAATACGAGATTTTTGCAATAGAATTGGCGTAGCAAAAAGTAATTCTATGGTTGACAGTGCTCTATTAGAACATTGCGTACGAGAGGATTTAAAGCCTAAAGCAAAGCGCCATATGGCGGTACTGAATCCACTAAAAATTGAGATAATAAATTATCCCGAAGATAAAACCGAGTTCTTACCTTCAGTTAATAATAACGAAAACCCTGAACTTGGCCAGAGAGAGATATCGTTTTCAAGGGAGCTTTATATTGAGCAGGACGATTTTTTTGAAGTTCCGCCACCTAAGTTTTTCAGGTTAAGACCTGGGAAAGAAGTTAGGCTGATGAACGCTTATATCATTAGGTGCGAAGAAGTGATAAAAGATGAAAATGGTAACATCGAAAAGCTGCTTTGTACTTATGACGAGTTAACTAGGAGTGGTATGCCTGAGGCAAACAGAAAAGTTAAAGGCACGCTTCATTGGGTTAATGCGCGAGACTGTAAAAAAGCGACCGTTAGACTATATGATTATTTGCTTAATGATAACGATGACGAGAGTGATTTAACAAAGCGGATGAACGAAGGATCTGTAGAAGTGTTGACCGATTGTGTCGTAGAAAATGCTCTAGGAGAGTGTGAACCGGGCGAACATTTTCAGTTTATTAGAACGGGGTATTTTTGTTCTGATAGTGTTGAACATACGGCAGAAAATCCTGTGTTTAACAGGGTAGTTGGGTTAAAAGATTCGTGGGCTAAAATGAATAAAAAGTAATTATTTAGCATTAATATAGAGGGCATTGAGAGGAAGAAGGTTTATGGTAAGAACTAGGTTCGCGCCTAGTCCCACGGGATATTTGCATATCGGTGGACTAAGAACGGCGTTGTATGCATATTTGCTGGCTAAAAAAGACGGGGGCAAGTTCATTCTGCGTATCGAGGATACCGATCAAGAGAGGTATGTAGAAGGTGCAGTGGAAATGATTATCGACACATTGAACGACACCGGATTGGTTGCCGATGAAGGACCGATCGTAGGCGGCGATTATGGTCCGTATGTTCAAAGTGAGCGAAAAGAAATATATGCAAAGTATGCTGAAGAGTTGGTGGAGCGTGGCGGAGCATACAAGTGTTTTTGTACTAAGGAAAGACTTGATAAGCTTAGATCCGAGAGCGAAAAAACAGGCGATATGTTTAAGTATGACAAGCATTGTTTGAATCTATCAAAAGAAGAGGTTCAGAAACGGATCGACAATGGAGAGCCTTACGTTATTAGACAAAACATACCAACAACAGGAGAAACAAGTTTTGATGATATAATTTTTGGTACAATAAAAGTTGATAATGATACTCTGGATGATACAGTTTTAATGAAGTCAGATGGAATGCCAACGTATAACTTTGCAAACGTTGTTGACGATTATCTGATGGGAATCACACATGTCGTTCGTGGCACTGAATATCTTTCGTCGTCGCCAAAGTATAATCTTTTGTATCAAGGCATGGGATGGGATATTCCAGTGTATATCCACGTGCCGCCTGTAATGAGGGATGCAACGCATAAGCTTTCAAAGCGTCATGGCGATGCGTCGTTTGATGATTTTATTCAGAAAGGATATCTAAAAGAGGCGATTATCAATTATATTGCTCTCTTAGGATGGAGTCCTGGAACAAATCAAGAGATATTTTCGCTTGATGAGTTGATAAAAGCGTTTAGCGTTAAGGGGATAAACAAGGCGCCGGCAATATTTGATGTGGACAAACTTACGTGGCTAAATGCGCAATATATCAGAGATTTAACACCTGAAAAGTATAATGAATATGCCGATAAGTATTATGATGTTGCGTTGCCGCCGGGCGAGAGAAACTATGATCTTTTAGCAAGAATATTACAGCCACGAACCGAAAAGTTTACAGATATAGTCGGTCAGTTAGACTTTGTTAAAGAACTCCCAGATTATTCTATAGATTTATATACACATAAAAAGATGAAGACTAATGCTGAAATGGCAAAGGGTATTATTGAAAAAGCTAAGGCTGTCATAGAAGAATTGGATGACTTTAGCGAAAGCTGCATTCACGATGCGTTGTTTGATTTAGTTAAACAGCTTGAGTTAAAAAATGGACAAGTACTTTATCCTATCAGGATAGCGTTATGCGGAAAAGCAGTAACACCAGGTGGAGCGGTGGAGGCGGCATGTTTGTTAGGCAAAGATGAAAGTGTTAGACGACTCGAAATTGCAATAGGCATGATCGCAAACGCTTGACATTATATGGTTTACAGCCATAACTTATCATGCTATAATGAGGGTTGATTATCCTTGCCTTTATAATAATAAAGGCCATTAGTCCAGAAGGAGGTGAACCTTATGAACAAATACGAGGTTCTGTATATCATCAAAGCTGATATAGAAGATGAAGCAAGAAATGCACTAATCGAAAAGTTCAACACCATTATTACAGATAACGGTGGAAGCATTGATGATATCGACGAATGGGGCAAGCGTAAACTTGCTTATGAAATCGATTACCAGAGCGATGGTTATTACGTTTTAGAGCATTTTACTGCTCCAGCGGATCTGCCAGCAGAGCTTGAACGTAATTTTAGGATTTCAGACAGTATATTGCGTTATCTTGTAACCCGTGCAGGCGAATAAGGCGGTGCTAAAATGAACAAAGCAATTATTATTGGAAATTTAACACGTGAACCAGAAAAACGCGGTACTCCTAGCGGTGTATCGGTATGCACGTTTACGGTTGCAGTTAATAGGCGTTTTGCAAACCAACAAGGGCAAAGAGAAGCTGATTATATCCCGGTTGTTACTTGGAGAGGATTAGCTGATAACTGTGGAGCTTATTTGCATAAAGGCTCTAAGGTTGCGGTGTGTGGCGAGATCAGAACTCGTACATATGATGCCCAAGATGGTTCAAAGCGATATGTTACCGAAGTGGTGGCGGACGAGGTACAGTTTTTGGATAGTAGATCTTCTCAGGGTCAAGGTGGCGAGAACGCCCCTGCTCCTAAAGAGTACACTGGCGATGCATTGCCTGATTTTTCGGCAATGGAAGACGATGACGATTTGCCATTCTAAATTGATTGCTGTATCAATGAAAACAATGAGGAGGAAACACTCGTGGCTGAAGAAAGAGGAAACAGAAAACCACGCGGAGGACGTAGATCACGTCGTAAGGTTTGTCAGTTCTGCGTTGACAAGTGCGCGCATATAGATTATAAAGATATTGCTAAATTAAGAAAATGCATGACGGAGCGAGGCAAGATAATGCCCAAGCGTATGTCAGGAACTTGCGCTAAGCATCAACGTCAGGTTGCGATGGCAATAAAAAGAGCTAGAGTAGTGGCGCTTTTGCCATATGTTACCGATTAGTAACACAGTTTGGACGAGCCCGGCCGATGACGTGCCGGGCTTTTGCATAGAATGCTTGAAAGGAGAAATGGTTGTTTGAATAGTTTTAGGGGTACTACATCATTAGTAATAGCTTCGGCACTAGGACTATTAATCGGGGTATCATCAATTGTTTTTTTTCCATTGGTAGTTTTTTTGCCAATGGTTGCAATATACTTTGGAGTAAAGGATGAGTGGTATTATTCGCTTGTCCCGCTGATTCTTTGCGCAGGAATAGTATACTCGCAATTAGGTATTGCAGAAGCGGGTATTGTCTTGATTTTTTCAACACCATTGATCGCATCAGGTATATTTGTTTTAAAGAAAAAATGGCGTCCTTTTGAGTCTGTTGCAGTTTGCATAGGGGCGTGTTTGGTTGGAATATTGGCATGTTATTTCTTTGCAAACCAGTATCTGGGGATGGATGTTATTACATATGGCGTAAATAGTTTTTCGCAATATTTACAATCTCTTCCTGAAGATATGTATAATTCAGTTATAGATAGTTTGAGTCAGACTTTAGGGACAGATGTTGCGCAAAATACAGATCCTCAGGTTTTGGTACAATCGTTTATGAGACAAGCTGAGGAAATAATCCGCGGTGCATTACCTACTATGATAATAGTTTATTCGGCTTTAGGCGGCCTAATCACATATGCCGTTACGAGGAGAAAGCTTGAAAACGCAAGCGTAAGGGTTGTAGGAATGCCAAGGTTTTATGATTATATTTTGCCGAATAAGTTTGCGAGATTTTCAATATTAATGCTAATTTTGAGCTTTTTTATGATGGTATTAGGTGATAAAACAATTTTACCGATTGCTGTGATTTTCTCTACCGTATTTATGTTGTTGTTTATGGTACAAGGATTAGCAGTAATAGATTTTTATTTAGCTCGGAGTCGTGTTCCGTTGCTGATTAGATGGATGGTTATGGCATTTTTATACGCAATACTAGGTACCATGTTATACTTGGTAGGGATGTTTGACCAAATGTTTAGGTTTAGGGCAAGGAGTGCAAGGCAGAGTTGAAAAGTGAGGAAATACTTGTATGTCTGACGAAAAAAGTAAACTAAAAATACTGAATAATATTAGAATTATTTTACCTGTATTTTTATCTGCTGTAATAGCTACAATTGTTATATTAGCTAATTTTATTATAGGAGCAATTGTAACAGTTGTTTTAGTTGCAGTTCTTATATATTATGTAGTTGTTTCGCGCAAAGTCACGCATGAAATGGATCAAAAATATTTTGCCGAGCAACAAGCATGGGCTAGTCGGGCTAGTGCCGGGGCTAGACCGGTCGTATGCGTAATCGTTGTGGATGACTATATTGAGATTATGAACATGGCTTCGGATACAGAGATAACAGAGATAACGGCTGCTATTACAAAGTGTGTTTCTGATATGGCCGAAGAACTGAACGGTGCATATAGAAGGTATGATAGAGATAAATATGTTATCTTTTTTGACAGACGAAGGTTACAAGATCTTGAACGTAGCAAGTTCCCTATTTTAGATAAAGTGCATGGAATATTTGTTGGGAATGGACAGTACATAACGCTTAGCATCGCTGTTGGCGCTGGAGAAGATGCAAAACAAAGCAATGAATTTGCAAAGCAAGCAACAGACGTTGTCTTGGGAAGAGGCGGCGATCAAGCTGCTGTAAAAACTGATCAGCGTACAACCTTTTATGGCGGACTCACTCAGAATACACAAAAACGATCCAAGGTAAAGCCGAGGGTTACAGCGCGTGCGCTTAGAGCTGCAATTGAAAAAAGTTCAGAAGTGTTTGTTATGGGGCATGCTCGTCCTGATATGGATTCAATTGGTGCAGCGATGGGTATTTTAAGATGCGCACAGTTTTCGGATAAATGTTCTCGTATTGTTTTAGATAGTGATGTATTTATGGTCGAACCGTTTATCAAACGTCTCAAGGAAGAGGGTTTAAGGGATATCATAGTGATAGATGCACAAGAGGCTCAACGAGTCATGCGCAGTGATGCGTTGGTAGTGCTTGTTGATACCCAAAGACCTAGTAGTGCTTCTTGTCCAAAGTTGCTTGAGATAACCGATAACATAGTGGTTATCGATCATCATCGTAGGGGCCTTGAGTGGGTAGAAAATGCGACAGTCAGCTTTTTAGAGCCGTATGCATCATCAGCTAGTGAGCTAGTAACCGAGATTTTGCAGTATTATGATCCGAATATTCGTCTTACAGAGCTTGAGGCCGAGGCACTGCTATCAGGAATAGCGATGGATACGAAGCACTTTTTCATAGACACAGGGGCTAGAACGTTTGAAGCTGCAACTTATTTAAGAAAACAGGGCGCAGACATGGTTCGTGTGCGGGATTTGTTGGCTGATGATTATACAACGTTTTCTCAGAGGATGGAAACAATAAAAAATGTTAAGTTATTTAGAGATGATATAGCTATAGCATATTTTGATAGAACTACGCCAAGGGGGCAGTTAGTTGCATCGCAGGCGGCAGATCAGTTATTAACGATTCGCGGTATAAAAGCCGCTATTGTGCTGGTGCCAGTCGATAACGCGATTCAGGTTAGTGCAAGGTCGACTGGGGGAAATTAATGTTCAATTAATTATGGAGGAAATGGGTGGCGGTGGGCATCTTGCTATGGCTGCTACTCAGCTTAAAGAATATTCAATTGAGCAAGCGTTAAAAGAAGTTGAAGAGACACTATCAAAGCTATAAATGGAGGAGTAGTATTATGAAGGTAATTTTAAAAAAAGATGTAAAGGGCTCTGGTAAACAGGGTGAAATAGTTGAAGTTAGTGACGGTTATGCTAGGAACTTTTTATTTCCAAAAGGATTAGCAGAGCAGGCTAGCAAAGAAAATATAAACGTTGCAAAGCAGCGTAAAGCCGCTGCGTTGCACAAAAAAGAAGTTGAGATTGAGGAAGCTAAGGCTTTAGCTGAGAAGATCAAGGGAATGAAAGTTGTAGTTAAGGCAAAAACAGGAGAAGGCGGAAAATTATTTGGGTCTATTACTAGCAAGGAAGTTGCGGAGAGTTTTTATGATCAACATAAGATTAAGTTAGATAAGAAAAAGATTATGCTGCGTGATCCAATAAAGACGGTTTGCGAGACTGACGTTGAGGTTCAAATACTTGGAAACGTTCATTCTACGTTTAAGTTAGAAGTGGTTGAGGCATAGCTTAAGTAAGTAGCTGATTGGAGAATAGTCGATGGAACAGGCAAACAACACTCAATTACCCAATAATATTGATGCTGAACGCGCGGTGCTGGGATGCATGCTTGGATCCGAGACTGCGCTTTTGCGTGGTAGCGATCTATTAAGGCCAGATGATTTTTTTTCGGCGGCGCATAGAGAGATTTTTCAAGCAATTTTACGTTTATTAGAGCATTCGCAAAACGTCGACATCGTAATGCTTTGTGACGAGTTGCAAAAGGTGGATATGCTTGAATCTGTCGGCTCTATGGAATATATAAGTGATCTTCAAAGAGCAGCTCCAACAACAGCGCACATTGATAACTATATTTCAATAGTTGAAACAAAGTCGATTTTACGTGCGCTTGCAAAAACGGGAGGAATAATATCTTCAAAGGCACTTGATGAATCAGAGCAAGCTGAAGCTGTTGTTGAAGAAGCCGAAAAACGTATTTTTGAAGTATCCATGCGTAGGCAATCGGACAGGATGCTACATATAAAAGATGCTATCGTCGATACTTACTCAAAGATTGGTAATGCGGCGATGCTTAAAAATGGTTTGTCGGGTGTTGCATCAGGATTTTTGCAGCTTGATAGGATGACTCTTGGGTTGCAACCATCCGATATGATAATCGTGGCAGGACGTCCTAGTATGGGTAAGACTAGTTTCGCTATGAACATTGCTGAGTTTGCGGCTATGCAAAAAAATGCGGTAGCGGTTTTCAGTTTGGAGATGTCGCGTGAGCAGTTATCAAGAAGGCTACTATGTTCACAAGCAGGCGTTGATATGGAAAAGGTTCGTACTGGTAATATTGACGAAAATGAGTATATGCGTTTAGCACAAGCAATGGCTGATTTATCGCAAATGAATATGTACATCGATGATACGTCTGATATTTCAGTTGCAGAGATGCGCAGTAAGTGTAGAAAATTGAAGATGGAAAAAGGTCTAGATTTAATTTTAATAGACTATCTACAGCTTATGTCATCGCACCAAAAGACAGAAAACAGACAGCAAGAAATTGCTGTTATTACCAGAGCTATAAAAGGTATGGCGAGGGAGCTTGATGTCCCAATAATATTATTATCACAGCTTAGTCGTGCCCCCGAAGCACGTGCTGATAAACGTCCTATGTTATCAGATCTTAGGGAATCGGGAGCCATCGAGCAGGACGCTGATATAGTTGTTCTGTTATATCGTAAAGCGTTTTATGAAGAGGATGCGGATAACATTGCTGAGGCGATTATTGCAAAGCATAGAAATGGTAAGACGGGCACTGTACGGCTCGCGTGGGTAGGTGAGCATACTAGATTTGCTAACCTCGATGAGATCCATTAAAACAACATAGAATAATGTTTGCCGAGCGTGTTTGCTCGGCTTTTTTATTGGGTTTTTTGAGGGTTAGAATTAGCAACAAAATAGTATAATTGTAATAAAAAGTTACAAAAGACATTCTTGACTTCATGCAATATACAGTGTACAGTATTACCAATAAACGCAAAGTGATATAAATATCTATAACAAAAGTGTTGCTGCTTTTGCATATGTTATCCTAGAGTGCGGATAGTGCTTGGGTGTCTGGTTTTTGGCTACCTGATTTTTATGAACGATTTAAATAGGAGTATTTTGTTAGGGCATGTAAAAAGTTAAAACTAATGGAGTAATATATTCGTCGCTATGTAAAAATAATTATATTGTGTTATATGGCATTGTATAGTTTGGTGTAGTAGTTTTCTCACGTAATTGGAAAATTGAATAGTGCAATACCCATTTAATCAAGAATGGCCTTGTGTTTTGGGAAAATCTTAAAGGGATTTTTTTGTCTGACATAAATTTTTATTTGTTAGGCTATAAAATAAACCGGAGGTAAGGAAATGGGCAAATATGTAGTAGGTATTGATGCAGGAACTACTGGGACTACGGTAATGCTAGCTGACTTAGAAGGGAATATTATCGGAAACGGATACAGAGAGTATCCTTGTATTCATCAACATCCAGGCTGGGTAGAGCAGGACTTGGACTTAATATGGACTTGTATCTGCGAAGCATCAAAAGAGATGATTGCAAAAACAGGAGTAGATCCAAAAGAGATTATGTCATTGGGACTTTCTTCCCAGCGCGGAACTTTCGTTGCAATCGACGAAAATTGGGAAGTGTTGCATGATTCAATCGTATGGAGTGATGGACGTGCAGGTGAAGAATTAGCATGGATCGACGGTAAACTAGGAAAAGATAAGTATCATGAGATTAGTGGTGTTCCACTATCCGGGATGTGGTCTTATGCTAAGTACAAGTGGGTTCGCGATAACCAGCCTGAGTTATATGCAAAGACTTGGAAGTTCGTAAACGCTCAGGAATGGATCCTTCATAAGTTAGGTTCAGAAGAACTTTTCTCAGATCCCGCTTCATTGACACTAAACGGCATGATGGATGTTACCACATTAGAGTGGTCAAAAGAGCTACTTGACTTAATAGATGTAGATATGGATAAGTTGCCTCCAATTGGCACTCCAATGACGAAGTATGGCGAGATTTCTGCTGAAGCTGCAGCAGCAACTGGATTTGCAGAGGGCATGCCTATTTGTTCAGGTGGTGGAGATCAGCAGTGTGCTGCAATCGGCTCCGGCGTTATTAAAGAAGGATTATCAGAAATCACGGTTGGTACAGCATCGGTTATGGTTGCACATGTTGACGAGTGTAAACCTGATCCAGATCATTCAGTACTATTTGGCGGTCATGCTATCCCTCATAAGTATGATATGGAAGGTTTGTGTTTTGCAACTGGCGTTTGCTTACGCTGGTGGCGTGATACATTTGGAGGATCAGAGACCCATCTTGCTAAGTCGATGCGTATGGATGAGTATGAGTTGATTACTGCTCAAGCAGCTCAGGCTCCTGCTGGTTGTAAGGGATATATGTTCTACCCTTTCTTCAATAGCCAAGTAACACCATATTATCATGATAACGCACGAGGTGGATCCTTGGGATTGTCTTTAATCCATGATCGTTCTATGATGGCACGCGCTGTTCTAGAGGGCGGTGCATTCGAGCTACGCATGGTTGTTGAGGCAATGGAAAAAGTTCTTGGTAAGCCGTTTGAAGCTATCCGTTTATCGGGTGGCGGAGCTAAGTCTCCTTTGTGGAACCAAATTCAGGCAGATATGTATGGTCGTCCAATCGAGCAGCTTAAGACTCAAGAGTGTACAACTCTTGGTGCAGCTATACTTGGAGCAACTGGGGCTGGCGTGTTTGCTAATATCGAAGAAGCTGTTGGCGCTATGGTACATCCCTTTGGCATGATTGAGCCAAACATGAAAAACCATGAAATTTACACAGATATGTTTGGTATCTTCAAGGATTCCTTCCTTGCTTTACGAGATGCAGATATTTACAACCGTTTGGCAGCTGTTACAGCCAAGCATTGGTAAAAAGCTTTTCAGAGGAGGCCGCCTTATGGGTGGTCTTCTTTTGTTTGTGCATACTTGAAAAATGTTTGTGTATTAAGTATACTATTCCACAGAATGATGTTAGGGGAAATGAGAATGATTTTTTCAAGATGGTTTCATGGAACGGCCGACTTTGATGAGGCTAAGGCATTGAGGACAGCTGTTTTTGTAAAGGAAGAGGGATTTGAATCCGAAGAAGAGTTTACAAGCGATGACGAAATGGCTATGCATGTCGTTGTATATAAAGAAGGTAACCCTGTTGGCACTGGTCGCTTATGGTTTGACGGAAAAAGTTTCAGAATCGGTAAGGTTTGCGTTTTAAAAGAGCATCGTGGCGAAAAAATTGGTGACATGATTGTTAGGTTATTGCTTGATAGGGCACTTAATGTTAACGCTCCTAGCATAAGGGTTAATTCTCGTGTTAATCTATGTGACTCTTTGTCAAAGTTTGGGTTTGAGAGAGTGGGAGAAGTCTTTATTGAAAACAGCAAAGAAGTCTCTGAGATGAGCGTGCTTAGTAAAGATGTACTATTCCCCAGTGCGTGCGGTTGTAAGTAGAATAACAATATTGCATTTTGATTTTTTTTGTTATATAATATCCTCTGCCGCATGTTGTGCGTAAGTGCTGATGTAGCTCAGGAGGTAGAGCACTTCCTTGGTAAGGAAGAGGTCCCGGGTTCGAGTCCCGGCATTAGCTCCACAGAAAAAGTCCCCAATAGGGGCTTTTTTTATATAATACACATAGATAAATACAATTTTCAGGCAAGCAGTATATACGATTTATTGTAAAAACAATTGTTTTCTAAGCATATTTGGTGTTCTATAGCAACTTAAAATAGGGGGCTATTATGTTTATACTGTCAAATATCTGGTTACATAATAAAAGTAGCAGAAACATTGGTTATCTATTTTTTTTAGTACTATTTTACACATAATAAACAAAAGAAGTTTACAAAAATTTAATTTTCATGTTTCACACTATGTAAATATCGTTATATATACACAGGTATATTTTTTGTATTAATAGAGGAGCTATCGTGAAAATAGATGCATCTAATTTAAATAGTTTGCTTTTATCTGGCGAAAAATCATCCATAGATTCTTCGCTTATTGATGGTGAGATAATTAAAGCAATAATATCTAAGATGGATGAAAACGGAACCATTATGCTTGCGGTGAGCGATGGTAGAATGATCACTCAGGCTAAGGCGTTGGGGGTCAACCTATGTTTAGGCGAGAGCGTCTTGTTACAGGTGTGTAAAAACGATGCAACAACAACTCTCCAAATTATTGCAAGGGACGATAGCTCGGGTAATATTGCAGGAGACAATAGTTTAGCTAATATTACAAGGGCTGACACCTCGGGTGTTACTGCAAAAACCTCTGATAGGGGAGCAGCTCAAAAAGGTGCTATTCAACAAAATGATGGGATGCAGGCAAATGCTGATAATTCAAGTGACAGCGAAGCGATTGGAAAACTAGCTGAACTTGTTGTTAAGGGAACACAAGTAGGCAAGGCATTAAAGTTCGCGTTAGTAGCTTTACAAGAGTATGAAGTAGCCGATACAAAAAGCGGTGCTACTGATGCGCCAGATAATTTCAAAAATCAAGAAAACAAGATAAACGCAAAACAATATGGCTCAAAAGTGTTAAACGATATTTCATATAAGCAGAACGTAGATAAAGGAGAATCGAAACAAATTGATCAGCAGGAAAGAGTTATTGTTGATAAGCCAGCTGCTGATTTTAGTATTACAAACAAACAAACAAAACAACAATTTGAAGGAAAAACAGTAGAAGCCAATTTAGATAAAAACAACGAAAATATTAATAACTCAAACGTACTAAAGTCAAATAATGATTCGAAAGGCGAGCCAGTTTTAACCAATAAACAGGTTAATGCTGAAAACGCTAAAATGGCATCAAACGAGATATTAAAAAGGCAAGATGTTATTAATAATATCAAAATAGCGTTTGTTGAAGTAAGTGATAAGGTCACTGTGGATGGAAAGATTTTGAAGCAACAGGTAGATATGCTAGGCACGAGGTTAATTGAGGTGGAAAGAGAACTTGCATCCATGGGTAGTCAGGCAAGGTTAGCACAGACTGAAGTCTCAAACGTAATAACTAGCACCAATTTAAATGACACCATACACCAGTTTACATATATTCAGTTGCCGGTCATAATGAATCAAACGGAGCAAACGGCAGAGTTATATGTTTTTCATCGGAATGAAAAAAAACCAAAAGTAAAGGGTGATGATGGGGTTACGGTCATGCTATCTCTTAGCACACGGAATATGGGAAGGGTAGAAACCCTGATTAAGGCTAAAAACAAAAATATTCAGGTTGAGCTTAGAGGAGAGACAAAACGCGTAATTGAGGTTTTTGAAAAGAATACGGCTGTATTATTGAAAGAGATGGAGAATGAAGGTTATAACTTAACAAGATTAGGCTGTAGATTAATAGATCAACCCATTTCACCAAACAATGCAGTAGAAGTATTAGAAAAAGCTTTTGTTGATGGAACGCGTAGATTGGACGTGGTGATTTAGCATGGCAAAAGAAAAGAGTATTCGTACTAAAGCTGTTGCTATAGGCTATGAGCCTGGTAAAAACGCTATACCCACTATCCTAGCTCTAGGCGAGGGCGAGATAGCAAACAAAATCATTGAAAAGGCAAATCAAAATAGTATTCCAGTGGTGGAAGACGCAAAATCTGCCGATATACTTAATATGATGAATGTCGGTGATGTAATACCAGTTGAGCTTTATGAGGCTATAGCAAAGATACTGGTTTTTATTGCAGATGTTGATAATAAGTATAAAAAGGGATAGTACTTTTTAATTGGTAAAGGTTTTTTATCGGAGGTTATTTATGAGTGATATTTTATCAGGAGTTGGGGTTAATAGCTTAATATTACAAAGTCTATTGAGTGCTAGTACAGACGAAACGCAGGATAATAGTAATACAAGCAGCGAATTTTCAAAACTAATGGAATTGATTATGTTAAGTCAGATTAGTGGAGGAGAATCGTTTCTCGGTACGAACTCTTCGCTATTTGGGACGAGTAATTCAAGTAGTGGTGATAGTATTAATTCGAGCTTGATGTTGATGCTTATGAATGGTCAAAGCCAAGGGTATTCGCTTTCAAATCTAGGCACTTATCCGTTGGCCGTTCAACCGACGTCTTTAGGTTATTCGGCTTATAGTACTTATGCAAATACTCAAACTAGTACTAGTGGTAGCGGTATTATTCCTACAGAATCATATAAACCTTCATCTCCTGCAATTACCAATTATTTAAATAATCGAAGTGCAAGTAATTATTACAGTGTAATCAATCAGTTTGATGTTGAAAATAACGAGCGTTATGAAGTTAATAAAAATGGACAAGGAGATACCTACTGCAATATTTATGTTTGGGATGTAACAAAAGCTATGGGAGCCGAAA
This sequence comes from Christensenellaceae bacterium, assembly GCA_963675355.2. Lineage (GTDB taxonomy): Bacteria > Bacillota > Clostridia > Christensenellales > UBA1431. The sequence continues at coordinate 33,674 of CAXXMZ010000024.1, forward strand.
TTCCACACTATTATGATAATGAAACAGGTGAAGTGGTTAGTTATCCAGACGTTCAAGGTGCTCAGTGTATGACGGCAAACAAAATGCAGGACTGGCTTACAACGACAGGTAAACAATATGGCTGGAAAGAAGTAAGTGCAGAGCAGGCTCAGGCATATGCTAATCAAGGACACCCTGCTGTTACGACATATAAAAACAGTAGCGGTCATGGTCATGTACAAGTGGTCTGTCCGTCGCAAAATGGTGGATACAATTCAGAAAAAGGGGTTACAATTTCGCAGGCTGGCAGTAGTTTGCATGATTATGCGTATATCAACGATGTATTTTCTGATAATGCTATGCAAAAAGTCAGGTATTTTGTGCATGCATGATTGTATTAACTTAATATTTTTTGGCAAAATTCCGATAAAATTAACAGGTTTAATAAATATAGATTCTTAAGTATTATTGTTATGAAAGCAGGTGAAAATAAATGAGTATTTCAGGAGTTAACTCTCCATCTATGAGGATTTCGGGATTGAATTCTGGATTAGATACGGATTCGATTGTTAAAGAGTTATTAAATATTGAACAGACAAAAATAGATAATCAATTTAAACAAAAGCAAGTTTTAGAATGGAAGCTCGATGCTTACAAAGAAGTAAAGACCGATTTAAAAGCGTTTACACAAAAGTATATGAGTGTGTTAAGCGAGGATAATCTTTGGTCGGCGTCGGCTCTTAAAGTAAACAATGTTGATTATCTTGATGAAAATAAAGGCATAATATCAATCGAAGCTGGACCAAATGCTTGTGCTGGTAATATGGTGGTCAATGAGATTACCAGTTTGGCTAAAGGGGCAAATATTGAGGGTGCCACAGGCGTTGCAACGGGTGAAGGTATTACAAACTATAATGTACATTTATCTGACTTAAATTTAGCTACGTCGATAGATTTTTCATCAGGTGAGGTTTCATTTGAAATTAATGGTCAAGCATTTAATTTTTATGAGGATGATACGCTTCAGGATATGATGGACACCATAAATAATGATAGTGTAGCAAATGTAAAGCTAAGTTATAGTCAGCTTACTAACTCGTTTAAGATTGAGTCACGTGACCTTGGTGTTGACTCTGAGCTCAGCATAGTTAATATTACGGGCAACGTGTTTAGTTCGGGAACGAGCGCATTAGGTATAAACGAAGGCACTTATAGCAATGGTCAAAATGCTACGCTTAAAATAAATGGGGTAGACGTTGAACGTGATAGCAATAGCTTTACTATTGATGGAATACAGTATAATTTGCAAAGCACAACGGCATCTTCAGTAAGTTTTACAGTAAGCCAAGACGTTGATACCGTAGTGGACAAGATTTCGTCGTTCGTTGATGATTATAATGCGTTAATAGAGAAATATAACGATAAAATAACTGAAGATAAATATTTTGATTATACTCCTCTTACAGATGAACAAAAAGATGAGATGAGTGATGATGAAATTGAGGCATGGGAAGAAAAGGCAAAGAGTGGACTTTTGCGAAGCGATAACGATGTTTCGTCTATGTTGAGCCAGTTTAGATTATCATTTACGTCTGTCGTTGAAGGTACAGGCATGTCATTAGCAGATATTGGAATGGGAACAGGTTCATATACGAATAATGGTAAGATCCTGTTGGATAAAGATAAACTTGAAGAAGCGATAAAAGATAACCCCGATAGGGTAGTACAACTCTTTACTAAAACTTCTACTGCGACTGGAGCAACAAAGGCATCAGAATCTGGACTGATGCAGCGATTGAATGATACGATAAACACCTATATTTCGGATATACAGACTATATCTGTGGATAGCACAGAGAGCCAGATTTCTAGTATTGAAGATAAGATGGACATGCTTGAAAGGCTAATGGAACAGAATGAGGAGCGGTATTATGCGCAGTTTACAGCGATGGAACAGGCCCTTGCAACAATGAATGCTCAAAGCCAGTGGCTCGAGAACATGTTATCCAATAGTTTCTAAGAATTTTTAGGAGGACAGTATGGCAGCGATAAAGACCGCATATCAAACTTATCAAAGACAGGGCGTCTTAACAGCAAGTCCGTTAGAACTTGTAATAATGTTATATAAGGGATGCATACGTCAGCTAAATTTAGGTAAAGTGTCGATTGAGAAAAAAGACTATCAAACTGCTAACGCTGCTTTTCAAAAAGCGCAGGATATTTTATCTGAACTTATGCTTAGCTTAGATTTTAGTTATGAAATTTCAAGCGAATTAATGCGTTTGTATGAATATATTCAGTGGAAGATCGTAGATATTAATGCAAATAAGGCGAGCGAGGAAGTTGACGGGGTCGTCGAAATTCTGGATGAATTACAATCTTCGTGGGTGGCCATTAAGACAAAAACAGCTGTGTCATCGGTAAAATAATTATAAGATATATAAGTGATATGAATGATAAAGTAAACACAATTCAATTATGGAGAAAAAAGGAGCAGGCTCTTCAATCAATTTATCTAATAACGATTGAGATGTCCAAGGCGATATCTAAAGAGGACACTCGTCGTGTTGATAGATTGCTTCTTCGTAGGCAAAATTTGATGGAGCAAGTAGACTCTGTAGAACGGCGTTTGTCTGAAAAGAAAACAATTGGTTGTGATGAACTTGATTTAATAAATGAAAGTATAAGACAAGTTGGTAAAAAAATTCAAAGTATAGATGATTGCAACAAAAAACTGGTTTTGACGAAGCATGATGAGTATAAAAAGAGTCTACGTGTTTTAGGAAAACAAAAACAAGGAATGAAAGCATATATTATGACTACAAGACAGGTAGATGGAATGTACTTTGATACAAAGAAATAGTTATATACTGAAAGGATATCATTATGAGGGTTGCTGATATTAATGCAAATATATTAGATCGGCAAAATATTGAAAGCAATGATACGGCTAGAATCCGTACTAGCAAGGTACAGATGTTTACGCGTCAGCTTAGCGACCTTTCTCAAGATGCACATGAAAGCCATATTGAAAGCATGATGCAAGATGTTTGCACGCAGGGAGAAAAACTTGGTAAAAAGGCAGATATTAAAGAGTTTATTAAGTATAGGGAACTAGTTGGAAATTTAATGCACGAAGTTGTAAGCAACGCATACGAATTTTCTAAGAAGAATACAATGGATATTCGCGGGAGACACAGAATTTATGCAGTTGTTAACAAGGTGAATGCAAAGCTAGATGATATGGCAAAAGAATTTTTAAAAGACCAATGTGATAACCTGAAAATTCTTAAAGGGGTAGATGATATTAGAGGATTATTAATTGATTTATTAGTATAATAAAAGATAAACAGCAAAATAGCCCATGGGGCTATTTTTTTATTCACAAATATGGAATTTTTATAATTTTGTTGTTGCATATTGACAAAATATGGTGATTAGTTATCAATGACTATTATATAGTGGTTTTCTATCATTGAGTGGGGTGTTGACATGAACGTAGTGGATGCGGCGTGGGAAACAAAATGGAATATGGTAAAAAGCCTGTATCAAACAAAGATAAACGAAAAATTTAATGTACCATCTAGTCAAATCAGTAGTTCAGATTCACAAATTAGTATCGATTCTAGCGCTGATTTCCAGACTATGCTATTAAGCGAGCTTTATAACACACAGAGTACAGAGGGACTTAATGACTCGGAGTCGTTGGAAAATTCTTATTCATATACACCAAATTCATCGCAATATGACGCTTTGATTATGCAGGCGGCACAAAAATATTCTGTGCCGTCATCTCTTATTAAAGGGGTAATAAAGACAGAGTCAGGATTTGATACAAGTGCGGTATCGAGTTGTAACGCTCAAGGACTAATGCAACTTATGCCAAATACTGCAAGAGCATTAGGAGTTAGTGATTCATTTGATCCACTGCAAAATATTGATGGTGGTGTTAAATATTTAAGGCAGCTACTAGACAAATATGATGGTAATGTTCAGTTGGCCTTAACAGCATATAATCATGGACCAGGCAATGTATCAAAAATGACGCAAGGAGAGACTTCAAGTGAAAAGTTTGATTCGTTATCATCTCAGAAACAAAACTATGCAAATAAGGTTATAGAAAATGCAAAGGGTTTTGGATATATACTTAACGTTTAGAAGGAGGATAGTATAATGTCAAGTTCGATGTTTGATTCAACAAATGCATTGCAAACGGGACTTAATGCATGCACGTTAAGGAATCAAGTGATTTCAAACAACATTGCAAATGCAGATACACCTAACTTTAAGGCATCTAATGTTGAGTTTGAGGAATACGTAAATGCAGCGATGGATGATGAAGATTTAGTCGAAAAAATTGGTAGCGGTGAAATATCAGCACAAGTTGTTACAGATACTGACACTACAATGCGTGCAGATGGAAACAACGTGGATATTGAGAACGAGATGTCTAGACTTGCTGAAAATAATATTCAGTATTATGCATTACTTGAGAAACTTAACAGCGAATTTAGTCAGCTTAGAACGGCTATTATGGAAGGAGGCTGATGATAAATGGATATGTTTAAAGCTATGGACGTAAGTGCGTCTGGGTTAAGTGCGCAACGTTTTAGAATGGATGTTATTGCTGAAAATATCGCAAATATTGACACAACTAGAACGGAAGACGGCGAAGCATATCGCAGAAGGGTTACTGTTTTTGAGGAAGTAGACACAACAGATTCTTTTTCAGCTGCGTTGTCTAAGGCAACAGAATATTCGTCGGCAGGTGGCGTTAGGGTTAGCGAGGTTATTGAAGATCCTTCAGAATTTAAGCTTGAATATGATCCTGACCATCCTGATGCCAATGAAGAAGGGTATGTTGAAAAACCTAATGTTGAGGTAGTGACCGAGATGGTGGATATGATGTCGGCGTCTCGTGCATATGAGGCAAACGTTACAGCGCTTAATGCTAGCAAGGAAATGTACATGAAAGCACTGGAAATTGGGAGGTAGGTATAAATGAGTTTAAGTATTGAATCGGTATCCAATTTCGGACAGCTTTTCGATAATTCGTCAACGCAAAAGGTAATGGAGCAAGAAAATAGTTTTGCAAATATACTTAGCGACTCTATTAACGAGACTAAACAAGCAGAAGCGGTTGATGATGCCAGTAATATAGATTTGATGTCAGGTACGGAGGATAGCTTGCAGTCGGCAATGATCGATGCTCAAAAAGCTGAGCTTACTTTGCAGTTAACCGTACAAATTAGAAATAAGATACTTGATTCTTATAACGAGATTATGAGTATGCAGGTTTAGCAAACAATTACAACCGTGAAAGGATGACGACATGGACAGCTTTGCAGGGATGACCGTAAATATATTGATTTTTGTCGCCATACTCTTTGCGGCCTATTATACAGCTAAATATGTATCCAAACGGGGAAATAAATTTGCAAAAAGCCGTCACATGGAAATTGAGGATAGGCTCATTTTGTCGCGGGATAAAACCGTTTATCTAATAAAAGTGGGCAAGGAGCATTATTTGGTTGGCTCTACAGCGCACAAACTTAATGTGCTTGGAAAACCTGAATCGATAACAGAGGAGGACCCAGATTCAGATAATTTAGAAGACATTATTGATAAGATAAAAAACAGAAAAAATGGCAGCACGGACGATATGGAATTTGAAACTGTATATGTCGATCAGCACGAACCACGCGGAATAGCAAAGCTATGGGAAAAAGGGCTTAAGTTATGGGAAAATAAGAAGAATAACGAAGCCAGGTTACGCGAGTATCGACGGACTCATGCAAAGCGAAAGGATGAGGATAATTGAGCGAATCCAAGAAAAAACGCATAATCATCTTTGCGCTTTTAATATTGGTTATATTATTGTTATCTGGTTGCTCGTCAGCCGATTCAAAAAGTTTAACCGCGGATCCTATGGGCGGGATATTAGGTGACCGGACGGATACCTTAGATATTTTGGGATTGTTGACGGTTTTATCTTTATTGCCATCAATATTGATAATGTTTACCTCGTTTACACGCATTATTATCGTGTTATCTTTTGTTAGAAATGCCATAGGATTGCAGCAAATGCCGCCAAACCAAGTTCTGATTGGGTTAGCTCTTATCTTATCACTTTTTATAATGGGACCTGTGATAAATGAAATCGATGAGAACGCGTATCAGCCATATATAGCTAATGAAATATCTCAGGAAGAAGCGGTTGAAAACGCTCTGGAGCCCGTCAGAGAGTTTATGTTTGCTCAAACATATAAAGAAGATCTACAGTTTTTTGAGAATACAGCTGAAATAAAACCAAAAACACTGGACGAAATTCCAACTGAAGTCTTAATGCCTGCTTTTATGACAAGCGAAATAAAGCGCGCGTTTCAAATAGGGTTTTTGATATACATTCCGTTTATTGTAATTGATATGATAGTCGCTAGTGCGCTTATGTCAATGGGCATGATGATGTTACCGCCCACAATAATATCACTACCATTTAAGGTCTTGTTGTTTGTATTGGTTGATGGGTGGGTGCTTACGATACAATCTTTGGTCACAGGGTTTGGATAACGTAAGCAAGGTTTCTGGTTTTGTTTAAATGATAAGGGGGGGTTTGCGTGGAGCAAGCTGATGTTATTCAAATTGCTAAGGATGCGATCGTGACAATCCTATCGGTATCAGCGCCATTTTTGTTGGCAGCATTGGTTATTGGAATAGTTGTATCAATTTTTCAGGCAACTACTCAAATAAACGAGCAGACGCTAGCGTTTGTACCAAAGATAGTGGGAGTATTTTTATCCATCTTAATATTTGGTGGGTGGATGCTGTCTTCTTTGACTGAGTTTGCAGCGCGTATGTTTAGTTATACTAACACGATGATTGGATGACGGTAGACTATGCTTGAATTGATAGGTAAGTTATTGCCCGAAATGCAACTGGATTACTTTTTATTGTTGCTTCTACGTATGTCGGCACTCATTTTCTCGTCGCCAATCTTTGGTAGCAAACGAGTACCGTCTATCGTAAAAATCGGGTTATGTCTAACGGTGACTTACTTATTATATGCGTATTTACCAATGACGGAGCTTGTGTATGCTCACTGGTTGACCTACGTTTTCATGTGTATTTCAGAGTTAATATTTGGACTGATACTCGGGTATGCAACTACAGCGTTTATTCAGTTGGTGTTTACTTCAGGGCAGATGATCGATATGCAAATGGGATTTGGAATGGCCGGCGTAAGTGATGCGCAAAGTGATATACAGGTACCGGTCGTTGGAAACTTTTTAAGCATAATAATGATTATCTCTTTTTTCGGAGTGAATGGTCATTTAAAACTAATAGGTATGCTACAAGCATCGGTCAGTCAGATTCCCATTGGACAGGTAACGATATCACCGGGCATAGCATTTCAGGCAATGGAAATGTTTGCATTAAGCTTTGTTTTAGCAATAAATGTTGCTTTGCCGATTATTGCCGCCTCATTATTAACAGAGCTTACAATGGGAGTTTTAATCAGAACAGTTCCGCAGATGAACGTTTTTGTCGTTGGTATACCAGTAAAAGTATTGATGGGGCTACTAATGCTGTTGATTGTTATCCCGATTTTCGTTGCTTTTACAGGAATTATTTTTGACAATATGTTTTCATCCATTGAGAAAATATTTAGTTATTTAATAGGTGTAACATGAGCCAAACCACAGCTGGGGAGAGAACAGAGAAGGCTACCCCTAAAAAGCGTAGGGATGCACGTGAAAGAGGTCAAGTTAGAAAGAGTAATGAGGTTAATACGGCGTTATCGCTATTAATCATGTTTGGTGTTTGGCAAGTTGCCGGAAACGGTATTATTTCAGGCATTGAGGACATGACGACCTATTATCTTTCAGATGCAGTATTATCAGCTTCTGTTTCGCAATCGAGTAGCGCTAGTTATCTTTCAAACGCTATGATAAATATTTTAATAATATTGGCGCCGTTGCTTATAGCGGCTTTTATCATAGCTATGGCTGTAAACATAATGCAAACGGGTTTCTTGTTATCTTCTAAATCTATGAAACCAAAAATGAATCGTATTAGCCCGATTCAAGGTTTTAAACGAATTTTTTCTTCTAGGTCGCTAATGGAAATGGGTAAGTCGATCTTAAAGACGATATTGCTTGCTATTTTAGCGTATGGAGAAATTTCAACAAACGTTGAGCTATTGTCAAACGTAATGGGAGTCAGCGTTGCGGATACTATGGCATTGCTGTTCTCGATGATGATGAATCTTGCGTTTAAAATGAGCATTGCACTTATAATAATAGCTGGGTTTGATTTTTTGTATCAGTGGTGGAAGTATGAAAAAGATCTTAAGATGACCAAGCAAGAAATCAAGGATGAAAACAAGCGTATTGAAGGTGATCCACAGATAAAGGGTCAAATCAGACAGAAGCAGCGAATGATGGGTATGGCTAGAATGATGAAAAATCTTGAGGAAGCCGATGTTGTTATTACAAACCCAACTCATTTTGCGGTTGCGCTTAGTTATAAGGAAAGTAAAAATGTAGCGCCAGTTGTTATGGCAAAAGGGGCAGACTTTGTCGCTTTAAAGATCAAGGAAAAGGCATACGAGCTTAGGATAGATGTGGTTGAGAATAAACCACTTGCGCGCACACTATACGCTCATTGTGAGATTGGTGATGTTATTCCGCCTGAAATGTATCAGGCCGTAGCTGAGGTTCTTGCCTACCTATATAGGCTTCAAGAACAGACTAACGCCGGAGGATAAAAATGAAGACAAAGATATCAGATGTGTTTATAGCGGTGATAATACTTATTATCATTTTACTTATTATATTGCCGTTACCAACATTTTTATTGGACTTTTTGTTGGTTACAAACATATCGTTATCAATTTTAATAATGCTAGTTACGTTATACGCTAAAAGCGCTATGCAGTTTTCTACTTTTCCATCGGTACTGTTGCTGATTACTCTGTTTAGGTTATCGCTTAATATATCGTCGACAAGACTTATTCTGGGTAACGGTGGAGATGCCGGTAACGTAATACAAACCTTTGGTGGATTTGTAATTGGTGATGACTTAATAGTTGGATTAATACTGTTTTTGATAATTATCGTTATTCAGTTTATCGTAATTACCAAAGGCTCTGAAAGAGTTGCAGAGGTTGGGGCAAGGTTTACTCTAGACGCTATGCCTGGAAAACAAATGGCGATTGACGCTGATTTGAACTCAGGGATAATTGACGATGTCCAGGCAAAGGAACGGAGGCTAGCTATACAAAACGAAGCCGACTTTTATGGAGCTATGGATGGAGCCAGCAAGTTTGTCAAGGGCGATGCAATAGTTTCTATTATTATTATAGTTATAAACATAGCTGGCGGAATGATAGTTGGGTCGATGGATGGTAGCATGGATTTTAATAAGGTTCTTGAGGTATATACAAGAGCAACGGTTGGTGATGGATTGGTAAGCCAAATTCCTGCTTTATTAATTTCTACTGCGACCGGCATGATTGTAACAAGGGCGGCAACAGAAAACAGCATGGGATCAGACATCATGGGACAGATTTTTTCTCAACCATTGGTGTTGATGGTGTTATCAGGCATGCTCGTCTTATTCAGTATTATTCCAGGAATGCCTATGGTTCCGATTTTGTTTTTAGCCGCACTAGCTGGAACGATTGGGTTTATACAGTATAGAGCATCAAACAAGGTTGAAGAAGCAAGTGAAGAGGATGCGAATAAGGCGTTAGCTGAAGAAAAACGCAAGCCTGAAAATGTGATGGCTCTATTGCAGGTTGACCCAATTGAACTCGAGTTTGGATATGGATTACTCCCGTTAGTCGATGCTAGTCAGGGAGGAGATTTATTAGATCGTGTAGTAATGATAAGAAGACAATGTGCAATTGATTTAGGAATAGTTGTACCAGTTATAAGATTAAGAGATAACATCCATTTAGGAACTAATAAGTATGTTATTAAGATAAAAGGCATAGAGGTATCAGGTGGCGAGGTCGTTGCTGATCATGTCATGGCATTAAATGCAGGAGGGGCTACTGGAGAAATCAGTGGTATTGACACCGTTGAACCGGCGTTTGGATTGCCAGCCACGTGGATAGAAGAATCTATGCGTGAAAAAGCTGAGCTTATGGGGTATTCGATAATAGATCCACCATCCGTTATTGCCACGCATTTAACGGAGATAATCAAAAAACATGGTCACGAGTTATTAGGACGTCAGCAGGTTCAGGCGTTATTAGATAACTTAAGAGGAACACAAGCAGCGCTTATTGACGAGGTCGTACCTAAAGCGTTTTCGCTTGGAGAGATACAAAAGGTTCTTGCAAAATTGCTTAAAGAAGGCATTAGTATTCGTGATATGGTAACGATCCTTGAGACAATGAGTGATTATGGAAAGCTCACGCATGATCCTGAGATGTTGACCGAGTACGCTAGGCAGAATTTGAAGCGCTCAATAACAAAACAATTTGCGGTGGATAATATGTTACGAGTGGTTTCTTTAGATAGTGGTGTAGAAAAGACGATATTAGATAGCGTGCGACAAAATGATCATGGATCATATGTTGCTCTTGAACCCACACAAGTTAAAAAATTGTTTAATAGTCTAAAAACTGCGATTGAAAGAATGACCGATTTAGGGAGGATGCCAATCGTGCTTGCGTCTCCCATGGTTAGAAGGCATTTTAAAAGTGTTACCGAACAAATGGCGCCTGATTTAACGGTGCTTTCATATAGCGAAATCGAACCAGGGATAGAGATTCATTCTGATGGGGTGGTGACGATATGAACGTAAAAAGGTATATTGCAAAGGATATGAGTGAGGCTAAAAATCGTATTCGTGAGGAGCTAGGGGTAGATGCTGTTATTTTACATAACAGAGTGATTCGAAAAAAGGGTATAAAAAGGTTTTTCACTTCGCCACTAGTTGAAGTGGTGGTTGCCTATGAAAATAACCCGGTAGATAAATCGGAGCGTTCTAGGTTGAAGGATAACAAGAAACTTAATGAATCTTCACTTACTGATAAGAGAGCATCCGAGTTGATTCAGGGGTTGAATGCTGCTGTTGCACAAGCGCGTAAAAAAATCGATAAAGAAGGAAGTTCAAAGACCGAAGTTGAACAAGAAAGTAGCTTTAGTAATGTATTAAAGAAAGAAAAAGATGGTGTGGATGTGTTACTAACCAAATCAGCCCAAGCCGTAACAAAAGCATACAACTTTCCAGAATTACAACGGCAAAGTGTTACTGAAGGAAAGGATAATGACAACGAAAATGTTGAATCAGTGAGTTTGCATGATATTGATGAGCGGGTTAATGAGTTACAAATAATGGTAAGTGAGCTGCTCGAAAAACGTGCTAAAGTACAGACAGATGCCGTTAACAAGGTTAAGACTTTACCATATAAAAATCAAGATGAATCCTCGAATAAAGACAATGGATTATATGAACAATTGATAGAAATAGATGTGGATAATTCAGCGGCTAGGGCCATTGCAGATGCAGCTGAAAAAAAAGCGATTGATTATGATTTAAGTATTTTACAAAGTTCAAGGCAAGTGATGTGTGATATGATAGGCGACTCGCAGCCGATAAGTGTTCAGCCAAACAAACAAACTGTGGTTATGATGGTTGGACCGACAGGGGTCGGCAAAACCACTTCTTTAATCAAGCTTGCCTCGCATTATACGCTGGAGGAGAACTTATCAGTTGGATTAATTAATGCAGATACTTATAGATTGGCAGCGCACGAACAATTGTCAGCTTATGCTGAGATAATGGATGTGCCACTAAAAGCAGTTTATGCACCTGAAGAAATAGTTGGGGTGTTAAAAGAGTATTCTGATCTTGATATAGTCTTTGTTGACACATCAGGGAAAAAGCCAACCGATAAACAGCATGCAATAAACATTGAACGTATGATAAGGCTTAGTGGAGCTAATCAAGTTTTTCTGGTAATGTCTGCAACTTGCAGTAAACGAGCGTGTAAAGAGATTATCGAAAACTATAATAATATCGACGGATTAAAGCTCATCATTACTAAGACGGATGAGACAAGTTCGTTTGCTGGAGTAGTTAATGCAACGATTTTAGCCAATAGACCACTTGGATATATTGCTATGGGACAAAATGTGCCTGATGACATCAAAGTAGCTGATATTGACGAGATAGTTGGTTCTGCTTTAGAGGAGGCATACCCGTGTATGAGCAAGTTAGTAAACTAAAGAGATTAGTTGCAAAAAAGAATATTAAGCAAGAAGCACAGATTATTGCTATTTCAAGTGGAAAAGGCGGTGTTGGCAAAACGAGCTTTTCTGTCAATTTTGCAATTGCATTAAAAAGTCTAGGTAAAAATGTACTTATTGTGGATGCGGATTTTGGACTTGCTAACATAGATATAATGTTGGGTGTCAATATTGAACATGACTTAAGCAGCGTTATAAAAAAAGAAAAAACACTGGATGAAATAATTGTAACTGGTTTTAATGGAGTTAAGATAATTTCGGGCGGATCAGGTGTTTTGGAGTTAATCAATTTGACACCCCAAAACGCTGATGAGCTTATGTATAGTCTTAATACGTTGGACGAGTTGTTTGATGTAATAATCTTTGATACAGGAGCAGGAATAACGGAGGTTATTAAACAAATTATTGGGTCGAGTGAGCTTGCGTATATTATTATTACGCCTGAGCCGACGGCAATGATGGACGCGTATGCTTTAATAAAGACCATGTATAGACAGACAGAGTATTTGTTGCCTGAGATACGACTAGTTGCAAACATGGTAGAATCTGCAAATGAAGGTATGACGATAATGAAGGGGTTTAGCTCAGTGGTTAAAAAGAATATGGGTTTTGAACCTACGCAAAGTGGGTATGTAGTAAATGATGATTGTGTAAAAAGAGCTATAAAAGCGCAAACACCTTTGTTAAACATTGCGCCTGATTGTAAGGCAGCTAAATGCATACATGATATTGCAAAAAAGCATTGTGGAGAATTAGTTAATGATACAAATAAGCGAGGGTTAGCTATGTTTTTCGAAAGATTATTGAGAAGACAATACCGTAGGGTAGGGGAGTAGTCATGGAACCGAAGAAATACTTGCGTAGTGAAAAAAGAATGTATATTTCCTATGATAAAAAGATGTATATGACTACTGTACATAGTGTTGATGAAGATGCAATTTATATAGTTACCCCGATGAAAAATGGATCAGTTGTTCATATTAATGCTGGACAAACAATTGAAGTAGGGTTTTGGGAACCCAATGGTATCTTTTCGTTTAAAGCAGTCATTGAGGCAAATGTATCGTATGGACAAAAAGGCCTTTTTCAGATTGTACCCATTTCATCGTTTAAGCGTATGCAACGAAGAGATAGTTATAGAATCTATATAAATTGCAGGGTTATTATTGAAGTAGTGGATGGGGAAACAGGTAAAGTTAAAAAACCAATAGAAACCCATTCGTTAAATATTAGCATAGGCGGAATGTGTATTAAGCTTAATGAAGAACTTGATAAAGATGTGGAGGTAATTTGTCGTGTTGCGCTTGATGAGTTTGGTGATTATATATCTACAGGATTAACGGTTTTTTCTAAAAGAATAAATTCGGCTGAAAAAGCGTTTGCAGTTGGTGTACAGTTTGTGAACTGTGAACCCTCTGATCAGCGTAAGTTATCTAGATTCATAAGGTCAAGGGAGATAATGACAAGGAGAAAATAATATGGCGATGAGCTTTGCATATCAAAAGAATAACAACTCAATCGATATTGACAATAGTAGAGATGAATTAAATATCGCCAAATTATGGGATGAGTTTTTTAAGACTAATAGCCTTGAATTAAAAAACAAATTAGTGACACACTATTTCCCGCTAGTAAAATGTATCGTTGCTAGGATGATGCCTATTTATAAATCACATAATGACTATGATGATTTATTTAGTTGTGGTGTAATAGGGTTAATGGATGCTGTAGATAAGTTTGATGCGACCCGGAATATAAAGTTTGAAACATATGCATCATGTCGTATTCGTGGTGAAATTTTGGATAGCATGCGTAGACAAGATTGGGCGCCATCCAGCCTAAGACGTAGGATAAATGCATTAGAAAAAGCGGGACGTGAGTTAGAGACTAAACTTTTGCGAGCACCAACCGAGCAGGAGATTGCAGATAAACTTAATATTAGCACTAATGAAGTAAAAAAGCTTGTTGATCAGGCGCATATGTTTAGCATAGTGCGTTTTGATGACGTGGTAACAAACGGTAGCCCAAATGACCACTTAAAAAAATGCGAGGATAAAGGTTCATCACAAGAGATAGAAAGATTTGAACTCAGAGATATGCTTGCAAAGCTAATTGATGCACTCTCTACGATGGAAAAGAATATCGTTGCACTATATTATTATAAAGAATATACGTTTAAGGAAATTGCAAGTATTATGGATGTGTCAGAGTCGTGGATTTCACAGGTGCATTCAAGGACTATGAAAAAACTTAGAACGCAGATTAGGGATTGTATGTAATATAAAAAAAGCCATTATCAGGAGGTGCATTTATGGGTATTTCGATACAAACGCAAGTTATGGTACAAAAATCAACCGACATAGCAAAAGATAGCTCGTATCAGATGCACAGGACTGACGTTTCCCAGCAGGCGTATACTAAGGCAGAAAGAGTTAAAGCAGACCGTGAGTTGCATCAAGCCGTTGCTGTTGAAAATGCTGACGGGAATATTATGATACGAGATGAAGAAGATTCGCAGGGCGAAAAACAGAGAAAGGCACATAATCTTAATCAGAAGAAAAAAAAGAAAACCGATTCAAATAATATTGATTCAAAGGTTACAACTTCGGCCTCTGGTGAGTCTACGTTTGATGTTAGAATATAAAGCGAAAATTACTTAATTTATCATACTTTTATTTTTTACTGAAGTATGACGTGTTTAATTACGATATATAAACTATACGGATACTAAAGGAGAAGTTATATGCTACGTGGATTATACATAGCTGGTACGGGAATGCTGTCACAAATCAGTAGGATGAATGTGGTTACTAATAATATTGCTAATTCTCAGACTACTGGATATAAGTCAGATCAACTTATTACGCGGTCTTTTGCAGATATGATGATTGAGCGCGTGAATGATCCAGCGGTTGTATCTATGAGCAATGAGGTAGGACCTCTTAACACGGGAGTACATATTGACGAGATAAACACCGATTTTGCTCAGGGAGTAATTGAAGAAACTGACAGTATGAGTGATTTTGCGATACAAGGCGATGCATATTTCACTATACAGTCTGATCAAGGCATAATGTACACGCGTGCAGGTAATTTTTATGTGAATAACGATGGATATTTGCTTACTCAAGAAGGATATTCAGTCTTGGGAGAAAACGGTCCTGTACATGTAGGACTTGGAGAATATGCGGTTGACGAAGCTGGTAACATTAATGTTGGTGGCAAGGTGATTGATAAGCTTAAGTTAGTGTCGTTTGATGATGAGAGTGGGCTTAGAAAAGTTGGAGATAATCTTTATTCTAATTTTTCAGATCAGCAAGTAAATGCTGCACAAAACTATAGTGTTAAACAGGGCTATTTAGAAGGTTCAAACGTTGAGGTAGTTGATCAGATGGTCGATATGATGACGATACAAAATGTGTACGAGTCTAATCAAAAAATTATTCAGATAATTGACGATACATTTAGTAAAGCGGTAAACGATATTGGACGAGTATAGGAAAACGAGGTATTAGAATGATTCAGTCTATGTATACGGCGGCGGTTGGAGCAAGAAGCTTACAGTACGGTATTGATACTGTTGCAAACAATATATCAAACATTAATACTGGAGGGTTTAAAGCATCGCGAGTTAGTTTTAAAGATGCTATATACCAGACTATGCGCAGCCCGATTCAGCCACAAGATATGAGTAATAACCTCGAGTTGGGATATGGCTCTTTGATTTCTGATACATCATTAGACTTTTCAAATGGTGCTTTGAAAGATACAGGCAATGTTTTTGATTTTGCAATTGTAGACGATGGGTTCTTTGCAGTGCAAGATAAAGCAGGCGAGATAAAATATACAAGATCTGGTGCGTTTAGTATTTCGACCGAAGGAGATGGAAACTATCTAGTGACGTCTAGCGGCAACTATGTGTTAGATGAAAACTATAATAGGATTAAATTGGGCGACGATATTCAAAATACAACGGTAGACAGTACTGGACAAATGTTTGACCAAGATAATAACGCCATAGCTAAGATGGCTGTGGTGGTTTTTGATAATCAACAGGGACTTGAAAAAATTGGAGATAATTTATACGAGCAAACAGCCGCTTCTGGAGAAGCTCGGCAAAGCGACGATGTTGATATTAGACAAGGGTGTATCGAAGCGTCTAATGTTGATGTTGCCGATGAGTTAACCAAGTTGATTCAAATGCAAAGGGCATATTCGTTGCTTAGTAGTGCTATTACTACGGCTGATGAAATGGAATCAACTGCCAATAATCTTAGGCGATAATTAAAGATCAGGAGTGATGTGGAGTGAGTGAGTTTAAGTCTTGTATATTATGTAAAAAAATTTTTAATGGATATGGGTTATCAACTTGTCCTGAATGTACAAGAAAAATGGATGAGGCATTTGTAATAATTCGAGATTATCTTGAGGATCATAAGGGTGCAAACGTAAAGGATATCGTAGAGACTACGGGACTTAGCGGTAAAATTGTAAGTCAGCTCTTAAAGGATGAAAGGCTTCTGCCATATACTGGACATACTCAAAGATGCAAGGTTTGTAACGAGCCTATTACTAAAGGTAAAATGTGTGTTGCTTGTGAGCGGAAAATGAATACTTACATCCAAAAGAATGGGAAACCTGAGAACCTCAAGAAAACACCTAATAGCAGTGTATTTGAAAAGGATAAACAAGAAAAAGCTTACGCTAAGGAACATAGGAAAAGCAGGGAAATAAGGTTGTTTGGTGAAAAATAAAAGTTTTATAGGAAATTATAGAAGGCGAAAATAAAATGAAAATAAATTCGATTAGCCAACAAATTCATATAGGAAAATATACTCGAAATATAAAGATGCAAGACGTGCAAGAGACAGCGCAGAGTAAGGATAAGGTTGAGCTTTCTGATAGTGCGGTATCTTTTGCTGCTGCTATGAAAAATGCAAGCGCTACCAATATCACAAGAAGTGTTAGTGAACTAAATGAGATGCAAGAGATAAAACAACAAATTAAAGACGGTACGTTTGATGTATCAGGAAAAGATATTGCTGATAAGATGCTCAAGGGAATGATCATAGATATTGACGTCTAGAAGCAAGGAAGGCAGGATATAACGTTTTGGGAATCCAACAGATTATTAGTACAATAGACGGTCAAATTAAAATTATTGATAGTTTATCGACTCTTGCAAAACAAAAAGAACGGGCAATTATTAAGAATGAGATAGACAACGTTGAGTTGATTAATAAACAGGAGCTTTCTACTATTGAAAAATTAAATGGTCTTGCAGAGGCAAAATTAGACGCAATTAATAATTATTTAGAAAGTTTAGGCATTTTTGAAAACGAAAATATCAGGGAGTTATTAGACGATAATGTAAGCCAGGATGAAAAGAAAGAATTAGACAAGAAAGAAAATGAGTTTAAAGCGTCTGTTAGGCTACTGGTAGAAAGAAATAAGCTAAACAATAGGTTGATTAAGCTTCAGCTTAGTCAAATCGATATTATGCTTAGTTCGTTAAGTGCACCCGTATCAAACAATTATAGCGGACAAGGTCAAGTTGATAACGGTGACGTGCAAAAGCGAACTGTATTTGAGTTTTCTGTTTGAGGAGGAAGATATGTCTTCATTATTCTACGGTCTTGAAATAGCAAAATCTGGGTTATATGCCAGCCAATATGCGTTAAATGTGACAGGACATAACATTGCAAACGCAGATACAGAAGGGTATACTAGGCAGAGGCTGGATGCAACCGCAAAGGATTATGCAAAAGGAGTACAGCTTTTAGCAACAACTGAGCTTGCCTATATAGGTCAGGGCGTTAGCATCGATTCTGTTACGCAGATAAGAGATAGTTTTTTGGATAAACAGTTCAGGGATGAAAGCTCAGAGGCAGGATATTGGAGCAAACTTACTACTGGAATGGAAGACTTAGAGATAATGTTTGACGAATTGTCTGACTCTAGCATTAGCAATACGTTAATTGATTTTTTTGGTAGTTTTCAGGATCTTTCGAATAATCCGACTGATTATGAAGTACGCGTTGAAGTAATGAGCAAGGGGCTACAGCTTACATCGACGTTGAATTATTATTACGAAAAACTTGAAGCACAGCAAAAAGTTTATGATGAATCTGTGAGTACACTAGTTGCACAGGTCAATCAGATTGCTGAAAATATTTCGAAGTTGAATAAAAATATCAGGTTGTTTGAGACATCAGGAGAAAAAGCAAACGATTTACGAGATCAGCGTAATATTCTAATTGATGAGTTATCAAGCATAATTGATATTGAGTATAGTGAAACAGATGCGAACGGGTTGGTTATCCAAATTGATGGGCGTGATTTAGTCAGTAATACTACTGTCAATGAGCTTTCGGTCACTCAAACATCTATGAATAACATCACAGGGACAAGCGATTTGAATCAGGTAGTATGGGCTAGTGATTCTGCATCGGTTGCAATAAATTCCGGTCAACTTAAAGGCATTTTACAGCTAAGAGACGGAAATAGCCAAGATGCCTATGGTGTACCGTATTTGGCGAACGAATTGAATAAGTTAGCTAGTGCTTTGGTGAGTGAAGTGAACGCAGTGCATACTCAGGGGTATTCTATTCCATGTACAGAGAACGGTGACGTTTCTACTACTGGCATAAACTTTTTTGATGATTTGGGAGGGGCTACACCTATTACAGCGGGCAATATAAATCTATCTAGTGAGATATTATTAACAGCGAATAACATTGCGGCATCCGATGCGCTGGTTTCAGACGTTACATTACAACATGGTAACAATATTAATGCACTTGCTTTGGTAGATTTGTTTAATTCAGGATCTATTCCTGGAATAGAAAGTTTTCAAGGATTTTTAACGTCTACTGTGTCCAACTTAGGGATAGCGGTGGAATACGATAAAAATATGCAAGAAATGCAAGCTGAGATGTTGGCTAACAAGGAAAACAGCCGATTGTCTATTTCGGGGGTATCGGTGGATGAAGAATTAACAAACCTTGTTAAGTATCAGCATGCTTACTCGGCAGCATCACGCGTTATTACTACCATTGATGAGATGCTGGATAAATTGATTAATAGTACGGGTATGGTAGGAAGATAAATTTGTGAATTGGAGGGGATAAATATGCGAGTAATATCAAGCATGATATCAAAGACGTTTATAGGCGATTTGAATAATAATTTGGCCAAGTTGAGCAAATTGCAAGAGCAAAGCGCAACTAACAGGACGATGATTCGCATATCCGATGACCCAGTTGCGCTTATTTCTGCGTTGCAAGTTCGCGAAAGATTAGGCGATATTGAGCAGTATAGTGAAAATCTTGTTAGAGCTCAAGGGTGGTTGACTCAAACTGAAAGCAGCTTGATGGAGATAGACAGTGTTATTGATTCTGCCTATGAACTTTGTGTTAAGGCGTCATCAGATACTGTTACCCCAAGTGATAGAGAAATGATCGCAACGGAGATTAAACAACTTCGTGATCAGTTAATTAATACTGGGAACTCAAAGATGAGCAGTCAATATGTGTTTGGTGGATATAACACCACTGTAATGCCGTTTGAAGTAGATGCTTCTGGCGATATATTTTATAACGGTGTAGACATGGTAAACGGTAGCGCAGCACAACTTGCAACCTTAAAAACAGAAGCACTTGAATATGAGTTGGGTTCTGGTGGATTAAAGATGGATGTTGCGTTTAGTGGTGCCGAGGTGTTTGGAACTGGTGATGAAAATCTTTATAAAATTTTTGACGATCTATATAATGACTTAATGTCCGGTCAAACGGGTGCAGAGATTGACGATTATGTTACTAAGTTAGAAGATAAACGAGAAGATATTTTAGGCTTGGTAAGTGTAGTTGGTGCAAGATCGTCTAGGGTAACGTTATTAAAAGAACGCTATGCAGAGGACACCTTAAATTATCAAACTATGAAGACTAATATTGAGGACGTTGATCAGGCTGAAATTTATTTGAAATATTCGGCGTCAAAGGCGGTTTATACTTCTACGCTAGGTATGGGAGCACAAATAATTCTCCCCACTCTTTCAGATTATTTATAGGAGAAGAAATTTAAGTGAGGTCTAAAAATGGTAATAGAGACGCTACAGTTTGGCGCTATTGAAATCGCCGAAGATCGGATAATTAGTTTTGAAAACGGTATTCCAGGATTTGAGGAGATAAAAAGATTCGCATTAATAGATGTTGAAGAATCGTATCCAGTTTTATGGTTACAAGCTATAGATCAACCTCATATTTCTCTTGCAACCATTAATCCATTCTTGCTTTTTGAGGACTATGATATAGAAATTTGCGATGATGAAATCAGTGAATTGTGTATTAAAGATCAAGAAGATGTAATGGTTCTTTGTGTGCTGGTAGTTCCTAAAAATGTTTATGAAATGACGGTGAATCTTGTCGCCCCGATAGTAATCAACGTTAAGAATTCAAAAGCAAAGCAATTATTGATTGATAGTAAAAAGTTTTTGATGCGACAGCCTGCATATTCTGCCTTTTGCAAAGTTGTGGAAGGAGGTATATCCGATGCTGGTTCTGAGCAGAAAGGCTAATCAGGGATTAATGATTGGCGATGATATTGAGATCAAAATATTTAGCATAGATGGGGACAGGGTTAGCATTGGTATAGAGGCACCCAAAGCTCTTCGTATAGTTAGGGATGAATTGATAGGAGAGGTTGGGCAAGAAAACGTTCAAGCTTTATCTACTTCTCTGACCGATGTTTATTCGGCTATTGGAAGAATAGATAATAAATGAACCGAAATGTTAAACAGCGCAAACGCGCTGTTTTTTTTAGTTTTGGTCTAGGGATACCGAAGTTAAATTAATCGATTAACCTAAAAATCAAGATACTTATAAACAAAAAAAAGAACCGCGTAGCGGTTCTTTTTATTAATGTGATGACTATTGGAGTAATTTTAGCACGTTCTGCGGGGCAGAATTTGCCTGAGCTAGCATCGAAGTTGCTGCCTGTAACAAGATATTGTTCTTTGTTTGTGTAGACATTTCCTTAGCCATGTCAACGTCTCTAATACGAGATTCAGCTGCTGTTAGGTTCTCAGCTGATGCATTCAAGTTATTGATCTTGTGTGTTAGCCTGTTTTGAATAGCACCAAGTGATGCACGCGTCTGTGATACCGTGTTGATTGCGCTGTTTACAAGAGTAATTGCAGCTTCAGCATTTGCACGAGTATCAACACCTGCGGTAGTAACATTTAATGTGGTAGCATCGCAAGCATCGATAGCAATGCTCATCGAATCGCCTTGGTTAGCGCCAGTTTGAATCTGTCCGCCTCCGCCAGCTCCCATTTCGATAGTTTCACCACTTAGGGAACCAGCGGCATATCCTTCGTTAAACTTAATGGTTATACCGTATTCGGATATGTTTAGTGTGCCAGCGCCAGCGGCAGGAGCTCCGCCTGTAATAGTGACGGATGTACCTTGGTCACTAGAAACTGTTAGGTCACCTGCGGCCTCAGTGAAGGTAAAGATTTCGCCGGCTACACCTGATGCAGATACAGAAGATACACCAGGAACATTTGCAAATATCGTTGAGGCACTCTGATCAACAGATACTCCGAAGGTGCCATCTAGTAGGTTCATGTCGTTGAAAGATGTCTTATCTGCGATGTCGTCGATTTCAGCTATCAGTTGCTGGAACTCAGCATCGAGTGCTGCACGGTCTACAGTTGTTTCGTTTGTGTCAGAAGCAGACTGTGTAGCTAGTTCACGCATACGCTGTAAGATCGAGTGAGTCTCTTGAAGCGCACCTTCAGCAGTTTGTACTAAAGAGATAGCATCCTGAGAGTTTTTCGAAGCCATGTCTAGGCCACGAATCTGAGCACGCATTTTTTCTGAGATAGCAAGACCAGCAGCGTCATCACCTGCACGGTTGATGCGGAATCCCGAAGAAAGCTTCTCAGTCGAGTTAGCAACGTTTTGCGTGTTTACCGTATACTGACGGTGAGTGTTAAGAGCCATAATGTTATTGTTTATACGCATTTAAATTTCCTCCTTGAAATTATGCTCTAGGCGTCCATGCCGAGCAGTTTTTTTTTGATTAAAGCATTAGTTTTGGGCCCTAAAACGTAATGTTTAAATCGTTTTACAAACAATATATCGGTCTAAAAAGCTAAAAACTTATTCACTCATTGTGAATATACCTACTTATTCACAATTTGCAAACATTAATAGACAAAATTACTTAATATTTGCTTAATAATGAGTTTAGCAATCCAAAAAGTTGATGATTTATGAACATATATGATAATGATTGTAAAATTTTGTGATTAGATATTGGGTATTTCACAGCATGACAAGGAGCAAGTAAGGAATGAAAAATGGCACAAATTTTATCACGTACATTCGTACACAAGTAGGAGAATTATTTAAAAACACAAAAAAAACTAAGCTGATAAAATACGGTGTCATAGCGCTGGCCGTAATTCTGGTGATAGTAATACTATTATCGGAACTTAATAAGACTAGCTACTCGGTACTTTATTCTGACATGGACGCATCAGATGCGGGAGAAGTAATAGAAGTACTGAATTCTATGGGTGTTGAAAATAAAAGCGAGGGTGCGGGAACGATACTGGTTCCGTCCGATCAAGCCGATTCTCTACGAATGGAGCTGGCGGCTCAAGGCTATCCAAATAGTGGATTGAATTACGACATATTCCAGCAAGCATCCGGCTTGGGAACGACAGATATGGAAAAGCAAACATATTTACAATTTCAGCTACAAGAAAATTTAAGACAAACAATAATCAAGCTTAACGGAGTGGCTGATGCGACCGTTACGATAAGCCTAAAAGATGAGTCGGCGTACGTATTATCTGGAGATGAAAGCAAGGCATCGGCTGCTATTATGCTTGAGCTTGATACAAAGGGTAAGCTTGAGCAATCGCAGGTTAAGGCTATAGCTGAGTTGGTATCAAAAAGTGTACCTGGCGGCGTTGAAATGGAAGATATCAGAATAATTGACACAGAGATGAACCTTTATGATTTATCCTCGGAAGATGGGTACGCTAACGTCGGGTCTCACGCTCAATTGCAAAATCAAACACGTGATTCGCTGCAGGAGCAGGTAATCAATCTACTTAATCCAATCTTTGGAACTGGCAATGTATTGGCAGAGGTAAATGTGGTGTTGGATTTTGATAAAACTACTACCGAGAAAATTGAGTTTTCACCGCCAATAGAGGGCGAAACTGAGGGTATAGCAACTGAGATTGCTGAACTAGCTGAAAACATTGATAATTATAATGGAGATACTGCCGAGGGTACTACTGGCCAGGATAGTAATGGTGGATCAACATCTTATGTTGAAACGACTGGTGACGGTAATAGCGTTTATAGCAAGGTGACAAAAGACGTAAGTATGGAGGTCAATCAAACAAAAACTCTGATAGAAAAAGAACAGGGTCAAATTAAAGATTTATCTGTATCTGTAATTATAAATAATGTTGATCAATCGGAGGATTATACAAAAGAGGTTACTAATGTTGTTGCAAATGCAGTAGGAGTTGATCCTACTAGAATAACAGTTGAATATATGCCGTTTACACAAGCCGATAACCTAGAGGTTGCTTCGGCGTTTGATAAGCAAAAAGAGTTGGTTAACTCATCAAATACATGGGATCTAATCAAGATAATTATCATTGTATTAGGCGGAATAATTGTACTTTTGATCCTACTACGTACGTTTGGAGGAAAAATAAAGCGATCAAAACAGGACTATGAGGGCTTTGAGGCTGTTGTAGGCGATGTGGATGATGTAAATAGTATTGATGAAGTTACCGATATAGATGGTGAAAGGCATATGACTAAGGATCAAAGGAATAGGTCTGATATCGAAAAATACATTGGGAAAAATCCTGAATCTGTTGCACAGTTACTAAGGAATTGGCTGTCTGACGAGGATTAATGGGAGGTGCTGAAATGGTGGAATATGAAGAACTGACATCGAGAGAAAAAGCAGCAATATTAATGATTACTATGGGCAAATCAGCGTCTGCTATGTTATATAGGCATCTTAAGGACGATGAAATAGAGCAGCTTACACTCGATATTTCTGCAATGCGACGGATAGACCCTGAGGTAAGGAATAGTGTGATAAACGAGTTTCACGAAATATGTATTGCACAACAGTTTATATCTGAGGGCGGATTAGATTATGCAAAAGAAATTTTAGAAGAGGCTATTGGTCCAGAAAAAACTAGTAGACTTATGGAGAAGCTGACTACGTCGCTGCATACAAGACCATTTGATTTTTTTAAGGATGCTGACATTGAACAAATACTTAACTTTATACAAGATGAACATCCGCAAACTATTGCTTTAATATTATCTTATCTTGATAAGGCAAAAGCGGCGGCTGTAATAATTGAGTTAGATGATGAATTACAGACAGATGTTGTTGCACGTATAGCTACTATGGGGGCAACATCTCCTGAATATATAAAAGAAGCTGAACGGATATTAGAACGCAAAATCTCGTCGATGGGAACTGCAAATCAAGAAGTGGCTGGCGGACTGGATGCTATTGTTGCAATATTGAACATGGTTGATCAGACTACCGAAAGACGTATTTTAGAGGCTATGGAAAAAGAGGATGAGGAGTTAACGGATGAAATTCGAAGCAGGCTATTTGTGTTTGAGGACATTGCAAAGATGGATAACCAAGCTATCCAGCGTGTACTAAGAGATATGGATAATTCGGATCTAGCTACTGCATTAAAGGGATCAAGCAAGGAAGTAACGGCAGTTATTTTTGATAACGTTTCTAAACGCTTGCAAGAGCAGTTAAAAGAGGATATCGAGCTTATGGGACCTGTTCGTGTGCGTGATGTTGAAGAAGCACAGCAAAAGATTGTAAACATGATACGCAAACTAGAGGAGGCAGGAGAGATTATTCCTGTTCGCGGTGGAGAGGATGAGATGATTGTTTAAAATTGAAAAGCATTTAGCTGATGCATCCATAAATCGAAATGCCACTATTGAAAAAGAGTTTGATACGGTTTATCAGCGGGAGGTCTTGCTTAATTCAATTAAAAAAGAAATTATTGCTAAACAAGCGGAGCTTGAGGCGATAGAAAAAGCAGCGATAGAAAAAGAAATGGCGGTAAAAAATCACTGTAAAGGTCTCGTGGAAAGAGCTAGACAAGAGATTGAAGTATTAAAAAAAGATGCATGGAATGAAGGTTATCAGTTGGGACGCGAGGAAGCACAAGAAATCATAGACGACGCCCAGACGGCCAAGAAAAACGAAATGGAACGATTTATGACCCAGATCGCTAGAATGCGCGAAGAAACATGGGCAAGCTCGGAATCTGAGATTATTGATTTTTGCATATCTATGGCAGAAAAGGTAGTTTGTGTTGCTTTGGATAAAGATGATGAGCTGTATCTTAATATGATTAAAAATGCTCTAACTAAGATAAAATGCGATAGCCTTGTACAGGTTAGCATGAGTAGACAGGATTATATAAAAAGGGTAAATTCGGACACCGCTGTTTTTGACGTTCAAGGGGAGCAAGTTACGGTTGGATTCACCTATAACGATGAACTGTCAGAAGGCGATTGTATAGTTGAAACTAATGCTGAACGAGTGGATGCTTCTGTTAATACGGCTATTAAACAGATTAAAGAATCAATAACTAAAGAGGATTTGGACTCAAACGATGCAAAAAATTGATTGGGATAAACATAACAAAGAAGTTTTGCAGACCGAAACCATGTTGGTCGGTGGAAAGGTGCATCAGGTTGTTGGATTAACTGTTGAAGCTGTGGGCACAGACGCAAAGCTAGGGGATCAATGTGAAATTTTTTCCGTGAGAAATGACAGTAGTGTTCAAGCCGAAGTAGTCGGATTTCGAGATGACAAACTTTTACTCATGCCGTTAGGCTCCACTATTGGTATAGGCAGGGGCAGCTGGGTTTATACATACAACGATGTTAGAAAAATTGCAATAGGTGAGGAGTTTATCGGCAGAGTGCTCGATGGCTTGGGACGTCCGATGGACGAGGGCAAACCACCAAAGATAGAGGCTTATTATCCAATTGATAATGATCCGCCTAATCCACTTGAGCGCGAACGTATTAAAGAGATTGTACCATTAGGAGTTCGTGCTATTGATTCGCTTTTGACGGTTGGAAAAGGACAAAGGATAGGCGTTTTTGCAGGAAGTGGAGTTGGGAAAAGCACGCTTTTAGGCATGATAGCAAGAAACTCAAATGCTGACGTTAATGTAATTACACTTGTTGGCGAGCGAGGCCGTGAGGTGCGAGATTTTTTAGAGAAGGATCTTAGAAGTGAAGGACGGAAAAAGTCTATTTTGGTTGTAGCTACTTCAGATCAACCTGCACTCGTTAGATTAAAGTCAGCTATGGTGGGTACGGCGATAGCTGAGTATTTTCGTGATCAAGGGAAAAATGTATTACTTATGATGGACTCGTTGACAAGGTTCGCTATGGCTCAGCGCGAGATAGGTATGGCTGTTGGGGAACCGCCTGTAGCAAGAGGATATACGCCGTCTGTTTATTCAGTGTTGCCAAGGCTTTTAGAGCGAGCAGGCACGTCGCAAAAAGGAACAATAACTGGGCTATATACTGTATTGGTGGAAGGTGATGACATGAATGAGCCAGTATCCGATACAGTTCGAGGTATACTTGATGGACATATTGTCTTATCACGAGAGTTAGCGCACGAAAATCATTATCCGGCAATCGATATACTATCTAGTGTCAGTAGGATAATGCCAGATATTGTTTCAAAAGAGCATCAGACAAAAGCTGGGTTTATAAAAAATAATCTTGCAATATATTCTCAGGCTCAGGATTTAATCAATATTGGCGCATATAAAAAGGGTACAGATAGTGCTATCGACAAGTCAATGGATTTAATAAACGATATTAATGATTTACTAAGGCAAAATGCTGATGATACTAGCGATTTTGATGAAACTATTCAGCAGTTAATGAAAATTGATGGACAAGGGGCTGTTGAGGAATGAAAAAGTTTAAGTTTACACTCGAGTCGGTGGCTAGAGTAAAAAACAGCACTAAAGAAATGCAAGAAACTTTATTGCATAATGCGCAAAAACAATTGAATGAATTAAATGACCGTATAAATTATTTGAATGATTCATTGAGGATCCATGACTCTATGATTATCGCGCAAATGAGTGAGGGGATGAGTTGTGAGAGCTTGATAATGCACAATAATTACAAAGTATATATCTTGGATGCTATACAGAAAACGGTTGTTGAAATAAAGAAGGCTTCTTTACATCATGAAAATTGCAGAAAAGCTTTGGTTGAAACTATGAGAGAAATTAAAACGCTTGATAAAATTAAGGATAAACAATACGCAATGTACCTTGAAGAATTCAAAAAGGAAGAAGAAAAGATAATAGGCGATTTTGTATCGTTTAAGGTGCAAAACGCTTAGGTTAATGGAGGGACAGCTGGTGGAAAAGCAGACGATAAACGATAGCGAAAAAGAGGATGTTAAAGAGAAGAAGAAATCCCCAAAAGTTAAAAAAAACAAGCAAGATAAAAAACCTAAAAAAGTAAAAGAAAAAAATACAAAGGAAAAGAAAGAGAAAAAAGATAAACCGCCATCACCGTTGGTGGCGGCAAGTGTAACGGCAATCGCATTTATACTAATTATATCAACTGCAATAGCGTTGGTCTTTTTTGATGTTGGCGGTTCAAAGGCTATGGTGTTATCGATGATACAAGGTGACGAGGAACAAATAAAGTCGGAGAAAGAAATTGAACTTAGTAATGCTGAAAAGGACGTTAAAGAACGTGAAAACGGTGTAATCGAAAAAGAGGAACAGCAAGATGCCAAACAAACAGAGTTAGATCAGCGAGAAAGTTCGCTAGATTCACGAGAAGCTATCGTGAGTGGACTGGAAAATGATACGGTGAATCGAGACGCGTCTTTAGCTGAGTTAGCAACGGTATATGCAAAAATGGATGCAAAGTCAGCAGCTAATATTATTTCTAGTATTAAGAATAATCAAGATTCTGCCGATATACTAGTCAGAATGCCAAATAGTAAAGTTGCAATGATACTTGAAGAAATGGATCCAACCCTTGCAGCAGACCTTACTCTTTTGATGCGTGACAGTACTTGGGTAGCAAATGAGGAATAGGTATTTTGGCAATAAACGTATATGGGAGGTAATATATGTACCCCTTGATGCTGTTGAATATTGTGAAAGGTGATTCACAAATTACAAAGCTTGGCGAGTCTAATCCTGATAAAGAAATGATAGAAAGTGGATTTTTAGGATTGTTCAATGCCCTTGCAAACAACGATGCGTTGAGTTGTGATTCAATTACGGTAGACAGTCCCATAGTGAGCAAGTTAAAAACACAAATGATTGATATTTTACAAATGCTTTCGTGTGGAGATTTGGAAATTGGAGGCGAAGTACAGCAAGAAGCAACTAGTTTTTTGCAACAGCTTCAAACTGATACGACATTAACCGATCAGGACATTATCGGACAAGCTACTGATTTATTAAAAAAGGCAGGGATAATTCCTGAGGATATTATGTTTAAGAGTGTTGCGTTTGAGGGTACTACATCTGAAGATATTACGTATGAGAGTATTATGCTTAAGGGTAGTACGCAAGATGTAGATAAACATGGAATAACAAACGCACAGCAAAAGGATAATGTTTTTCAACAGGAGGCTAAGTCACAAAATAGCGAAGAATATCAAGATGGTAGCTATGGCGTTATAACAAAGACAGAGATGGAACAAATTCAAAACCATATCAAGCAGTTTTTGTCGGAGCAATCGTCTAAAGAAACAGTAAGTTTTGATCAGGGTTCTCAGCCTATGATAGTGACTAACGAAGCTTCACAAGAAAAGGTATTTGCTGGGAAAGCGGTGGTAGAGAACTCAACGCAGCAGCAAATTGAAACAAACAAGTACGATATTATTTCGCAGCTTGTTGAGAAGGCATCTGCCGGCGTAAAAGAAGGCAAGTATGAGATGCAGGTTACTCTAAAACCTGAATATTTGGGAAAGGTTTCAATTGAGATGGTGATGGAGGATCAAGGGATGGTGGTAAAAATTTTAGCGCCAAATCATTCTGTAGAAAATGCCATATCGTCGCAAATGATGCATCTGGAGCAAGATTTAAAGGCGCAAGGCATTGAAGTTTTAAAAATGGAAGTTACCCAGCAGCCAATGCAAGATTCATCCCAGCTGCCTAATCAGTCGCAAGAATCATATAAACAATCTAAACAAAAATATTTTACAACTGGTGATATAGATACGTTGGAGGAACTGAGCGATATGCTCTCGATGACAGAACAATTGGCATTATTTTCAAACTCTGTTGAGTTTAGGGCGTAAGGAGGAGAACAAATGGATATTTCTGAGGTTAGTGCAATGTATAATTCCACAACCGCAGCATCGCGAACGTCAAGTAATGAATTAGATCAGGATGCATTTTTAGCAATATTGGTTACTCAGTTACAAAATCAGGATCCAACAAGTCCAATGGACAACACAGAGTTTGTATCTCAGCTAGCACAGTTCTCTGCTCTTGAACAGATGCAACAGATCAACTCGGGAACAAAGCTTGCGCAGGCATCTAATATGATAGGCAGATATATATATGCCATCACATCGGGCGATGATAATGTTGGGAGTGAAATGTTTGGAAAAGTTGACGGGATGTATATCGAGGATGACGAAGCATATTTGTTGGTTGGCGAAAACAAGATTGCTCTTGAGGATGTAGTAGCATCTTATGACAGTGACACTGTTGAAAATGTTGATGTAATAAAGTCGCTTCTTGATAGCACTGGGTTAATCGGGAAATATGCCAAAGGCACAATTGCTGTTGACAATGAGACAGTTTCTGTTGAAGGCGTTGTTGATTCAATTAAGGTTGAAAACGGAAAAGTTTATGCCATTATAGGTGAAAACAAAGTAAACATTCTTAATATTGAAAGTGTAGTAGCTGCATAAATTTATGTAGGTTTTAGGAGGAATAATACTATGATGAGATCTTTGTACTCAGGAGTATCTGGGCTTAAAAACAATCAAACACAGTTGGATGTTATTGGTAACAACATAGCAAACGTAACTACTGTTGGCTTCAAAAGCAGTCGAGTAGTATTTCAGGATTTATTCAGTCAAACAATATCAACAGGATCAGATGCAAATGCAACAAACATTGGTGGTAAGAATTCAAAACAAATCGGGTTAGGTGCTTCGATTGCATCAATAGATGTTTCACATACGAGAGGCGCTTCACAATATACAGGCGCTCCGCTTGATCTATGTATTGAAGGAGATGGATTCTTTATTGTTGAGAAAAATGGTGCTGAGTATTTCACAAGAGCGGGTAATTTTACTTTAGATAATGATTTTAACCTAGTAAATGCAAACGGTTATTTTGTGCAAGGTTATTCTCTAGACACAACCGCAACTCCTCCAGCGATAGATTATTCAACCCGTACAAATATAACTCTTAGCGATGACTATTATGACGTAGCTGTAGATCAGAGCGGTGCAATTTGGGGACTGGATGCAACTACTAACGATAAAGTTCAGTTAGGACAAATTGAGCTTGCTAATTTTGCAAACCCAAGTGGTTTGGATAAAGCTGGTAACTCTCTTTACGTTGAAGGAGCAAACTCAGGTGCGGCAACGTTTTCTTTGCCAGGTAATAACGGTACAGCTCTTTTATCGGTGAGCACTCTTGAGATGTCGAATGTTGATATAGCAAAAGAATTTAGCGATATGATAGTAACTCAAAGAGGTTTTCAGGCATGTTCAAGAATTATTACCACTACTGATCAAATACTTGAAGAGTTGGTAAATTTAAAGCGTTAGCATAAAGTTGTTGACGTGCTTAACCCTGCAATGTGCGGGTGATTATGCAAAAATGGAGGCGTGTATGATATCTGTTAGTCGTATTAACGGGGAACCTTTTTTTATTAACCCTGACGTTATTGAAATACTCGAAGAAACTCCGGACACAGTAATTACTATGGCATCGGGACGCAAGGTTGTAGTTAGCGAAAGTGCTGCTACCATTAGGAGAAAGATAATCTTTATTAAGCGACAGTATGGCAGATATGGTCCGCCAATCAATCATAGCAAGTGAGGGGTCCTAGATGGAAATATCGACCATTGCAGGGATAGTAGGTGGATTTGGATTAATAATATTTGGAATCTCTATTAGTGGAGATATCGCCAGTTATTTTGAATTCACATCTGTGTTAATAGTATTTGGAGGCACGTTAGCGGCAACGATAGCTTCTTATCCGCTCTCGCAATTCAAGTTATTATTAAAGATAATCCCAAAAGCTTTTAAAAAGCAAGAAATCGATCTTAATGAAGATTTAGAGATGTTAATAAACATGGCTCAGGTTGCACGTAGAGAAGGATTACTTGCTCTTGAAGACGCAATTGATGGAATTGAGAACGAGTTTTTGCAAAAAGGTGGTAGGCTTCTAGTGGATGGGTGTGATCCCGAGCTAATCATGTCTATTATGGAAAGTGAATTAGATTTTTTGCAAGAGCGGCACGCAAAAGGACGTGTAGTTCTTGAGACCATGGCGAGCTATGCACCAGCTTTTGGAATGATAGGTACATTGATTGGCTTGATTAATATGTTAAAAAACTTGAGTGATGCTGCAACTTTAGGACCTAGCATGGCTGTTGCAATGATTACAACGTTTTACGGTGTTATGATCGCTAATTTGATATGTATGCCGCTTGCAAGAAAATTAAAGGCTCAAACGGCTAATGAATTTTATCAAAAACAGATGATTTTAGAAGGCCTTCTTGCTATACAAGATGGTGAAAATCCAAGAATGATTAGAGAGAAGCTTAATACGTTCATCCCTCCTGCGGAGTTAAGAGATAGCGCATCAAATAGTAATGATGACAACGAGGGCAAGGAGACGGAATAATGAGTAGAAATAAAAAAAAACGCGAAGCTGGCGAAGAACAAGGGTCGTCGTGGATGGACACATATGGCGATTTGGTTACGTTGCTTCTGACTTTTTTTGTTCTGCTTTTTTCGTTTTCCACTATTGATGCTCAAAAATGGAAGGAGATCGTAGCATCATTTACTGGATCTTCTGTTGAGGTAGTATCACCTCTTGATTCAAGTACTAATGGTGATATTAGTTTTAACGAAGGTGCTGATTCGTCATCAGATGATAGTGATGAAGGAGAAACAGCCGAGGTAAAGAAGGAGTTCGATCAACTTTATTCAAATATTAAAAAGCATATTGAAGAGCAAGGCCTAGAAGCGCAGGTCGTCGTTGAAAAAGATGGCGATGAAATTTTAATTAGATTGAGTGATAATGTATTGTTTGATTCAGGTAGTGCAGTGTTGCTTGATGATGCAAAAGTAATTATGGGTAGTATTAGTAAAATCATGATAAAATCTAAAAACAGTATAGGCATGGTCAGGATTGAGGGGCACACCGATAATAGACCCATTAGCACATCTCAGTTTGCAGACAACTGGGAACTGTCAACAGCCAGGTCTTATACAGTATTAAAATATTTGCTTCATGTTGGAATGGATTCTAAACATCTAAGTATGGCAGGTTATGGAGATCAACAGCCAATTGATACTAATGCAACTCCAGAAGGAAGGACAAAAAACCGTAGGGTAGATTTTGTAATCATAAGAAAAAGTTAAGTTATTTTGTGAAAAGGTGGTTCACACTATGAGTAAAATGGTGAAGATAATAGTAGTGATATTAGTTTTGGTAGCAGGTGGAGTGGGAGCAAGTATGTTTCTCATGAATAATCCTGATGCCGAAGCTGTTGTAGAAAATAAGCAATTGCATTCGTATAACACTGGAGATTGTTTTGTAACCAATATTAAAGGCAGTACACGATTACTCAAAACTTCGATAGATTTTGCGGTGGATGACGAAAGTCATGACGACTATTTAACTGAGAATAACGGAGTAATTCGTGACGTTATTATCTTTACGCTTAGAAAGAAGACTGAAGCTGAACTAAGGAATGAAGGCAGTCAGGATGATCTTAGAAAAGAAATTGTAAAAGCATTGAAATCGGAATTTGATATGGAATACCTTGAAACAGTGTACTTTAGCGAGTTTGTATTGCAATAATTGATTTAAATCAAGAAACAGGTGATGCATGTGGCTCAGATTTTATCCCAAAATGAAATAGACGAATTAATGTCTGCGTTGACTGGTGGCGGGGAAGAACCCAAAATCAGCACAGAAGATGATCAAGTTCGCGACTATGATTTTAAGATGGCTAATAAGTTTTCTAAGGATCAGATTAAGTCGCTTAAAATCATTTTTGAAGGATTTGCGCGTGCATTGTCTGCGCATTTATCAGGTGTAATGCGTGTTTCATGTTCTGCTGAAGTGATGCTGGTGGAAGAACAGGCTTTTTTAGAGTTTAGTAATGCGATGCTTTCGCCGTTATTGTTGGCAATATTTAAGCTTGAGCCTATGACTGGGTCGCTAATGATGCAGATGTCATCTGAAGTTGTTGATGCAATAATCAGTAGAGTGTTTGGAGGGAAGGTGCAAGGGAGTCAGCGTAGCAAGGTGTTTACAGAAGTGGAGCTTGCAACTATGGATCGCTTGGTCAGACAAATATTGAGATTGTTGTCTGATGCATGGAAGAGAATAATTGATACCAATGCAACTTTGGAAAGTATTGAAACTAGCCCGCAGTTTGCACAGATTGTGGCACCATCTGAGACAGTCGTTATTGTATCAATAAGAGTAAAAGCTAGTGATATGGAGGATACAATAAATATCTGTATACCGCATATGGCTTTGGAGCCGATATATAAAGCTCTAAATTCAAAGGTGCAGTTTGAAGGAAGTCGTGCTAAAGCAAACGTTTCACATAAAGAAGAGATTTCTAAGCAGATTTCTGAAACGAAGGTGACGTTACATGCTGTGTTAGACGAAACTCCAGCCACTATTAGGGAAATATTGGACTTGCAAGTAGGGGATATTATATGCCTTAATCACAATGTGCACATGGATGCGACTTTAGTGGCATCTGGCACTCCAAAGTTTAAAGGTAAGATTGGCAAGTCAAATGGACGGTTTGCAATTGAAATTACCGAAACGCTAAAGGAGGAACCAAAGGAATGATGACATCAAACGCAAAGAATTGGAATAATGATATACGGAAAGAAAACCAGAATGGATCAGGGATGGACGAAAACGACAAGATGAATCTTGTCATTGACATGCCTATGACAGTTACAGTTGAGCTGGGGCAGGTGCAATTGCCTATTAGCGAGATACTTAGTTTTCATGCTGGATCTATTATAGAACTAAAAAAGGGAGACGATGAACCTGTTGAGGTGCGTGCAAACGGAAAATTGATTGCACGAGGTGATGTGGTTGTGGTTAATGAAAATTACGGAGTAAGAATAAGCGAGGTTTCTGAATAACAAATTACATGTTCAGAATAAGCAATGGTATATGCGAGCAATTTGCTCGCTTTTTTACTTTTATTATTTAAGAAGCGTTTGAATACAAGAAGATTTGGTAGTATAGTAATAATATAGATAAATATTTTGGAGAATGTAATGGAACCTAAAAATTTAAAGGATAATGACGTAAAAGCAGTAATATTTGACATGGATGGTGTAATAACTGATTCTATGTGGGTATGGGAGAAAATTGGAAGCGACTATTTGGACGATAATGACTTTGATTTTAAAGGTGAATGGTTTGATGAGATTAGTGGTTTAGGGTTATATCAAGCCGCAGATTATACCATTGAGAGGCTGGGCTTAGATGTAAGCAGTCAGGATGTTGTAGATGACTGGGTTGCACGTGCACTTGTTGAATATAATAGCAAGGTTGAGTTGATTAATGGCGTAAAAGAATATGTGTGTGCGCTTAAGCAAGCGGGAATGAAGCTTGCAGTTTTAACGGCAGCACATCATGACATTGCGCATGCAGTATTAAATCGGTTTGACATGATGCAATATTTTGATGAAGTGATTAGTGAGTGCCAGGTGAACCTAGGTAAAGAAACGCCAAAGTTATTTGAGTTGGTAGCTAACATATTGGATGTTAAGCCAACGGAGTGTATTATGTTTGAGGATAGCTTGTATTCGGCAATGTCTGCTAAAGAAGCAGGGATGAAAGTAGTAAGAGTATGTAGTGGAAAAAAGATTGAACCGCGTAAGGAATTTGACGATATAGCTGACTATATAATTTCGCATTATGCTGGTTAGGAGCGATGATGGATCATTTTGACAAAGTACTTCGGTTGTTTCCTGTATTAAATACGCTTAGAAAAAACGATCTTGACGGTTTATTAAATAGTGCGTATATTGCTAAGAAAAATCAAGGCAACATATTGTTACGTGAGGGCCAGACATGTGAAAATATTCCACTAGTGTTATCTGGTGTGATACGAATTTATAAGATATCGTCAAGCGGTAGAGAACTAACTATTTTTAGAGCAAAAGCTGGAGATACGTGTCTAGTGTCGCTTGCGTGTAGACTAAAAGGGGAAGATTTTCCTGCAATTGCAGAAAACGAAGTCGATACGACCATGTTTATGATACCACTTAGTGCCTATAATTTGTATTTAAACAATCATTTAGAGTGGAAGGATTTTTTGATTACAACGTTATATGATAGGATGATTGAATCGATGCAGGTGGTGCAAAGTATTGCATTTGACAGCATTAACAAGCGTATTGGGCAGTGGATGATTATGCAAATGGATAAGTTTGGATCGAATGAAATACATGCGACTCATGAAACGATTGCAGCTGAACTAGGTACAGCACGAGAAGTTGTTTCAAGAGTTTTAGGTGAATTAAAGGATATTGGAGTTATTGCACTTAGCCGTGGTAGAATTAGAGTAGTAGATTCACGATATGTAAAATCAATATCAGAGTAAAAATAGTAAAATTTTTTTGTTGAGACCGATAAAGGTCTTTTTTTTTGTGTAATTATGTCAAATTAACTTATACAGGAAAACAGAAGAAAACAGAGAAAAATCAAGGAAACGGCAAAAAAAACACTTGATTTGTTGATTAAATTGACACATAATACTAATATGAATATAGTTAACATTCAAAGATAATAGTGTGTATTTTTGGGAGTGAGGGTAAATACTACTGTTAACATTTTGAAAATTTTTTGATTTCTAAAGGATAGCATACGTTCGATACGGCAATCAAGCTGATGAGTAGGATAGCGATTGCTCTATAGATAAAACGAGTTCATGATGAAGGAGAGGTTTATATGAGAAAGACGAAGGTGTTTTTTAAGTGCATAGCAGTATGTATTGCTATGTTGATGTCTATCGGCATTATTTTGCCTAGCAGTGTTTTGGCTGTATCTAATTGTTGTCCTCCAACTCCACAACAAGTGAAATATACAGTAAATTTTGTGGATAAGGAAGGTCATCACATTATTGCTCCACCGGTGGAAAAAACAGGCACAAAAGGTTCATGGGTGTATGGTAGCGATGAGGCAATTTCGATCAACGGATATGAGTTTTTTAATTCAATTCCAGAAAAGATCAAATTGTCAAACGATGGCAACAACCTAACGTTGGTTTATGAGGAGTTGTATGATTACCAAGTAAACTACTACCATGAGGGGACTACTACTAAAATTAGTCCAACCGTTACGGGAGAAGCTAAGAAGGGTGCGTTTATTAATACATGGTATCAAGTTAAATCAATATTTGGATACTCCTATACTGATCGCACGCCTGACTATTGGTTACAGATTTCATCTATTGAAGCTAATAACATCATTAACATTTATTATTGTCCAGAGGCAGTGCAATTCACAGTAAAGCATGTGGTGCAGGCCACAGGTGAGTTGCTAGGTGAAGAGACGCTTAGCGGTAGTCACAATACGTCTGTAACTGTTAACGCTAATAGTTATACGGGGTATACAGCTACTAATGCGCCGCTTACCGTTACGCCAAAGGAAGGCGAAGAAAACGTATTTACGGTGTATTATGAAGCTAATCCAGTTGAATATACTGTAAAGCATGTGGTGCAGGCCACAGGTGAGTTGTTAGATGAAGAGACGCTTAGCGGTAGTCACAATACATCGGTAACTGTCAACGCTAATAGTTATACAGGATATACAGCTACCAATGCTCCGCTAACCGTAACACCAAAGGAAGGCGAAGAAAACGTATATACGGTGTATTATGCAGCTAATGAAGTTGAATATAAAGTTAAGCATGTGGTGCAGGCCACAGGCGAGTTGCTAGATGAAGAGACGCTTAGCGGTAGCCACAATATGCCGGTAACTATCAACGCTAATAGTTACACAGGATATACAGCTATCAATGCGCCGCTTTCCGCAACACCAAAGGAAGGCGAAGAAAACGTATTTACGGTATATTATGAAGCAAACGAAGTTGAATATACAGTAAAGCATGTGGTGCAGGCCACAGGTGAGTTGTTAGATGAAGAGACGCTTAGTGGTAGTCACAATACGCCGGTAACTGTTAACGCTAATAGTTACATAGGATATACAGCTACCAATGCGCCATTTACCGTAACTCCTATGGAAGAGGAAGAAAACGTATTTACGGTATATTATGAAGCAAACGAAGTTGAATATACAGTAAAGCATGTGGTGCAGGCCACAGGTGAGTTGCTAGATGAAGAGACGCTTAGCGGTAGTCACAATACATCGGTAACTATCAACGCTAATAGTTACACAGGATATACAGCTATCAATGCGCCGCTTTCCGCAACGCCAAAGGAAGGCGAAGAAAACGTATTTACTGTATATTATGAAGCAAACGAAGTTGAATATACAGTAAAGCATGTGGTGCAGGCCACAGGTGAGTTGCTAGATGAAGAGACGCTTAGTGGTAGTCACAATACGCCGGTAACTGTTAACGCTAATAGTTACATAGGATATACAGCTACCAATGCGCCATTTACCGTAACTCCTATGGAAGACGAAGAAAACGTATTTACAGTCTACTATGCAGCTAATGATGTAGATTATACAGTTAAGTATGTTGAGCAAGGCAATCCATCACATGAGTTGGCACCGACGGATACGTTTACTGGTAAACATGGAGAGAAGGTCGATATTGATGCTAAAGATATCGAAGGGTATACAGTGACTCAGCTGACTCAGAGTATAACACCTATGGAGGGTGAAGCTAATGAGCTGGTATTTGAGTACACACCTAATTTACAGGTAATAACTATAAAGTTCTTAGAACAGGGTACAGATAAGGAATTAAAAGCTCCATTGGCTTTAAATGCCTTCTTTGGAGTTGTTATTTATCCAGTAGATCCTGGTAATATTATTGAGGGCTATGATTACGTTAGTAAAACTCCTGATAAACTTGTAATAGGAGCTAACAACGATGATAATGTGATCATATATTACTTCGCTGCTAGTGAACAGCAATATACTGTTAAGTATTTAAAGAGGGATGATAATACTCCAGTAGCTCCTGAAAAAGTAGCGACCGGCGTAGTTGGGCAAGAGATTACAGAATCTCCAATTGATGTAGAGGGTTATTCGCCAGTTGACGAATCTGATGTCACTATTACTATAGACAAAGAGAACAACACCATAATTTTCTATTATGAAGAAATCGAAATAAAGGTATTGGGTGAGGAAGCAACTTTTGATAATACTGATAAAGATGCAGCAGTTACACCGCAGGCGGTAACATCTGGTCAGGAAACTAACCCTCAAACAGGAGAATATCCTTACGATATGTCTTGGTTAGTTTGGATGATATCTGCAATTGCAGCAACAATGATTCTGTTTGTTTATAAAAAGAAGCAAGCTAAAAAAGAATAATGATTAGTTAATAAAAAAAGGGCGGTAATATTACCGCCCTTTTTGTTTTACCGAAACTCTATTTTAAAGCATCTTTAATCTTTGCTATAATGGCTGCCTTTGGCTGACCGCCAACGATTTGCATTAGCTGCTGATTTCCCTTAAACAAAATTAATGTTGGGATGCTCATAACAGAATAAGTTTGAGCTAAAGATGGTACTTCGTCAACGTTAACTTTACCAACTTTAATGGTGCCTTCCATCTCGGTTGCAATTTGATCTACAATCGGTGCAACCATTCTGCAAGGCCCGCACCATGCCGCCCAGAAATCGATAAGTACTGGTGTCGATGAATCTAATACTTCTGTTTTAAAATTATCCTTAGTTATTTCAATAATATTTGCCATTTAAAAACCACTCCTTGTTCTTTGATAGTATTATTATACCCAAAGAACAGGAATGGTTCTGTGATAATGTTACAAAACTGCAGGTTTATTTTGGCAATTTTGTTGCAGTATAGTTGACTAATCCGCCTGCTTGGATTAATTCTTGAATAAATTCAGGCAAAGGCTCTATAGTATATGTCTTAGCCTGAGTGGTATTTTTTAGCCATCCTTCACTAAGGTTGGCTTCAAACTTGTCGCCAGACTTAGCGTCTTTTACAGCTTCTGGACATTCTATTACAGGAAGACTAGTGTTTATTGCGTTCCTGAAAAAGATTCGCGCAAAGCTTTCAGCAACGACACAAGAAACTCCGCTTGCTTTAATTGATACTGGAGCATGCTCACGTGATGATCCACAGCCAAAGTTTCGGCCTGCTATGATAAAGTCGCCTTCTTTTACGTTGTTTACGAAATCAGCGTCAATATCCTCCATGCAGTGCTTAGCCAGTTCTTTAGGATCGGCTGTGTTTAAGTAGCGAGCAGGTATAATAACGTCAGTGTCTACGTGATCGCCGTATACATGTGCAAAACCAAGTAAATTCATTATTTTGCACCTCCCATAGTAGTTAAATATTTAGGTGAGCATATTATTCCTGCAATAGCCGAAGCAGCTGCAACAGCTGGTGAAGCAAGATATACTTCGCTCTTAGGATGTCCCATGCGTCCAACAAAGTTGCGGTTGGTTGTAGCAACAGCTCGTTCGCCTTCAGCCAATATACCCATATGACCGCCTAAGCAAGGGCCACAGGTTGGGGTTGAAACAGCTGCGCCAGATTCGATGAAAATATCCATTAAACCTTCGTGAACGCACTGCATCCAGATTTTTTGGGTTGCTGGAATAATGATCAGCCTAACATTTTCATTGACTTTATTGCCTTTTAAGATTTCTGCGGCGACGCGCATGTCTTCAATACGTCCATTTGTGCAAGAACCGATAACGACCTGATCGATGGATACTTTAAGTTCTTCAGCTTCAGTAATAGACTTAGTGTTTTCAGGCAAATGAGGGAATGCAACTGTCATAGGTACCTTTGACAGATCGATCTCGTATGTCTCTAAGTATTCAGCATCATCGTCTGCAATGTATACTGTCCCTTTATGACCTGCACGCTCTAGAGAATATTGTTGTGCAACCTCATCAGCTGGGAATATTCCATTTTTTGCACCAGCTTCAATAGCCATGTTAGCCATACAAAGCCTATCTTCCATGGTTAGGCAGTTAATGCCGTCACCAGTGAATTCCATCGAAGCATAGCGGGCGCCGTCGACCCCTATCATGCCTATGATATAAAGGATAACATCTTTGCCGCTCACACCATTTTGCATTTTACCATTAAGATTAAACTTAAGTGCTGGAGGGACTTTAAACCAAGCTTTACCTGTCGCCATTCCAGCAGCAAGGTCGGTAGATCCAACGCCGGTTGAAAAAGCTCCAAGGGCACCGTAAGTACAGGTATGGCTGTCAGCGCCGATGATTAGGTCGCCTGGTGCAACTAATCCACGCTCAGGCAATAGAGCGTGCTCAACCCCCATCTGACCAACTTCAAAGTAGTTTGTGATTTTGTGCTTCTTTGCAAACTCACGCATTTGTTTTGCTTGAGCAGCTGAAGCGATGTCCTTGTTGGGGACGAAGTGGTCGGGTACTAGCGCAATTTTCTCTGGATCAAAAACGGTTTTAGCACCCATACGTTCAAACTCATTCATGGCTAGGGGCGAAGTAATATCGTTGCCCAAAGTCATGTCAAGCGTACATTCTATTAACTGGCCAGTACGGACTGAATCAAGCCCGGCATGCGCGGCCAATATTTTTTGTGTCATGGTCATTCCCACGTAACAATTCCTCCTTAGAAGTGATATTTAGTTGTTATCTTTCATTAGCTTGTATTCAAGTGAATCAACTAATGCTTGCCAGCTAGCTTCTATGATATCAGCGGATACACCCACAGTTGTCCAAGTATCCTTAGAGTCAGTGGATTCGATTAAAACGCGAACCTGTGCTGCTGTTGCAAACTTTGTATCTAGCACACGTACACGATAGTCGGTCAACGAAATTTCTTCCACTTTAGGATAAAAGCGTTTTAGTGCTTTTCTAATTGCACGGTCTATAGCGTTGACAGGGCCGTTACCATTAGCAGCAGTTACTTCGTCTTGACCATCTACTTTTATGTGCACCATTGCCGAAGCGGCTTCGCCGCATTTTCTTGGCGGCTCAATAACCATTGTTTTAAAGTCTTCGAGCAAGAAATATGGTTTATGCATATTTAGCTCTCTAAGGACCATTAGCTCAAACGAAGCATCGGCGCCTTCAAACTGATAACCTTGCAGCTCCATTTCTTTAACCTTGTTAACTATTTGAGAAATGGCAGGAGAGTCTTTTGACACGTCTGGTACGATACTTTGTATGCGTTTTAAGACAGCAGATCGTCCAGCTACCTCGGATATCAAGAATGAACGTTTCGCACCAACTAATTCGGGGTTAATGTGTTCAAACGACTCAGAGTTTTTGGTTACAGCATCTATATGCATACCTGCCTTATGTGCAAAAGCGTTAAATCCAACGTATGGGGAACCAGGTTCTATGCCTTGGTTTGCAAGCTCGTGGAATGAATGAGCAAACTTCACCATACCCTTCATTTTTTCAGGAGTAATACAATCATAGCCTAGCTTTATCTGTAAGTTGGGTAAGATAGTAAAGATGTTTGTGTTACCACATCTTTCGCCCCAACCTGCTATCGTAAATTGCACCATTTTTCCGCCGTTTTGAACGCTACTTATCGCGTTAGCATCTGCCATTCCTGTATCGTTATGAGCATGTATGCCTATTTTATCACCGAAAATACCCACCATTTTTTTGGTTATCTCGCTTACATCACTTGGGAAACACCCGCCGTTGGTCTCGCAAAGGCATAGCCAGTCAGCACCAGCATCGTTTGCTGCGTGTAAAGTTTTTAAGGCGTATTCAGGATTTCGTTTATATCCATCAAAGAAATGCTCGGCGTCATAAACGACCTCTTTGCCTTGCTCTTTTAAATAGCGAACTGTATCACCAATTATATCAATATTTTGCTGCAAAGTAGCCTTAAGAATGTGCTCAACATGGAAGTCCCATGACTTACCAAATATGCATACTACAGGCGTTTGCGCAGAAAGCAATGCTTTGACGTTTGCATCATCTTTAGGATGGATGCCCACGCGGCTGGTAGAACCAAATGCAACCAGTTTAGCTTGTTTAAGAGAATGCGACTTCATCCTATCATAAAATGCCGCATCCTTAGGGTTTGATCCAGGGTTACCTGCTTCAATATATGTTACACCCAGATCATCAAGCATATCAACTATACGCAGTTTGTCTTCGACGGTGAAAGATGCTCCTGGTCCTTGAGCGCCTTCGCGCAAGGTGGCATCATATAATACAACTTTCATTTCGTCACCTCCATAAACAATATTTATTCGACTATCGCACCCTGTGCAGCCGAGCTTACCATTCGCGCATAACGCGACATATATCCATGAGTTATCTTAGGTTCTGGTTTAACCCAGTTTGCTTTTCTCTTTTCTAGCTCATCAGCGCTAACCTTGATATCTATACGTTTTCCAGGGATATCAATGCTAATGATATCGCCATCTTCAACTAAAGCGATAGGGCCGCACGTAGCTGCTTCTGGTGATACGTGACCGATACTCGCTCCACGTGTAGCACCTGAGAAACGTCCGTCAGTAATCAATGCGACCGATTTATCAAGACCCATGCCAGCTATAGCTGAGGTAGGGGATAGCATCTCGCGCATACCAGGGCCGCCTCTTGGTCCTTCATAGCGGATGACGATAACATCGCCTGATACTATCTTGCCTTCGTAGATGGCAGCAATAGCTTCTTCTTCTGAGTTAAATACGCGAGCGGGGCCAGAATGCTGCATCATCTCGGGTGCTACAGCATGCTGTTTTACAACCGCACCGTCTGGAGCCAAGTCTCCACGAAGGATAGCAAGACCACCCTTTTTTGAATAT
Source organism: Christensenellaceae bacterium (assembly GCA_963675355.2). Lineage (GTDB taxonomy): Bacteria > Bacillota > Clostridia > Christensenellales > UBA1431. Next base: position 77,206 of record CAXXMZ010000024.1, read on the forward strand.
GGTTTTTCTACGCTTCTGATGACATCATAGTCAAGGACCTTGACGTTTTCAATGTTTTCGCCTAGCGTTTTACTAGTAACTGTAATAGCGTCTGTATTGATTACGTTTATTTTGTTTAGCTCTGATATAACAGCATGAACACCGCCTGCTGAGTTCAGATCTTGAAGATGATGCATGCCAGATGGAGCAAGTTTGCATAGGTTAGGAACCTTAGCACTTACTTTGTTTATTTGGTCTAAATCGATAGGACATCCACACTCATGTGCTAGAGCGGTAAGATGAAGTACCGAGTTAGTGGAACAACCAAGCGCCATATCGACAGCCAAAGCATTTTCAAAAGCCTTAGGAGTCATGATATCTAGCGGTTTAATGTCTTTTTCAAGAAGTTCCATAATCTGCATACCAGCCATGCGAGCAAGTCGCTGGCGTGCCGCATAAACCGCAGGGATCGTTCCGTTTCCAGCTAACCCCATACCTAGAGATTCCGTTAGACAGTTCATGGAGTTTGCGGTAAACATTCCCGAACAACTTCCGCAAGTAGGACAAGCACTTTCTTCTATAGCAGTTAGTTCATCGTTGTCCATAAGACCAGCTTTATAAGAGCCAACAGCTTCAAATACGCTATTTAAGTCTATAGCACGGCCATTATGCTCAATTGAAAGCATAGGACCGCCGCTTACAAAGATTGAAGGAATATTCATACGGGCAGCTGCCATCAGCATGCCCGGAACTATCTTGTCACAGTTGGGTAAGAACACAAGTGCATCAAAGCTATGAGCAGCAATCATACATTCGCAGGTATCAGCGATTAACTCTCGTGTTACCAAAGAATATTTCATGCCAGTGTGTCCCATAGCAATTCCATCACAAACGCCTATGGTACCAAAAGCTATAGGTGTTCCACCAGCCATTAGTACGCCTTCTTTAACGGCGTTAACCAAGGTATTCATGTGTATGTGCCCAGGGACGATCTCGTTTTGAGCATGAACAACACCGATTAACGGACGCTTTATGCTTTCTTGAGTCAACCCAAGAGAAAGAAACAGCGAACGGTGTGGTGCACGCTCAACGCCCGATTTAACTTTATCGCTGCGCATGCTACAAGTTTGTTTTTCCATTGAAATTCTCCTTATTCGGTTGGACGGTTCATCATTGAACGGAGATCTTCACCGACGGTCTCCACTATACTAGATTTCTCTTGACGACGCTTTGCGTTAAAGTATGGACGGTTTGCCTGATTTTCAAGGATCCAGTTACGAGCAAATTTGCCCTCTTGAATCTCTTTCAAAGTTTCACGCATTACATTCTTTGTATCGTCTGTTATTATTTTTTCGCCGATAGTATAATCGCCGTATTCAGCAGTATCACTGATAGAATGACGCATGAAGGATAGTCCGCCCTTGTTAACCAAGTCGATGATAAGCTTCATTTCATGAACACACTCAAAGTATGCGCTCTCAGGCTGATAACCAGCTTCAACTAGTACGTCAAAACCAGCTTTCATCAAAGCAGATACTCCACCACAAAGAACACACTGCTCACCGAACAGATCGGTTTCAGTTTCTTCTTGGAAAGTAGTTTCTAGAACGCCAGCGCGAGCGCCGCCGATTCCTAATGCATAAGCAAGACCTAAATCATGTGCTTCGCCAGATGCATCCTGATATACAGCTATTAGGCAAGGAACGCCAAAGCCTTCCTGATATTGACTACGAACGGTGTGGCCTGGGCCTTTTGGTGCGATCATGAAAACGTCAACGTCGCTTGGAGGAACAATTTGACCAAAGTGAATGTTGAATCCATGAGCAAAAACTAAAGCGCTACCCGACTTTAGGTTAGGAGCTATGCTTTCCTTGTAAATTGTAGGTTGTTTTTCATCGTTTACTAAAATCATAGTGATGTCTGCTTGAGAAACAGCATCAGCAGCTGTTGCAACACGTAGTCCAGCAGCTTCAGCGCGTGGCCATGATGGGCTGCCGTTATATAGTCCAACAACTACGTCCACTCCGCTTTCCTTAAGGTTGAGTGCATGAGCGTGTCCTTGGCTGCCATATCCAATTATGGCAACCGTCTTATTGCTCAATTTATCCAGGTTACAGTCCTTCTCATAATACATTTTCGCCATTTTAGTATTCCTCCTAAATTGTGTTATAAATTGTGTTAGTATCTCTTTCGAGTGCTACAACTCCGGTACGCATGCTCTCTAGTATGCCATAATCAGCAAGTAGAGACATCAACGCGGTTATCTTTGGAGTATCGCCGGTAAGTTCAAAAGTCAAGCTGTTTTTCGTTACGTCTAATACTCGTGCATTAAATGCTGAAGCGGTAGACATAAGCTCACCCCGCTGTGTTTTATCAACCGCAACCTTAATGAGTAACAGTTCGCGGCTAACGCTCTTAGACGGTGGTAGGACTTGAATTGTTTGTACACAAACCAGCTTTTCAAGCTGGGATACCAGTTGATCTAATTCTCTCTGATCACAGCTAGTAATTACTGTGATTCGTGAGAGGTGTTCATCTTGAGTTGTTCCGACTGCAAGGCTATCGATATTAAAGCCTCTGCGACTGAATAGACTGGCTACACGAACAAGTACGCCAGCATGATTATCAACAAGAATGGACAAAGTATGCTTTTCCATTGGGTACCTCCTTGCAAATGCAGTGTGCTATTTCAATTTAAATTCCGAAATCGGTGTTCCCGGTGCTACCATCGGTATTACCTTTTCGTCAATAAATAAACGACAATCTAACACAGCTGGTTTCTTTGAACCGATAACTTTATCTAAAGTTGATTCAAAATCGCTCATAGACTCGATACAATAGCCATCTATGCCATAAGCCTCAGCCAATTTAACAAAATCTGGTGCGCGATCCAAAGTCGTTTGGTAATAACGTTCTTCATAGAACAATGTTTGCCACTGTCGAACCATTCCAAGCGTACCATTATTCATTAATACTATTATAACCGGTAAGTCAAATTTGCTTACGGTAGCTAATTCGTTACAGTTCATTCGGAAACATCCATCACCAGTAACTAGTACGGTTGTGCTATCAGGTAACCCTGCTTGAGCTCCCATAGCTGCGCCTAGGCCAAAGCCCATCGTTCCCATACCACCACTTGTTACAAGTTTTTTCGGAGTTTCAAAGGGTAGGTGTAAAGCAACCCACATTTGGTGCTGTCCAACATCTGTAACAACAGTCGCGTTTTCGCCTATTTTTTCGCCTAGCATGCGCATCATCTCGGGTGGAGATAGTTCATCACAGCTAGAATGCTGATATGATGTATCTTTCTTTAATTGTTTTGCATATGATGTCCAGCTAGTGCGATTTACATCATTTATCTCTGGCGTTAACGCGGATAAAGCAAGCTTTGCGTCACCAATCAGTTTTTGGTTGGTAAATACGTTTTTGTTGATTTCGGCTTTATCTATGTCAATATGCAACACTTTTGCGTTTGGCAAGAAATCTTTTAAGCTACCGAAAATACGGTCATTGAATCTAGTGCCAACGGCGATAAGCAAGTCACATTCAGCGCTAAGAGTGTTAGTTACTACGTTACCATGCATTCCGATGTTCCCAACGAAAAGCGGGTGAGAAGCAGCAAGTCCACCAAGTCCCATCAACGAACTAGCAACGGGAGCCTGAATTTTTTCTGCAAAATCAACAAGTTCTTGTGATGCATTAGATATAATAACTCCACCACCTGCTAATATCATAGGCTTTTTTGAGTTATTAATCATCGCAGCAGCAGATGCTAAGTCTTTTGCGTTTTCCGACTTATAGTCATCCAAGGTATTATCTTTATTATCGTCTGCTTTTGATGCCGTCTTTGGAATCAAATCAATCCACTCAGTGGAATTTAGCAAAACATCTTTAGGGATATCAATCAAAACAGGACCAGGACGGCCTGATTGCGCAATCTCAAATGCTTGATACATTATCTGCTGTAAATCATTAACGTCTTTAACGAGAACGTTATGCTTTGTTATCGGCATTGTTATGCCGGTGATATCCACTTCTTGAAAAGCGTCCGTTCCCAATAATGCACTAGCAACGTTGGCTGTAATGAATACAACAGGACTTGAGTCCATGTATGCAGTTGCAATTCCGGTAACGAGGTTAGTCGATCCTGGACCCGAAGTTGCGAGGCAGACTCCGACGCGGCCGGTAACTCTGGCATAGCCGTCTGCAGCATGAGACGCGCCTTGCTCGTGGCTGGGAAGTATGTGAGTAATTTTGTCTGAATTCTTGGAGAGCTCATCGTATAACGGAAGAATAGTTCCGCCTGGGTATCCAAACACCAGATCAACACCATGATCAATAAGACTTTTTACAACGATTTGAGTTCCGGTCATTAACATAGTTTTTCCTCCTTTAGAAAATAAAAAAACCCCGTCTCTAATCAATTTGAGACGAAGGCTAAATTCGCGGTACCACTCAATTTCATGCGCCTAGCGCATACACTCATAAAACACAGGGAACGAATCCCGATGTATCGCCGAAATAACGGACGGCTAATCCGACAAGGCCTACTCGTTAAACTTTTGACCTGTTGCTCATAGAGGATGGCGCATGTGCAATATCTCACGGAAAATTCCCACCAACATTTCCTCTCTGAGCTTAAATACTGCGCGCGGTCTAATCAACGCATTGACATATTAACTTATTAAGGATTTTAACATAGCATTTTTTACGTGTCAATATAAAACCCATAATAATTATTTTATATTTTTGTCGTTAATATTTTTGCTATATCTACTATTATTAATGTAGACTTGATTTTGTGCATGAAAAGAAGTTAAAATAAATAGAATACGTTTGTATAAGCAATAAAAATCAATGAAGTTAGAATGGGAGATAACCATGACCAGTGTTTTCGATACTCTGACCCAGAGAGGGTTTATTCAGCAGACCTCACATGAGGACGAGCTTAAAGAGCTATTAGGTAAAGAAAGCGTAACCTTTTATATAGGATTCGATCCAACAGCGGATAGTTTGCATATTGGACATTATGTAGTTTTAATGGCGATGGCACACATGCAAAGAGCAGGCCATAAGCCGATTGCGTTAATCGGTGGCGGCACTACCATGGTAGGTGACCCTTCGGGCAGAACTGATATGCGTCAGATGCTTACAAAAGAAGAAATTCAAAAGAATGCAGAGCGATTCAAGGATCAGATTTCATCGTTAATTGATTTTAGTGATGATAAGGCGATAATGGTAAACAACGCCGACTGGCTGCTTGATTTAAATTATATAGATTTTTTAAGAGACATTGGATCACAGTTTTCGGTAAACCGAATGCTAACTGCTGAGTGCTTTAAATCGAGAATGGAACGTGGATTGACGTTTATTGAGTTTAACTATATGTTGATGCAAAGCTATGACTTCTTGGTGCTTAATCGAGAGTATGGCGCTGTATTGCAAATGGGCGGCGACGATCAGTGGGCAAACATTTTAGCTGGCGCAGATTTGATTAGAAGAAAAGAACATCGCAGTGCGTTTGCGCTTACTTGTTCATTGCTTACAACTAGCGAAGGAATCAAGATGGGTAAGACTCAAAAAGGTGCTTTATGGTTAGATGCAAATAAGACTAGCCCATATGAGTTTTATCAATACTGGCGTAATGTTAATGATGCTGATGTAAAGAGATGCATGATGCTACTTACATTCCTGCCGGTTGAACAGATTGAAGAGATGTGTAGCCACAATGATCATAGGATAAATGACGCAAAACGCTTGATGGCGTTTGAGCTGACAAAACAGGTTCATGGCGAGGAAGAAGCGTTAAAGGCACAGCAGGCAGCCGAATCGTTGTTTGGCGGCGCTAAAGATGCTGATAGCATTCCTTCAACTGAAATAAATATGGAGCAATATCAACAAAACCAGCGTATTATTGATATTATGGCACTTTGTGCGCTTACTAAGTCTAAAGGTGAAGCTAGGCGATTGGTCACCCAAGGTGGGGTTAGCATAGATGAAGAGAAAATCACTGATCCTGAGATGGTAGTGCAAGAAGATTCGTTAAAAAAGGGTATTTTGATTAAAAAAGGCAAGAAGACTTTTCATCGCGTTGTGCTAAAATGATTTCGGCGTATAATACAGTCAAAAGCGCGGGTGAAGCGTTACATATTGTGCAAAAGTCTAAGTTTATTGCAGTTTGCAAACAAGTGTTTAGCGAACAAGAAGCTGCACAAGTTATCGATGCTCAACGTAAAAAGTATTATGATGCACGCCACCACTGTTACGCATGGATAACGGATAGTGCTAGGAGGTCAAGTGATGACGGCGAGCCTTCGGGAACAGCAGGTGCTCCAATATTAGATGTATTGTCTAAAAATGACATGCAAAACGCTATTATAGTTGTAACTAGATATTTCGGAGGAGTTTTACTAGGCACAGGAGGGCTAGTTAGAGCATACTCACAGGCAGCAGTGCAAGCACTAAACGATGCTGAGATAGTAAGGATGCAAGATACTGCTTTATATAGGCTTAAGCTTGATTATTCGCAATTCAGCCGTATAACAGTGCTTTTAAAAGACGATGGAATAATCGTGATGAGCAAAGAATTTTTTGCTCATGTAGAAGTGTGTGTGGGAGTGCTTTTGCAAGATGAAGAGGATTTTTGTAATAAATTAATTGATCAAACAGAAGGAAAATGTGAGTTTGAGCGCATAGGTCAAGAGTTTATAGCGTGGCCAACCCATAAAAAAGATCAAAAAGACGGATAGGATGCTTAGAACATAATTGTAAATTTTATAAATTCGAGGAGAGGTTAGTTATGGCAGATTTAAAGGTTACGCTCACAGATTCACCTAAGGCAAAATGTGAGGACGAATCAAAGCTAGGGTTTGGCAAGTTGTTTACAGATCATATGTTTATTATGGAATATGATAACGGTCTGGGTTGGCATGATGCCAGGATAGAGCCTTATCATGATTTTGTGCTGGATCCCGCTTCATTGGTGTTTCATTATGCGCAGACCATGTTTGAAGGATTAAAAGCGTATAAGACTGAAAATGGAGATATCCATTTGTTTAGACCGCATGAAAACTTTAAACGTATGAATACGTCTGCAGAAAGAATGTGCGCGCCTGAGATAGATCCTGATTTAATGGTTGAATACTTAAAAGAGTTAATAAGGGTAGAAAGAGACTGGATTCCTTCGTCTCCAGGAACGTCATTATATATTCGTCCAACATTGATGGCTACAGAGGCTGTTTTGGGAGTTAAAGCTTCGGATAAGTATCTGTTTTATATAATCCTATCTCCAGTTGGAGCGTACTATGCTCATGGGCTTGAACCTGTTAGGATATATGTTGAGGATGAATATGTTCGTTCAGTACGGGGAGGGACAGGTTTTACAAAAGCGGGAGCAAACTATGCTATAAGTTTAAAGGCTGGAGAAAAGGCGTATCAAAAGGGATTTTCACAGGTGTTGTGGCTAGATGGTGTAGAGCGGAAAAACATCGAAGAAGTTGGCGCGATGAACATGTTTTTTATAATTGATGGCGTATTGACAACTCCAAAGCTAACAGGAAGCATTCTTCCAGGAATCACTAGAGCATCTATCCTTGAAATGGCAGAAAGAGAAGGATTAGAAGTGTCAGAGCGTATCGTAAGTATAGATGAATTATTTAATGCTCATGAAGAAGGAAAATTGCAAGAAGTGTTTGGAACAGGCACAGCAGCCGTGGTTTCGCCTGTTGGAGAAATGGTTTGGAAGAATAAGTCCATTAAAATAAATGAGGGTAAGATGGGCAAATACACCCAACTGTTTTATGATAAACTAACTGGTCTTCAACTAGGAAAAATCGAAGATGAGTACGGATGGATTGTTAAAATTTAGGTAAAATTATTGTTTGTAAAAGGCGTTTATAATGGCGCCTTTTCTATTTATATATTGTTTGGTAGATTGACATACTTTAAGCTGTAAGCTACAATTATGGTTGCATAGATTTAGCTTTGCGTGAATAATAAATATTAGGCAAGTTAAGTTATATTAATAAATATTGTTCAATGTGTAAAAAGGACAACCTGATATATTATTTATATAGCAATTATGCTATGTGGGAGGAAGTTATGACTAAAAAACGGATTGTATCGTTTATTACGGCCTTTGTTATGACGTTAACGGTATGTTTTTCGATTGTGAGTTCCAGTTTAGCGGCTGGCGTAACAATTACTACAGTAGCATCGCCAAACGAGCTGACAGGAGCCGGAAACGTGGATATTACCGTACAGATTGAGAACGATTATGGTACGGATATGGTTGTTAATTCGGTTAAAATTGGATCAACAACGGACTCGATTTCGTTGACAATTCCATCAGGACTTGCAAAAGATTATACGAAATACAATTATCCTATAAGTTCATCTCAACTAGGTAATCCATTAACAATCAAGGTGAATTATTCAGCTGATGGGGCTAATCACACAGGTACGGATACAATTACCATTGCTAAAAAAGTAGTTCAGCCTGAAGTATCGTTAGAAAGAGTGTGTAATGTCTCATCGCAGGTCGTAGGTGATACCGTTGAGTTTACTTATACTGTTAAAAATGAGGGCACCGAAAAAATCGAAAATGTCGTCCTTCATGATTCTTATCAAGAATCGGCGTTAAACAGTTCATTTTCACTTAATTCAGGGCAGAGTAAAAACATTAAAGTTACTCATGTAATGGAAAGCACAATTGCTTCAAGACCAAGCGTATCATTTACATCAGGTGGACAAAATTTTATAGATACAATTGACACATTATACGTGTCTGCTCAAGACGAGCCTCTTTTGGTCGATTTAAGTGCTTCTGCCACATCTGGCAATGTGGATGATGAAATTACACTAAGCTGTAAAGTTACAAATCAGAGTGGACAAAAGATAAGCAATATTAGCGTAAAAGATGAAAATGGGGATAGTTTTGGTAGTACGTTTAGTTTGAATGCAGGAGATAGTAAAACGGTTACCAAAACGATTAAACTGACTAAAAACAGAGATATTAAAACAACGGTCACAGGTGTTACTAAACAGGGTAACAGTGTTAATACAGATAGCGAAGTAGTTTCTCTTGAAGTATCTAAAGAGGGGGATGCTACTACCGGGTTGGGTCTCAGCATAAAGGCTGATAGGACACAGCTTGAAGAAGGCGGCGGTGAAGTTGAGTTTGAAATTACAGTATCTAATACTCGTAGTGTTCAGCTTAATAACGTCGTTATCAGTGAAGAAAATTTGGGCGAAATTACTACTATTGCTGCCTTGTCGACGGGAGATAAATTGGTTTTAAAAACTTTTGAGTTGACCGAAAATCAGACGTTTGTTTTTTCTGCTACGGCGACAGATGATGATGGTAATACATATAACATAGCGGCTGAGCCTGTTGAAATATTGGTTGGACCACAGGCTTCACCTACTGCTACAGCTGGAGCTGATCAACAAGGAGGATCCGTTGGTGGCCTATTATTAGTTGTAATAATTATAGTTGTAGTTGCAATTGTAGTTGGTATCGTGTTACTGGTGCTTGTTCAAAAGGAAAAAAAGGAAAAGAAGTTAGCACAAGAAGCAGGGGAAATGGAGCAAGCAGATCAGATGGATGAGACAGAGGTTTCCGATCAAGGCGAGACAGTCGATTCTGCTGATGAGTTTTATGACGACGGAGATTCTGTGGTTCCGCCTGAGATAGAGCAGGATGAGTTTGAAGATTTAGGCAAAATCGATAGCGTTGATGATATCGATAACGCTAACAATGATCCTAAACCAAAAGAATAATAATAAAATAGGTGAGCAGTGGATTTCAATTTATATTGACGAAAAAGAGCTGTCTGCCACATGAGCGGGCAGCTTTTTTGATTGGATACTAGCTAAAAATGTCGTATTTATCGCTTAAATAATTATTTTTCTTGAAACAAACTATATAAACACGTATAATATTTTGGAGACTGGTTTATTTTTGACGTATGAAAGAAAACAATTTTTGTGGATTTTTGCCCCAAACGGCTGAGTTTTTTATGGGGATTGCGTTCAACAATAATAAAGAATATTTTGAGATGCATAGGCATGAGTTTGAGCTTTATGTTAAGCAGCCGTTGCTTTTTATTGCAAAAGATATCCAACCGTTGATGGATAAGATTGATGATGGGTTTGAAACGCGGCCAATTCAGGATAAAGCTTTGGCACGTATCAGAAGGGACACGCGTTTTTCAAAGGATAAAAGCCCTTATCGAGATTATTTATGGCTGGGATATAAACGAACAGGCGAAGCTAACAACCAAAGTGTTGGGTTTTATGTAAGCGTGTCGGCGTTTGAAGTGAAGTGGGGGATGGGATTAAGAGCTCCGCATAAACCATGCATGGACAAGGTCAGAGCGCAAATATTGGATAAGCCATCAAGATTCAAAAGAGCTCTGAAAGCTATTGATCTTGAGGATAGGTTCGTTATAGTTGGACAAGAATACAAACGACCAGTTATTAAACATGATGATAAAATTATTGCGGATTGGTGCAACCGTAAAAACTTTGTTGTTGTCCATAACCAGGTGTTTGATTCAAGAGTTTTTGAACCGAGTTTGGTTCAGGACATTATGGATGATTTTATTAAATTAGCACCGTTATATCGATTGCTACGGGGATTCCCCGCTACGCATAAAAAACTTTCTAAAACTGAAACAAGTAGTATTAAGGAGGAACAGTCATGAGCAAAGCTGATCAAATGACCGTTAATTCTATCCGCATTCTTTCGGCGGAAGCAATTCAAAAAGCCAATTCGGGACACCCTGGTTTACCAATGGGTGCAGCTGCGATGGCATATGCATTATGGTCACGTGAACAAAAACATAACCCACAGAATCCAAATTGGGCAAACCGTGATAGGTTCGTACTATCCGCTGGCCATGGTTCTATGTTGATGTATTCTTTGTTGCATCTTTTTGGTTATGGTGTAACTATCGAAGATATCAAGAATTTTAGACAATGGGGATCAAAGACACCTGGACATCCTGAGTATGGTCACACAATCGGTGTTGAAACAACAACTGGACCTTTGGGACAAGGCATCGCAATGGCAGTTGGTATGGCAATGGCTGAAGCACGTTTGGCAGCTGAGTTTAACAAGCCTGGCTACGAAGTTGTTGATCATTATACATACTCAATTTCTGGCGATGGTTGTCTTATGGAAGGTGTTTCTTCAGAAGCATGTTCTATGGCTGGAAACCTAAAGCTAGGCAAATTGATTCTGCTTTATGACAAGAATGACATTACAATTGAAGGTAAAACTGAGATTACATTTACAGAAGATGTAGCAGGACGTTTCGAAGCATACGGCTGGCAGGTAATCAAGGTTGCTGATGGCGCTGATGTTGATGCAATTGCTGCTGCAATAGCTGAAGCAAAGGCGTGCAAAGATAAGCCTTCAATAATCATTGTACAGACTGAGATCGGTTACGGATGCCCAGCAAAACAGGGTAAAAACTCTGCACATGGTGAGCCTCTTGGTGCTGATAACCTAATCGAAACAAAGAAAAACTTTGGCTGGCCAACAGACAAAGAGTTCTATGTTCCTCAAGAAGTTTATGATAATATGGAACAGCTTCAAAAGACTTTCTCAAAGTATGAGGATGACTGGAATAAGTTGTTTGCAAGCTATGTTGAAAAATATCCTGAGATGGCAGCTAAGTGGGATGCATGGTTTAATGCTAAGTGCGATAGTTCAATGTTTGATGCAGATTTCTATGCATAGCGAAGACAAGAAAGATGCTACACGTAGCTCTTCAGGCATTGCATTAAATCGTTTGGCAGCTAAGGTTCCAAACTTGTTTGGTGGATCTGCAGACCTTGCACCTTCAAACAAAACTAACATTAAAGATGCTGGAGATTTTTCTAGCAAGGATTATACTGGCAGTAATATACACTTTGGTGTACGTGAGTTTGCAATGGCTGCAGCGGCAAACGGAATCTATTTGCATGGTGGATTGACTCCTTACGTTGCAACATTCTTTGTATTCTCTGATTACCTAAAGCCAGCATACAGATTGTCTGCTTTAATGGGACCTTCCTGTAATGTTCGTATTAAACACATGATAGCATCGGTGTTGGAGAGGACGGACCTACACATCAGCCTATTGAGCAGTTGGCAATGATGCGTTCAATCCCTAATTCTGTTGTATTCCGTCCAGCTGATTACAGAGAAACTGCAGCTGCGTATGAATACGCAATGACAGACGCTAAGGGCCCAGTGCTATGGTATTAACACGCCAGAACTTGCCACAGTATGCAGGCACAGGCAAGGACGCTATGAAGGGCGGATATATCCTATCTGATTCCGAAAAGCTGTTCCTGATGCAATTCTAATGGCTTCTGGTTCAGAAGTAGAGCAGATTGTTGAAGCACAGGCAATCTAAAGGGCAAGGGCATTGATGTTCGCGTAGTATCTATGCCTAGCATGGAGCTGTTTGATAAGCAGAGCGCAGAGTATAAAGAGGCTGTTTTGCCTTCTGCAGTACGTAAGCGTGTTGCTATGGAAGCAGCAAGCTCATTCGGTTGGGCAAAATATGTTGGCTTAGATGGCACAATGATTAGCATTGATCATTATGGTGCATCTGGTCAGCTGGTATTTTGTTCAAGGAGTTTGGATTTACAACTGAAACGTTGTTAAGACAACAGAGAGCCTATTCTAAACTTAGTTTAGTTAAATTAAACCGCCGATTCAATGAATCGGCGGTTTTTTATTTTTATTATCATAATGAATCTATGAGGAACGGTTATTAACTAGAACTATAGATTCAGCGATGCAAATGGGTGAAAGCTATACCAATTAAACAGGTGGATGCGTGCATGACCTTGTTGCTGAAGGTTACGGCTACAGGCGAATTTAAATGAGTATTTGTATGTCATGAAAAGATAGAGTTTTGTGGTGAAAAAAAGCAAATATTCTCACAATTTTAGTGCATTATAATTTTGATAAAAATACTGTATTATGGTACAATTCTTGTAATATAAATGTTGGAGGGAAGCATATTGTCGGCACAAGTTGAGTTAGTTGGGAAGATTGGTTTCAATGGCGCTTATTTGTAAGCAAGATAACGACATTGATTATAATATATTTAGAAGGTTAAGTTCGCAGTTGAGACCTGGCATGATTTGGGTTAGTTCAGGAGCAACAGAAATTGGAAGATTAGATTATCTTAGAAGAAAGCCTGGGGTTGAGTTGACGGGAGATGCTGATCTAATAAGGCTGATTATGCAGCGCAGGGACAGTCTATTTTGATGCAGACTTATAGACGGTTTATTCGCACGATTATTCGGTAAGACAGATCCTTGTTGAGCATCAGCATTTTAACAACACGGAAAAACGCGAACATATCAGAAATATGCTGTGTCGTGCAGCAGAACAGAACGCAATTCCTATTATTAACTATAACGATCCTGTCAGTATCGAAGAAAACCGAAAATGGGAACTTGAAAGTCTAAAGTTACATAGTAGGGGTGAAGTTGTTGAGTGTATCGATAACGATGAAACGGCTGCTGTAATTGCTGAACTTGTTACGCAAAGACGCTTTTAATAATGACT
>CAXXMZ010000025.1:0-58917 GCA_963675355.2 Christensenellaceae bacterium
AGGTGCTTGGGAGCAATGGGAGTAATTAGTAAGTGCATATTTGTGTTATGAATTTAGTGTTTGATATAGTTGTTTTTTGAACATTAATGTAATGTGTTGTGTAAAAATATTGCCTTTGCCATAATTCTTGATTGGCAAAGGCAAAAAGTATTAAGCAACTAAAAAATTATTCTTTCGGAAATAATGCATTATCTCATTAATATTAGTTGATAATGTGGCATTTTAAGATTTAAAGCTTTAGGGGAATTAAGACTCTTCCATTTTTCTTCACCCAATTCATATATGTTATTATGCAGGCTTAAGAAAAAATGTTGCATACAACAGCAGATAACGAATAATTATATTTAATATTAATAGCAGCACGCTTTATAATTTTGTCATAGACAATATTTATAAAGCTTTTTTATAAATTTGTACGCTTTCAAGACTAAAGGGTATAAGTTTCGCTAGGAAAAATGACTGTAAATGGAGTTGAATGAAATAAGTAAAGTACTAGATATTAATTTATTAGATGGACGCAAGAATTCTGTTATGTGTAACTCAAAGGAATCGGGCATTCATGTTGACGGTTAAAAAATGAAAATACGTATCAGCCATATGCGCCTGAGGGGAAAGCGAGGGAAATTGTTCTAGGGAAATTTTCTTCAAGAAAAGCTATTGAGTATGTTTACCGTGCAAAAGGTCTTTATTTGATACCAAAACAGACCAACGCAATTTTCAGTCAACTTAAGAACAACTGAATCAGTTGTGAATTTTCTGTTAGATAATCAGAATCAGAATTTTGAAGGGGTTGTCTTATATACAGCAATTAAGGGAGATGTGTTGGATTAGTGGTTAAATGCTGAGAGAAACCCAGTGAAAATTATACTATAGCAAACTATGTTATGTAGGTTGCTATAATATTTGTCTTAAAACGACTTTTTTTCTGTGCTTTTGTCCCTGCTTTGAGTAAAATGTTTATAATACGATTGTGCATTATGCACAATTTTTTTGCCTGAATATGATTAAAGTTTTAATAAAGTATCCAAAGGGTTTCATCCGTAGAATCAAGAACTAATAACCATAGATAAATAATTTGAAATGAATTTGAATAAATATAGAGATTAAATATTTTGGAGGATAAAAATGTTTACTATACTTGTTGCTCCCGATTCGTTTAAGGAGAGTTTGGATACTATGCGAGTTGCACAATCAATCGAGATGGGTATCAAAAAGATATTGCCGTCGGCTAAAGTTATAAAAATGCCTATTTCGGATGGTGGCGAAGGGTTAATCAAAACTTTGGTATCATCTGTTGGGGGTGAATTAGTATATCAGGACGTATATGATCCATTAGGCGAGAAAACTAAAGGTCATTTTGGAATACTAAGAGATGGATCAACTGCAGTAGTCGAACTTGCTGTGGCGTCAGGGCTCGCCTTAGTGCCAAAAGAAAAAAGGGATCCGTTAATAGCAACTACTTTTGGTACGGGGCAACTTATGAAAAAAGCCATTGAGATGGGGATGACAAAGATTATTGTTGGTCTTGGTGGGAGTGCGACAAACGATGGTGGGGCAGGTATGCTTCAAGCTTTAGGGGTAAGATTGTTGGACGACTCAGGGCATGAAATCGGATTCGGAGCACAAGGATTAAACGATTTGAAAAAGATTGATACATCAAAACTCAATGAATTATTAAAGAATGTTGAGTTAGTGGCAGCGTGTGATGTAGATAATCCTTTATGTGGCGTTTGTGGTGCTTCCAACATCTATGGTCCGCAAAAAGGAGCCACTGATGATATTATTGGATATTTAGATAAATCATTAGAGCATTTTGCAAAGATCATACATGAACAATTATCTATTGATATTAGCGAGCTTTCTGGTGCTGGGGCAGCGGGTGGAACAGGAGCTGGATTAGTTGCTTTTTGTGGAGCGGCAATACGTCCTGGTACTGAACTATTAATGGAGATCCTTGATATGGAAGGGATTATTGCTAAAGGAATCGATCTTGTAATTACTGGTGAAGGTGAAATAAATAAACAGACAGCTTACGGCAAAGCACCAATTAGATTAGCAAAATTGGCAAAGAAGTATGATGTTCCTGTTTTAGCAATCGTAGGGTCAATAGGTGATGATGCAGAAATTGTTTATGAGCACGGTATTGATGCCATAATGTCTATTATTCCACGGCCTGTAACTTTATCTTATGCAATGAAAGAGGCAGAAAAATTGTTGGTTGACGCAGCAGCAAGAGCCATGCGTTTAATTAATATTGGGGCAAAAGGAGGGATAGAATGAAGTGAAAGCAAAAAAAATTTTCACATTAAAAGAGTAAGGTTTATTATGGAAGCAAATTAATTACGGTCGATTGAACTTAAGAAAAAATAATTGTTTGGGGGATTTAAACTATGCCGTTTATTAAAACAAATGACAACGCAAAAATATTCTATGAGGATAAGGGACAGGGGAAACCTTTGATAATGATTCCGGGTTGGGGATGTTCACATAATTTCTTTAAGAAAAATATCGATGAATTAGCAAAATCATTTCGTGTAATAGCAGTTGATTTGCGTGCTCATGGGGATTCGGAAAATGTAGATTATGGGCATCGAATCGCGCGATATGCTAAGGATATCAAGGACTTAATAGAAGCTGTTGGTCTTGAGGAAGTTACATTGTTAGGATGGTCCATGGGCGCGTCTATTTGTTGGAGTTATATCGAATTATTTGGTAACGAACATTTGGCTGGACACGTTAGTGTTGATCAGTCTCCGCGTCAGTATTACAATGAAACTTGGAGATACGGACAACCGGGTTGTTACGATGCAGAGGCACTTGCAATACTGACTGTTCGTCTTGAGTATGATCCTGAAGGTGGAGCGCGTGGGCTTGTACCTGCTTGCTTTGGTGATAATCCTCCTAGCGCGGAAGATGTTGAATATTTAGCTAAGGAAATCGATAAGTGCCCTGCAAAGGTTCGCGCAGACGTAATGGCAGATCATACACATATCGATTGGCGTGATCTTCTACCGCATATTAATTTGCCAACACTTGTATGTGTGGGTCGACAGTCAAAAGTATTCCCATGGCAGGGTAGCGCATATGTAGGAGAAAACATACCTGGAGCAAAAACAGTATTCTTTGAGAATAGTGGACATATGAGCTTTTATGAAGAACCAGAAAAATTTAACAAGACGGTTACGGAGTTTATAAATTTGTTATAGATTTTAAGTCAATGATTAGTTTTGTTACAATGATATTAGCTAATAATTTTGGCGTAATATCATTTATATCGTAAACTTAGCATTTGTGATTTGGGCGTTAATTTGTTTAAAATTTTCCTTCTTGTCGCTGGTGATGGAGATATGTTTTGCTAAAACAAATGGTCTTTATTTTGCTAAGGAGATTGCGGTACAATGCAAGTATTATGGCCTCAAATGTTCTATCGTTAGATTTGAATATTTGAGGCCATAGCGAATTTTTTGAGTAGTAGTATGAAAAAAATAAAAGCCATATATATGCTTTTGTTTTTCTAGGTAATGAATGACTATAATGATATAATAACTCAAAATCAGTATAAAATTATTTCTTTTAATTTTTGAAAGAAGGGAAAAATGTTATCACAAGAGCTTGCGCAGAGTATAGTAAAAAAGATGTCTACGATACTTGGTAATAACATAAATATCATGAATTCTAGGGGGATAATTATTGCCAGCGGAGATGAAACGCGTATTGGTGATTATCATGAAGGAGCGGCAAAGGCTGTAAGGGATAAAAACGTCGTTGAGATCAAACCTAAGGATTTAGGCTCATATTCTGGAGCAAAATCTGGCATCAATCTTCCAGTTTGTTTTAAATCTCAGATAGTTGGGGTTGTTGGTATTACGGGTAATCCAGAAGAAATACGTGCATATGGTGAGTTAACTCGTCATACCATTGTGCTGATGTTAGAAGAATCATCGCTTCGAGAGCAAATCCATTTGGAAGAAAAATCAAAAGAAGCATTGATTCATGACCTGATTAGCGGGAGTTGGGGGATAGATTTTGAAACGGTTATATTGCGTGGAAAATTGGTTGGTTATGATTTGAATTTGCCCAGAGCGGTAATTGTTCTGGAAATTTCTAATTTAGATGAGAATACTCCAAAGTGTCAAGTCCTCCTACAAAGGCTGAAAAAAGATGTATTAGACTGCATAAAATCTGCTTTTACAGATAGAAGTGAAAATATAATCGGTTTTGTAGGGAGTAATCGTATTGCTATGTTAAAAGCACTTAACTCTAAAAAAGCACATGACCAAGATTATGTTGAAAATATACTTATTAGTACGGCGAAAAAATGTAGATTAGCAGTTTATAATGGTACAAAGTTGGAAGTGGAAGCGGGAATAGGCCGGTATTATAATAAGTTGATTGATTTAAAGAAGTCATACGATGACTCGGTAGCAGCTTTGACAATAGGCAGACATATTCCACGCATAGACGGAATTTATTCTATTAATCATTTGCAATATGAATATTTGGTTGGTAGTATACCTGTTTCGGAGGGTGGTAATTATTATAAAACTATATTAAACCATATAATTAAGCCGGAGGGGAAGTCTTTACATATTGACTTACTGCAAACATTAGAGGCCCTATTCAAGCATGATTTAAATATTAGTAATGCTGCACGTGAGTTATTTGTCCATAGAAATACCATGTCATATCGGATATCAAAAATAAAAGAAATTACAGGACTTAACCCTACTGATTTTTACGAAGCATCCCAGCTATACTTGGCGTTAACTTTATTTTATCTTTTTGATCAGAAATAAGAGATGGGGAAGTATTATTTTCAACAAAAAAACTAGATAATAGTTTGCTTTTTGTGTCAATAGTGAAAATAGTGCTGTTAGGTGTCAGATTTAGTGTATATACTTAATTGACAATAATATACTAAGCTATATATAATATATATCGTTAGAGGGAGTAACTGACCTTTTTTAGGGATTAAAGTCGTCATGACGGAAATTTTTCCCGGCTTTAATGGCATTTGTCTGGTGAGACTCTACATAGTGTATTCTGTGTAGAGTCTTTTTTATTGATTTAAAAGGAGATTACTTAATGGACGCATTAGTTTTTAATTTTTTGGATGCTTTACCAACAGTTGCTTTGGCATTAATTATTGCTGCCACGCTGTACATTTTAAGTAAAGGAGCAGACATACTTGTTGATGAGGCAGTCAGCCTGTCCATTCACTGGGGTATTCCTAAAATGATTGTGGGAGCCACTATTGTATCGCTTGGAACTACACTTCCAGAGGCAACGGTTTCCGTTCTTGCAGCAATAAACGGCAATCCAGATCTTGCATTGGGTAATGCTATCGGGTCAATTATTGCCGATACTGGATTGATTATTGGACTCGCAGCTTTAATCGGTTATTTACCAGTGAATAGGGTTATTGTTAAACGTCAAGGAAGAATACAGCTGCTAGCTGGAATTTTACTTGCTTTTGTGAGCATACCATTTTTTTCAAATAGTAACGGAAACATTAGCCGATGGATGGGCTTTGTTTTCATTGCCTTGTTGATAATTTATGTATATTTTTCCATTAGATGGGCTAAAAATCCTGTATTAGTAAACTTTGAGAGCGATAAAAGAACATCTGCTTCAGGAAATATTAGTACATCTGGAGAAGTATTAGTCGAAGAAAAGAGTCCATTAATTATTCAAATAATTAAGCTTCTTGGAGGCGTAATTCTTGTAATTTTTTCCTCGAAAATATTGATTCCAACAGTTGAAATCACGGCAGTACGTATTGGGATACCTCAAAGCATTATTGCAGCAACATTGGTTGCGCTTGGAACCAGTTTGCCCGAACTGGTTACGGCTGTGACGGCAGTTAGAAAAGGACATGGAGAATTAGCTGTTGGTAATATAGTAGGAGCAGACATATTAAATGTCCTGTTTGTTGTGGGCAGCGCCGCAGCTGTAACTTCTGGGGGGTTGGATGTTCCTGTTGATTTCTATAAGCTTCAGATACCGGTAATGCTAATTATTCTTGTTACTTTCAGATTGTTTTCAAGGGGAGAAAACGAAAGAATTACTAAGCTTGAAGGCTTGGTTTTACTGTCCATTTATATTGCGTACATAGTTCTAAATTATACGTGGCTTTAATTATATAAAGCAAGTATCAATAAAAATATAAGTTTTAGTTAGAGTGTGAGAGGCCTTGTATGTGGTGCAAATACAAGGCCTCTTATTTTTTATGGGGCATATTTGAGGATTACAAACATTTAATAAACCACATAAAAGCAAGATGGTGGGGGAATTATTTTAAGTAGGGGAACAGAATTGATTTCTGATTTTTTCCGCATTTCTATATTTATAGTGACAAATTTCGATTTGACGCATATAATGCCTTATATCGAAAAATTTCAATACGGGGTGATGATGTGGAAGATTATATTGAGAATACAAAGGTGTTTAAAGCATTAGGGGATGCTAAAAGGGCGTTGATTGTTGATATGTTGTCTTGTGGCGAGCTTTGTGCCTGTATGATACTAGAGAATTTTGAAATGTCACAATCTACTCTATCACACCATATGAAATTATTGTGTGAATGTGGCATTGTCAAAGCTAGAAATAAAGGGAAATGGACCTACTATTCACTGGATCCCGCTGGCATAGCCAAAGCCGAACAGTTTCTTTGCAGGATTACGTCTGATAAGGAAAAGTGTATATGTAAACAATATAATAAAAAGAGTTGTAATGACTAGTTTAAAGGAGTATTTTTTATGAAAAAAGTTGAAATTTTTGACCCAGCAATGTGCTGTTCTACAGGTGTATGTGGCCCGTCTATAGATTCTGAGCTTCTAAGGATAGCGACAGTCATAGATTTACTTAAACAAAAGGGAATAGTGATTAAAAGGCATGGTTTAGCTGGTGAACCCCAGGATTTTATTACAAACAAAGTAATAAATGAAATCCTCCAAAAGGAAGGTGCGGATGTTTTACCTGTCACGCTTGTAGATGGTGAAATAGCTAAAACAAAGCAATATCCTACAAATGAAGAATTATCAAATTGGTTGGATACAAAAATTGAAATGAAACAACCTAGGAGACGTTGCGACTGTGGTTCTAAGGGGTGTTGCTAAAATGGCAAGGTATGAAACATTTGACTTGGATAAGATAAATGTTACTAAATATTTGTTCTTTACAGGCAAAGGCGGTGTTGGGAAAACATCAACCGCTTGTGCAGTTGCAGTAAGCTTAGCTGACAGTGGAAAGAATGTTTTACTTATAAGCACTGATCCTGCATCAAATTTGCAGGATGTATTTAATACAGAGCTTGATGGCAAAGGCGTTCCAATCGATGGAGTACCTGGTCTTATAGTAGCAAACCTAAATCCAGAGGAGGCAGCTAGAGAATATAGAGAATCTGTTATTGCACCGTATAGGGGGAATCTACCAGATAGCGTTATTATAAATATGGAGGAACAACTATCTGGCTCATGCACGGTTGAAATTGCAGCCTTTGATCAATTTTCAAATTTCATAACTGATAAGACGACGGAAGAAAAGTATGATCATATCATTTTCGACACTGCACCAACGGGGCATACTCTTCGGATGCTTCAATTGCCATCAGCCTGGAGCAATTTTATTGATGAGAATACTCATGGAGCATCATGCTTAGGGCAGCTTGCTGGATTGGAAGATAAAAAAAGCATATATAAGGATGCAGTATTAAATCTGGCAGACAAAGATAAAACAACGCTAATACTCGTTTCTAGACCGGAAGGCACTCCACTTTCTGAAGCGCAGCGTTCAAGTCATGAGCTTAGTGGCTTAGGCATAAACAACCAGATTTTGATTATCAATGGTGTGTTAGGTGAGGCATCTGACTATGTGTCCACGAAATTATTTGATAAGCAGCAAAATGCACTAAAGAATATGCCTGAAGGGTTAAAGAAATTTAGGACGTTCATTATACCATTGCGGTCATATAACGTACTCGGGCTTGATAAAATCAGAAAATTTCTTATAAGTGATGATTATTCAAGAGCTAGTTCAAAAGGTAAAACATTAGATCTAAAAAAGCTTGATGTTTTGATTAAGGATATTTACGAGACAGACAAAAAAGTAGTATTTACAATGGGTAAAGGCGGTGTTGGAAAAACAACTATTGCTGCGACTATCGCGCTTGCTCTTGCAAAAAAGGGAGTCAAAGTACACCTTACATCCACTGACCCAGCGGACCACCTTAAGTATGTGATTGAGGGAGCTGAAAATATAACGCTTAGTAAAATTGATGAAAAGCAGGAACTTTTGGATTATCAAAACGAAGTTCTTAGTAAGGCACGTGAAACAATGGGTGAAGATGATATTGCGTATATTGAGGAGGACTTGAGGTCACCATGCACGCAAGAGATTGCAGTGTTTAGAGCTTTTGCAGAGATAGTCGATAAGGCTGAGGATGAGGTAGTAATCATTGACACTGCACCAACCGGGCATACCCTTTTGCTCCTTGATTCAACGCAGAGCTATCATCGTGAAGTGCAGAGAACCAAAGGTGAAACTCCAATCTCTGTTCAAAGACTCTTACCAAGATTACGGGATGACCAGCAAACTGAAGTAGTAATTGTTACGTTGCCTGAGGCCACCCCAGTTTTCGAAGCCATGAGGCTTCGTGAAGATTTAAGCAGAGCAGGAATAAATAATAAGTGGTGGGTGGTTAATCAATGTTTTTCTATGACCGATACAAAGAATCCCATGCTTATGGCACGTGCTGAGTCGGAAGAACAATGGATTGAAAAAGTAAAAGAAATAAGCGGAGATAACTTTGTCGCTATCCCTTGGCTTGAAGATGCTTCAATTGGAAATATCATTGAAAATTTATAAATATTAATAGGACACTTTCTTTGTATAGTAAAAGGAAATAAAAACCGCCCTAGTGGCGGTTTTTTTAATTAAATCATAGGGATAGACAAGCTCGAAAGCAAAAAGAGATACTTAATATGAATAGATTTCTTAAATAAACATTTAAGATTCTTCTTTTTACTTTAAGTCTTGTTTCAGGCAGCAACGTTATTATAATGGCATTAAAAAACAGAAAGGATATTAATTATGCGCATGCTTAAAAAACCATTTAGGTGGGCAATTATTTATTCTTTGGTGCTAGTTTCGTCAGTAACGTATATCTTGTTAGACACCTTTGTGATACCGCGAGTTGAGACGCCTATAAGTACGGCGACTGCCAGCGTTACGGATACGGAAACTGATATGAGTACGGCGCAAGCAACCACCGGAAATGCCGCAGTGGTTACAGACACTTCTTATGAAAATGAAAACATAAAAATTACTTTAGAAACAGAACATATCTATGATACGGAAGTATACATAGCTGATATTCAGGTTTCGGATGCCTCGTATTTAAAAACTGCACTTGCCAATGGTGTCTATGGTCGAAACATTAAAGAAACGACTTCATCCATGGCTGAAAACAACGACGCTATACTTGCGATTAACGGCGACTATTATGGCTTTAGAAATGAAGGTTATGTAATTCGTAATGGGATTCTATATAGAGATACTTCATGGAATAATGAGGATTTGGTTATAGATAGCGAGGGTAGTTTTTCGATTATAGATGAAAGCGATACAACCGTTCAAAGCTTATCTGATGCGGGGGTATGGCAGGTACTTTCATTTGGTCCTGCTTTAATCAATAATGGCGAAATTACTGTAACATCTGACAGTGAAGTTGGAAAATCGATGATTAGTAACCCTAGAACGGCGATTGGGCAAGTATCTGCACTGCATTACATTGTGATTGTATCAGATGGACGTACAAGCGAAAGTGAAGGATTATCGCTACTGGAACTGGCTCAGGTATTTGAAAATCATGGATGTACAGTCGCCTATAACCTTGACGGAGGAGGATCTACTACAATGTGGTTTAACGGTCAAGTTGTCAATAATCCTACGGACGGGGGATCGTCTGGGGAAAGGAGAGTGAGCGATATTGTCTACTTTGGTTAAGCGAGTAAAGCGAAGTTGGCAATTATTGAAGACTATGCTTGTTTATCTCTGTATAAGTGCATTTTGTATCATATTTGATAAAGTATATGCATTATTCGGGCATGGTGTCTACTCAGCTTCTATGTCGTTAATGTTTTTGTATCCGCTCGTAGGAGGGGTAATAGTATTTTTGCTTCTATGGATCTTTAAGGCAGATGCAGACAAAGTGACGAAATACCGTTTGAATTATAACCTTTATAATTCTGGCATCTCTGTATTGGTTATAGGGAGCGCGCTTAAAGGTGTCTTTGATATAGCAGGTACTTCATCTCCATATACAATTATTTACATGATTTGCGGGAGTCTGTTTATTGCGATAGGGGTTATCAACTACTGGCGTAATGAAAGAAAACAAAAAAAGTTTACGCGTACATAGAATATTCAAATTTTGATTACGGCTTTTAGGGCTGAAAAAGGTAATAAGTGGAGGGTTGATGCTAAAGCAATATAGGTTTAATAGTTGATCAGCTTTGGCAGATGTAAAGATAATGAAAGAAAAAACTACTGTAAGATCCAAAACTTCTACTTGTTTAAAAGGATTTGCAATTGGTATTGCAAATATAATTCCAGGTGTTTCAGGTGGAACATTGGCGCTTGTGCTAGGAATTTATGAGCGCATTATTATTTCGATCAACAGCTTTTCCTTTAATACGGTGGTATCTATTTTTAAAGTGTTTTCCTTTAAGCGTAAGTATATTCAAGCATTTAAAAAAGAGATGAGAAAAGTGGATATGCCGTTTTTATTACTGGTTCTGCTTGGTATTGCTATAGCTTTTATTACATTTTCCAGAGTGATTACAGGGTTGTTGGGAACATGGCATGAGGTGACATACGGGTTTTTCTTCGGGTTGATTTTTGCGTCAGTCCCAGTCCCTTACTCGTTCATTCGGCAAAAAACCGTAACTGTGTTTGCAAATATTTTGATAGGCATTGCGCTTGTAGTTTTGATTTGTGTTGCGACATCTAATGTACCAGATGCCGCTGCAATGCAAACGACATCTGGGCTTGGGTTAGGGCGTGCTATGATGATATTTCTTGCTGGGATACTTTCTACCTCAGCGATGATATTACCAGGTATAAGTGGTTCTTTCGTTTCACTGTTGTTAGGGCAATATTTTTACTTACTTCAGGCGGTATCAGACGCAAACCTTGCTGTTCTCGGCTTGTACGTTGTTGGAGCAATGATCGGTTTAAAACTGCTTGCTAAGATATTAGACTATCTGTTCCGAAAATTTCATGATGGACTGATGGCTTTTTTGACTGGGCTTGCCATCGGTTCCCTGTATGTTATCTGGCCGTTTAAAAATGTCTATGTTGTAGGTGGTGAGACGCTTTACTTAAGTAATACGCTCCCGAATGCATTCCAGAATTATGAATGGTTGACGCTAGGTGCGGCTCTAATGGGTGTTGCCCTAGTTGTTTTGGTAATCAAGATAAATAAGGTATTTGTGAAAAAGAATGCGCAAGTGATGAGATGAGGAAATTTGTTGGCATTCTTTGGCAGAATGGAAAGGAAATATTGTGGGAAAGTTTGTTGTGTTGATTCCGGCATATCAGCCGAATATAAAACTTTTGGAACTTGTTGAGGACATGTGCAAGCGTAATATCGATATTTTTGTTGTTGATGATGGTAGCGGTAAAGAATATGAAGATATATTTTTGCAGGTTGAAGTTGAAGGCGCAAATGTTTTACGTCATAAGGTCAATCAAGGGAAAGGTGCCTCTATAAAGACAGGGATATCTGTTGTTATGGAAAAAGATGACGTCTCAGGAATTGTAACAGCTGATGCAGATGGGCAACATGCGATTAAAGATATAATCCGTATTATAGAGGAAATGGCTAACCATCCCGAAACTTTAGTTATAGGTACAAGATCTTTCTCGACCGAAACGCCATTTCGTTCTAGATTTGGCAATAGCATAACGCGCATTATTTTTAGGATTATTACTGGCTTAAATATTTCAGACACGCAAACTGGTTTGCGTGGATTGCCAAAGAATCTTTTTGCACAGTTAATAAAGTTGCAGGGAAAACGTTACGAATACGAAATGAACATGCTATTAAAAATTGAACAATGGAGGATACCGTATATGGAGGTTCCAATTGAAACAATATACTTAGAAGACAATCAGAGCTCTCATTTTCATCCTTTAAGAGATTCATTGCTAATCTATAAAAGGATTATTGTGTTTTTCGCTTCTTCGCTAATCTCGTTTTTTGTAGATTACGGAGCTTATGCATTTTTTAGCTTTGCACTGTATCTGGCCCCTTGGGCAAGCTATATTTTTGCACGCATAATCAGTTCGTTGATAAACTATACGATTAACCGCCATGTTGTATTTGGTACTAACAGAAAACGAAGCCTTATAAAATATTATGGGTTGGCGCTGTGTATAATGGTAACGGGGTCTAGAGGCGTTGATTTTCTAACAATGTTGGGAACAAATGAAATATTGGCAAAATTAATAATTGATATGCCGTTGTTCTTGGTCAGTTATACGGTGCAGAGAAAGCATGTATTTTAACACTTGATCTAATTTGGTCCGAAAAATGTAACTTATAAAAGCATATCAATATGCAATTACGTAGTGAGGAGATTGGGATGGTGTTATATGCAGAAGATAAAAATAGAAAAATGATGTTTTATGTATTATCAGCTAATAGTTGATAGTATTAAATTTTCAATCGCGAAAGATGATTGCTCAAGTGCTTGAGAAATGCAATGGAAATGAGAAGATAAAACGACAAACGTCAGATAGTACTTAATTGAATATTTAAGAAATATTGGTTACTACTAGTGATTCTTTTTTATCCTTGTACAAAGGTAATAAAAATGAGCCACTAAATAAGCAGCTCAGGCGCCCTATTCACGGGCTTTTTGGCGGAAGAGGTGGGATTCGAACCCACGGTACCTTGCGGTACACTGCATTTCGAGTGCAGCTCGTTATGACCACTTCGATACTCTTCCATATTTAATTGTGGTAGATTTTGGTTTAATAAGTTTAAATCTAGCGCTTTCAACCAACTTAGCTACCCTCTACATAACGTTGTAAATTATAATAGAAATTTAAACAAAATGCAAGCTGCCTATGAGTTGTGAAATGGCTTTCTTAAAAACACCCAGTTTTGTTGAGTGTAAAAGCCAATAAAGAATAGCAATAAATCTACAGGTGGTTTGACAAAAGCTGAAGAAATACCCAATAAGTCTGTCAGCAAAAATACAAATGCATAGGATGCAAACATTTTAGCGATTGTTAATAACGAGAATCTTACCAGTGCTATCCTGTTTTTTCTAGTATCTTTAAATACCACTTTTTTGTTCAGCAAATAATTAACAAATGAAGAAACAATTCTTGCAATTACTGTAGAAAATAGTATTGCATTAGCATTATTAATGAAAATCGTGGTTATTAATAAGACATATATAGATATATCTACAATAAATGAAGCAAATGATGAAATGCAAAAAGCAAAAAGAAGGAAATAAATCTTTAATACTTGTTTAACAGTAAATACTGGTATATAATGATGAAAATCTTCTTGCTTAATCTTAGTTTCTTTTATATCTATACCAAGACGTTTTGCGCGAAGTAGAACGTCAGCATCTAAAAGGTCTTTACAAGTATTGTTTTCTATAAGGTCGTTTAATGCACTAATTGTGATTGCACGAAGTCGTATACGGGGGCATTGAACGTTTATTGATGACATTGCGATAAATGAAAATCTTACGATTCTGTCCATAAGCCCAAGTCTCTTATTTTTGCTTACTGGGTTTGCAATTACAAGTTGTTTTTTATTACTATCTATGGTTTTTGATAAACTTAAAACATCTTCGGCGGAGTAATTGTAGGACGCATCTACTATTAAAACAGATTTTATAGCGGTAAATGTATTTTTTATATATTCAAGTCCAAACGCAAGGGGATGACTTTGATTGATGTTATATACAATTAAACAGTTTTCGGTTACTGTGCTTTTATGAAATTCTATTTCATTAGTAATAATAATTATGTTGGTAAAACCAATTGTGACTAAATTTGAGCATAGGCTTTCAACACTACTCAAGCTGGAATAATAAGGGATTAGTATTGCCAAATGTTTAAACAAAGTTAATTCTCCAAATCAATATAGAGTGCTTATAATAATTATATAGTATAGAAGCAATGGGTTGCAATAAAACGAGTGTTAACGGAATTTTAGAAACATAATAAAATTTAAGATAAAATGCACTAACACTGCTAAATATATAGAAAAATATAGAAAAATTGGATTAATATAGTTATAATGAATAAAAATGTAATATTTTGTGATTAATTTTATTGAAAGTTGTTTATAGAATAATATAGTGATTATTACGATTGGGGGCATTTTGCATGTTAGAGTCCAAGTTTGAGTCGGATTTAGGAACATTAAAGGTTGCTTTGTCCGGTGATGTAGATATTTATGCTGCGCCCGAACTCAAGAAACAGTTGTCCAACTTAATTGATCAGCATAAATCAGATGTTGTGCTTGATTGTATTGATTTAAACTATATAGACAGTACTGGACTTGGTGTCTTGGTGGTTTCGTTAAAAAAAGCTAAGGATTATGGCAAGACAATTAGAATTATCAACATTAAGCCCTATATAAGAAAATTGTTTTCCATTACTGGCCTTGAAAAGCTTTTCTTATTTTAGGGGGAATAGTGGTGGAGAGAGATCGAATAGTTTTATCGGTTCCCGCAAGACCAGAATACTTATTAGTAGTGCGGTTAACAGCTGCTGGTTTAGCAAACAGAATGGAGTTTGATGTTGAAGCTATAGAAGACATAAAATCAGCCGTGGCTGAGTCGTGTATATTATTAATGAATCAGGATGCTGATATTGAAAGGATTGACCTTAATTTTTCTCTGGGGCAAGACGAGCTATTGTTGAGGGCAGTAGCAAACGGTATAACTTGCGTTAGCAGGAAAAGTGGGGGCAATGATAATGAACTCAGCCATTTTCTAATAGAGGCTTTGGTTGATAAAGTTGAAATAATTGATGATGATATTGCAACTAGAGAAGTATCACTTGTAAAAAAAGTTAGCTTATAGGAGGGGTATTAGTGGGAGAATTTAAAAACCACATAATTGATCCTGAAGAAGTTGAGCTTTTTAACAGGTATTTAAAACAAGGGGATCTTAAGGCACGAGATGAGCTTTTTACTAAGTTTTCGCATGTGGCCGAGATTGTTGCTCGTAAATTTTCAGGTAGAGGTGTTGATTATGAGGATTTAATCCAGGTGACATCACTTGCTATGCTGAAAGCTTTTGATAGGTTTGATGTAGAACGCGGCGTTAAGTTTCCCGTTTTTGGTATGCCAGCAATCGTAGGTGAGGTAAAGAACTATTTTAGGGATAGAACTAGGCTAATACGTGTTTCTCGTAGAGATGTCGAGATGATTAAAACCATTGAAGATGCAAAGCAAGAGTTGACTCAAATGATGGGTGCTGTTCCACGTGCTTTTGAGTTGGCCGAGTTTACTAATATCAGTGTTGAAACAGTGCTTGAACTAATGGAAACACAGCGAGCATATTCAGTTTCGTCGCTTGATTCGAAAAGCAGTGATGGTGAGACTATAGACCTTTTGGAATTGCTTGGCGGAGAGGACGCTGAGTTTGAAAGAGTTGAAGTTCGGATGCTATTAAAAAAAATGATGTGTTCGTTAAACGAGACAGAGTGTTTTATTATCAATGAACGTTATTTTAGAGAAAAGAGTCAGCGACAGGTTGCGAAAGAACTTGGTGTTTCACAAATGTATGTTTCGCGAACAGAGAGAAAGATTCTTAGTCGATTCAAGAATGCTTTTATGTCGGTAGAAAATATTAAGGTTACAGCGTTGCAGAAAAAATGTTAGAATAGTATTAGTGAATTGTTTTAGCTTTAGATAATCTTTTTTTTATTTGCAGACTTTGCTATTTGTTTGCTTTTTTTGTCTAGAAGCAGGATTTACGTTCACTAAAAGTGAATGTTTTACACGAACTGTAAAGATAGGACTGGATTTTTTAGAATGGCAAAGAAAAGGGTTGTAAAAATACGTTTTTATATGATAATAGTGTTGACTATAGTAGTAGGATTTGGAGCCTATTTTTTAATACCTAAAGAAACTTTTTCAACCATAAAACAAGGAACGGTAGTATTTGAGCAACAACTTTCAGCGGTTATTGTTAGAGATGAACAAGCTTTTTCTCAAAACAAATACGGCAAGATAGATTTTGTAGCAAAAGAAGGTCAAGTTGTCGAAAAAGATGAAAAAGTAGCACAGGTATACTCGTGGGGATACAGCGACGATGTGTTACAAGAGTTGATTGATATTCAGGTACAAATAAAGCGATATCAAGAAAATGATATGCTAAAAAACGTGTTTGAAACCGATTTGCAAACAGTAAACAGCAGAATCGGTGAGCTAATAGATATCTTTAGCAGTGGCGGTGATGGAATAGATCTTGTCGATATTCAGGATGAGCTTATAGACTTAATGCAAAGGCAAAGAACCTTGCTAGAAAAGGCGTGTACGCCAGATGAAACCTTACAAAACCTTTACGACCGTGAGGATAATGTTGTTGAGAAGTTAGGACAGTGGGTAAGCGATGTAAACTCAGAAGCAGCAGGGACAATTAGTTTCTATATAGATGGTTATGAGGAAATGCTTGCACCTGAAAAGATTGATGCGCTTAACGCTGATGATGTTGAGAATCTATTTAATGATACTAACATGCAAGCTATTGATACGTCCTCGGAATCACAACCTCTTTATAGAATAGTTAATGCAAATAAATGGTATTGCTTAGTTATGTGTGAGGAAGAAAAAGGATTAATGGTTGATGGGTTATACCAGATTTCATTTGACCGATTTGTGGACCAACCTTATACGGCTAGGCTCATGTCTGAGAGAAAAGTTAATGACCAGGTGTTGTACGTTTTTGAGATTAATGATAGTGTAGGCCCATTATTAAATGTAAGAAACACTATGGTTACGATACAAAGGTCTTATCAAGGATTGACGGTCAATGAGAATGCTATTACGGAAAGAGATGGAGTTAAGGTTATTATTCTCGATGTAGACGGGGAAGAAAAGTCGATACCTGTTGAAGTAATGTATTCTGATGGAGAAACTTCAATAATAAAAAAGGTTGAAGGTGGAGCAAATATTTCTGAGGGAATGACTGTTAAACTATTTTGAGTCATTAGATGAGGCGAAGAATGGACGATATTCAAAGAAATTACTTAAACATTTGTGAAAATATAGAGAACGCTTGTATTAGCTGTGGAAGAGATGCTAGCGAAGTAGAAGTGATGGCTGTAACTAAGACGGTTGAGCCACAAAGAATCGATAGAGCATATGAGGTCGGCATACGAAATTTTGGCGAAAATCGTGTGCAAGAGTGGTTAAAAAAAGAAAAGTTGGTAAATTCTCAGATAAAATGGGATATGATTGGACAACTCCAGAAAAATAAGGTAAAGTATCTATTAAATACTATTTCCATGATTCAGTCTCTAGATAGAGAGTCTTTAGCAGGAGAAATTGATAAACAAGCAAAGAAATTGGGCGTTATTGTAGATGTTTTGGTCCAGGTAAATATTGGCTCAGAGCATACCAAGGCAGGTGTCGAGCCTAAGGACGCTATTGGATTTATTGAGAAGGTTTGCGATAAATACGATTCAATTTTTATTAAAGGGTTAATGGCCATTGCACCTGCTATTGAGCCAGAGAAAACACGCCCATATTTTTCTAACATGTATAACTTGTTTGAAAAAGCAAAAGAAGTTGATAGTGATAGAATAGATATAAAGGTGTTATCCATGGGGATGACTGGTGATTACTTACAAGCCATTAAAGAAGGGGCTACGTTAGTCCGATTAGGTAGTGCTATATTTGGTGGAAGAAAGCCATAATTAAATATATTATTTAGTAATTAGGAGGGGAAACCATGGCCAAGATATTTAATAAGATTCTGGATTATATCGGAATAGAAGAGGACGAGCTCGAAGAAGAGATGGAGACGGATCAGGACGTTGACGAACAAGCTCAGGAACAGGAACAAGTAGTACATGAGATGCCTACTCAGATTCGTTCCAGGAAGGGAAAAATAGTGAACATGCCTTCTGCAAACACAATGAAAATGATAGTATTTAGACCTTCAAGTTATGATGATACACAGAGTATTATCGATAACCTAAAGAGCCGCAAACCGGTAGTTGTTAATCTTGAGAATCTCGATGCAACTGTTGCACAGCGTGTACTTGATTTTATGAGTGGAGCTATTTACGCAATAAATGGAACCATTCAAAAGGTTTCTAGGTATATTTTTGTGTTGGCGCCTAACAATGTTGACGTCGTGGGAGACTCTGTTGATCAAGGGTCAAATAGCTTTATTAGTTTTGACGAAGAGCGTGGATTATAATTAATTAAGACTTATAGTTGCGTTGAGTGTAATGTAATTGTGATTTTTTGTTGGGGGTTGTTTTGTGAATAGTCAAGAGATTTTTGACAAGACTTTTTCGCGTTCGTTTAAGGGGTATACGGATACTGAAGTAGATATTTTTTTACAGAAGATAGCCGAAGAATATGCGGACTTGGAAAAGAAACTTGCAGAATATGTTAGCATGGATCGAGAGATTAGTGAGGCTTTATTATCTGCTCAAAAGGCGGCAAGAAATATTATTGAAGCTGCAAAGGATGATGAGCGAAAGATACTTGAGGAAGCTGAAGAATCTTTGGCTACCATAAAACAAGAAATTGTGGACTCAAGGGTGTATTATGATAGTGAAACGAAAAAAGTAAATGATACTATTGAAAGACAAGCCTTGGATTTGCGTATTAAGCACGCACTTAGAATAGATGAAATGCGTAGGGAAGTATACGAATTGTCTACGTTACGAGATTCGCTGACACGAGATATAAAGGCTATGTTGGATGTTAATATTCAGAGTTTGCAATCTCAGCTTGACTCGATTAATAGTCGAGAAGATATTGGATTGCAAAGACGCGTTAAGGAAAAGAACATTGATAGCAAATTGGAGTATGCTCCTTATGCAATCGAAGATGTTAATGCTGAGGAAATTACGTCCGAGCTTCCTAAGCTTAGCTTTGAAGAATAAATCTTGCGTGGATTAAAAGCTTTTGGCATTGCCAAGAGCTTTTTCTATGTTAGATTATGAATATTTACACTAGGGCATATTACCAAAATATATGGTATTCTTAGAATGAAAATCATGTTTTGTGCTAAAAGTAAGGTCAAAGACTCTTTTTAAGGAGGACTGGCTTTGCGATTAAATGCAAAAAGGTGGCAAAAGCTTGATAAACGCTTAAGAAATCTCGAGCACATACTAGTTAAAACGCGATTAGAAGAAATTTTAAAGTTGTTGGCTAATCCAAAACGTATGTTGCTTATGAATTTTTTGTCGGGGATAGCTAAAGGCGTTGGAGTGGCCATCGGATTTACGATACTTGGGGCTATTTTGGTTATTATTTTGCAGTCGTTGGTTGTGTTGAACATCCCAGTCATTGGCAATTTTATTGCTGAAATAGTTCGGATTGTTAATACTAAACTTAATTAAGAAAAAAGCCAGTTTATATTTAGGAGAGTTGTATGCTAGAGATAATTATTATTGTTGTAGGAATTGGACTGGATAGGATTACTAAGATTATAGCATTGAATGGCCTGCAATCGTTACCAGGAGGGGACTATGCGCTATGGCCGGGTGTGTTCCATTTTACATACATCGAAAATAGGGGAGCGGCTTTTGGTATTTTACAAAATAGTCAAATTATTTTTATAATAATTGGCTCGGCAGTTGCTGGTGTAATCGGATATTTGCTGATAAATAAGCGAAATGATTTTCCGTTATGGGTAAGATGTACTATGGCTGTGGTTTTAGCAGGTGCTATTGGGAACCTAATTGACAGAGTGTTTTTTGGATACGTAGTCGACTTTTTATACTTTAAACTGATTAACTTTGCAATTTTTAATGTCGCGGATTGTTTTGTGGTTGTGGGCACAATAATAATTGCTGTATATTTGTTGTTTGTATATAAAGAGCCCGCAAAGGCGGAGAATATATGATTGAAAAAGAAATACAAAAGTTTAACTGTTATGAAAACTTTGATAGGCTCGATGTTTGTGTATCTAGTTTACTGGGGATATCACGTTCGCATGCACAAACGCTTATAAAAGATGGGCTAGTAAAAGTGAATGAAAAAATAGGCAAACCGTCTATGAAAGCTTTACTGGGGGATCATATAGAAGTAACCGAAGCAGAGTTACAGGTGCTTTCGGCTCAGCCAGAAAACATCGAAATCGATATAGTATATCAGGATAAGGACTTAGCTGTCATAAATAAGGCAAAAGGCATGGTCGTGCATCCAGCTGTGGGAAATGTAAGCGGCACTTTGGTTAACGCGCTTATGTATCACATAAAAGACTTATCTGGCATCAACTCCGTGATTAGGCCAGGTATTGTGCATAGATTAGATAAGGATACTAGCGGATTGTTGGTGGTTGCGAAAAACGATAATTCTCATATAAATTTAGCTGAGCAGATAAAACGGCGAACAGCTACGAGGATATATTATGCATTGGTACTTGGAAACATAAAAGAGGATGAGGGTGAAGTTGTTGCACCTATTGGTAGACATCCAAAGGATAGAAAGAAAATGGCTGTTGTTGAAGGCGGACGAAATGCGCATACTAAGTTTAGTGTGGTGGAACGGTACGGTGATGCTACGCTCTTAAGACTTAAGCTAGTGACAGGGCGAACCCATCAAATTCGTGTGCATATGGCCTACATTGGTCATGGTGTTTTAGGAGATGAGACATATGGACCTAGCAAACCCGTTGTTCCAATAAAAGGTCAGGCTTTGCATGCTGGTCAGTTGAGTTTTGACCATCCTACCACCCTTGAAAGGATGCAGTTTTCTGTTGATCCGCCCAATGATTTTTTGCATCTGCAACAATGGTTTATAAAGCGCAAAGGTTTGCGTTGACACCAATCGATATATTATGCTAACATTCTATGAGTAAGTTTTTACCTATGCTAACCATAAATTGGGTGGCGATGGGGTTAAGTGCGTTAATTATTTGCGCATGGAGGTCTTGCCGCTATGGGGCAGGACTCTTTTTCATGTTTGGGATTATTGTGATTTATGAATATAAAGGGCGGGTGGTATATAAGTGTCGTTCAAAAGAAAAGATTTGCTAGGGCTAAGAGATGTATCGGCTGAGGAAATTACTCAGATACTGGATACAGCTGAGGATATGAAGACCATACTGTGTAAAAGTAGTAAAAAGTCGCTAAACCTTGAAGGGAAATCGATTATTACGTTGTTTTATGAAAACAGTACTCGGACGAGAATGTCTTTTGAGCTTGCAGCGAAGTATATGAGTGCGGTAGCTGCAAACATTTCTGCGACATCATCTAGTGTTTCTAAAGGTGAAACGCTTATTGATACTGGTAAGACATTGGATATGATGGGTACTGATGTTATTATAATGAGGCATCCTATGTCAGGTGCGCCGCATCTCGTTGCGAAAAATGTTAACGCTTCGGTAATCAACGCTGGTGATGGTATGAACGAACATCCGACACAGGCGTTATTGGATATGTTTACCATGCGGAAATATTTAGGTGGATTGAAAGGATTGAAGGTTGCAATCGTTGGCGATGCATCACACAGTCGCGTAGCTCGTAGTAATATATGGGGATTAAACACAATGGGCGCAAGCGTTACTATCTGTGGGCCGTCGACTTTAATTCCTAACGAGATGGACAAGATGGGAGCATATATCACTACAAATATTGAAGAGGCTGTGAAAGATGCTGATGTTGTAATGCCGCTTAGATTACAGTTAGAACGACAAAAGTCAGGGTTGCTGGCTTCAGGTAAGGAATACGCAAAATATTTCGGCGTTAATTCAAGTGTTCTGAAATTCGCAAAAAAGGATGCGATTGTGATGCATCCTGGCCCGTTGAATCGTGGTATGGAGATTACGTCTGAGGTTGCTGATATGCCACAATCGGTCATCAACGATCAGGTTACTAGCGGAGTGCTTGTTAGAATGGCTATTTTAGAGTTGTTAGCTGGGAGGTAAAATGAGTAAATTACTTATAAAGAATGCTAATATCATAAATCCTATGGGAGATTATAAAGGCATTGGAGATGTGATGATAGTTGATGGATGTATTGAAGGTATCTCAAAAAGTATTGCATCAGATGATGCTATCGTTATAGACGCTACTGGTAAAAGTCTTATGCCTGGGTTTGTTGATATTCATGCGCATCTTCGTGAGCCAGGATATGAGGGTAAAGAAACAATTGCAACAGGAACAAGGGCAGCAGCAGCTGGCGGGTTTACAACTGTTGCTTGCATGCCTAATACTCTTCCGCTGGCGGATGAACCTAGCGTTATTGAGTTCATAAGGAACAAAGCTGCCATAGATGGTGTTGTGCGTGTCTTGCCTATTGGCTGCATATCAAAAGGACAGCTTAGTGAACGGTTGACAGACATGGGTGCGTTAAAGGCAGCAGGGGCAATTGCTTTGTCTGATGATGGTAGGCCAGTTACTAACTCGCATATAATGCATATGGCAATGAAGTATGCAAAGAACTTTGATATATTATTAATTAGTCATTGCGAGGATCTTGAGCTTGTAAACGATGGCGTAATGAACGAAGGGTATTGGTCCACTTTACTTGGGCTGAAACCAATTACTAGATCGTCCGAAGATGTGATGATAGCAAGGGAAGTATCGTTTGCTGAAACGCTGAACACAAAAGTGCATATAGCACACGTCTCTACTAAAGGCGGAGTCGAGATTGTTCGCGATGCAAAGCGAAGAGGCGTTGATGTTACTGCTGAGACTTGCCCGCATTATTTTTCAGCAACAGACGAAATGGCAGACGGGTTCAATACTTTTGCAAAGGTTAATCCTCCATTGAGGGCAAAAGAGGACGTTGAAGCGATTAAACAAGGGTTGAAGGATGGTACACTTGATTGCTTGGCGACAGACCATGCTCCTCATAAATTTGACGATAAGAACGTTGAGTTTAATATGGCGGCAAACGGCATATCAGGATTTGAAACGGCGTTTTCTCTAGCATATACAAACTTAATTAAGCAAGGCGTTTTGTCCATGGACGATTTAGTTGTTCGTATGTCTTATAATCCAGCAAAAAGGTTGGGTGTTGAAGGCGGCGTCTTAACTGTTGGTGTACAAGCTGATATTACTATCGTTGATGAAAATGCAAGCTATGTCATAGATGCTCAAAAATTTGAGTCTAAAGGCAAAAACACACCTTTTGATAAGATGCAGGTTTATGGCAAGGTAACACATACCGTTGTTGGTGGTGAGGTCATAGTTTGCGATGGTAAGGTTCAAGTATAGAAAAAACAGGAGGCGATTTGCCCATGATAATGGATAGACTTATTGATAACATTTTCAACATGCAAAATCCGTCAGCGTTGGGATTGGACACAAGAATAGAATATTTTCCCGAGGATTTTGCTAGTCAATATGACTTGAATACACTAGATGGTGCTGCTGAAGGTATCATCGAGTTCAATAAAAGGATTATTGATGCAACTCATGATATTGTTCCTTGTGTTAAGGTGCAGGTTGCATATTATGAGATGTATGGATTGCCGGGCATGGCAGCATTTTATCAAACAATAGCTTATGCTAAAAAAATGGGCATGATGGTTATCGCAGATGTAAAACGTAATGATATTGGTTCTACGGCAGCGGCTTATTCTTCTGCCTATATTGGTAAAACATCGCTCAAAAGTGCAAAAACACGTGCGTATGAAGCCGATTTTGCAACTGTCAATCCTTATCTTGGTACTGATGGTATAAAACCATTTACTAAGGATTGTAAGGATTATGATAAAGGCATTTTTGTAATGGTTAAAACATCTAATCCATCTGGCGTTGAGTTTCAAAACCTTAGCGTGGGTGATTGTACCTTGTTTGAGCGAGTTGGTGACTATGTAAGTGATTGGGGCAAAGAGTTAGTTGGGGATTATGGATATAGTAGTGTAGGAGCCGTTGTTGGTGCTACTTATCCCGAAGAAGGAGCTATGCTAAGAAAGCGGATGAATACTGTGTTTTTCTTGTTGCCTGGTTATGGAGCACAAGGTGCTAACGCAAGTGATCTAGCGGGTAACTTTGATGAAAAGGGTATTGGAGCTATTGTGAATGCGTCAAGGTCACTACAATGTGCGTGGAAGAAGATGCCTGATGAAACTGGTTTTGCTATGGCGACAAGAAAGGCTGCTCTTCTTATGAAAGATGATATTTGTGGCGCACTTAACGCAAATGGTAAAGGCGAATGGAAGTAAGCTGAATTGAGTGAAATAAAGGAGCATGACATGCAGGAGAAAAATTTAGCTAGTTCCAGTTTTTTATGTGTTGTTAGTAACGAAGTTGTCGCAAACGGAGTAAATAAGATTTGTTTTGAGGCAACTGATCAGTTGTTGAATGCTAAACCGGGGAGCTTTGTTCATGTTGCTATAGATGGTGTGTTCTTACGTCGTCCGTTTGGAGTACATAGTGTTGATGTAGAAAACAGTACCTTTTCCATAGCTTTTGCGGTTAAAGGTAAAGGTACGCAAGCGTTGGCTAAGGTTGAACCTAATCAAAAGCTTGACGTGTTAGGACCTTTGGGAAATGGGTTTTCGTTGCCAGATAATGCAAAGGGAATATTATTGATTGCTGGAGGGCTAGGAATTGCGCCGATATTACATTCGGTAAGATGGGCAAGCAAGAAGGTCAAATGTGATGTATTACTAGGATTTGCATCTAAAACACACGCTTTTGCTATAGATGAATTAAACGCATGCTGTAAAAATGTTGGTGTTGCTACTGACGATGGTACGCTGGGGGGTAAGGGTAGTGTCACACAACTTATTGAGCCTTTTATGAAAGCTAATAAGCCCGATGCTATCTGGATATGCGGGCCTACAGGATTGTATAGAGCATTAAAGAAGCTTGATTTTTTAAAGGGTAAGGGCGTTCAGATTTCGCTGGAAGAAAGAATGGGTTGCGGTATTGGTGCTTGTTTAACATGTAACTGTAAGATAGGTTCATCTGATGATTGGAAGTATAAACGAGTTTGTGCTGACGGACCTGTGTTTTTGATGGATGAGGTGATATTAGATGGAGAATAGGCCTTCTTTATCAGTTAATATATGTGGTATAGAGTTTTCTAATCCATGCATAGCGGCATCGGGGACGTTTGGATTCGGAGATGAATATAGCGAATTTTACTCTTTAAGCGATATCGGTGGAATTAGTGTAAAAGGGCTGACTGTTTTGCCTAGACAAGGCAATCCGCCATCTAGAATAGCCGAGACTGCAGGTGGGATGTTAAACAGTGTCGGATTGCAAAATCCAGGCGTTGATGCCTTTATCAAAGATTATTTGCCTAGGCTTAACAAACAAGACGTTGTCGTTATTGCAAATATTGCAGGGAATACGACAGAAGATTATTGTGCCATTACGCAAAAGTTAGCGGATAGTCAGGTTGATATGATGGAACTGAATATATCTTGCCCAAACGTAAAAGAAGGTGGCATTGCATTTGGAACGCATCCTCAATCAGTATGTGAAATAACTAAAGCGGTTAAGTCGCTATGTAAGGACAAGCCTCTTATGGTAAAGCTATCACCTAACGTCACTGATATAAAAGAGATGGCGATGGCGGCACAGCAAGGTGGTGCTGATGCGATATCCCTAATTAATACGTTAACGGGTATGGTTGTTGATGTTAATACAAGAAAACCAGTGCTTGCAAATGTGACTGGTGGATTGTCAGGACCTGCCGTAATGCCAGTTGCGCTTAGGATGGTACATGAAGTGTGTAAGGTTGTTGACGTGCCTGTTGTTGGTATGGGTGGAATAATGTCTGGTGAAGATGCAGCGGCATTCATGCTCTGTGGAGCAAGTGCGTTTATGGTTGGAACCGCAAATTTAATTTCACCTACAGCTTGCGTTGATATCGTATCTCAGCTGGAAGCGTATTTGGTTAAGCAAGGCGTTTTTGATGTTAATGAAATCGTAGGCGCTCTTAAAATATAGAATTATAAACGAGGTGTTTGTTATGATGAATATGGAAGAGATTTTAAATGTATTTAAAAAGACTGGAGTTATGCTGGAAGGACATTTTTTACTGACATCTGGACGTCACAGCGATAAATATATGCAGTGTGCTAGGTTGTTTGAATATCCTGAGTATAGCGAAATGCTGTGTAAGGAGTTAGCTAATAGGTTTAAGCATGATGAAGTCGATTTGGTTATTGGGCCTGCGCTAGGCGGAATAATAATGTCTTATGAGGTGTCTAGGGCGTTGGGAGTACGCAATATATTTGCTGAAAGACAAGACGGAGAAATGACTATACGTCGTGGGTTTAACGTTATTCCAGGACAACGTGTATTGGTTGTAGAGGACGTTGTTACCACAGGTGGATCTGTCAAAGAAGTGCTGAAGCTTCTTGAAGAAAGACAGGCACAGATAGTGGGAGTAGGAGTTATAGTTGACAGATCCAAAGGTAGTGTAGACTTTGGATATAAAATGGAGAGTCTGGTATCAATGGAAGTGGTATCATACCAGCCAGACGAGTGTCCAATATGTAAGAGTGGGGAACCTTTGGTAAAACCAGGTAGTCGCGCTATAAAGTAATATTAAAAAAGACCAGGCATTTTAGCTTGGTCTTTTTTAATGAATAAAAATTTATTGGTCAATGCTTTTTACATTGCTTAGTACTTTTTCATCTGGATGAATGATTAATGTTTTTTGGTGGGTGTAAATTACCATCCCAGGTTTAGCTGAGGCTGGTTTTTTTATGTACTTTTTTAAAGTGTAGTCTATTGGGACAGATGTAGCGTTTGATCCTGACGAATTTATGGCTGCAAGTGTAGCTGCTTCTAAAAGCGTTTGGTCGGGAATGTTTTCACCATGTGTTCTAACAATTACGTGAGAGCCAGGCATATCTTTTGCGTGTAGCCAAATATCGGCTGAGTTTGCCCATTTCATTGTTAGTGTATCGTTTTGCATATTGTTCTTTCCAACGCGTATTTCAAAGCCCTCAGATGATAAAAATGATAATGGTTTTGAAAGGCTTATCTTTTGCTTTTTTCTCTTTTTTGTTGATGAGGACAGGACATTAGCGTTTTCTAGTTCAAGCCGTATTTCGTCTAATTCATTTGCAGTGATGCATTTTGAAATATTGTATAGTTGGCTTTCAAAATATTCTATTTCAGACTTTGCGATTGCTGATTGCTCTTTAGCGTGTGACAGAGCTTCCTTATGCTTAGAGTAAAGCTTATAATAGCGTTGTGCGTTGTCAGAGGGCGTTAGACGAGGGTCTAACGTAATGCCTAGGGTTTGTCCATCTTCACTATAATAATTTGTTACAGCGATGGTTTTCATGCCCTGCTTAACTAAATATAGATTTGCTGTTAAAAGCTCACCCAACAAACGATACTCTTCGCCTTTTTCGGGGTGAGATAATACGTCTTGATGAAAAGAGTATCGGCTACGGCTTCTATCAAGGCGATTATTTAAAACTTGTAAAAGGGACTGAGCTTTTTGTTCTATTCTATCTTTTTTATCGCTTTCTAAATAGTATTTTTCTAGCAAACTGCTCATGCTGTGTTCTACTAATACAAGTTCATTAGGGATGGAATCTATTTTATAAGGTGTAAAACCAGTAACTTTTTGTTGATGATTCAAGTATAAGCAAGGAGTAATTGCTCGATTTACAATTTTGTTAAAAAAGCTTTCTAAATAGTTTGCAAAAGAGGTTGAAGATTCATAATCCAAGCTATTTGAGGGTGTTTTGCCTTGTAGCCCGTCGTAAATAAGTAGTTGGGCGGTGTAGCGAGATATGCCAGACAGATTATCGCATAAGAAACGATCCAGTGCACCACTTTTGTAAGTGGACAAGAGCGAAACAAAGCTAGATGAATTCATTTGTAGCGGATTCAATTTATCCTGAGCGGGTGGTTCTGAATATGTTAATCCAGGCAAAACCTGTCTTACGCGGCTGACGCTATATGGGACGTGTTTAACGCTGTCGATAATTTTTTTATTGCCATCGGTTAGGATTATGTTTGAATGGCGACCCATTATCTCAACAAACAATGTGTAAGAGGCGGGGAGACCAAGTTCGTCAGTACCTTCCATTTTTATTGAAACGATTCTCTCAAGGTCATGCTGAAAAATATCGGTTAGGCGAGTTCCCATTAATAGTTTTCTAAAGAGCATACAAAGCATAGGAGCTTGGGTTGGGTTAGACCAGCTGGCATCGGTTAAATGTATTCTGCAATGATTAGCGCTAGCACTGAGTAAGAGCCTATAGTTTTGGTTTTCATTACGTATTTGGATTATCAGCTGATCTTTTTCTGGCTGATTGATTTTGTCTACGCGCCCTCCAATTAGAGCCTTTTG
Source organism: Christensenellaceae bacterium (assembly GCA_963675355.2). Lineage (GTDB taxonomy): Bacteria > Bacillota > Clostridia > Christensenellales > UBA1431. Next base: position 28,514 of record CAXXMZ010000025.1, read on the forward strand.
CAGCTCACAAACAGTTGCGTATAGGGAAATGCCATCCATTATCAATTGCTAGTCCTCCAAACTTCATTTAGGATTACATTATAATGCTATAACATTGGCGGGTAAAGGAGAATGTGCTAAAATAAATATATAAACCTTCATATGATTGTCGAAAAATGCATAGTTATAATTAATTAGCACTATGGAGGTTTAATATGAAAAAGCATTTTATTTTGGTAGCAAGTTGTGTTTTTTTGGCTGCTATGCTTATATCTTGCGCTAATATAAATAAAAAAGAACTCATACCTATGGCGCTGGATGAGGATGATTCTAAGTTCGTTAGTGTTACGATGTATTATCGTGATGACGAAGGATGGATTGTTCCCATGAGTAGGAGGGTGTGGAAGCAAGCAGATATATTAAACGAAACAATGTATATGCAGATGGCAAACGCAGAGAATGGATATAAGTTAAAAAATATAGGGCTTCAACCTATCTTAAGCAGGAAGATGGAATATGACATTAAAGTCAGCGGTGCCACAGCAATTGTAAATATCGAAGGAGATAGTTTTAACGCTAAGTCAAAAGAGGATGAAAAAAATAAAGTTGATTGTATTGTAAACTCGCTTTGTTCGATTGATGGGATTGATGCAGTGCGAATAACTGTGGATGGAAATGAGATTGGTATGATGGAGCAAGGAACCAGTATAGCAGGGAATTTGCTTCCTCGAGCTATAAATGTTATAGAATCTGATAATGGTGATACAAAAGATACCGTAACACTTTATTATTTAAGTGAGTTAGGAAGACTAGTATTTCCTATAAACGTGCCTAAAGAAGGAGTAGGAGATGCTAAGTGGGCAATAGAAGCCATGATTAATCCAAATGAGGAGTTAGGACTTGCGTCGATTTTCCCTGATGGATGTAAGTTGCTTGGTGTTAGTATGAATGATGGAGAAATAAAATTAGACTTTAGCAAGGAGTTTATAAATTTAGCTGAACATCCCGAATTTGAAAGTAGAGTTTTAACTGCTCTTAATAGCGTATGTATAGAAACGGTAAAAAGCGAAAAAATGATAATTACAGTGGAAGGTAATGATTATGAGCCTATGCTTTCTTACTGGCCTAGTAAACAATCTGTAGAAACATTTAATATTTTAGGAGAAGAATATGCGAACTGATAATCGAAACCTTGATCAAATGAGAGACGTTAAGATAACGCCCAATTTTATCCCATCTGCTGATGGGTCTGTGCTTATTGAGTGTGGGCAAACAAGAATTATTTGTACGGCAAGTGTAGAGAACAAGGTACCGCCGTTTAGGACTGAAACAGGGCTTGGTTGGGTTAGCGCTGAATACAGCATGTTGCCTGGATCGACTGGTCGGCGTAAAGCTAGACCGATTCTTAAGCAAGATGGACGAAGTATTGAAATACAGCGATTGATTGGCAGAAGCTTGCGTAGCGTAGTAGATATGAAAAAGTTGCGAGATAAGACTATTATGGTGGACTGTGATGTTATTCAAGCTGATGGTGGAACTAGAACGGCATCTATTACAGGAGGATATATTGCGCTTGTTTTAGCTGTTGATAAACTGATGAGTGAAGGAGAATTAAATTCTTCGCCCATTAAAAGTAATGTTGCGGCTGTGAGCGTTGGCATAGTTGATGGACAAGTTATGTTAGATTTGTGTTATAAAGAGGATAGCAGGGCGCAAACCGACATGAACGTTGTAATGTTAGGTTCGGGCGAATTTGTTGAAGTGCAAGGAACAGCAGAAGGGAAAGCTTTTACGCGAGATGAGATGAATCAGGCATTAGATTTTGCCCAAAAGGGAATCGAAGAGTTAATTGAGTTACAAAAATCTATTATTAATGGGTAGGGGAGATAAAGATTGAAAACATTATTGATTGCGACCAATAATAAAGGTAAAATTAAAGAGATACAGAGGTTGTTTAACGGTGTCTATCCGAGGATAATTACAATGAAGGAAGCTGGATTGGATTTAGACGTAGAAGAAGATGGGCAAACCTTTGAAGAGAATGCTATAAAAAAAGCAACTGAGGCAATGAAGGCATCGGGCATGGATTCGCTTGCTGATGACTCAGGGCTCTGTGTTGATGCCCTAGATGGCGCGCCAGGGATATATTCTGCTAGGTATGCAGGAGAGCATGGTGACGACGAAGCAAATAACAGAAAGCTACTTGACGAAATGGAAAACATCGCAGACGAGAATAGGGGTGCTGCATTTGTATGCAGTGTGGCTTTGTGTAAGACGGATGGTAGCGTCGTTGTGGCTGAGGGTAGGGTAGAAGGTAGTATATTACGCAAAGAGACGGGAAACAATGGGTTTGGCTATGATCCGTTGTTTTGGTATCCGCCATTTGGATGCGCGTTTGGTCAGGCGAGTGCAGAACAAAAAAATGGAGTTAGTCACAGGGCTATGGCATTAAAAAATTTGGCGGACAAGCTGTAAGGAAAATAATAATGAGCGAGAAGATAACTAAGATAGGCGTGTTAAGCGACTCTCACAGAAATGCGCACATGATAATGAGGACGATGGATACATTAGGCGAAATGGATTATTGGTTCCATCTTGGTGACGGAGTAAAGGATTTAGAAATAATAGAAACGCTTTATGAGGTGCCATGCTATGGTGTGCGAGGGAATTGCGATTTTAGTGACCAGTATCCAGACAAGCATGAAATTGAAATAGATGGATTAAAGATTTTTTTGACTCATGGTCACTTTTATAACGTTAGAAATACAAAACGTGAAATTGAAAAGCTCGCTAAAGACAATGATTATGATATAGTATTGTTTGGACATACACATATACCTGAACTATATGCTAGTGGTAAGAGAGTATACATGAATCCAGGGAGTATAACTTATCCTAAGGGAGAAAGCAAAAAGCCGACTTGTGGGTATATTGAGCTTAGAGATGGCGAGATATTTCCTAAGTTATTACTACTTGATGACTAGTCTTATTAGTATACAAAAAGCTTGTGAAATAACTAATAAATTTTAGGAACAATTACCCTGAATATCATTGACAGTATATTATTGTTGTGTTAAAATTTAGAACTGTCGGCAGTAATTATTTAGTGTCGGCAAAGATACACTTTATTGTGTTGTGTGCCTGCAACTAGTGCACTATCGTGCGCCTGTAGCTCAGTAGGATAGAGCAACGGCCTTCTAAGCCGTAGGTCCGGGGTTCGAATCCCTGCAGGCGCGCCAATATCTTTTGTGGTGGATATAGCTCAGTTGGTTAGAGTGCCAGATTGTGGCTCTGGAGGTCGTGGGTTCGATCCCCATTATCCACCCCATTATCAGTTTCTGGTGGCGGCAGTGTAGGGGCGCTGTGGCGAGTCAGGTTAAACGTGTTGACTAGCCTATGCTGGTTGTCTATTGAGCAACATAGGGTCGTTGCATTTACAATCGTTTTGCGTTGACAGGATGCATCCTTTATGGTATGATAACACTCGCGCAATTTACTGTTGGGGTGTAGCCAAGTCGGTAAGGCACGGGACTTTGACTCCCGCATGCGTAGGTTCGAGTCCTGCCACCCCAGCCAATATGACCCATTAGCTCAGTTGGTAGAGCACCTGACTTTTAATCAGGGTGTCCCGCGTTCGAATCGCGGATGGGTCACCAAGATGCGGGCGTGGCGGAATTGGCAGACGCGCTAGACTTAGGATCTAGTGTTTAACGACGTGGGAGTTCGAGTCTCTTCGCCCGCACCATGCGGTAGTAGCTCAGTGGTAGAGTGCCACCTTGCCAAGGTGGATGTCGCGAGTTCGAATCTCGTCTACCGCTCCACTGATTTTATAAATTCCCAATGCGGGTGTAGCTCAATGGTAGAGTTCCAGCCTTCCAAGCTGGCTGTGTGGGTTCGATCCCCATCACCCGCTCCACTTTGGGTCATTAGCTCAGTTGGTAGAGCACCTGACTCTTAATCAGGGTGTCCCGGGTTCGAATCCCTGATGACCCACCAATTAAAAACCGCTCAAGCAGTACGTTTGAGCGGTTTTATTGTTTTTGGTAATTGTGTGTTTGTAAGCTACGTGTAAGCTACCGCGATTAAATATTGATTTTTGACATCTCTTTATGAAGATATTCAGCCTCTAGATGCGTATATACTTTTTCGGTAAATTCATACTTAGTATGTCCGAGTATTTTAGTTGTTGTTGTATCATCTGCTCCATGCATTTTTAACAATGATGCTAATGTGTGCCTGCAACCATGCGGTGATATTCTAGGCAAGTTTAAGTGTTCAAGTGTTTGGTAATAGTGTTTTCCCCTAAAGTTGTTTAATGTATATCCCTTGTAATCTTCACGACAGAATAATGTTTCGCCTTTTAGTGAGCAAAAATAATCAACATATCCCTGTATTGCAGGATGAATAGGTACAGCCCTGTTTTTTCCCGCATCGGTTTTTATGCCGCCAATAAGCAATTTGTTTTCAACATCATAGTTAAACCGAGTTAATTGGAGTAGCTCGGTCGGGCGAAAACCAGTATATATTAACGATAATATTATTTTAACCACGTGGTCGGCGTCGTTTTTCTTTAACGTTTTAATATGCAACTCTGAAAAAATCTCTTTTCCTTGCTTTGTGCCTTAGGTAGCTTAATAAATTCACCATAATTCTTATTGCAAATATCGTTTTGCATTGCGTATTTGTATAATTGTCCAACTAATATTTTTAGCTTTGATAAACTCGATCTACTAAGCGTATTATGTGAATCAATAATATTTTGAAAATGCGCAGTTCTAAGCTTAACAAATCTAAGGTTGTGAATAGGAGAGAGCTTTTTGTAGGCAGTTTCGTAACCTTCCTGCAAGATACACTAATATCATTATATTTGCTCTCAGACCACTCAAAGTATAGATCTGAAAACGTGATGCTTGGTCTCTCGGTAGGATTATATCATATCGAGCTAATGCCTTTAAGGCTTCGGTTTTTGAAGCGTAATATCCAATATATCTTCTTTTTTGATTCCCAGATTTGTCGTATCCATGTGTGATAACGGCCACCCATGGATTTCGTCTTTTACCTGATAATTTGTATACGCTGCCTGATTGATTAGCCCTTTTCATGTAATCACATCCTTAATATAATGTGGCTATTCTGTTTAAAGGCAAAATAATTACTGTTGCTCACAGAGCATTAAACGCTTCAACTACATTGTGATTATTGGTTCTATCTTTCACGATTAATGTTGTAGTGGGTGCTTTTGATTTGTTATTAAAAATAATATCATGACCTAAGCAAAGTCCTATAGATATGTTAAACTCAGTGTTAGAATCTGCAAGGATTTTCGCTTGACCAGCTGGATTACATGATATGCCTCTTGATCCTTCAACAAGTGTTGAAGAAGGTATTTTTCCACATTTGCAATCAATTCTGACTATTTCAAAACTATCTATCAAATAATCTTCTAGTTGTTTAGCAAATTTAGTTAAAGATACACAGTGTGCGATACCTATTTTTTTATACCCTGCTTTAAGTGCAAATCTTTTTATTTGCTCAATTCTATTACTCCCTGCTATTCTACAGGCAAGAGCTAATTCCATGATTTTTAAATCGTTTTTATTATATTTATTAATGTAACTTTCCAACTTTAGATCCTTCTCTTTCCAAATTAAATCCAATAATAAGTCTTGAACCTCATTACGTTTTTAAAAACAACTGTATTTATTATAACATGCATCTTAATCAATAGTAGTTGTCACACACATCATTATTAAAAAGTTAGTTTGTTGAGAGATTTTCTACAAAACTCACACATATCATTGAACCGTCAGTTAATAGAGTTGATAGAATAAGATATTTATCAGTTTCAAACCGGTAAAAAGAGTATTCTTCAGAGTCTTCTTTTGAAACTGGATCTCCGAAATATTTGATTAATTGGTCATTGATTTTAGTGAAAATTTTATCTACGTTATCAATGTGTTCATTTACATTTATATCATTATTTGTTGGACTCGAATAAGATCCGCCAATCCAATATGTACCACTATAAAGGACGTCATTCCTAAATCCATATCCAATATAGGTTGAATTCCCAAAAAAATCTAAATATGTCTGGTAGACAATAGTGTCATATTTAACTTCTATGGGTGACAAAGATTCACTTTGAACAACTTCATCCATGCTCATTCCCCATTCTGCATTGCGAAAATCTTTTGCGTGTTTGAATGGAGAAGACGAGGTAGAGGGAGTATTAGCCGGGGTAGATAATATAAAAAATATTGATGCGGACAAAATTATAAATAGGATTAATAAACCAATTAATATATTCTTTTTATTCATTTATATCTCCTTAAGTATAGAATAAATGTAACGTCAAACTTTGTGAGAGCAGAATTAATCTGTTTTTTGTTATGGCTTCAAAAACGTACAATATCATGTATGGCTATTTTCAAAAAATATTTCGATATTGTCCATCTGATAATTAGCACCAACACATGATTTAATAGAGATTTTTACATCATCAACAATCCAGTACTTATACCCGTAATCAGACACTTTAGGCTCTCCAAATGAGTTAGTGAACTTTTGTGTAATGTTTGATACAAAAGCATCGGTTTGAGCTTGAACGGATGCTTCGTTACCTTCAAAGCATGGTAAAATAAGATACGATCCAATTTTAAAAACTCCATTCTCAAAATTGTATATTGTTAAAGTTTCGTACCCTAATATTGATTGTGGATTTTCATATCGAAGATAATCAACATATTCGGGTGAATCATCAATGATTTTATTTTCCTCAAGCAATATTATTTCATCTTTGCTCATCCCAAAATCAGCATTTCTAAACTGATGGCTGTGCGAAAAAACACCTGGTACTGAATAGCGAGGAGAAAATGAAAGAATAATGGCAAGCACCGCGATAAAAACAGCTAATAAACATAGCGTAACAAAAAATCTATATTTCTTTATTAAGGTCATATATGTCCTCCTGTATTTGTGCAACGATCTTTCCGATATCAACTTTTTCATATTCATTGCGTTGAACCGCAATAATAGTTGAAAACGCCATAGACATTATAAACAATATTACTAACACACCTGAAAGTCCATTAATAAAGTGTATTTTAGGGCTATAGCAATAAAACTCGTGCCACGGTATTAAATAAGGATAAGTAAATTGATAAAATAAGGCTGATAATACAGCGCCAACAAAAAATATTCCTACTAACTTAGCAATATATAGCGGAGTACGCACTTGTTTTTGTACTAATAAAGATATGTCATTCATCAAACGATTTTTCGCTTCTAAAAAGTGTTGAACAGGATCCTTTTGCTGTTCGCTCTCTTCTGCAAGCGTAATTAGCTTGTCATAGAACGGTTTTACTTGTGGATGTTCGACTGACCGCTCATTTTCTCTAATGTGCATGAGCTTATAAAATCGCGGTAAACATGCGTTGTTAATAATTGCTTCAATGTCTTTATTCATATGTTTGTCCTCCAAAGAATAAGAGTTGACCAGATACATCACAGTTAAAGTTAGTTAAATGTGGGGTCTATAAAACCCACACTTATCACTGAATAGTCAATTATTAGAGTTGATATAATTATATATTTCTCAGTTTCAAACCGGCAAATAGAATATTCTTCCGAGTCTTCTTTAGAAACTGGATCTCCGTAATATTCGATTAATTGATTATTAATTTTAGTGAAAAGTTTATCCGTGTTAATAATATCTTTATTCTCGTTTATATTATTATTTGTGGGATTGGAATAAGATCCGCCAATCCAATATGTACCACAATAAAGGGTATCATCCCTAAATGTATATCCAATATTGGTTAAAGTGCCAAAAAAATCTAAGTATGTCTGGTAGACAATGGTGTCATATTTAACTTCTATGGGTGACAAAGACTCACTATCAACAACTTCATCCATGCTCATTCCCCATTCTGCATTGCGAAAATCTTTTGCGTGTTTGAATGGAGAAGACGAGGTAGAGGAAGTATTAGCTGGGGTAGACAATATAAGAAATATTGATGCGGACAAAATTATAAATAGGATTAATAAACCAATTAATATATTCTTTTTATTCATTTATATCTCCTTAAATATTGAATGAACGTAACTTTGGCTAATATTCAGTGAATAATCTACTCAATCTGTTGTTCGTTTTTTCCCTCTCAAAATAAAGTTATAATTATGCTAAAATAAGATGACAAATATATAATATTACAGTAAGCAATAAATTACCACATTAATCCACACAAAAACGGTGAAAATTAACCTGATTTGATAGTATTATACTGAATAAAAGGAAGGGAAATAGGATGCAAGTTAGAGAAATTAGGCTTAAGCAAGGGTTAAGCGTCGCTGCATTAAGTCGACTGGCTGATGTTCCAGTACGCACAATTGAGGAAATTGAACGCAGAGATGCATGCAAAGTATCTACAGCGAAGAAACTGGCTAAGGCGTTGGATGTAACGCTTGACGAGTTATGTGCAGATAAAGAAGAACAGGATTAACCTGCTCTTTTTATTGTCTGAAAACGTAAACGCTATACGTCAGCTTATTCACTACTAAGATCAAAATAAATACCAAAATGGTAAATAGCTATTGGGTGAGGGTCATCTATTCTTACAGCTAAACACATCCATCCAGTAATAAAATCTGATTCCGACAATTCTATTAAATAAGTTATTGCTGGACTTGACACTTCTACATCAGCATCAGCGCTATTAGAACTAAAAAAGCCGTCTGATGATAAATAATCCAATGGTATATAGGGGCTAAATTTATCTGTTTTAGAAGTTATTTGCTTATCATTTGATATTCGGAATTTTGCCAAGGCATACTCATAGCCATCAGGAAGTTCACGAGCATCAGTAGTATCTATCAATTCATTTGCATCAACGCCTCGAACAACTTCTAGTAGGGTTATAGTAGCTTCACAAACTTCTATATCATGTAAATCTCCAACAATAGCATGAACATCTTCGCCAATTTTTGCAGGATTTTTGTATGTGCCTATATTGTTAATGCTTCTAGTTTTTAAAATGCCGTCGTAAGAATGATTGTCAACATTTGCTACGAATTCATCAATTGAAATAATTCCGCCAACACAACAAGTAAAATCATCATAGTAACGGAATAGATGTGGGTAGTCACTAAGTTGTGTTTCAATCAGTGTATTATATACATCCTCGCCGCTCATATCATCTCCGAAAAAATCCAAAAAGTATATAATAGAGTTAATAAATTTTTGTGAAGCTTCATCATTATTAGTAAGACTTAATTTAATGCTATCAATTGTATTTTTTTCTTCGGAGATAATTATTTCAATATTAAAATCATTATTAACTTGATATAAGTAATTTACAAAATTCTTAAATAAATATTCTGTTTTACGCTTAGAAATTTGTTCGCCTACTGGAACACCATGAATTTTTTCAAAGTCGTTGATGTATTCATCAAGTGTGTATTCTGAGAATTTTTTTGTTGCACGATTGGGGTTGCTAATAGGTGTTTGCGTGGGTATGGCTGTCGCTGTAGGTTCAAGTGTTGGGGATACAGTAGAGGACGTTGTATTTGAGCAACCCAAGCATGTCATGATAAGACCAATTGTAATACATAATACGAATATTTTTTTAAACATATAGATTCCTTTCAAAAGATAAAATTAATATGTGATATTTTGTAACAAACTTGATGATAAATATATATCAAAAACGTTAAACGAGAGAGTCCGAATTTTTTGTTTTTTACAATTCGTTATATAAACATCGAATTAGTAAAGGCTGTAATACTCTTCTAGTAATGCATCTAAATACTCATATCGTAACTTGTCTTGTTTATCCGCCTCATCGTTGTTTATCATTTTTTTCAGCTCTGTTTTTTCAACTGCTAAAACAGATGCTTGTGAGGCAGTTAATTGTTTCGCGTCATATTCTACCCCAGCCATTAGTAAAGAATGGGAATAAGGGGTGATATTTTCAACACTTTCATTAAACTGGGTTACTAATGGATCCTCTTTGTTGCTATTATTAATAATTAAAAACGTACCAGTGGCTAGTACTATTACTATTACTGTAGCTAGTATAATGTATTTTTTCTTCATTTTTCTATCTCCTTAAAAATATAGAATTGATGTGACAAATTGTGTACTAAATTTGACGATGAATATATATTATAACAACTTGTAATAGATTTCTAGCATATTACCAAAATATAGTAATTTTTAGACGCAATTCAATCAATCGTTCATTATATTTATTCAGTTCAATCTATTGTTTTTATATTAAATGGCTCAAAACAAATTTCATATCTATCAACATGCCATTTTGGCCAATGCTTTTGTTTATAATATTTAAGTGCTTCAGCAAGGAACTCTCCCGTCACTCCGCAATAGTCGGCTAGATCCCAGGGAGTAAGAGTAAGAGCAGGGTTAACCTGCTCTTTAATATTTATAAGCTTTATAAATTAGATATATCTTTTCACCACGCTAACAAAAATATCTCTATATTTATATATATCATCAAGTGATTCTAATTGTTGTTTTAATTCTTTTTTATTCTCATCCGGATATATAAAGAATTTTTTTGAACCTTCTAAATAAAATCTGCATATCCATTTACGAGTATTATTCTTATATAGTATTCCAAAATATGATTGGGTATCTTTGCAGCAAATATCTTCTGACGGGACTTCCGTTCTAAGAATTGCTTTAATAATATAGAAGGCCTCTAGTTCATAATCCGTAGTTGTGATTTTAGATACTGGACTTAAATCGATTTGTTCTTCGTCAGATTGAGTATTATCCGTATCAGATGAATCAAATGCAGCTTTTAATTTTTCGCTTATTTTCTCATTAATAAACTGTTTTAAAGCATTTTTTATAATCTCATAGAAATGTTCTTTAACTTGTTTTGTTTTGACTCCATCATAGATTTCATTAAGTACATATTGAATAAATCCCTCAGAAGGGGACTTAGTTTCATTATTTAACAAAGAAATTATCATGTTACCATATTTAAGTTTTTCGGCAGAACTAAGAATGTTATCAGGGTCAAAGTTTTCTCGGGTAAATTTCTTTAATTCATTTAATTGGGTATCGCTTGCATCAAGTAAGTTTACACACAAAAAGTATTCTTTATCCATAACGTTCGGTGCATCTAAATCAGTATAAAATTTGTACTCAATACCATTAGTTAGGATAGCAAAGCGAGCCCTTGTAGCAGTAAAGTATCTGAAAAGTTGGGATTCGTAGTTTACGTTTAATGGCGCATCAATGGATTTTGCTTCAATTAGAATTGCAGGAGTCCCGTCAATCATAATAGCATAATCAACTTTTTCTCCCTTTTTTATTCCTTGATCTGCAATAAATTCGGGAACAAATTCTGAAGGATCGAATACATCATAGCCTAGTAATTGAAAAAAAGGCATAATTAGAGAAGTCTCTGTTGCTTCTTCAGTTAATATTTTTTGTGAAGATGCTTCAATTTGGTTGGCAAACGTGCGAATTTGGTTAAAAAAGTCTGCTGACATAGTAACCTCCTACATAATACTAAATTTAGAAAATATAAACTGTATGTACAAATGATAAATATATGATATAACAAAAATCGATGTATTACTAAAAATTATACCAAAATAAGGTAAGTTTATTATATATTTAGATTTTTCTATTTAATCTTAATTGTATCAAACTTTTATTATATCCGTAGAATCTCGCAATCTGCTCAGTTGTTAGTCCTTCATGTTCATCTAGTTGTTCATCACTGATTAAAAGATTTATGGCAAACTTGTTTGCTTGAATCTCAAATTTATTTACAGACATATAGGTTTTTTCCTTTAAAAAGAGCGTGTTTAGCTTTGGATGAAGGATTGCATGCCCAAGCTCATGAGCTGCAGTGAATTTTATTTTATGTTCAGGCAGATCACGATTAATATGAATAAATTTTTGTCTAAAGGCAGCACTGTAATAACCATTTATGTTTCCAAGTGGTTCATATAATATTATTATTCCAAGGTTATCAGCAATCTCAATTGGATTTCTTGACATGTGTTTCTTAACCAATTTAGATATGATTCTTTGCATTATATTACCTTCCAACGATAGGATTATTTATTGTTTTTTTTAGGTGTAAACTTTTGCTTTGCAATCACCTTTCCCATTTTTAAGCTGTTTTCAAGGCTGTTTTTTAATAACTCCCTGGTTTCATCATCTAGAATTTCGCCATCAAACATTAAACCATCTTGATCATCGAGTTGATAAAGCATGGCATCCATTTTTTTAGCAATATCTTTTCTATCTTTCTCGGTTAGTCCTTCATAATTCAAAGGTTCATTGCCTGGCGTTGCTCTAACCTCTGTTTTCCCAAGAAGCCAATCAACTGAGACATTGAAATATTCAGATATTTTATACAGCACTTCTCCGCTTGGCGACGATTTAGACCATTTAGAGGATGCACCGTTCCCTAGGTTCAACTCTTTTTCTAATTTTCGTTGAGAAATATTTTTTTCAACACATAAACTTTTTATACGTTCTAGAAGCGTCATTATATAACCTCCAAAATAGCATAGAAAATATTCTAATAAAAACTATTGACATACCGAAAATATTCTATATAATAATAGATAATGCAGACGATTATCAGCAGTTTAGAGCATTCAATATAAACTAGCACTTATATAATAGAATGTTTTCAGCACAATGTCAATCAATACGCTGAATCTTTTCGTGAAATGGGGGTGAACCAATGTATCAGAAAATCAAGCATTTTGTAAAAAAAATGGGATCTCAGTTTATCACTTGGAAAAATTCCTTGAACTCTCTAAAGGGAGTATTTGCAAGGGGGAAAAATCGATGCCACGAGCTGACACGCTTCAAAAGATTGCAAACTACTTCGGCGTACCAATCGCCTATTTTTTATCATAAGAAAGGGGCTAGGTTGGCCGCACCAAAGGCAGTAAGAAATTCTTTATTAAACATTATCATTTACTTTATTTGATATCAATTCAAGTTTGGAATATAGGAGGTGAGTATTTTGACTATTGGAAAGCTGCTGAAATGTATCAGGGAAGAGCAAGGGCTCTCACAAGAACAGTTTGCTTCTCTATTCGGACGCGCTCAGCGAGATATCAGTTTCTTTGAGGCTGACAGAGCCGTATCACATAAGGAATTTTTGAACGCTGTAGCTGTCCGATTTAATGACGAGGTGTTGTCCGCGTACATATGCGGAGAACGCGACCGAGACCACATTAATATGGCGGTAATGCAGTTCGCAAAGACAGGGGAGATGACTTATGCATAGGAAAGTAAGGAGGTAAGGTATGGCAGATATAAGAGTATCGATCAAAGAAGCGGCGGAGCGTATGGGATTACCCAAACAAACATTGCGTATAGCGTTGCAAAGAGGTAGGTTTAGTGAGTTTGGCGAAGCGATTGCAACGTCACCTGATAGGTATACGTATTATATCAACCGTAACAGGTTTGATAAGTACCTTGAGGCTAAAGATGAGGTATCAGCATGAAATTCAGATGCGCATATTGTGGCGGTTACCGCATAGTAAGTAGGTTTAACAAGCCGCCCAAATCAGGGTATGAATGTCCAGATGGTGTGAGCGTGAGATTGGGAAAGAGGGTGAAGGCATACGATTACCCAAACGTTTACAGAGGAGGAGTTAAGAGAGCTTGCGGAGGCTGAGCTAGAACGAGTAGAGATATTTAGGATATTAGATCAGGAGGATGACAATGAAAAAGATTGATATTACGCATGAAAGCGTGACTGAAATAGCAAGGCTAACTGCGGAAGGACACGAGATTGAATATACAAACGATGAAAACGGTAACTTGATGGTGTTGTTAAGCCAAAAGAAAAAGCCTGCGCAAGGCAGACTGATTCATCAACAATTTTAGTTTAACATGATAGAGCCAACAAGTCAAAGGGGAAATAAGCATGGTAAATGATGTGTATAGATTAACCGAGAGAATGAATAATCCGCCCGATGACGAGCTATTGCCAAAATGCCCGAAATGCAAAGAATAAGCAGAAACGTTTGTTTATGACTATGACGATAACATCATCGGCTGTTGTGAGTGTACATATGAAAAACAGTGGAATGAGTTGGAGCAATGACAATGAATTACAGAAAGATTGTATCAACTACGGATTTAACCCATGAGGAATGGCTGGAGTATAGAAAGAAAGGCATAGGAGGCAGTGATGCTGCCTCCATCGTAGGGCTAAACCCTTGGAGTAGTGCGTACCAAGTCTATTGCGATAAGGTCGGGCTGATTCCTGAAATTATAGACAATGAGACAATGCGTCAAGGGCGAGACTTAGAGGTTTATGTAGCTGAAAGATTTACGGAGAAAACAGGCAAAAAAGTTAGACGCTTGAATGCGATATTAGCTCATGCAGATCACGAGTATTTGCTTGCCAACGTTGACAGAATGATTGTCGGTGAGGATGCAGGGCTTGAGTGTAAGACTACTAGCCTAATGAACAAGACTGATTTTGAGGGCGGTAATGTGCCACCGCAATACTATGTTCAGTGTATGCATTACATGATGGTAACAGGCGCAAAGAAGTGGTATTTAGCAATACTAGTACTTGGTAAAGTGTTCTACTGGTTTGAGATCAACAGGAACGAGAACGAGATAGAAACTCTTGAACAAGCCGAAATTAACTTCTGGAATGAGAATGTGCTTAAGCATGAACCACCAGCACCAGACGGTAGTGAGCGTTGTGCGGAAGTGATAAAACAACGTTATCCTGTGGCCAATGATGAAACGGCGGAGATCGCTCATTATAGAGAGCAAGTTGAAAGATACAAAGAGCTAGATGCATTAGCTAAGAAAATTGACCGTGAGAAAGACGAGATTAAGCAAAACATACAAACGGTAATGGGTGAAGCATCTAGGGGCGTTGTAGGACAAGCATATGAAGTCAGATGGCGGAGTTATCAACGTACAGGGATAGATATAGGACGGTTTAAAGAAGATCACCCAGATTTATATGATGAGTATTTAAAAACAATAAATGTTAGGATATTTGAAATTAAGGAGACAGGATGATGGCAGTACAACAAGAGGGTATTATCGCCCAATCAAATAAAGCGGTAGCAAAGAAAGAACAACCAACGTCTATTAAAGGCTGGATAAAGGCCATGGAGCCAGAAATAAAAAAGGCCTTACCAACCGTAATGACACCAGAGCGATTCACACGTATTGCGACAAGTGCTATATCCAACAATCCACAGCTAGGAGATTGTACTCCTATATCGTTTATAAGCGCGCTAATGAATGCCGCACAATTAGGGCTAGAACCAAACACGCCACTAGGACAAGCATATTTGATACCTTTCAGGAACAACAAGAAAGGCGTGACAGAGTGTCAATTTCAGCTAGGTTATAAAGGCTTTATTGATCTAGCTTATAGGTCCGGAGATATAAAGAGCATACAGGCTCAAATAGTATATCAGAATGATGGTTTTGATTTTGAGTTTGGATTAGAAGCTAAGTTAATACATAAGCCTGCAAAGACCAATCGCGGTGAACCTGAATGGGTGTATGCTGTTTTTAAAACAGTAAATGGGGGAGAAGGCTTTTTGCGATTATTATATAGAACTAGGCAACGCTACTGAGGCAGCGATAAGAGCAGGGTATAGCGGAAAGACTGCGGCTTCTATGGGAGCAGAAAACCTTAGAAAACTAAAGATAAAAGAATACATAGAAAAAAGGTTAAAAGAAATTGAATCGGCACGCACAGCAGACATGAAAGAAGTACAAGAGTTTTGGGCGGAGCAGATACGGAACAAAGAAGCTAAGGACGCGGATAGGATAAAAGCATCGGAATTGATTGCTAAAACATATGGAGCATTCTTAGAGAGAGTAGAGCATAGTGGTGAGGTTACAGAAATAAAGGTTGACTATGGCGACAGCGATGGTTAATAGCAATAGGGTGTTTGCTCCTGTACACCAGGCAAAGCACTTAGGAATACGGAGAAATGCTATATTTTTTGACTGGCAGTCAAGGAGCAAATATAGTGATAATCCCAATAATTAATCCGATTTTTTAACAACACATTTTATTTGATTACTTATGGTAGCTGAATTTATATAAAGTCTATCAATAAATAGATTACCTAAATTTGGTAATTTATTTATTGACATAGCATTTTGTATACAATACTATATATATCGAGTAAGAATTAAGGTTTGTGAAATAGCATATCGATTTTTAACAACATCAATAGCACCTGTTAACACCTACACTTATTTAATTTGTTCAGTTAATACTTGATTATATTTAAAGGGGAATATGAAGATGAGAGATAAAGAGGGGTACAAAAAGGGAAACTTAAAATTTTTGACGGTGGTATTGACGTTTGTTTTAATCTTTAGCAGTTTTCCAATGCTATCATTAGCAGGAGATGTAGATAAAGCATCTCTAACTTCGGCAATTAATGCTGAGTTTAGCGATTCGGAACGGACTACCTACATGCTTACCGAGGCACACTACACTTTAAGCAGCTGGACGACATATGTTGATTCTATAACTGCAGCCATTGCTGTTGAGGTCAACGCTGAAGCAACTCAGCAAAATGTAGATGATGCAATTTATAACCTTGAGTCCGCAAAGGTTGCGTTGATCTTTGCAAATCAAGCAAGTTTAGATTCAGCAATAACAGCGGCGGGGGCCAAAGTGGAAGCATATTTCACACCGGCAAGCTGGGCTAGTTTTATTTCAGCTAAGAATGCAGCCTATAGTTTGCCTCATAGTACATTTGAAGAAATTAATTCAAAAATAAATGCGATTAATACCGCGATGGGTCTTCTTGTTTATCAGCGTTACACGATTACATTTGATAGTAAGGGTGGGAGCGCAGTTTCTAGTAAAACTGCATTATACAATATGCTTATTACTACTCCCGCCACACCAATTAAAGCAGGACACGTTTTTGCTGGATGGTATAGACAATCCGCTTGTACTGTCGCTTGGAACTTCAGTAAAGATAAGGTAACAGGAAATACCACGCTATATGCAAAATGGACAACGGCTCCCAAAGTTAGTATAAAAGTGCAGACAAATAATTCAACCTATGGCACTGTAGCTGGAGGAGGTTCGTACTATAACGATAAAGTAACTAAAGCAACCATTAGGGCTACACCGAAGAATGGTTACCGCTTTGTGCGCTGGCTAGAAGGTACAAAAGTGGTATCTACTAGTTATAAATATAGTTTTGTAGCTACAAAAGCGCGAACATTCAAGGCAGAGTTTGCAAAGATAGGTACTCCATCTATTAAGGTGGCTTCAGCTGGCTATAACAAAATAAAGATTAGTTGGTCGGCTATTGCTGGTGCCAAAGAATATCGAATTTATCGCGCAACTTCTAGTGGTGGTAAGTATACTTATATTGGTAGCACGACAGCCCTTAGCTTTACTAATTCAGGATTGACTACGGGTAAAACATATTATTACAAGGTGCGCGTAAAATGTACAGCTGGGGTATCTACCTATGGTAGCTATAGCGCAATTAAGTCAGCCAAGTCATTACTTAGTAAACTCACGGGATTAACGACTGCTAGTGCATCTTATAGAAGTATAAAACTGTCATGGACAGCCGTTCCCGGTGCAACAAAGTATCGAATCTATCGGGCTACTTCAAAAACAGGTAAATATACGACGGTTACATACACAGATAAGCTTACTTATACTGATTCAGGTCGTACTGCGGGGAAAACATATTACTACAAAGTTAGAGCATACCGTCTGGTGGGTAAGACAAAAGTTTATGGAAGTTACTCATCAATTAAAAGCATAAGGCCAATACCTAGTGCACCTAAAAGTGTCACTGCGTCCAGCGGCCCCAATAGCGTAACTATAAAATGGGCAGCGGTATCTGGAGCAACAAAGTACCAAATATATCGAGCTACTTCAAAAACAGGTACATATACGAAGATTACGGATACAGACAAGCTTACTTATAAGGATACAGGTCGTACTGCGGGGAAAACATATTACTACAAAGTTAGAGCATACCGCCTAGTGGGTAAAACAAAAGTTTATGGAAGTTTTTGTACTGTTGTTAGCGCTATTTCAAGAAAACCCCTAACGCCAAACTATTCGATCATAAATCCATCGCAAACAAAGTCGAATACGGGTTCTGTCGGTTTCTTTATTACCAATAATGGGACAAAAACGATGAGAGTATATAATGATTCGTGTTATCTACGTGATAACGATTATTATTCTTTTAATAGACATTTACAGCTGATTGATTCTGAAAGTTTTAAAGATATATCATATATTGATATTCCTGCTGGAGATTTTGTTTTTGTATTTTTTAGAGTAATCGGAGATAAAACATGGTATGATTCCGAATCAAAAGTATTCTTTTCATTCTCGTATGATACAATCAAGTATAGAGCAGCGACGAGCTATTACTGGGGAGATAGCTATTGGCTCAAATAAGGTTGTTTAAGTTAGGCGAACTATACTTGTTGCTTAACTTAAATAGCAACACCAAACTAAAATTTGCATATGTTATAAACTAATGTTGTAATAAAAGAATTACTAAGAAGCCCCCTCAAACAGGGGGGTTTAGAGTACAAAAATATCTATTTAGCACACACTTCCATAACTGGCAGTCAGGGGGTCGAGAAGACGAGATTAGCTCTTTTAATTTGCTGACAGCTTGCAGATTGACACCGTTTGTCCTGAGGTTATGCGGTGTTAATTTTTCTACTTTAAACAGCGTCTGGCAAAGCTCCTGCTTTTTTATTTATATTTGTAAGCTACGTGTAAGCTACCGGAAAAAATTTACTCATTTTTAGAAATTCCAAACCGCAATAATCCTTACAACAAAGGGCTTAGGAATACGCAGAAATAGTAACTTTTTTGACTCTTAATCAGGGTATCCCGGGTTCGAATCCCTGATGACCCACCAATTAAAAACCGCTCAAGCAGTACGTTTGAGCGGTTTTATTGTTTTTGGGAATAGACCATTTTCTTAATTTGTGTCACAAAATACTGTAAAAAGTTAAAAGATAATGTTAATTTGCCACTTGTGATATCCCATGCTTGAAGTTATAACTGTTTTGTACGCGCCTAGGATCCAAATAGGTTAGATGTAGGCGCGATTGTTAATGTAGTCTCAGATGTTGTTATATCGTTTGCGCCTTGTTGCGTGGTTTCTTGACCTGCCATAGGAAATTTGCGTTTTGACAGAAAATGGGTTTTATACAGACGGGTTTACGTGAACCATGCAGTGTTTTACCTCGGACATAGTATCTTCGACACAGTCATGAATTAAGTGCGATACCTTATGGGCTTGTTCAAAGCTCATGCTGTGATCCAGCGTGACTTCAACGTCCACATACAGCTTTGAGCCAAACTGACGGGTTTTCAAAAGATCTAAAGATAAAACGTTTGGGTTTTGCAAAATAGCATTTTTTATACATTCTACTACACTTTTATCTCCAGAGGCATCAATCATTTGTTTACAGGCATCAGCGCAAATTTCATAGGCTGCTTTGAAAATGAAAATGGAGATTATCGTGCAGGCAAGAACATCGATGATCGGGTAACCAAGGCAGAGCCCAGCAACGCCAATGAGACTACCCACGGATGAAATTGCATCTGAACGGTGGTGCCATGCATCGGCGATCATTGATGGAGAGTGAATTTTCTTTGCGCATTTTATCGTAAAGCGATACATCCATTCCTTTGCGACAATGGAGATGATAGCTGCACCTATAGCAAAAAAGTTAAGTAATACAGTCTGTTCTACTATATTTGAAAGATTTCCCAGCTTGGTTATTCCCTCCCAGGTAATGATTCCACCAATGCCGAAAAGCATTAATCCAAGCAGGAATGCAATTACGCATTCAATTTTCTCATGTCCGTATGGATGCCCGGAATCAGCAGGCTTATTTGATATTTTGAGGCTAATCAGTACCACCAGTGTACTAAAGATGTCAGTCAGGGAATGAATTGCGTCGGAAAGTAGGCTTACAGAGTGGATTAGAATCCCTACAATTCCCTTGGCGATAAACAGCAATAGATTAATCAGCATGCCTTTGATAGAAATACGATACGCCATTTGCACTTCTGCGGGTGTCATACGAAATCCCCCTAAGATAAGAGACTTTTTTCATTATATCATTATATGACCTCGCATCTTTAGTGTGAGCAAATAAGCTGGAGGCATTTCGAAATGCCTCCGTTTTTTTTCTCATTTATATGATTTTGAAAGTAATTAATTATTTCTCCATAAATTTACATGCTATAGGTGAATGAAGCGAGGGAAGTGTGATTCTATATATTGCCCATTTACATATTAGCGAATACCGCACAATATAAGTTACCGTAATTTTACTTATTATCATTAATTAAGATATAATCGCCATTCTTTAATTGTATTACATCCGCTCTCAAAGCTCGTCCCAACTCAACCGTGAGTTCTTTTTGTTCGTTTTGATCTTTAATAAGCAAGGTCAAAGGGTCACCGCTTACTATTCTTTTTTCATTTGCTGTAATGTAAACTACTATATTCTTACCCATATTAACCCCCGATTGAAGTTTTCATGATACGTTTAATTTTCCGACTGTTTTCGAGAATTGGCGTATTATTAATCGCGTTAACAAGCTTGTCAGGGTCATTGATAATTGGAATAAATGCAATGATAACTTTGCCAGTCGAAAAGTTTCTTCGCATAAATTTATATCTTTTAACACCAAGCGTTCTAACGGCTTCAAACAAAATGGCCTGCCGTTGGCCGAAGTTTTCAAGTGTAGCTCTGCTTAAATGATCTCGCGGCTTTAGCACCACGGCTATGCCCTCCTTTATAAACAATTCCCGACTCCGGTCCGTACCTAGGTAATTAGTGACGAACATTCCGTCGACATAAAGCTCTGAGTCTCTTACGTCGATTTCGCCCGTTTGCACTTCACAAATATGTCTGATAATTTTCCCTTTAGTAAAACGATAACAAAAAAGAATAACTAGAAGGCCTGATATTATACCAAATATAATATTAATTATCATTTCTGGGCTATTTATTATTTTCATGATGAGGACGGTTATTAAAGCGGTGACCAATGAAATATAATTCCTCGATTCAAAGGTCTTTGATATGCCGTCAATATATGCTTCTCCTCTTTTTACATATTCGGTATGTTCAAGCTTCCCAAGGCTTTCACGCTCGGCAGTTCTTACCTCGCGAAACTGCTGAACGGCAACAGTTAAAAAGGTCACCGCTACGAAATCTCTAGCAAGAATTGCCGGTATTGCAATTGCACCGAGCGCAGACGCAATAAGACCTATAATTATATTATTAAAGTAGGCGCTGGGATAAGATGGTATTTGCCGGAAATCAATTTTTAATGTGATAAATCTAGCTGCTGTTCCCATTATAATCCCAGTAACAATTACGTAAATATCATTTATATTTAACGATTTAGCCATTTCCATGTTTTCGCCTCCATGTTTCGTATTATTCCAATTTTATAGATATATAGTCGTATAATTTGTTGGTATATTATCCCGCCTGTATGTTAAAGATAAATAAATAATGGAGGTGGAATATATGCCCAAAACTGGCGTTGGCGTAACCGTTATTCGAAAGGAGGCTTGTGACAAAGTTACAGGGGATGCAAAGTACACAGACGATTTTATATCTACAGGTGTTTTAACTGCAAAAGTGGTAACTAGTACATGTGCACATGGGAATATTAAAAACCTCGATATATCTGAAGCGTTAACCATACCTGGTATTAGAGCGATACTGACAGGCGAAAATTATCCACTTTTGTGTGGCCCGCTCCTGGAGGACAGGCCACCTTTAGCAAATAAAAAAGTAAGGTATTACGGGGAACCCGTCGCATTAGTTGTTGCGGACAGCGAATCATCCGCATCTCAAGCGGTTTTTCATATTAAAGTTGAATATGAGCAATTACAGGTCATAAATTCTCCGGTTGAAGCAATTACACAAGGCGCTTTTTTACTGCATGAGAATCTGGGTAGTTATAAAACTGCTGTTCAAGATATATACCCCGAACCTGGAACGAATATCTGCGACCGGAAGCAAATAAGAAAAGGAGATATTCAAAAGGGTTTTGCCGAGAGCCACATTATTTTGGATGGCCATTTTACTTTGCCGCAATCCGATCATATCGCTATGGAAACAAGGACGGCTCAGGCGAAAATCAACGCGGACGGTACGGTTTTTATCAGATCATCGTCACAGGCTCCTCACGGGATTAGGAAAGAAGTCAGCAGGGTTTTTGGACTGGAAGAGGGCAAGGTCGTTGTTGAGGTGCCTTTTGTAGGTGGCGGTTTCGGTGGGAAAGCGCCTATTCAACTTGAAATTTTGGCTTATATGGCCTCAAAGGCTGTTGGAGGCAGGGAAGTTCGCATCGTGAATTCTCGTGAGAACGACATTGTTACTTCCCCTTGCCGAATGGGTCTTGATGCAACGCTCAAAATGGGCGTTTCAAAGGATGGAAAGCTTAAAGCCGCTCATTTAACTTATCTTGTCGATACTGGGGCCTATTCTGACATAGGACCGCGGCTTGCAAAAGCAATAATGGTAGACTGTACAGGACCTTATAACATAGGAAATGTATGGTGCGATTCTCTATGTGTTTATACCAACCATCCTTATGTGACTTCATTCAGGGGGTTTGGTCATCCATCTTATACTTTTTGTATAGAACGTATGATGGACAAGCTAGCCCGGGAACTCCAAATGGATCCTGCTGAGTTTAGAAAAATTAATTCCCTTATGCCTAATCACACTACGCCTACACAGGTAAAGGTTACTAGAAGTAATTTTGGCGATCTTCCCTTGTGCATTGACAAACTTAAGACATTAATTAATTGGAGCGAAGGTGATCGGCTTGAAATAGGCGGTGATAAAATAAGAGCAAAAGGTATGGCGTGTTTTTGGAAGACCTCTGATTCGCCACCCGATGCAGTTTCTGGAGTATTTTTAACTTTTAACGAGGATGGAAGCATTAATCTCAACTGCGGCTGCGTGGAGTATGGCCCAGCAATGAAAACGACTGCCACGCAGATATTGTCTGAAAAGCTGAAGATGGATATAAACCGGATATACGTTAATATGGATGTCAATACAAAGTATACCCCCAAACACTGGAAAACGGTGGCGAGCATGACAACATACATGGTCGGGCGTGCCGTCCTTCGGGCTGCTGACGATGTGATCAGGCAACTGAGGAGCCTTGCAGCGGTGGTATTGAAATGTCCACCCGAAAACCTTGAGATAGAAGATGAAAAAGTATTTCTGAAAAGCGACCCTTCCATTTATATGAAGTTTAAGGATTTGGCGCATGGTTATCAGTATAACAATGGTAATTCAATTGAAGGCCAGATTCTTGGTCGTGGCAGCTTTATAATGGGAGATATCAATTACCTTGATAAAGAGACAGGTAAGGGCAAGGCGGGTCCCTACTGGACGGTTGGTGCCCAGGCGGTTGAAATTGAATTTGATACAAAGGAATACACATACCGGTTTGTAAAGGCTGCAACCGTTATAGACGCTGGAAAGGTTTTAAATCCAGCCATGGCGGACGCCCTTGTAAAGGGTGGGATGTGTATGGGTCTCGGCCTTGGGAGCCGGGAACGCTTTACTTATGGGTCAGATGGGAAGGTTCTGGACACTAGCCTTAGAAGCTACAAAGTCATGCACTTTGGAGAAACACCGGAGTATCTAGTTGAATTTATTGAGACTCCGCAAATGGATTCTCCATATGAAGCCAGGGGGATCGCGGAGCATGGTATCATAGGGATTCCTGCTGCGCTAGGGAACGCACTTTCTTTGGCAGCACAGGCAGACCTGAATAAATTACCCCTTATCCCCGGAACTATTTGGCGAATAAAAAATGGTGGTGTTTTATGATTCCTTTTGATTTTGAATACTATAGACCTGAAACAATAAAAGAGGCAGTAGAAATATTTGGAAGGCTTGATTCCAATGGCAAAACTCCTGTGTATTACGGTGGTGGGAGTGAACTTATCAGTATGGCGCGGGCTGGTAGTATTTCGTTCGGAGCCGTAATAGACATAAAAAATATTCCGGAATGCAGGATAATGGATTTAAATAATGAAAATCTCTATTTGGGTAGCGCTCTTACCTTGTCGGATATAACGGAGGCAAATTACTTTCCGTTGATGAGCAAGACCGCTGGACGTATAGCGGATCATACTATGCAATGTAAAATCACGCTCGGCGGCAATCTCGCATCGACTATAATCTACAGGGAGATGGTTTTACCTCTCCTGCTTACGGAAGCTAAAATTACGACTGCCGGATTGAACGGGGTAAAAGAATATGATGTAAACCAGATATTTAAAGAGCGCCTTCTTCTGCCTAAAGGTGAGTTCCTTATTAAGGTGGCAATAGATAAAAGCTACCTTAATCTACCATTCTTTCATGTGAAAAAAACTAAGAATGAGAAGATTGATTATCCCCTTATTACTGCCGAAGGGTTAAAAAAAGACGAGCTGATACGTATTGCGTTCAGTGGTCTGGCTTCCTATCCTTTTAGAGATAGCGGCGTGGAAACGATCCTGAATGATTTGGCATTAAGTTTTGAACAGAAGGCGAATAAAATTATAGATGCTTTATCGGGAATAATATTAGATGATTTGTCCAGCTCGGCTGATTATAGGAAATATGTATTGAAGAACACAATTATCAATGTACTTGAAACGATGGGAGATAAGTAGCGATGTTTAATTTAATCGGAAAGAACATTGTAAAGCTGACGGTAAATGATGAAGAACATGAAGTTGTCATACGTCCCTCTGATACTTTACTCCACACCCTTCGAGGGCAGCTGGGTCTTACAGGCGCAAAACCAGGTTGTGAAAACGGGGATTGTGGGGCTTGCACCGTACTGATCGACGGATGGCCCATTAAATCATGCCTAATGCTTACGGTGGAAGCAATCGGGAAACAAATAACCACTGTTGAGGGCCTTAAGAATGCCCCAATACAGAAAGCTTTTATTGAGAAATTTGCTTTCCAATGTGGTTATTGTACCTCCGGGTTTTTGATGGTTTGTCACGCGCTTGCAACGATTCATCCCAATCCGTCGGATATCGTCATTGACGAATGGATGGAAAGTAATATTTGTCGTTGTACAAGTTATGAGGAAATCGGTCTTGCCGTCAGAGCCGTTTTGTCTAGCAACATTTGATGTATAGCCATAGCTTCAGGATTAATATATTTTACTTTCTAATTCTAGCATCCTTTTTTCAGGGATTTTGCTTATCAGCGGATTCAGATTATTTTTTTATGGGGTTAATATAACCCTAATATCGCTGGTATTGACTCTATTTAAGGCAGTATCCGGATTCCGGATATATGTGGGACATATTTATCATGTTCGGTCAATGCTATTGATATTATCAAAGCCAAAAAATGCTGATTTTCATAGTAAGATTAAATTAATCTGATAGTACCCCAGCAGTAGAGATTAGTTTTTTAATTTAATTCAGTATATTTTTCTATTGCAGTATTAATATCACCGTCAAAAACTAATTTGCTTTTATTTAAAACCATACCTCTAGTGCAAATATCTTTTGCTGTATTAGGAGAGTGTGTAACATATATTACAGTAACATTGTCGTCACTTATGATTTCACGGATTTTTTTATTACATTTCTTCCTAAATTTTACATCACCTACGCTAAGAGCCTCATCTACAACAACAATCTGAGGATTTATTGTAACATTGATGGCAAATCCAAGTCTAGCTTTCATTCCAGATGAATATGTTCTTACGGGTTGATAAATATATTCATCGATTTCCGCAAAGTCTATTATTTTACGTTCAATTTTCTTGATTTGTGCATATGTTAATCCCATTAATTGGCCCTTTAAATAGATGTTTTCAAGTCCGGTGAACTCAGGGTCAAAACCGGCTGTTAGCTCCAACAATGCGCTAACTCTGCCATTAACAGTTACTTCTCCTTCTGTTGGTAGGACAACTCCAGAGATCATTTTTAGCATTGTGGATTTCCCGGCGCCATTTCTTCCAAAAACAGCAACAGATTCACCGCTATTAATTTTAAAAGAAATGTTGTTATTGGCTAGCTTCTTTTTGTATTTTACTTTATTTGAAAAAATACTTAAAAAACGTTGTTTGTCATTTTTGTAAAGCTTGTATATTTTGCTCACATTTTTAAATTCTATTACAGTATTGTCCATTGTATCTCCTTAAAGCACATCTGGCAGATCAGTTCTTAGCTTGTAGTAGTTTCTTACGGCTATTATACCCAGAATTACTGTAACACCTAAGATACACAAAAAAGAAGTTATATCTTCAAAAAACCATTTGTGGTAAATAAATATATTTCTATATCCAGTGGCGAAGTAGGTTACAGGGTTAAATTTAAGCAAAACCTTTAACCAAGGAATTTCTAGATAGCGAACATCCCATAAGATGCCTGAAAGCCAAAATATTCCAGTCATGAGAGATTTGACTAGGTTTCCATAGTCTTTACTAATCGCACCTAGGGGAGCTGAAAAGAGCGACCAAATCGTAAAAAATATGAACATAAAAATCATATAAAACGGAAGCTGCAGGTAATATATACTGGGCATATATCCACCTAACATAAATATTAATATCACAATAACCATCATACATGTATGTACAAATAATGAAGAAATACTATAAAAAGTTGGGATTATGGATACGTTAAATTTCATTTTTGTAACTAAATATTTATAATTACGGATAGCAGATGTGCCTCCGTTAATCATCTCGCTCATGTAGAACCAGGGTACTATCCCTGATAGTAGCCATAGAAAAAAAGGATATCCATCCACAGGGTGACCACCCCTGAGTCCGACAGTAAACGCGAACCAATATACAAACACTTGGATGGATGGTTTTATTATCGCCCAAATCCATCCTAGTGCAGATCCTCTATATGTTTTTATTAAATCGTTTTTAGCCAGTCCGAAAATGAGTTTTCTCATTTCCCAATGCTCTCTAAGTATTAACAAAAAGTTTCCCCTCTCTTGATGAAAAAATGCAGAAGCATATTGTATTTTAGACTTAAAATTTAAGATACTTAAAAAATTTTTAGTAAGGTAGGTAAATTTAAGCTAGAGTAATTATAGCATATAATTAAAATTCTACAATTAGCAAATTGTTTCAATATGAGAAGGAGACAGAAATTAGAACTTATAATACTTTGTTTTATTTGAAAATTAATCAAATTTGGTTAATCTTAACTATAAGCTATTTTGGGAGAGTCATAAGACTACTTCTTATGCAAACATATACTTTGTCGAAATTAAGACTATGAATTGTTAAAATTATTTACATATACTTTTCAGTTTTTTTTGATCTTGCATTTTAATTCTAATAATGAAAAGGTTGACATCGAGTAAGAGGAGGTATAGGTTAAATATTAACTATATTTTACAAGAGTAATTGGGGGTTGGGAGAGATGAATATGCCTAATGATATGGAAAATATAAAAAACGAAACTTTGGCTAGGAGCCTTTATGTGTTTGTAGGATTACAAAAGGGATATAAAAAGGTTTCGGAATGTATTAGTGATGTAGGCATGCAAAACGATGTCTTAAATGTTTTAATGGAAACCAATGAAGTATCGCAAAATGCACTTGAAAGGTCTTGGTATGAGGAACATCTAAGAGTATTAAATAAGAAGATGGAACTCGAAGGGCTTTTAGAAGGTGAAATAAACGTTGCAGATACAGTTAAAAATGATGGTATATTGATGCAATCTATCATTGAATGCAAAAACAATGCTATTTTCCCATATTACACTGCAAAAATCATGGCATATGCATTTTTATTTAAGGACAAGTCAGATTCGACATCAGCTGCTATTAAAGAATATGCAGAGTATTATGGCATTAAAGAAGCTGCTCGTAAATTTTGTAAACTTGAACACGAACCTGAACTATTGCAGCTTATAGAAGAACAATATTTAAAAGGGAAATCAGGAAATTACTCTGAAGATACAAAAAAAATTCAAATTATGAAAGAAGCTTTTAGGCTTGGATTTAATAACGAAAAAAAGTATAGAGGCTGTGCTCAATGCACACTTCTTTCCATGTTTGAGATTACTAAAAAAAGATCTGATATATTATTCCAAAGCGCAAGTGGTTTGGCTGCAGGTATGGCGCAATCGGGCGATGGTGCTTGTGGAGGATATACAGGCGGCATAATGCAAATGGGTTCCATTATTGGTAGAAGGATAGATCAAATGAAAGAGAATGGTGACCGGGAGGTGCAACTCGTATCGTATAGGATGTCACAAACGTTGCGGGATAAGTTTATCCAAACCTATGGGAGCGTTATTTGTAAAGATATTCATAAAGAGATATTTGGTAAATCTTATTGTTTAAGAACACAGGCAGTGAAAAAAGAATTTGATGAGGCTGGAGCCCATGAAACAAAATGCACTACAGTGATCGGGACAGCATGTGTTTGGATATCTGAAATATTGTATGATGAGGGCTATTTGGATTAATTGTAATATTTATAAGGTCGAAGTATGAAGTTTCGATTGTTTCTTATTAATAAATAAGCCCTGTAAACAAAGGTTTGCAGGACTTATTTTTGATTCGCATAAGATATACCAATTTTTAATATACAGAAGATGCAGTATAAGTGTATCAAGCTAAATTATTCTAAAGAGTCCCATTTTTGCAAAATAAGCTTTGCAGTATCAGAGTCCGTTATTAATACATTGATATAGTTTCCCTTTATAGCACCGATAATGGATCTGATTTTTTCCGAACCATAAGCGATACCAACTCGCAAATTGATTCTCATATAGTTGTCAAGGGGGATACTCATAACTCTATCGTCAATTTGTTTGTCGACTAATTCGCCGTTAATATCTATAAAGCGCAGGATTACGTCACCAACGCAGTTTTTTTCACGTAACATATCAAAATCTTTTTTGCTTAATGATCCTACTTGCAAAAGCATATTGTCTTCAACTAGAGCGCCAATGGCGACTACTGCAATATCTATATTTGAATATAGTTTACGAATATCTTTGAATTGACTTTCTTCCATGATGAGCTCACGTAAGCTTGGATTATCTGTAATGGCAGGAGCAAATAGCACGTGTGGTTCTCCGCCAAATATCTTAGCAAACTTAATTGTAATTTCATCAGGTCTAGAGGGAATGTTAATGAGATTCATACCGCCTGTGAGCTGTACGATTTTTATTTCGTGATCTTCTTTTGAGGCGGGAGCATCGCATAGTTTTGCTATTGATGTGCCATGAGAGACACCGATGGTCCAGCCTTCTTGTACTATATTTTTAAGATATTCTATACTGGTGGCGCTAAGCGTGCTCATATCATTGCTGTCAACAACGACTGCTTCTCTAAGTAAAAGCTTGCTTTCCAGCTGGCTTTCAAGCATGGCATTTGAATTGTTATAGCCACGGACTTTGATTTCAACAACCCCTTCGGAAAGTGCTTTTTTCAGTAGTCTGTTGACTCGTTGCCTAGACATGCTGAATTTGTCGGCAATCTCCTGTTGGTTTAACCCAATATTATAATAATAATGAGCGACCTTAATAATATCCCGGTTGTCAAATCGCATTTAAGCTTTTCCTCCCATATCCGTTAGCGACACTCGAAAAATGCCCTAGTAATCATTTTATCAGTAAAACATTGATTGTCAATGTAAATGGTTAGAATTATGAGTAAATATAACATCTCATAAGTCTTTTAAAATAATACACGTTTATAAATGTGTAAGGGCGACATTTTTGGTAACCGCAGGTAAGAAGGAGCAGATTTTTACATAAAACATATTGACACATGCTCGTTAATTGGTATAATGTAACCCAACAAAACATAACATAAGACCAAGTAACGTACAAATGTAACGTAACCGATGGTTTTAGTATATATGTGGAAATACAACCTTAGATGATATTTTCTTTAGCTTACGCGTAGGTTTAGTGTGTTTAATAACAAATCATATTTATTCTTATTTATGAGGAGTACACAAGCATATTAAATGCAGAATTTTTGAGAAGTATGCTCTATGCACAAAAGATGCATCAGAGAACAGGATAATATTAGGAGGTATTCAAGATGGCTAATCAGTATGTTTTAGGTGTTGACTTTGGAACTACTGGAACCAAATCGGTGGTTTATGATCTGAAGGGTAATGAGATTGGGCAGTGCTATTTTAACACGACGACTACGTATCCCCGTCCAGGTTGGTATTCACAAGACCCCAATGATATAGTTGAAAAATCTTTTATGTCAGCTAAGGGCGCTATTGAAAATGCAGGCGTTAAGGCAGAAGAAATTATAGGCGTAAGTTTTACGCATATCTGTACGTCTTTTGTTCCTGTAGATAAGGATGGTAATTTCCTTTACAATATTCTTTTATGGT
>CAXXMZ010000026.1:0-19583 GCA_963675355.2 Christensenellaceae bacterium
GCTTTTGCAGCTGCAATCACTTCGTCTTCTGTAGCATTTATATTTCCTATTTTTATATTATTAAAAATAGTATCATTAAACAGTATAACATCCTGAAAAACAAAAGACATATATCCCATCAGATGTTCTGGATCTAATTTTTTAATATCCACACCACCTATTGTGATTTTTCCCTTGTCTAAGTCCCAAAAACGTGCAACCAGTCTTGACATTGTACTTTTACCACTTCCCGACGGACCTACTAATGCAGTAATACTGTTGGCTGAAATTGTTGTGGAAATATTCTTAATTGTTTTTTCTGTCCCTTTATTATAACTAAAATCAACATCTTGAAACTTTATAGAATATTCATCTATTGGCGTTTCCATCCCTTCCATTGGTAAATAATCCATTAAAGTACGCATACGTTTGATAGCAATTTGATGATAAAATAACTCTGGCAGTAATTGTAATTCAACATTAATCGGTCCGTATATTCTTGTGACTATAAGCAGAAAAGCTAATAGCGGAATAAGCTCAATCTGGCCGCCTGCCAAAAGTGTAGTTCCTACAAAAATAGTAAGACCTATTCCTGCCTGTAGCACCATTTGCGCACTTGATACGAAAATACCACTGCCAAACTCTGTCTGAATTGCTAGTTTTTTCATTTTTAGTAACGCGCTATTAAGTTTTTCTGACTTTACTCCATCTAAATTGCAGGCTTTAATTACTTTAATTCCTTCAATATACTCTTGAACCTGACCAGAAGCTTCCAATTTCGCTTTTGCATGCCGTTTACCCAGATATTGTTGTATTTTTCTTGATGCTATAATAATAAATAATGCAATTGGCACAGAAATAAAAACTGCCAGCGACATACGCCAGTCATAAAAAGATAACATAATACAAATAATAGTTACAGATATCCCATTTGCAATTAATTGCGGATATACATGGCTAAGGACATGTTCACTTGTTTCAACATCTCCCATCATATTGGTTGTAAGTTCAGTCAAATCTTTTGAATTAAATAAGCTCATAGGTAGTTTTCTAATATGCTCTGCTAATGATATACGTGTATTTTTACTTTCCAGATAAGATGCTACATACGTTTTTTTATAATCATTTTTATTACAGATAAATACAATGATTGAACCAAAGATTCCTGCAGCAAATAATACCCACAGCTTTGACCATGAAATGGCTTCATTACTAAAAGGTTTTACAATTTCCATAATCACAAACAACATAATGGATGCCGGAATAAACATCGAAAAATTGGTAATGATGCAGGCAAAAATCGCTTTTTTCAAATCATTATATCCTTTATCTGTTAAGAACATGGCATTCTTTAAATATGGCTCTTTTATTGTTTTATCCATTGCTTAGACCTCCTTATCATTCATAATCCAACTAGAAGTAGTGTTATAGGTTTTCCACATTGCAGCATACTTCCCTTTTTTTGCTACTAATTCGTCATGATTTCCATCTTCAACAACCTTGCCATGATCCATAACAATAATTTTATTTGCATTTCGAACCGTAGAAAGTCTGTGAGCAATTATGATAACGGTTTTATTTTTCATCAGTTTTTCAAAAGCCTTTTGAATTAAATGTTCATTTTCGGGATCCGCGAAAGCCGTTGCCTCATCAAGAACAACAATTGGAGCATCTTTTACAATAGCTCTGGCAATCGCAAGTCTTTGCTGCTCGCCACCTGATAAATGTACTCCTTTTGTCCCAATAATTGTTTGATATCCAATTGGCAATTTTTCTATAAATTCATGACACTGTGCTGCCTTTGCTGCATTTTCTATATCTGCTTTCGTAGCATTAGGATTTCCCATTGCAATGTTGTCATAAATACTCTGTTTGAATAAAAAAACATCCTGAAAAACAAAGCTGACTTTTTCCATTAAGTAAGAAGATGTAAAGTCTCTGACGTCTACTCCACCAATTAAAATCTTACCACCATCGACATCAAAAAAACGTGGTGTTAAATGAGCAATGGTACTTTTACCACTTCCAGAAGGTCCGACAATTGCTGTCACTTCTCCCTGTTTCGCGCAAAAATTCACTCCATCCAGCGCCTTAATGTGAGCCTCTTTTTTATAGGAGAATTCTACGTTTTCAAATGCTACTTGAAAGCTGTCTACTGTTTTAGGATTTATCGGTTGTTTTAATTCTGGTTCTGCCAATATTTTATCCATTGCCTCGACACCATTGAATATCCTCGTAACATCGGAATTCACATATAAAACTTTCATTAATACACCTGCAATAGAGGGAACAAAAATAAGATAAAAAATAAAAGTAATTGCAAACTTTCTATAATCCGAGGTATTCATCCCAATCAAAATTCCAACCGGCAAAAGGAAAAGATAGATATTATTAATGAGTGTGGTATACATGGACATAGGATTTTCCCAACTTAGCGTATAAGGAATCACCATATCCGTATATTCTTTTATTGTTTTATATAAGCTCTGGAATGAATATACTGTCTGTTTATAAGCTTTCACAACCGAAATGCCACGAATGTACTCAACAGAAGCATTATTCATATTTTCGAGAGAGGTTTGATATTTTGCCATCATTTCTTTTGCTCCATCTTTTCCATATAAAAGAACCTGCATAGCAAAAGCAATGGCCATCCCTAAAATAGCCGCCAATCCAAATCGCCAATCAACTGAAAGAAGTAATATAATCATGACTACTGGAGCTACAAAGGCTGCAACGATATCAGGCAATTGATGGGCAATAAACTGTTCAATCTTCTCAATATTCTCATCTGTAATTTTACGTAACTTACCACTTCCTATCATAATATGAAATCCCAGTGGCACTTTTGCTAAATGGGAGGCAAAATTAATCTTTAACTCGTATAATGTTCCAAAAGCAGCTATATGAGAACACATCAAAGCCGATACATACAGTATAACATTAAGCATCATTCCCCCTAATGCCATATACGCAAATTTCATCAGTTCCGATACATTAAGATTTGAAAAGTCTGGCCAAAACAGTGAGAATCTCACGAATAACAAAATAAATTGCAATAAACGGAATAAAATTTGCAATTGCCGCTAATGATGATAAAAACACAGATACAATGACTAAAGGTTTTTTCGTAGCCGCAAGTTCTAATAATCTTGGCATCCCCATTTTATATGTTTTTTTTGAATCTTCCATTTAAAACTCCTCCCTTGGAATAAAATATTTTTTAACTTCTGTGACCTAAATCCATTTGTTCCAAACACTTACTTTCTTTGCATAAAAAATATCCCTTTTAGTTAGTCTAGTCTAACACTTGGTTTTAAGATAACGCCCATATACTCATGGGCGTACACATATCTAATAGTATTTGCATTGAATAGAAAATAAACAAAGAATTAATCATAGACAATTGCGAAACTTTGTAGTTTCTGAATATACCATATAATTAAAACGAATTTCCTAGCTACAGTTTGCCCTTACGGGCAAGATTCAGCTCTGAAATTGTATTATTATATTTTATATGCACAATCGTTCGGTCTCGCAATTACCTATAAATAATCACTTATCCTTAATAATTTTCTCAATACCTAAACAACCATCAATAAAAAATTGCCGAAAAAATCCAGCCTCTGCAATTGCAGTTTCTTTATCCATTTTATGGCGTATCGGTTCAAAAATTGCCGTTATATATACCTCGCATATAATATGTAACGAATTTTTGTTAATCAAATAGTTTGAGTTATATTTGTTTTTCAAAATTTCAATATATTCCACCCAAGTTTCCGTTTCTCTTTCAACAAGTTTATGTAAAAAAGATCCCATTGAGGTTTCATGAGAGTAATGAACGAGCAGATAAAATTTGTCAAACTGTTCATATATTAAATCATACATGGCTACCAAACTGCTTTGGCTGCCTTGCTTGTTGCTATTTTCAGTGTAACTTATCCCTTGAAAAGCATCTTCAACCGTTTGATCATATGCCTTTTCATACATTTGGTAGAAGGTTTCTACTGCACTTTTCGTAACTTCTAAAAATAAGGAATCCTTATTGGGAAAATAGCGATAAATCGCACCTGTTGTCACTCCGGCATTTTTAGCAATCCTACGCATGGAGGCATCGTGATAGCCTTGTAACATAAACTCTTGGTGAGTACTTTCTAAAATACTTTTTTTACATTTTTCTGATTTCTCTATTAGTTGTATACTCCTTTCTTCAAAAAATAACACTGTTATTTTTATAGCATTCTTATATTCAATTGTCAATGATATTTTAACAATTTTTTCCTTATTGATATTTTTTTTCATCTATCACAAAATAAAAATCACTCAACTCGCTGTGAATTAAGTGATTTTTATAATTTTGGTATTATTTATTTTTAAACTTCTTTTCCAATTTCCTGCACTAAATTTAATTTAGCCAATAAGTTATTCTTTAGGAAGCATTTTCCTACTTCTGTAAATGCAAATCCACACTGTGGGCTAAGACATAGCTAATAACATCTCACAAAAACTTCATTAACCCCTTCATAAAACCCGACTGTGAATACTGTTTTCGCGCTGTCCATGCCATCGGTCGCGAATTTTTTATACAAGCTCGCGTCCTCGGTAAACGGATTGTCATCTGTTATGTCCTCGAAGCTTGTTATGCCTAATCTGTCAAGCCAAATCTTCACAAGTGCGGCCGGTTCAAAATTATCCGCGTCTGCTTGCTCTAGCCTAAATGCAAATCCATAAAGCTTTCCAGTTTCCGCGTCCACATAGGCTTCCATCAACACGAAAGGTAAATTATCATTGAAGGTGGGTGGTATGGCGCTGCTGTAATCAATTTGCCAGATGGGTACATTTTTCTGAGGATCAAGCATATAGACAGCCGAATAGAGTTGCTCACTGCACGGGTTAAGGTTCAATTCCGTCACATCAATAGGTTCTTTAAAATCAGGATAGTCTCTGATAATCTTAGTCAACTCGGTTTTACAAGCTTCCATCGCCTGGTTAGCATCCAGTTCATCCACAGAAGGGCCACGAGTGTTTTCAACATAAGCGAATGTCATAACCGTATCGTCGCGGCCGGACCTGGTTGCTTTTTCGAGAATGGACGCCGCGTAATCACTCTGCAATATATTGCGATTGCCGAGTGCCATCGACACAATGTAGAGCCGCTCACGCTCGGATAAGGTCGAATATTGAATACTCTCTGGCGAGATGGCAGTGCTTTCCTTATACACGACACCGAGCATGGAATTGTCGTGAAAACGAGCCAGTTTTGCAGGCATGAGTATAGAAAGTATAATAACTGCTGTTACCAGCAACAAAGCCGCCACATATTTTTTAATCATTTTTCACAACCTCCAGAATAAAACTTACGGTAGTTCCGCCATCGACCACGCTTTCGATTGTAAGTTCCGAACCATGCAACCGCACAATTTCGGCGCAAAGTGTAAGTCCAAGTCCCGCGCCATGACGGCTGCGTGAGCGAGACTTGTCAACCATGTAAAAAGCTTCGGTAAGCTTGCTCAAATGTTCAGGTGGAATACCGCAGCCATAATCCCTTATAGTAAAGATATACTTACAGTCTGTTACCATACCCGTCACTTCTATAAAACCCGAAAGTTCACTAGCCTTGACGGCGTTGTCCACCAGATTAGCCAGCAGGGTTTTTATGAGCGGCATTTCCCCATAAATTTGACGTTCATCGTACTGAATATGCAAATTGATGTCAAACTTTGAAAAAGTATCACGTATGTATTCAAAAACGGATTTTGCACCAAACGACCCTGTCGGCTTTTCAGTACGTTTTAAAACAATAAGGTCAAGCAAATTAAAACTCAACTTTTCCAGTCTTCGCCCTTCTTGATAAATATAATCAGCGGAAATTATCAGCTTTTCTTCCTCCAGCTTTTGGGATCGCATCATGTCCGCATAACCGATGATTGCGGTCAGCGGTGTTTTCAACTCATGTGCGAACACACCCACAAATTCCTCCTGTGCCCGCGCCGCCTCTTGTAACTGATACACATTTTTTTCAAGTGACATAGCCATCTCATTAAAGTCCTGAGTAAGGCGTCCGAGTTCGTCGCTGCTTATTATTTTTGCTCGCGCGGCGTAATTGCCTCCAGCCATCCTTTTCGCTGCCATAGAAAGCAATCTTACGGGTCGCGTGAGCCAATGTGAAAGTAAAAGGATAATGATGCCCTCGCAGATCAAAACTACAATACAAACCCGTCTGTAAACCGAAAACCCGGCCTCGCGCTCCGTAAACACGTTCGTGATGTCAGACAACGTTTCAAGGTAAATCGAGCGGTCGATTATACTTAACTTCGAAGTGGTTTGGATATAATAGTGCCCACCAATCGGAATAATTTGATATGCAAGCTCTTTGGTGCTATAGTCTTTAGCAAAGCCATTGTCAGCAACACCCGTCAGACTTACCCTGTCCCCGGGAAAACCTTTGCTCGCATAGAGTGGGATAGTATCCTCGCCGCATATGCGAACGTAGCGGCTTTCGCCGCCCGTATCAAGGGTTTGCGCGATTCGGGCGATGTCTTGATCTTGCAAATGCTCGTATTTATAAGGTATGTTCAGTGCCGAAATTTCAAAACCGAAGCTGATGATTTCGCTTTCATCCAGTACTTGACTGATCTCGCGTGCAAGGGACGACTGAAACATCGAATTCACAATATAATAACCACCGACGGCAAGCGTCGCAGCAACGATTGTAATTGTCCACAAAAATAATTTCCAGGCGAATTTCACTTAGGCACCTCCAACCTGTAACCGATTTTGAAAACGGTAACAAGGCAATGCTCCCAATCGAGCTTTTTGCGCAAGCGTTGAACGTGTAGATCTACGGTGCGGCTGTCGCCGTTAAAGTCGCTCTCCCAAACGCGTTCGTATATGATGTCTCGGTAAAGCGCTATGTTTTTGTTATGTACAAACAGACTGAGCAAGCCAAACTCTTTGGCGGTAAGTTCCAATTTACGTCCGTTTTTATCGACCCTATGTGCGTCAAAGTCTATGGTTACACCCTCAATCTCCATAACACTTTCGACTTTGCGGTAACGCCTGAGCACGGCCTCAACACGTGCGAGCAGTTCCACCATGTCGAACGGCTTAACAAGGTAATCATCCGCACCGAGTCGTAAACCTTTCACACGATCGCGAACCTCGTGCTTCGCCGTGATGAATATAACCGGCATACCCGTCGGACGAATGTATTCCATCAGTTCAAAGCCGGTAACACCTGGCAGCATGATGTCAAGCAATATCAAATCGAAGCTTTTTGTTTCGATCAAGTCCGCCGCTATCACACCGTTTTCCGCCGTTTGGCAAAGATAGCCTGCTGATGTGAGCTGCATTTCAATTAAGTCACGGATCGGTTTTTCATCTTCTACAATTAGTATTTTTATCGTATCTACCACCCCCAATACTTACGCGCCGCTTGCACGATGTCGTCCATTGTTTCACTTCCTGTAAGATTGTCCACGAATGCATTATGGAAGTCCGTGTCCTCGAAAAAATATCCATCACGCTGATAGTAAATTGAAAAATCAGTAACAGAGTAGGCGTCGTTGTTGTCGTCTAAATTTATATAATCTGAGAGTACGGAAAGGTCAGCCCAACCGTCACCGTCCACATCCTTGAAGGAGATACCAGGCATTTGGCTGAAGTTGTCGTAACCTCGCATAGCTTGAAAATTCCAGAGCACTCGCCCTTCTCCGTCCACAAGGTATAGGATAAAAATATAATGACTACCCATTTTGTAAGTTCCTGGAACCACTAAAACCGTGCCGAACTTTTCAAAGTCCACATCGAAGGTTTGATATTTGAGCGGCTTAAAACCGCCTTCCATCAGTTCGTCCATTGTAGCGGCACTGTACAAAAACTCGGAAGACTGCCCACCAGCCGCAAATGCGGTCATCATGTCAATGTCTTTATTCATACTGAAACGGTTTATTTTATCGCTAATGCGCCAGTCCCTGTAAAAGCCGTCCGAATTTGCATTTTGAAATAATATATCACCGATTTTGAATTTCATGCCGTTGTAGAGACAGCTGGTTATAAGTAATATATCCTTGAGACCGTCGTGGTTGACATCGCGCGTGCCGATTGCGGCTATCGCAATATTCGGTTGATAAAGCGAACCTTTTTGAAAATAGTTGCATTCAAGGTCTTCGGTTTTATATATAATGTTACCTTCGGTGTCGGCAAAAAATAGGGCGACTCTACCGAGTTTAGGATTTACTGCAGCATACACGGTACATTCGTTTATCTCACCATCACTTTTGTTATACAATGAAAAGTTGTCTATGATGTGCTTAGTGTCTAATGTTATGTAACCCTCAGCAGCAACGTCAGCAAGCTTGGTTATGGAATTAAAACCAGCGAGGTAGGAAGCGGCAGTGGTAGACCCAGCGTAGGCACCAGACGTAGGGAATAGAAATGTAGTTAAGATTGTGAAACATAATAAAAGTGATATGTAAACCTTTTTCATTTTTTCATCATTACCTTTCGTCATATATCATACCTAAAAAAAGTGCAAAATGAGATTCCAATGAATTTCATTTTGAAGTTCTTTCCAAAGATTCTGGCTTTTCAGAATTCTATTCTTTTCACTCTTTTATAATAATTACTTACACTATAAAACTTCTTTATAATGTTCCGTTATGATTTTATTTAAATCTTAGCACAAGAATTACATAAAATCTATATTTGCAAAAAATTTTCCATGTTACAATTCCGATACATCTTTGAAGCTTTTATGATGGATGAACACGATAGAATAAACTCGTAAAATAAAAAAATAAAAAGTGGTATGTCGAATTCAATTTATAACAATTGCTATAGTGATACAAAAATAGGTAGTTAGGAAGGAATAATCATAGCTATGAATATAAAAACTACAAAATATTTATTTATTTTTTTTGCAATTCTTTTGCTAATTTTAACTGTCGCTAGTGTGTTATATAACACTACATCTGTAAACTCATCTGCCTTAGAAACATCTTTAATTGATTCTTCCCATAATATTGCGAAAGACGTACAAGATGCAGGGCAAAACGATATTCTAATCTATTCTTTACCCGATGATGTTTTTCATCTTCCCGTTGAGCAAATTCCTTATTATTCTGCTGGAGATATTAAATTCTTACCACAAAGTTTATTTGCCTCCTTTTCAAATGGCCATCAACCTTGGTTAGGAAATTATATTTCTGTTGTACAAGTACAATGTAAGAACTTAATTCGAGGCGGAACTATCTTCGGGCATCTGATTCATTCTCTTTTTCCCGAAACAACAAATGATAATCCAGTAATAGATACGGCTGAACAGTTTCAATTATCAAATGGACTGGATATAAAACTAATCCAAGAAACAGATGGTGTATTTGTTGTTCAAATGACCGTGCCGAATTTAGGTAAATATAAGATTACATTAGAATCACCTATCAACAATGGAATACTTTACATTAGAAAAATTGTTTTTTATCCAGATACTAAGTGAAAAAACTTGATGTTATATCTATTTTAAAAGGCAAGGAAAACCGGCGCATTTTCGAATATCACCAAATTTATATTACTGCATAGATTAAATAAGAAATATATCAAAGGAGGTAAAATTATGTCTAATACTAACCTTAATTCTCTAGGTGGTATGGTTTATATTATGACGAATTCTGCAGAATGCAATCAAGTCGTTGCTTTTTATAGAAGTCCAGAAGGTTTACTCACGCTAAATAATTTTTATAATACACACGGCAGAGGAACAGGACCGAGAGAGGTTTCACCTGCTACCCCTAATGATGGAATTGACCCCCTTGCTTCACAAGGCTCTCTTGTGCTCTCAAACGATAAGCGTTTTCTATTTGCAGTAAACGCTGGCAGTAATTCCATCTCCAGCTTTTGCGTTTTGTGTAACGGTGAGCTATCCTTAATCGACGTAGTTCCATCAGGCGGATTGCAGCCTAATAGTTTATGTGTGATAGATAATATTCTTTATGTATCGAATGTTGGGGATGTTACGAATGATTTTAATTCTAATATAACTGGTTTCTATGTTGATAACAGAGGTTATCTCACTCAAATCCCTTACTCCTCTCGCCCGCTTAGTACTCCGGATGCTCAACCATCCTGTGTAGTTTTCAGCCCTGATGGTAAGTTTATCATTGCATCGGAATTAACGACAAACCGGCTAAGTGTCTATCCTATACTTAAGAACGGAACTACTTCCTGCCCTGTTGTAAATAACTCCAATGGATTAGCGCCTTTTGGCTCTGCTTTCATACTATCTGATATATTCGTAGTAGCAGAAGCACAAACAAATGCATTATCATCCTATGTGGTATCTCCAACTGGACAACTTAATGTTAATAGCGGTTCCGTTAGCAATAATCAGCAGGCTACCTGTTGGGTGTCAATAACTCCAAACGAGAAATACGCATACACATCAAATAATGAAAGTGGAACCATTTCAATTTACCAAATATGCTCAAACGGATCATTGAAATATATAGATAGTATCTATAGTACTTCAGAAAGTTCAAAATTGGGTGCTCCCATTGATAATGGAATAAGTTATGATGGACAATTTCTTTATATTTTGAATGGTAATTTAGGATCCATCACAGTTTTTAGAATCGAAGACAATGGTTTTCTTGTACAACTACAAGAAATAGATTGTAAAGAAATACCAGAGCTTGGTACCCAAGGCTTAGCTGTTTACTAACTAAGTGGATATCCGTATTAATTTTAGTGAAGCCTTAGGATTTGAGGTGTTCCCTAAAAGTTAGACTTTATGGCGAGGTGGTTTTTTCCACTTCGCCTTTTTCTTTTTCTTATGCAGCCAAGAGGCTAATCCTGTATTCTACAGGACTCATCCATCCTGGTTTTTCTTTTATTCTTTTCATATTATAATAACGGTCAATAACTTTGTTATTTTAACCCAGTAACCCCTAGAAGGATAAGCAAAGCTATATTCCCTATAGCTGTCAATAAAGGGCCAACTGTTTTGAATGTACTTATTTTAATGCCAATAATACTGTCAAATATTTGAACACTTATCATAATTACTGATAATGCGATTAAATACGGAACGGATATAAAAATTAATAATCCAACCGCGCCTAAAAATAATGATAGGCTCCGTGACATTGCATATTTAGCATTGTTTAAATTAGTATCTTTTTGCTGCTTTGACTTCAAATAGGCAACAATTGAATATCCGAAACTTACCACAGCACTAATTAATGTAAATGTTGCGCAAAGATAATAGTATAACATACTTCTTTCTCCCATGTTATTGCATATTTTCAATTATCAAATTTACTTCATCAAGCATCCCGATAAATGCTTTGTATTTTTCTATACCTAATTCTTTGAGAAGTACATTTATAATTTTGTAATATTCGTTATTTGCATTGGCTACAAGTATCCTTGCTGATTCAGTAGCCAAGAGTATATAACTTCGTTTATCGGTCTCCGATGGTATTTTAACTAAGTAACCTTTTTCTATCAGAGGTTTAATTGTTTTTGTTATTACAGCCTTTGTAACCCCAAAAAAGTTAGCTGCCTCTACTGGTGTGATACTACTAGTTTCATTGTTTTGTAAATAGATTAGAAATCCAATTTGACTTGCACGAAGTGGTAGGTCTTTCTTCTTATTAACATTTAACCTACAAAATTTTGATATTGTTTCTGCACCTTTTAGAACATCCGCTACTATAAGTACACCCTCCTTTTAACATAGTAACCCTGGTAAATCAATTGTAGTTTACCAGGGTTACTATGTCAAGTTTATAATAGTATTTTTTAAGTCATCCATTAACGTTTCTGAGTTTTCTCTAAGCGGCAGGCAGAGCAACTTCGATGTTTTGACAAACCTCTTAAAAAGTGGATTAGTCAAAAACCATCATACTTAAATAACATTAAAAAAGAGGCAAAATTTGCTTAACCTGATATCCGGTAGGACTCTATCAATTTTTAATGCTGTTTCTAAAACTTATACCTCTTGAAATAAACCTTTAGTTTCTTTTTGAAGAAATATATGTTCAATTCTTGGCATGGATATTCCCAGAGTTTCTTTTAGAACATCTTCAATGGTTTCAACCGATATCACCGTAAGCTGGTTCTTAACTTCTTCCGGCACATCCTTTAAATCAATCAGATTGTCTCTTGGTATAAGTACCTTATTAATACCTGCTCTTTGGGCACCCAGTAATTTTTCTTTAAGACCTCCAATGGGAAGTATGACACCTCTTAATGTAATCTCACCTGTCATGGCAATTTTGGAATCCACTTTCCTGCCTGTAATTAAGGAAGCCAGCGCCGTAAATAGTGCAATTCCGGCGGATGGGC
Organism: Christensenellaceae bacterium; assembly: GCA_963675355.2. Taxonomy (GTDB): domain Bacteria; phylum Bacillota; class Clostridia; order Christensenellales; family UBA1431. The sequence continues at coordinate 12,325 of CAXXMZ010000026.1, forward strand.
CGTCTTTTTGAACTGCTCCCGATGGTACATGAATATGCAGATCTCTTTCTTTAAAATTGACAGTATTTAAAGGCATTCTGGATTTTAACAGACTCAGAGAAATTCTTGCCGATTCCTTCATTACATCTCCCAGTTTACCGGTCAATATAACCTCTCCGCTACCTGGCATATCGGTAGCTTCAATAAATAATATTTCGCCGCCTACCGGTGTCCAGGCTAGTCCGGTAACAACTCCCGGAGGATTGTCCTGCTGTGCTTTGTCATGTCTTGAGATCTGTCTGCCAAGAAGTTCTTCCAACTCATCCGTATGAATCATATAGGGAAGTTCTGCTTTGCTTAAAACAATCTTTTCAGAAGCCACTCTGGCAAGCGCTGCCAGCTGCTTTTTCAGCCCCCTGACTCCGGCTTCCAGTGTATAATCGTTGATAATTTTATAAAGAACCTCATCTTCTACAACCAGTTGCTCTTTTGATAAACCGTGTTCTTCTAGAATTGATGGTATTAAATAATTTCTTCCGATGTGGAATTTTTCGTCAACGGTATAACTGGAGACCTGTATCACTTCCATTCGGTCAAGTAACGGCCCTGGAATACTTTCCAAGGAATTTGCCGTGGCAATAAAGAAGACATCGGATAGATCATATGGAAGATCAAGATAATGATCGGTAAAGCTGTTGTTTTGTTCCGGATCAAGTACCTCCAATAAAGCGCTCGCAGGATCACCGCTATAACCTCCGGCTGTCAGCTTGTCTACCTCATCGAGAACCATGACTGGATTATTCGCTCCTGCTTTTCGGATGCTTTGAATAATCCTACCTGGCATAGCTCCTATATAGGTTCTTCTGTGCCCACGGATTTCAGCTTCATCCCGGATACCTCCTAAGCTCAAACGGATATACTGTCTGCCCATTACTTCCGCAATACTTCTGCCAAGACTTGTTTTACCAGTCCCTGGAGGTCCCACCAACAAGAGTATGGATCCCTTTTTATCATTCTTCAACTTCATAACAGCCAAATGCTGTATAATTCGGTCTTTTACCTTATTCAGTCCATAGTGTTGTTCATCCAGAATCTGTCTGGCCTTACCCAGATTGATAGAATCTTGCTCTGCTTTTTTCCAGGGAAGCTGTATCAGCAGTTCCAGATAATTACGGATAACATTATACTCAGAACTGTTAGGTCCCTGTGCGTTTAGTTTATCCAGTTCTTCAAGTGCACTCTTTTCAATATCAGACGGCATCTGTGCTTCTTTAATTTGGGTCAGATAATCCTTATCTTTTTTATTTTCGTCCCCATTACTTTCATTTAATTCCTCCTGAATAGCCTTAAGCTGCTCTCTGAGTACGGACTCTCTATAATGTTTGTTAGCTTTCTCAGAGAATTTCTCTGAAATCTGCAGCCGTAGTTCTATGGCTTCCTTCTGTTTTAACAGATGATCCATAAAACGCAGGCTTCTTTCTTTTAAGGACTCTATTTCAAGCAGTTCATACCTTTCTTCATTTGAAATAGGCATATACTGGCTTAAATATACCATAAGACCATTTAGATCCCTAAACTCTTCCACCCTCCGGACATACTGTTCACCGCCCTGGAATTTCATACTGATTTCGCGGATTACTTTCTTTAAATAGTCAAGCATCTCTTCCTGACTCTTATGGTCTAAATCCTTATTATCCGGGAATGTCTCATATCCGGTTAATATCAGACCGCTTTCGATATTCAATTCCTTTACTTCAACCCTTTCTGTAAGGTCAACCGTAAGCTGAATACCATTCTCTGTGTTCAAAGTATCCTTGACCTTGAATATAACTCCCATTCGGTAAAAATCATCTGCATCCAGACCTTCCTGCACAAAATTCTGCTTTAACGGCAGTGCAATATTGGTACTATTCTCATCTCTTAAAAATTGCTGCTGCACTCCTTCGGATGTTTTTATAAAGAACTTTGTTGTGACACCCGGCAATAAAACCGTATTGGATACAGGAAAAACAATTCCCATTTTATTATTCTTTGACATACAATCACCCTTTTCTTTAATGAATATTCATTTATTATTAGTAGTTAATAATTGCGAGATTTTTTGCAGGTTTTGTTTACAAAAATATCTCGCTGTAAATTTTATTGTATTAATACCGCATCCTGTATGATTATAATCATCTCCTTTAATAAATCCGCTCTCTCCGCCTCGCTCTTATGGCTATCCGCTGCTATGGCCTTGACTGGATAAAAGATAATCGCCAATAGATTATCATAACGGTAATTCTTAATGATCTGATTTTTTTTCATATCTTCAATCAGGCTGTAAATATGACAGACACCCTTTTTCCCCGCACAGCTGTTAACCAGTGAAGGACAGTTGGCAAATTGCTCTACAAAGCTGAAGATTTCCCTATTTTGAATAATATAGTTGTAGTAACTTTTAATGAGTATCTCAATAAGCTGCTGCCCGTCCATCTTCAAGTCCACACAGCTAAGCAAATAATCAAAAATATCTTCAGAGTATTCATTGTAAATATTCTGCAGCATTTTTTCTTTATTTTCATAATAGATATATACTGTTGCCGGCGAAACCCCAGCCATCTTCGCGATTTTTGAAATAGAAGCACCATGAAAACCTTCCTCGAGAATGAGTTTAATTACCGCTTCTTTTATGCTTCTCTCTTTTTCATCATCTTTTTTTCTCATGATAGCACCTCAACATAGTTTTATAATAAATGAACATTCATTAATTGTCAATATAAATTTTTACTTACATTTATTTAGCGTGATGCAAAGTGTTTCGTGTAGGGTTCCAGCAAAAAAATAAGTTGATCCGTAATTTCCTGCACATTGCAAGGCATAGAATTATTGATCCACCATTCCAATATTCCAATAAACCCAGAAGTCAAAAAATGAGTGGTTACATTATTTAATAAGGCACTGTTTTCTGGATCTATGCCGATCATCTCGGTTAACATTTGCGTAATGACGGCATATAAACGGTTGCGGAAAAATCCAAATCCCTCATTGCTAAGAAGTAACTTGTATATTGTAATATTTTTCTCCAAATATTCAAATACGCTTTGTAATGCACTTGGGTCTAGATTGGTGTCCGTACTATTGGCACAGTGATTTAACAGGAGTTCAACATGTGTTTCAATACACTTGTCAAGCAAATCGAATTTATCCATGTAATGTAGATACACAGTCCCTCGGTTTATGTTTGCGCGTTCGGCAATATCGTTGATGGTTATTTTCTCAAATCCTTTTTCAGACAAAAGGTCGATGAAGGTATTCATAATCAACTGTCTGGTTTTTTGTATTCTTCTATCCATATAGTTTGCCTCCAGATATTCAACAAATTAGTGCAATGTGATGAATTTTTAACAGTTGAAATAAATGTAACTATTGAAATTTCCTTCACAAATCTGTACGCTAAGGATATCAGACACTTGTTGAAAAGTCAACATATGATCATTAATCAAGAGGAAGAAATAAATGAAAATCATGACCATATCCTCATTTTCATAGGTGTCAAACCCGAATAGGTCGCGAGTTGGTAATGCAACAGTTCTTTTTTCAATAACTTATCTGTCTTGTTTTTTCTTCTATCCATAGCGTTCTTCTCCAGATATTCAACAAATTAGCACAATATGTTGAATTATCAACAGTTGGAACACATGTAACCATTGAAATTATCTCCACAAACAGTATACTTAGAATATCAAACACATGTTGAAAAATCAACAGTTGATTATTCTGGAGGATATTTTATGAAAATACTAATTTTTGGACGCGGTGTGATAGGAACACAGTACGCCTGGGCTTTCGAAAACGCAGGCCACACAGTTGAGTTCTATGTTCGCGAAGGCAGGAAGGCACAATACAGCTCCTATGTAAACTTGGAACTATGGGATGCAAGGCAAAGGAAAAAAGACCAGATAGTCAAAGAAAAATGGCCTATTGTTATACACGAAGAGATAAAGGAAAATCACGACTATGACCTCATTTTTATGAGCGTCAACCCCGAACAGGTATCAAGTGCGGTTAAGTACCTGGCACCACGCATTGGAAATGCAACAGTCCTTTTTTTCTGTAACTTCTGGCAAGACCCGCGGTTGGCCATTCAGCCGATGCCGCGCAGTCAAATTGTTTATGGCTTCCCCGGTGCCGGCGGCGGGTTTGAAGGAAACACGCTTTACGGCGGGCTTTACAAGACGGTTCAGTTTGGAACATTTGAACCCGAGCCTACCAAAAGGGATTTAGAGGTTCGTAAGCTTTTTGTCGGGGCGGGCTTCAAGATAATGGTTCAAAAGGATGTAAAAAGTTGGCTCTGGAATCACTTTGCGTTCAACGCTGCAATGGAAATCGAAGTATTAAAAAGCGGCAGTTTTGCAAAAGTAATTTCCTCACGGGATGCACTGGATGGATTAGGCCGTAACTTGAAAGAAATGATCCCTGTTTTGAAAGCTAAGGGCTCAAAACTTGATTTTTTAACAAAAGTGTTGAGCGGCTTGCCGCCGAAAGTTGTTGGATTTCTTATGAGTCACATTGTTTTTTCTCCGAAAAGCATGTCCTATGCCCTTGTGGCACATAACCACTTTAAAGTTGGTTATGCCGTACAGGAAGTTATTATAGATGCCAGAAAATATGGAATAAAGGCACCACGGCTTTACAATGTAGAAAGCTTAATAGAACACTGAGTAGATTCTAGAAAAAAACAATGACGAAAAGACCTCCTGTCGTAGAATAATTACGACAGGAGGCCTGTTTTGTTGAGGTATAGTATAATTATTTATTCGATTTGATGTATATAATTCAAAAAAGCATTAAGATATCAACCTTTCACTTAGATGTCATCTTTTTTATCCTTATGGGTTTCGATATTATGGCATGCAATCTCTGCCGATTCCATAAGTGCTTATAATCATTCCCTCTCTTTTCTTAACCACAGCACGACGGCAAACTTCCCGAACCGTCATCCTGAGTATTATCCACAGTTCCATCCTCACGCTCCACGATAATATTTCCATAGGTCATACCCATCCAACAGCTAAAAACATAATTTCCAGACTTATCTGGCGTAAATTCTATTAAATTATCTCCAGCCTTTAAATTAACCGTCAAGTCGTATTCCGGAATGTAGATGGAGTTGTTACAAGAGTTTAGAACATCTTCTGGTACATTCATCGTCCACTTTACCGGAATGCCTTCACGAACTCTGATTGGTTCATAACCACTATAACTAACAGTAGAAGTAACATACTGTACACCGTCTTTAATCGTTGCTGTTACCGCCTCAGATTCGTCATAACTGTCACCGCTGCCTGATTGAAAAACTGTCGTCGGATAAATAAGTGTTTCAAATTTTGCCACTTCATTTTTAATCGCCTCTATATCCACTGATTCCAAATCATCAACCACCTTCACATAACCGTAAAATGCATTATCTTCTGTAGAAAAATCAAAACTATCGGTTGGATTGAATGAAAGCTGATTATCTCCAACAGAAAGGGCCACCTGTGTAGCATAGTATGGTACCAAAAGCTGAGTTGTATCACCAGAAGATGAATTTGTTACATTCCAAACAACATCAAGTCCTGACTTTACAACAATTACCGCTGGCTTAAAACCCTCATCAGTCAACTCTACTGAAACCTCCTGAATTGGATATTCCTCCTGGTAAAGAGTTTCGTTAGCTACTGCTACATCCTCTGTGGGTATCACATAACCCGCTGGAATAGGTGCCGTACTCTCTTGTTTATCCTCTGTATTACTTTCGGCAGCAGTATCTGTCGTACTTGTATCTCCTTCTTTTGTTACTGTTATCGTTCCCCGAATCATACCCATCCAGCAACTGTATTGGTATTTTCCAACTTCTGTTGGTGTAAATTCAATTACATTTTCACCAGTCTTAAATTCAAATCGTTCAATATTAAACTCTGGAATATTAATTTGGTAGTTACAGCCGTTGACACTCCCTTTAGGGGCATCAATGGTCCATTTTACTGGTGTTCCTGCCTGCACTGTAATATTGGGAAACCTGCCAGAAGATAATGTACTGTTTATCACTTGCTTTCCATCTACGATATTGACATTGGCACTACTATCTGCCGTTGTGCTGCCAATCACAATTCCACTATTTAATACAGAAACCATAAGCACAACAGCAAAAGCAGCTGCAGCCGTGCTAATTGCTCTATATGACTGCTTTTTAAATGGAATATCTATAATTACAGCAATTACACAAAGACCAATTACAATAGTTAAGAGCATGTCTGGCAGTAACAAGCCTGAGAGACTTCCACCCTGAGATAACATGGCTAATCCAAGTACCACTACTAGAATTGCTCCAACTGTCATGACCTTTTTTGTAAACTTTTGTCCTAATGTGGAAACAATTGATCCTAGTCCCAACATTAAAGGTACTGTTCCTAAGCTGAACATAAACATGGAAAGCGCCCCCGCACCAGGATTTCCAGATGCTAATGCCACGATCTGCATAGACTGGAGAGGACCACACGGCATCAGACCATTTAACAAACCGACAATTAGCGGGCTTTTACTCTTTGCCTTTTCCATTCCAATTTTATGAGCAAGAAACTTCGGCATCCGTGGCTGCAATTTCCGTAGACTCTTTATAATCCCAAGCATATTAATGCCCATAATAATCATAAACACACCAGCGATAAGTTTAAGAATCCCTTGTACAAATACAGGTAGTCCAACGCTAGTCCCTCCGCCAAAAAGAAATCCGATGGCACCAAGGATAAATCCCACTGCCGTATAGGAAATAACGCGGCCAAAGTTATACATAAATGCTGGTTTATACGTTCGCAGGCTATTTTTTCCCGCTTCTTTATCTTCACCATGAGGGATACATTGTGAGAGATTAATACCTCCACACATCGCTATGCAGTGAATGGAAGTTATTAGTCCTATGACAAAAAGCATTCCATATCCCATCTTACTATCCGCCAGCTGACTTGGAACGAGCAGATTTAAAATACCAAGTTTAGATAAGAGGGCATAAAGACAGATAATGATTGCCAGAATTCCTATGGTATACCCAAGTTTTTGTTTTTTTTGATTAAGCTGATTGCTTGTTACTACTTGATAACCCAGTTTTTCAATAATTACTTCAATTTCTTTTAGTTTAATAATCTCTTCATCATAGGTAACATCAGCTATTCCTGTATTATAGCTGATACTAACGTTTTCAATTCCAGCAGTATTTCTTAGTTTCTTCTCAATCTTATTCTGACAGTTGATGCATGACA
>CAXXMZ010000027.1:0-61684 GCA_963675355.2 Christensenellaceae bacterium
CAATGCAGTGATTAGTTCAACGCCATCCATGCGAGTGCCGTCGATTGCAACAGGAATACCTTTTTCAAAATCTAGTTCAATATATGTTGGCTTGTCTGGAGCTTTTTCTGGAGATATGCTAAGCTGCAAAATCTCGTCTTTGTATTCGTTCCAAGGTTCTTCGAGGTCAACGCCCTCGTGGCTTAAATGCCATAGGTTCCTATCCCGGCTATAATTGTCTTTTTTGGTTACAGGAACAGGGATACCACGTTTATTAGCATAATCTATAGCTTGCTCACGAGATTTAATATCCCATTCACGCCATGGTGCAATAATCTTTAGGTTAGGAGCCAAAGCTTTAACAGTGAGTTCAAACCTGACCTGGTCATTACCTTTGCCAGTAGCGCCATGCGCAATCGCAACAGCACCTTCTTTTTTAGCTATCTCAACCAACCGCTTGGCAATAATAGGGCGAGCAAACGATGTACCTAATAAATATTTTCCTTCGTATATAGCCCCGGCTTTGAGGGTAGGGAAAATAAACTCATTTACAAATACATCAGTTAGATTTTCGATGTATAGTTTGGCTGCGCCGGATTTAATGGCTTTTTCGTGCAGCGGCTCAAGTTCTTCTCCTTGACCGACATCAGCTGCCATGGCAATGACTTCGTAGTCGTAATTTTCTTTTAGCCACGGTATGATAATAGAGGTATCGAGACCTCCTGAATATGCTAGTACAACTTTTTCCTTTGACATTAATAAAACCTCCGTAGTTAATATGCTTGCGCTACAAGATGAAAGCGCACCGTCTAGTAATATTGTATAGGATTATAAATAATGTTACAATAACTTTAATCAAGCAATTAGGTGGTGAATTTATTTTGCGTATAATCGGATTCGACCCAGGGCTTGCTTTATTGGGGTATGGCGTACTAGACGTCCATTCACCGCACCACCAAGAACTGATTGATTATGGGGTTATTCAGACTAGCAGTGACCTTGATTTACCAAACAGACTAGGTCAAATTAATATAGCAGTTTGTGAGCTTATGAAAAAGTTCAAACCAGATACAGTAGCAGTGGAAGAACTTTTTTTCAACAAGAACGTTAAAACAGCATTAATAGTAGGTCAAGCCAGGGGTGCTTTGCTTTGCTCTGTTATTCAGTATACGCAAAGCGTTTATGAATATACGCCGTTGCAGGTAAAACAAGCTGTTACGGGATATGGACGTGCTGATAAACTGCAAGTACAGCAAATGGTAAAAGCTTTATTAAAGCTTAGCAAAATTCCTAAGCCAGATGATGCAGCCGATGCTGTCGCCGTTGCGCTGTGTCATGCACAAGCGTTATCGCTGAAGCAGGCATTTGCAAATAGATAACGGAGGAAAGATGTACGATTTTTTTGAAGGAACTATCGAATCGAAGACAAATGATGCGATCGTATTAAATGTATCAGGGGTTGGATATAAGCTGCTTGTATCTAAAAATGCAATCGATAAAGCGCCACCCGTAGGTAAAAGTTGTAAGATACTAGCACAACTTTTGGTAAGGGAAGATGCAATGGTATTGTTAGGGTTTATTGATGCTCAAGAACGCGAGATGTTTAATCATCTTGTGTCGGTTACAAAGGTTGGGGCAAAGCTAGCGTTATCGGCGTTATCAGCATTGACGCCTACTGAACTTGCTATTGCTGTTGCGGCTTCGGATGTGAGTGTTATAAGCAGTGTGCCTGGGATAGGGAAAAAGAGCGCCGAGCGAATTATTATGGAATTAAAAGAAAAGGTTAGCAGTAGTATTGCTTTTACGGATACAAAGATGCCGGTAAACACTACGGGAGCAAGCAAGATGAACGATGCAATGCAAGCACTGGTTGCACTGGGATATTCATCTAGCGAAGCAATGAAAGCGTTGAGTACATATGATTTAGATGATATGAGTGTAGAACAAGCAATTATGCAAGCTTTAAAATTATTAGGCACGAGCAATTAATAGGGGAAACGGTGAAAAATGGAAGAACGTTTGATAACCTCCACCTTAAACATGGAAGACAATGAGATAGAAAATAGTTTACGTCCTAAAAGTGTGGCGGAGTATATCGGCCAGTCTAAGGTGAAAGAGAAAATAAATATTTGTATCGAAGCGGCTCGTCAACGTGAGGAGTCACTTGATCATGTGTTGTTATATGGACCACCTGGGCTTGGGAAAACTACGCTTTCAAATATTATCGCAAACGAAATGGGTGTAAATATTCGTGTTACTTCAGGGCCTGCTATTGAAAGGCAGGGCGATCTCGCAGCTATTTTGACGAATCTAGCGCCTGGAGATGTATTGTTTATAGACGAGATACACAGACTTAATCCAAACGTTGAAGAGATACTTTATCCAGCTATGGAGGACTTTTCGCTTGATATTATTATTGGTAAAGGACCAAGTGCAAGAAGCATAAGGCTTGATTTGCCGAGGTTTACACTTATTGGGGCAACAACAAGGGCAGGGTTGTTGACCGCTCCTTTAAGAGATAGATTTGGGATCATCAATAGGTTAGAGTTATACACACCACATGAGTTAGGGATAATCGTTGGCAGGTCGGCAGGAATATTGGGGATACCCATCGAAAGCGAAGGTGCACTTGAAATTGCAACAAGGGCGCGAGGAACCCCTAGAATAGCTAATAGATTATTAAAGCGTGTTCGTGACTTTGCACAGATCAAAGCTGATGGTGTAATTACAAAAGAGGTAGCAAATGATGCCTTAAAACTTCATGAGGTGGATGAATTAGGGCTTGATAATGAGGACAGACGGTTGTTGCATGCAATAATTGATAAGTTTAGCGGCGGTCCAGTTGGACTTGATACTTTATCAGCTACTACTGGAGAAGAAGCTACTACAATAGAGGACGTATACGAGCCGTTTTTACTGCAGCTTGGGTTTATTCAAAAGACACCACGGGGCAGGATAGCAACAAAGCTTGCGTACCAGCATCTAGGTAGAAACTATGATGACAACCAAAGCAAAGACAAAGATGATTTGCAAATAAAGTTTTACGATGAAACATGAGGAAACAAATTGAGAACAAGCGATTTTTATTATGAACTACCTCCTGAGTGTATCGCTCAACAGCCAAGTGAGAAAAGGGATGCTTCAAAGCTAATGGTCATTGATCGGATAACAGGTAAGATTGAGCATAAACATTTTTTTGATGTGTTGGACTATTTGAATCCTGGGGATGCATTGATAATCAATACGACCCGTGTTTTGCCGGCAAGGTTGTTCGGCAATTTTGCTGATACGGGAGGCAAGGTGGAAATATTATTAACTAGACCTATGAAAGATGATGATGTTTGGGAAGCGATGACAAAACCTGCAAAAAGGTTAAAAGTGGGCAGAGTTGTTGATTTTGGGCAAGGTCTTAGTGGAGAAATTGTACAAGCGTTTGACGAAGGATTAAGGGCGATTAGGTTTATGAGTCTTAATTCAAGCGTATCAGAGGATTTTGAGAGGTTAGGTAGCTTGCCGTTGCCACCATACATAAAAGAAAAGCCAAAGGATGAGAAGCGTTATCAGACGGTATATGCAGACCAAACGGGGTCTTCGGCAGCTCCAACTGCTGGATTGCATTTTACGCCAGAGTTGTTAAATAAGGCAAAGCAAAAGGGAATAATTGTTTTGCCGATACTTTTGCATGTGGGGCTGGGGACATTTAAGCCTGTTCAAAGCGAAAGGATCGAAGACCATAAGATGCATTCAGAGTATTTTGAAATACCAGGACAAACAAAGCAAGAAATTATTAAAGTTAAGGAAAATGGTGGAAAAATATTTGCAGTAGGAACTACGTCAGTTAGAACGTTAGAATCTGCAATAGACAAAAACGGAGATTTTTTGTTTACTAAAGGTAATACAGATATTTTTATTAAACCTGGATATAAGTTTAAAGCTGTTGATGCTTTAATTACAAATTTTCATTTACCGCAATCGACGTTGCTTATGTTAGTTAGTGCATTTTATGATAGAAAAGCGATGCTAAAGGCGTACGAAACAGCTGTGGATGAGGATTATAGGTTTTTTAGTTTTGGTGACGCCATGCTAATATTATAAGAGGTAATTAATGTTTGAATATGAAGTTATAAAAAATGCTAAAGGGACAAAGGCGCGGACTGGAAAGCTTCAAACGCCGCATGGTGAAATAAAAACGCCTGTTTTTATGCCCGTGGGTACGCAGGCAACTGTTAAAGCAGTTTTGCCAAGAGATCTTGACGAAGCAGGTGCGCAAATAGTGTTATCGAATACGTATCATCTATATATGCGGCCTGGTGCAGATTTGGTTGAGGAAGCAGGCGGATTACATAGTTTTATGGGATGGCACAAACCTATTTTAACCGACAGTGGTGGGTTTCAGGTATTTAGTTTAAAAGGCATGAGGAAGATATCTGATGATGGCGTAAGATTTCAGTCGCACATAGATGGGAGCTATCACATGTTTACACCCGAAAGTGCTACACATACACAACAGCAGTTGGGTGCTGATATCATTATGGCGTTTGATGAATGTTCGCCGTATCCTTGCGAGCACGATAAAACCATGCAAGCGATGGAACGAACACATAGATGGATAGAAAGATGCATTAAAGCAAAAACGAGGCATGATCAAGCGTTGTTTGGAATTATTCAAGGCGGAATGCATGATGACTTAAGAAGGCAAAGTGCTGAGTTTATAAGTAACCTTGACTTGCCGGGAGTAGCTGTTGGTGGACTTAGTGTTGGTGAACCAAAGCATTTGATGAATGATATGTTGGATATTATAAGTCCGATTTTGCCAGGTGATAAGCCACATTACCTTATGGGAGTAGGGAGCCTTGATTGCTTGGTGGAAGGAGTCCATAGGGGCATAGATATGTTTGACTGTGTATTGCCGACAAGGACAGGGCGAATGGGTACTGCGGTCACTAAACGTGGTCGATTGGTTCTTAGAAACGCTACGTATGCTAGGGACTTTTCTCCTATTGATGAAGATTGTGATTGTTATACCTGCAAGAATTTTTCAAGAGCTTACCTGCGTCATTTAATAAAGGCTGGGGAAATATTGGCAGCTCAGCTCATTACTTTGCATAATATTAGATGCACGATAAGGTTTATGGACGAAATTCAAGAGGCTATTGAACAGGATAGGTTTAATGAATTCAGAGATTATTTTTGGAGAAATTGGCATGAAAAATAATAATTAAGGTAATAAATAGTTTATGTATTAAGCTAAAACGACTAAGGTTTTTGTTGACGATTTACAATATTCATTGTAATATAATATAGATTTTAAAAATTAGAATTGGTGGGTGAATGAAATGGATCAAGAGACTCTGAATAATATAATGAATTTTGGGTTGCCGTTGCTTTTAATCGTTGGTTTCTTTTTGATTATGATAATTCCGCAGCGTAAGCGTGACAAAAAGACTAAAGATATGCTTAGTAACATAAGAAAAGGCGATCGCATCAGAACAATTGGTGGAATATTTGGCGATGTGACCAAGGTATCAGAAGATACAGTAGTTATTGAGTTAGTGCCAGGAAACACAAAGATGATGATCGTAAAAACTGCAATTCATTCGGTGGTAAATAAAAACGAAGATTTAGAACCTGAATTAGATGAAGAAACAAAATAATCTAGATTTGGTAGCATAAAAATCGAGCGCAGAGCCGCTCTTTTTTTATGCTTTATTTTTTATTACTAGTAAGCAATAACATATCGATTCATCTTTACGCATATATTTTAATGTGATGCTAAGCAGGAGGTGGTTTTTTTTGAACAAGCGAACCAGCGTGCGAAGAACAAAATCCCTGCCAAAGATGCCCAATAGCATAAGCGCTATTGTAAGAGGATGCTTTTTAGGAATGATACTTACGTTGTGTTGTATTTTGTTGTTTGCGCTGTTACTTAAAATAGGACTATTTGGAGAAGGGGCAATACCTATTACTAATCAAATCATAAAGATAGCTGGTATTGCGGTTGCAGCTATGATTGCTTGTAGAGGGCAAAGTGAAAAGAAATGGTTGTATGGAGGCATAGGTGGATTTAGTTATATTCTGTTTGGTATAGCTCTATTTGCTGCAATCGAAGCGGAGTTTAACCCATCGGTACTTTTGGTATCTGATTTAGCTATGGGCGCTATAGCAGGGATTATTGTTGGGCTTATCATGCAAAAGCTAAAAAATTAGGCAACTCCTATTGCAGAATGTATACATGCAAAGGTATAATGTTATTGTAACTTTGCATTGGAGGTGCTTTTATGAAACATATAAAAACAATAAAAAAGGCAACAGCTAAAAAAGAAGCTGTTACTATTGGTTGTGGCGAATGCCAAGCTTCTTGTCAATCAGCGTGTAAGACATCTTGCACGGTAGCCAACCAAAAGTGTGAAAAAAAATAGTTTATTTGCTAAAGAGCGGTAATACCAAATATTACTGCTTTTTTAGTGCAGTATTTTAAGCAAATATCCCTAAAGTTGGAGGTCTCTTTTGATACATAGTTTTACATGCAACGATACCCACCTAATACTTGATGTAGATTCGGACGCGCTTTATTGTGTGGACGAGCTTTGTAATGCGCTGGTTCCATATTTTTCTAATAAAGACTTTGAAGGTGCAAAAGCAGTACTTGAAAAGAAATATGAGCTATCGGCAATAAATGAAGCGTGGGAAGAACTGACTGAATTAGTAAATTCTGGCGGGTTAGATAATCATTACGAATATGGAGATGAATATAAAAAAAAGCCGGATGTTATTAAGTCAATATGCTTAAATATATCTCATGACTGCAATTTAAGATGTGAATATTGTTTTGCGGGCACTGGTGATTTTGGTATGGATAGATCCATGATGAGCAGAGAAACTGCTTATGCTGCTATTGATTTTTTAATGGATAAGAGCGGAACAAGAAAGATGCTTGAATTAGATTTTTTCGGCGGTGAGCCGTTAATGAACTGGGATGTTATCGTAGATTCCGTTAAATATGGACGAAAAAAAGAAAAGGAATACGGTAAGACTATTAGGTTTACAATTACAACTAATGCATTGGCTTTAGATGACGAAAAAATGCAGTTAATTGATAAAGAAATGAGTAACGTTGTAATAAGTGTAGACGGCAGGAAAGAAACCCACGATAAATATAGAAAAACTGTATCTGGCGAAGGTAGCTTTAAATATATATCCGATAACGCGATCAAACTTGCAAAAATGAGAGAAAATCGCGAGCATTATGTTAGAGGAACATACACAAAACACAACTTAGATTTTTCTAAGGATGTAATTGCGTTGTATGATATGGGATTTGAGCAAATATCTATCGAGCCAGTTGTGGTGGAGGATGATAGCGAGTATGCTATATCTATGAGCGACCTACCACAGATTAGGCAAGAATATCAGAAGCTTGCAAAAAAATATCTTGAGATGAGAAAAGATGGAAAGTGGTTTAATTTCTTCCATTTTATGATAGACTTAGATGATTTCCCTTGCGTTTCAAAAAGACTGCTTGGATGTGGCGCTGGAAACGAGTATGTTGCCATTACTCCAAATGGAGATATTTTTCCGTGTCATCAGTTTGTCGGACAGGACAAGTTTGTTATTGGGAATGTAAACGATAGCTGGTTTGACAAAGATAAACAAATTGAATTTGCTGAGCTGAACGTAGTAAATAATAGCGAATGCAAGGATTGTTGGGCAAAGTATTTCTGTTGTGGGGGATGCAAGGCAAATGCTTGGAAAATGAATAAGAACCTATTTATGCCACACAAGGTAAGTTGTGAGATAATAAAAGCACATCTTGAGTGTGCGTTATGGGTATATGCAAATCAAACTTAATTATGTATATAAGAATAAGCTGTGGAGGTGAAAGGTTTTATGGCAAAAAAAGGTGCAATTAAACTAGCGGGTTACGTTGTTTTAGTGGTGTTACTTAGTTTTGTTGCCATTAACGGACTTACAATTGGTTTTACAAAGATAAAACCTGTTCAGGACGCAATAAAAA
Organism: Christensenellaceae bacterium; assembly: GCA_963675355.2. GTDB lineage: Bacteria > Bacillota > Clostridia > Christensenellales > UBA1431. Next base: position 7,994 of record CAXXMZ010000027.1, read on the forward strand.
GGGGTCTTGATTTAACAGGTGGAGTATACACGGTGTATCAAGCAAAAGACACCACTGCCGAAGACTTTGAGTATGAAATGCAAAGTGCAATGACTGTACTTAGAACTAGGTTAGATGGAAAAGGTTTTACTGAGGCTACTGTAACAAGGCAGGGTAGTGATAAAATCAGGATTGAGATACCTATAAATAAAACGAGTGAAGAACAAGATGTAAATGCCATTACAAAGTATATTGCAACACCAGCAGTTATTGAGTTTGTAGATCCTAATGGTGAAGTGATTATGACTGGTAAAAATATTGTTTCAGCAAAGGCTGCATCAGATACAAAGGAAGGATATGTTGTAAACTTTCAATTAGATGCAGAAGGAACAAAAGCTTTTAGCAATGCAACCACTGAGTTTATTGGCCAACAGATTTCAATTACTATGGATGGAGAGGTTATCTCATCTCCCAAAGTAAATCAAGCTATAACTGGAGGCAAGGGGGATATATCGGGCGGATTTACATTGCAAGAAGCGCAAGAGCTTGGGATGCAAATTGAAAGCGGTTCTTTGCCACTTGAACTAGAAGAAATTGAGGTTAGGTCTATAAATGCTACGTTGGGTGCAGATGCCCTTCAAACAAGTGTATTAGCAGGAGCAATCGGTATCGCGTTAATAATGCTGTTTATGATTGGCTACTATAGGCTTCCGGGCATAACTGCTTGTTTAGCATTAACTAGCTATATTTTACTTCTGATGCTATTTATAGCATTGTTCGAAATTCAGTTAACACTACCTGGTATTGCAGGTGTTATTTTAAGTATTGGTATGGCGGTTGACGCAAATGTTATTATATTCGAACGTTTCAAGGAAGAAGCACGTCTTGGTAAGTCATTAAGTGCTTCTATGGAAAGCGGGTTCAAGAGAGCATTTTCGTCTATTATAGATGCAAACACAACAACGTTGATAGCTGCGACAGTATTGTTTATATTTGGAACAGGAAGCGTAAAGGGTTTTGCATACACGTTGTTTATAGGAATATGTTTGTCAATGTTTTCTGCTGTAGTATTAACAAAGTTCTTAATGCGAACGTTTATACAACTCAACATTAAAAACAAATCTTTGTTTGTTGCGAGGTTGGAAAAATGAAAAATTTTGAATTTATATCAAAAGCAAAATACTTTGTATTAGGATCGGTTATAGTCTTACTCATCGGGGTTGTAATGATGTTCGTAAACGGTGGTTTGAAAATGGGTCTTGATTTTACAGGCGGTTCGTTAATGACTATTCAAATGGGGGAAAAGTATGATGAGGCCGATATTAAACAAGCATTTAACGACCAAGGAATAGATGAGATTCAGATTACTACAAGTAATGAAGATGATGGTGTAGCAATAGTAAGAATGAAGACCATTGAAGATGGTGCAGAAGAAACACAGGTAAGGCTGGATGTGATGGATTCAATTATAGAGAATTATCCTAAGGCCGAAATGATTAGTGTTGAAAGGGTAGGCGGCATTGCCAGCGGAGAGATGATACAAAGCGCTATCTGGGCATCACTGATAGCTTGTGTATTAATGCTAGTTTATATAACGATAAGGTTTGAACTATTAAGCGGAATAGCTGCTGTTATTGCACTGTTCCATGATATGTTTATTATGATTGCTTTCATGGCGATTTTTAATCTTACGATTAACTCCTCATTTGTTGCAGCGATATTAACGATTTTTGGATATTCAATAAATGATACGATTGTTATGTTCGATAGAATTCGCGAAAACAGAAAACGCTTATCGAGAAAAGAATATTCGTTTGAAGAAGTAGTTAACAAAAGCATACGTGATACAATGGCGCGTAGTATAAATACATCATTTACTACTTTAGTGGCAATTGCTACATTGTATATATTTGGTGTCGATTCCATAAAAGAATTCTCTTTGCCAATTATAGTTGGATTAATATCGGGAACTTATTCGTCAATTTTCATAGCTTCTCCAATATGGAATAAGTTTAATAATGCACCTATTTTCAATAAGAAAGCAAAGTATAATGGAAAAAAGGGATTAAAAACTCGCAAGGTATAGTGAATTTGATTTGGTCGGGTGCTTTTTGCGTCCGACCATTTTTGGTATAATTTATCGTTAGGGCTGATGGTATGTATAGATATGTAAAAAAAATAACGACCGATGCTGATCAAACGATAATAGAGACAAATGCAGAGCTTATCGCAAGAAAGCTTGGTGTTTCTATCGTCGTTGCTTTGGTATTGGCTCAAAGAGGGATGAATGTGGATGATGCACAAAGTTTTTTGTATTCGTCATTCCCTGACATGCATTCACCTTTTTTATTTAGTCAAATGCAAACTGCAGTCGATAGGATTTACAGAGCTAAAGATAACAATGAGATTATTACAGTGTATGGAGATTATGATGTAGATGGTGTTTGTGCTAGCGTGGCATTAACAAAATCATTATTAGATAATAATTATACAGCAAATTATTATATTCCTAGTAGGCATAAAGAGGGATACGGGCTATGTAATGAGGCCATAGATGCAATTGCAGATAACGGGACAACTTTGATTATTACAGTGGACTGTGGTATTACCGCAACCTCAGAAATTGATTATGCTAATAAAAAGGGGATAGATGTAATAGTAACTGATCATCATCAGCCACATGATGAATTACCTAATGCAGTTGCGTGTATTTGTGCATGGATAGAAGAAGAAGGGTACCCGTTTAAAGACCTTTGTGGGGCTGGAGTAAGTGGTAAGCTTATTCATGCATTATTTGGAATCGATCAGATGAAAAAACATATTGGAATTATTGCGTTGGCTACGATTGCTGATTTGGTTCCGATAGTGGGAGAAAACAGAATAATTGTTAAAGAAGGTTTGCATGATATGCAAGCTTGCCCATTGGTAGGGATTAAAGCGTTATGTAATGAAGCTGGTATAGAATATAGCACACTTAATGCCGGGAATTTAGGATATGCGTTGGGACCTCGCATAAATGCATCAGGACGAATGGGAGATGCAACAATAGCTGCAAACTTGCTGTTTACTGATGATGTGAATAAAGCTAATGAATTAGCAAAAGAGCTAGAAAACGAAAACAGAAAACGAAAAAGTACTGAAGAAAAAATATTTTCCCAAGCGATGGATAAGGCGGCTAAGCTTGACGTTTCACAGATGAGGGCACTTGTATTACAAGATGATGAGTGGGATCATGGGGTGATTGGAATCGTTGCGTCTAAGCTAGTAGAAAAGTTTTGTATGCCTGTAATTTTATTCTCAAAGGATGGCGAAGAGTATAAGGGTTCAGGGCGATCTGTAGAAGGAGTGAACTTGTTTTCCTGTTTACAAAAGCTTGATGAATTTTTTGTTAAATATGGTGGTCATGAGCAGGCGGCAGGTATGACAGTATCTATAGATAAATTTGATGAGTTTTGTTATAAGTTTGAAGAAATCATTCGATTCAATCATGATGAAGACTGCTTTTTGCCTAAGCTTTCATATGATGGGAAAATTTCAATAGATGATATTTCGCAAAAGTTGGCTAAAGACATTGAACTGTTAGAACCTTTTGGCATGGGGAATTCAACGCCGACTTTTTTATTAGAAGCCCCCGTGATAAAAAACGTATCGCTTATCGGAGCAAATAAAAATCATGCAAGATTTAGTATTAGTTCTAGTAGTACCGAAATAGAATGTGTAGCTTTTAACAGCGCAGATGAAATCATGCAATTAGGAAAGAATCAATCTGCTCTTATCAGGGTAATACCACAGATAAATAGGTTTGCGGGTAGAGAGCGGCTGCAGTGCCAGGTAAAAAGCATTGATGCAACTATTGCGGCTAAAGAACCTGAAAAATATGTTAGTGGGTTAAGGGCTAATTTTACAGATGCAATATGCAAACAAATACTTTATAATGATATTAATTGCCAATTTTTTGATCCGGATAGGACATTGGATATTGATGAATTATTCGAGCATCTGGGTTATATGTTGAACACAAATTCAAGAGGCACGATCATAATTTGCAATACAGAATACGGCGCAAAAAGTACGTTGCATTTATTAAATAAAATGGGTGTATTAGACAACCTAAAAATTTTTGTTAATGAACAAAATGGTAATGCAGCAATGTTTAATTCGATAATGATAGCACCCTACAACGTTAAAGAATGTATTAAAAAGTTTGACGAAGTGATAGTAATGGATATGTTACCAATTATTGCAAATAATGATAACGTATGGCAATGTGGAGCTTTTTTTAATGAAGAAGCTTTAAAGACAGTAAAGGCAGCAGTCCTTAATCGGAAGCAATTACTGGTTGTGTTTTCAGCACTAAAAGAATTGCTTAAGATGCAGGTGACATATGAAAGCATGAATGAACTTGCTGAGGTAGTGTCCCAGAAAACGACATTTAGAGTATCTCAGGTAATGTTAGCATTAAAGGTGTTTAACGAGTTAAAGCTCTTTAAAGGGAAACGAATGCAAACGGGGTGGCTGTTTGCAGTAAGTCCAAAGAGCGGTGGCGTCGAATTATCGGAGTCTAAGTGCTATAATAGAATGATGGAATACATTAATATGACAGAATTGTTAATTGAGAGTAATTAACAACCATGAAAGTTGGATTCGAACGTGGATATTTTGCAAAGGTTTATCAAAAAAGTTGAAGAGGTTTTTACGCCAGAACAAGCGGATCAAATTAAAAAAGCCGTTGATTTGGCTACTGATGCGCATCAGGGCCAGGTTCGCAGATCTGGAGAACCATATATTATTCATCCGTGCTGTGTCGGGGAAATTTTAATTGAAGAGTTGGGCATGGATGCTGATACCATAACAGCGGCTGTATTACATGATGTTATAGAAGATACAGAGGTATCATACGATGATGTTAAAAAAATGTTTGGTGAGACCATTGCAAACCTTGTGGATGGTGTTACAAAACTAACAAGGCTTGGATCATCGTTTACAAGAGAAGAGCAGCAAGCTGAGAGTTTAAGAAAAATGTTTTTGGCTATGGCAAAAGACATTCGAGTAATAATGATAAAGCTTGCAGATAGATTGCATAATATGCGTACACTCCAGTATGTAAATCTAGAAAAACAAAATAGAGTCGCAAACGAAACCTTGGAAATATATGTACCGCTTGCTCACAGGCTGGGAATTTATGCTTTTAAAGCTGAACTTGAAGATTTGTCTTTTATGTACCTTAAGCCTGATGTGTTTGAGGAATTGCGAAAAAAGGTGGATGACGTTCGAGCTAAACAACAGCATCATATTCACGAGTTGATGGAAACCATTAAAGAGAAGTTAAATGAAGCCAACATTACCGCGCAAATTGAGGGACGTCCAAAAACCATTTATAGCATATACAAGAAAATGTTGTCTCAGGATAAGCCTTTTGAAGAAATATATGATTTAACGGCAATTAGGGTAATCGTTGACACTGACCAAGAGTGTTATAACGTTTTGGGGATAATTCATACGATCTGGAAACCTCTTCCATATAGGTTTAAGGATTATATTGCTGTCCCTAATAAGAATATGTATCAATCACTGCACACCACGTGTATAGGAACGGGGGGCGTGCCTTTTGAGGTGCAAATCAGGACGCATGAGATGCATAAAACGGCAGAATACGGCGTTGCAGCACATTGGAAATATAAGGAAAATCGCAACAAACAAACTGAGCTTGACTCAAAACTATCGTGGTTAAGACAGTTGCTTGAATGGCAGAGCGATATGAAAGACGCTAAAGAGTTTATGGACTCCCTTAAAATAGACTTCTTCAGTGATGACGTATTGGTGTTCACACCCAAAGGTACTGTTATAGACTTAGTTAAAGGATCAACGCCTATTGACTTTGCTTTTTATATTCACTCGGCAGTTGGGACTAGCTGTGTAGGGGCAAAAGTAAATGGAAGGTTGGTGCCGCTTAATTATCAGTTAGTTACCGGTGATATTGTAGAGATTTTGACGTCGAAACATGCTGTTGGACCATCGCGTGATTGGCTTAATATTGTTAAAACTTCGCAAGCTAAGAGTAAGATAAGACACTGGTTTAAGAAAGAGCATAGGGAAGAAAACATTGTTAAAGGCAAAGACATGCTTGAATATAATGCAAAACGTCAAGGATTTAGTCTGCCTCAGTTATTGAAGACAGAGTGGTTAGAGCCAATATACAAAAAGTATACTTTAAATAGTTTAGACGACCTTTATGCTGCAGTAGGCTATGGTGGCGTTGCGTCCGGACATATTCTAACTCGTTTAATTGAAGAATACCGAAAAGAGAATAAGACTGAATTAGTTAAAGAGGTCAAGACTAGTACTAGCCAGCCTAAATATATTAAACAAAATGAAGGGGTTCTGGTCAATGGGCAGCCTAATATGCTTGTTAGGTTTGCAAAATGCTGTAATCCTTTACCAGGTGATGATATTATTGGATACATTACGAAAGGGCGAGGAGTATCAGTACATCTAAAATCTTGTGTTAACCTTAAAGACTTGGAAGACTATGAGAACAGAAAAGTCGAAGTCGAGTGGGTTAATGAAGAGAAGGGTTCTTATCATGCGGAAATTCAGGTAATGGCACAGGATAGGGCGGGTCTATTACTGGAAATTTCGGGATTGCTGAGTAGTCTTAATTTGAGTATGATGTCGGTAAACGCTAGAGTAACGAAGAACCATATTGCCATCATTAATTTTTCGGTAGAAATTCATGATACTGAGCAAATGGATAGAATAATAAAGCGAATAAAAAATCTGCCTGACGTAACAAGAGTATTTAGGTCTCATTCATAATGAAAGGGTGTTATAGTTCGTGAGATGCGTCGTACAACGTGTTAAAAATGCTAATGTGCGTGTACTGAACCAAGAGATTGCCAGCATCCAAATAGGATTGCTGGTTTTGTTAGGTGTTGAAGATAGTGATACACAGGCTGATGTGGACTATTGTGCAAAAAAGATAGCTAATCTAAGGATATTTCCTGATGAAGACGATATGATGAATAAATCTGTTGTTGATGCAAACGGAAAAATAATACTTGTCTCGCAATTTACATTGTATGGAGATTGCAGAAAAGGGAACCGCCCAAGCTTTATTAAGGCAGCAAAACCTGATTTAGCGGACGAGCTTTATAATATGCTTAAAGTACAACTTTGCAAAATGGGGCTAGAGGTTGAGACTGGACAGTTTCAAGCTGATATGGATGTTTCGCTGGTCAATTGGGGGCCGGTTACAATTTTATTGGATAGTAAAAAACTTTTTTGATGAGGGGATATAGATATGAAAGTTGAAACAATAAAAACTGGAGCTATGGGGGTTAACACTTACATTGTTTGGAGTGAGGGAGACGAAAGTTGTATCGTTATAGATCCAGGCGGGTATTCGGATAAGTTTAAAGAAATATTTAATGAAAACGGGATTAAACCGGAGTATATCTTATTGACGCATGGCCATTTTGATCATATAGGTGGTATTGAGAGGTTAAAGCAAGAATATAACAGTAAAATTATTATTCATGCTTTAGACAAAAGCATGCTGCTAGATCCTGCGAAAAATTTATCGTGTATCGTCGGTTTGGATTTTGTGCAACCAGAAGCTGACGAACTATTATTCGACGGCGCTGTGGTACAAACAGGTAAAACTAAGTTTAAGGTGCTTCACACTCCTGGTCATTCGCCTGGAGGAATAAGCTTATATGGCGATGGCATAGCGTTTACTGGAGACACTCTTGTGAAAAAGTCTGTTGGGCGAACGGATTTTGCTGATTGTAATTTTAATGATTTATTGAAATCAATTCATGATAAGCTAATGGTGCTGCCAGACGATACCGTGATTTATCCTGGACATGGACCAGCATCAACCATTGGCTTTGAAAAACAAAACAATAATTATTTAAAGCTGAAGGTGCGGAGGTAGACTTTTGCGTCTTGTATTAAAAACAAATACAACAGATATGGATAACGATATATGTGATAGCGTGCGTGCGTTTACTGGAGCTGATACTATAGACGTTTTTCATGATGAAACTATCTCTATGATTGATAGAGCGCTCGTTGTCTTGCACGAGTATGATTACGACGGAAAAGCGTTTATCAATAATGTGCAGGTGTTGTTTTTAGATGATGAAGGTAATGTTGATAAAAAGGTTACTAATAAGCATGTAGAAAATTATTTAGATAGCGGGGATAAACTTCTTTTTAAGCGGTTTGCTAAGAGATCTGTTAAAAATGCTATATATTTATGTATGCAAAAAGCTTTGCCCAAGAACTTGCCATGGGGATCGTTAACTGGCATTAGACCAACTCGAATGGTTTACGAGATGCAGGACCGGGGATTAAACAAGTCAGAGATAAAAACTGCACTTGCAAACGAGTTTTTTATTAATAGCGAAAAAGCGGATTTATTGATAAACGCTGTGGAAATGCAAAAACCAATAGTAGAGACACAAACCATTGATAAAGTTGATATTTATATTAGTATTCCCTTTTGTGTAAGCAGATGTGTATATTGTTCCTTTCCAGCACACGAAATAGATAAAAACAAAGAGTATGTAAATAGTTATTTGCAAGCACTAGATAAAGAAATTCAGTATGCAAGTAAAATTATTAAACAAGGGGCATGGCGGCCACGCGCTTTGTATATCGGTGGTGGTACACCAACGTCTATTTCTGCAGATCAGTTAGAGAGATTAATTCAAACTGCTTTTCAATGGTTTGGCGAGTTTTCTGAGGTGACGGTGGAAGCAGGGCGACCCGATACGCTGGATAACCAAAAGCTTGAGATGCTAAAGAAAAACAGTGTCGATCGTATTAGCATAAATCCGCAGACGATGAACGCCAAAACACTTGAGCTAATAGGACGGAATCATAGTCCACAAGATACTATTAATGCTTTCGAAATGGCAAGGGCGATGGGATTTGACTGGATAAACACTGATTTGATATTGGGGTTACCTGGTGAAAGCACTATCGAAGTCGAAAAGACGTTGTCTGAAATTGAAAAGTTAAGGCCTGAAAACGTAACAGTACATACTCTAGCGATAAAGCGAGCTTCTAAGCTGCGCATCAACAACTTGACTGAGGGGTTGCCAAGTGCTGGTAATGTTGCGCAAATGGTTGATGTTGCAAAAGATTGGGCGACGTCTTTAGGATATCATCCGTATTATCTTTATAGGCAAAAGTATATGACGGGTAATTTCGAAAATGTTGGGTATTGTTTACCGCATTATCAATGTGTATATAATATAGATACCATGGAGGATACAGTTAGCAATTTAGCGTTGGGAGCAGGTGCGATTTCAAAGAGAGTATTTAAACGGGAACTCAGAGTTGAACGATTACCCAACCCGAAATCGCTAGAGCATTATATTAATCGAATCGATGAGCATATTCAAAAGAAATCGGAGTTTTTTGGATAGCCGAAATATTGACAGTTGCTTATTAGTTTAATATAATCAAATTAAGCGATGATGGGGGTTTCTGCTTTTAACAGCGCATTCGGGAGATAAGTTAGCCATAAGCGTGTTGATTTATGAAGCGGGACAGGCACTCTTGAGTTTTTGGGAGAAAAGACCGCCTGCTAGCGTTATAGACACATTTGAGTTTAGTTATATTATTTTATAGCTTAACGAATGTGGTGCCACGGAAACTTTGCTTTCGTCCATTGGCGGATGAAAGTTTTATTTTTTTTCAGGAGGAATTGAGCTTGAATGTAAAAGCGCCTAAAGGTACGCGGGATATGCTGCCAAGCGATAGCCATAAATGGCACGCGGCAGAAAAACAAATCAGACAAATATGCAAGGTGTATGGCTTTAACGAGATTAGGACACCTATTTTTGAGCATACAGAGCTATTTTTGCGAGGAATAGGCGATACTACAGACGTTGTACAAAAGGAAATGTATACGTTTGAGGATAAAGGTAATCGCAGCATTACGCTGAAACCTGAGGGTACTGCTGGGGTTGTGCGTAGTTTTATTGAACATGGAATGTTTAACGATCCGCAGCCCACTAAAATGTATTACCTTTCTACGCCGGTATTCAGGTATGAAAACCCACAGGCAGGTAGATTGCGTCAACATCATCAGTTTGGGGTAGAAATATTTGGGGCTAAACTACCTTCTGCCGACGTTGAGATAATTTCTATGGCGTTGATGCTATTTGATAAACTTGGGATAAAGGATCTATCACTTAGGATAAATAGTATAGGATGTCCAGTGTGCAGACCAAAATATCAAAAGGCATTACGGGATTTTTTGCAAGAAAGATTGCCTTTGCTTTGTGGATTATGCAAGCAACGATTTGAAACTAATCCTATGCGCATAATAGATTGTAAGGTGGATAGCTGCAAAGAAGCTGTTTCAGGTTTTCCGATTATGCTTGATTATTTGTGTGACGAATGTAACGAGCATTTTGAGTCTGTTAAAGAGCATTTATCGGCGATAAACATTGAATATTTGATTGATCCTGAGATAGTACGTGGACTTGATTATTATACTAAGACAGTTTTTGAGGTTGTATCTAATGCTATTGGTTCACAGGGCACAGTATGCGGTGGTGGGCGCTATGATGGGCTTATTGAGCAGTGTGGTGGTCCTGAAACGCCAGGCGTTGGGTTTGGACTAGGAATGGAAAGATTGCTAATGGTTGCCCAGAACCAAGGCATAGAGCTTGGCGAGCAAAGCAAAACGCAAGTATTTGTTGGGGCTTTGGGAGATAATGCTAGGGTGGAGGCGCTTAAGATATGCGCAAGATTACGAGAAGGCGGGATTTTTGCTACCGTTGATCACGTAGGTAAGAGCGCAAAAGCGCAGTTTAAATATATGAATAAAATCGGATGCAGACTTGCCATTATGATAGGAGATAATGAACTTGAGTCTGGCAAGGTAACTGTAAAGGATTTGAAGCAGTCTAATTCTAAAGAATATGAGTTATCTGATTTACTTAATGGTGTTATTGAAATGTTAAATTTTGAAGGATAGAGGAGCTATAATATGGCAGACTTTTTGCAAGACTGGAAAAGGACACACATGTGTGGTGATATCAGTAATTCTGATATAGGTTCAGATGTTGTTGTAATGGGGTGGGTTCAAACAAGACGTGATTTGGGATCACTGTTGTTTGTTGACTTAAGAGATAGAAAGGGTATTGTTCAGGTTGTTTTTGACGAATCTGAAGACAAGGATCTTTTTGATAAGGCTACAACCGTAAGAAACGAGTGCGTTATTGCGATTAAAGGAAAGGTAGTGAAAAGAAGCGAGGATACTATCAACGAAAAAATTGCTACCGGATATGTCGAAGTACGTGCGTGTGAATTAAAGATACTAAATAGAGCGCAGACCCCTCCATTTGAGGTTGAGGATGATAATAATACTCAAGAGCTTACGAGGCTAAAGTATAGATATATCGATTTAAGAAGGCCTCACATGCTTAATAATATCGTTTCGCGTCATAAGGTAGCCATGATGGTACGAGACTATCTTGATAACAAAGAGTTTATTGAGATTGAAACACCAATGCTAACAAAGAGTACTCCTGAAGGCGCACGTGATTATTTGGTGCCCAGTCGTGTGCATAATGGAGCGTTTTATGCCTTGCCACAATCGCCACAGCTGTTTAAGCAGATCTTAATGGTTTCCGGCATGGACAGGTATTTTCAGATAGTAAAATGCTTTAGAGATGAGGACTTGCGCGCTGATAGACAGCCAGAGTTTACTCAGATAGATATGGAAATGTCATTTGTAGAGGCAGACGATGTTATGAGCGTAACTGAAGGCTTACTAAAAACCGTATTTACAAATGTGTTAGGGCTTGATATGCCCGATAGAATACCTAGGCTAACATATCAAGAAGCTATGGATAGGTTTGGATCGGATAAACCTGATTTAAGGTTTGGACTGGAGATAATTGATTTAAGCGATGTTGTTGCAGACTGTGGGTTTAAGGTGTTTGCAGGACCTGTCAAGAGCGGTGGCAGCGTTCGTGTTATCAATGCAAAAGGTTGCTCAACTAAGTTTGCACGTCGCGAGATAGATGCTCTAGGTGAATATGTAAAAGGCTTTGGCGCTAAGGGAATGGCGTGGATAAATATTACTGAAGAGGGATTAAAATCGCCTATTACTAAGTTTTTGTCAGAGGACGAGATTAATTCGATACTTGAGCGTACCGGAGGCGAAGTCGGGGATATTCTGTTCTTTATGGCTGATACAAACGATATTGTATATTCAACGCTTGGTAATCTAAGATTGGAGCTTGCAAGAAAGCTTGATCTAATAGATAAGGATAAATTTGAGTTTGTATGGGTAACAGAGTTTCCGTTGGTTGAATATGATGCCGACGAAAAGCGGTATGTTGCAAAGCATCATCCGTTTACTTGTCCTATGGATGAAGATGTTCAATATCTTGAAACCGATATTACCAAAGTGCGTGCAAAGGCTTATGATATAGTGTTGAATGGAACTGAGCTAGGTGGAGGATCGATTCGTATTCATACGCCAGAGTTACAAGAGACTATGCTAAAAGCTATTGGCTTTGATACAGAAGAAGCATGGCGTAGATTTGGATACTTAATGGAAGCGTTGAAGTATGGAGCGCCCCCGCATGGTGGATTGGCTCTTGGCTTTGATCGTCTAATGATGCTTTTGACAGGGTCAAGTTCGATTAGAGATGTTATTGCTTTCCCTAAGGTGCAAAATGCGTCTTGTCCTCTAAGTAGTTCGCCTACAGCAGTTGATGATAGACAGTTGCGTGATCTTGGCATAAAGATAAAGACCCCACCAAAGGCTTAATGACGTGCAGAAGTTTGATAGAATCGCTAGACTAATAGGCGAAGATGCTATGCAAACGCTTAGTGAAGCTAGCGTAGCGGTTATTGGAGTTGGCGGTGTAGGTAGTTTTGCAGCCGAAGGACTTGTGAGATCAGGTGTTGGTTCAATTACGTTGGTTGATAGCGATTTTATTGAGATAACCAACGTAAATAGACAATTGCATGCTACTATTGAAACAGTCGGGAAAAGCAAGGTTCAGGTTATGAAAGAACGATTGTTGTCTATTAACCCTAATTGCGATATCGATGCAGTGCATATGAGATATAGTTGTGATGCTGACTTTGATGTAAGCGTATATGATTATGTGTTGGATTGCATTGATTCTATTCAAGATAAAGTTGAGCTCATCGTATGCTGTAAACTAGCTGGCGTTAGGATAATATCTTGTATGGGTGCAGGGAATAGGTTAGATCCTACATCGTTTAGGGTTATGGATATATATTCAACGAAGAACGACCCACTTGCTAAAGTGATGCGATCAAGGCTAAGGAAACGTCAAATTGAAGAGCTTACAGTTGTTTGCTCGACTGAGGAGCCAAAGAGATTATTAGTTGGTGAAGATGAGCAAATGAAGAGGATACCGGGAAGTGCGGTTTTTACTACGTCGGTAGCAGGGATGATTATGGCGGCGTATGTCGTTAATAATATTGCTGCACATGTAGAGTGAAAGAAGGTAAGAAGGATGAAAGAAATTGGACAGGTGGTTTCGCTTGAAGATGGCACGGCAACAGTTCGTTTTGAGCGTAGCTCAGCTTGCAAAGATTGCGGTGCGTGTATGATGAGTGAATCGCAAAAAGAGATGCTATTAAAGGTGTCCAATACGCTAGATGCAAAGGAAAACGAGTGGGTTCAGGTTGAACTTGAATCACCTATGTTAATTAAAGCATCATTAATTACATATATTTTTCCGCTGTTTCTTTTAATAATCGGAGCTGCGGTAGGATATTTTTTAAACGAGGCAACAGGAATATTGGCTGAATCACAGACCATGGCTGCCATCATGGCTCTAGTGTTTGTAGTGCTTTCATTTATAATAATTCATATGCTTGAATCAAAATTTAAGAAAAACAAAGGTTTTTCTCCCCAAATGGTGAAAACTGTTGATGAACCAATAAACGTAGAACAATAATTTAAATATATTTTTAGGAGGATGGTTATGGCGTCTGATAAAATTGTCGAGCTAACATCAAAAGACTTTGACGAGAAGATAGCTACGGGAACAGTTTTGGTGGATTTTTGGGCACCTTGGTGTGGACCATGTAGGATGGTTGCTCCTATATTAGACCAAATTGCCGAGGAAATGGCGGAAAAGGTTACAATAGCAAAGGTAAATGTTGATTTAGAGCCGGCGCTTGCTCAAAAATATGGGGTTATGACTATTCCTAATATGGTAGTATTTAAAGATGGAAAACAAGCAGATACTATTATTGGTGCGCAGTCTAAGGCGACTATCGTAAGCCTGTTAAAATAGAAACAACATGCTGAATTTTTAGCATGAAAACTAGTCTTATGGGAGAATAAATATATGATTTTTAAAGAAATTGCTAAGGTTGATCCAGAAATTAATGCGGCATTGCAAGATGAACTTACGCGTCAGCGTGAGCATCTTGAGCTTATTGCTTCAGAGAACTTTGTTAGTAAGGCTGTTTTAGAAGCTGTCGGGACTCATTTAACAAATAAATATGCTGAAGGCTATCCAGAGAAAAGATACTATGGCGGATGTGCTTATGTTGATGTAGTTGAAAATCTAGCTAGGGATCGTGCTAAAGAGATCTTTGGTGCAGAGCATGTAAACGTACAGACACATTCAGGCGCACAGGCTAATACGGCTGTATATTTTGCTTTGCTTGAGCTAGGTGATACCGTTATGGGTATGAACTTATCCCATGGAGGCCATTTGACTCATGGTAGCCCTGTAAATATTTCTGGTAAATATTTTAACTTTATACCTTATGGCGTTAATAAAGAAACTGAAATGATTGATTACGACGAAGTTAGAGCTTTGGCGCTGGAGAACAAACCTAAGATGATAGTTGCTGGAGCAAGTGCTTATTCGAGATTTATTGATTTTGAAAAAATGCGCAGTATTGCTGATGAGGTCGGAGCATATATGATGGTGGACATGGCACATATAGCCGGATTAGTAGCTGCTGGGCTTCATCCAAACCCTGTTCCACATTGTCATATAGTTACAACAACAACTCATAAGACTTTGCGTGGACCTCGTGGTGGAATGATACTTTGTACCAGTGATTTAGCAAAAGCTATCGATAAGGCGGTATTCCCAGGAACACAGGGTGGACCTTTGATGCATGTAATTGCAGGAAAAGCTGTATGTTTTAAAGAAGCACTCATGCCTGAGTTTAAAGAATATCAAAAGCAAGTTGTTAAAAACGCGGCTGCATTAGCCAAAGGATTAGCTGATAACGGATTACGCATCGTATCTGGCGGGACGGATAACCACTTAATGTTGATTGATCTTACAAAGTTTGATCAAACTGGTAAGGCGGTTGAAAAGCTATTGGAGCAAGCAAATATAACGGTTAATAAGAATACGATTCCTTTTGAGACAAAGAGCCCATTTGTTACGAGCGGAATCAGGGTAGGAACACCTGCTGTTACATCCCGTGGAATGAAAGAAGCAGAAATGGCTAACATGGCTGATTTTATTTGCACAATTGTAAAACAGGGAGAAGATGCTATCCCTGAGATTAAATCTAAAGTTCTTGAGCTCTGCAAGCAGTTTCCACTTTATTAAGCATATTATCTAGGATTAAAGGGTGCTGCTATGGCAGCACCCTTGTTGTTTAATTGGAAATTTATTTTGAAAAGAGGATCATCTGGAATGCATTATTCAATATATCAAAATAGTACCTACAAATATATTATTGCAGGCAAAGATTATGGAATAGATTTAATTAAAGTCTTTTCTGATGATTTATTAAATCAAATTAAGGCAAAAGGATATAGTGGAGATAATCTATTTTTTGAAGAAGCTATTAAACAACTCGAAGAATACTTTGGTGGGAAAAGGAAGAAGTTTGATTTAAAAATTAATCTTAATGGATCAGATTTTCAAAAAAAGGTCTGGACAGCATTATGTGATATTCCATATGGCGAAACACGAAGCTATAAGGATATCGCCAAATATATTGGGGATGAAAAGGCTAGCAGGGCAGTTGGCATGGCAAATAACAAAAACCCTATTCAAATTATAATTCCTTGCCACAGAGTAATAGGGTCGGATGGAAGTCTTAGGGGTTATGCAGGTGGTATTGAAATAAAAAAAAGATTATTAGAAATAGAGGAACATAAGCCAAACGTATATAACAATGATTATTTGATTTAGTCTTTAATAGTAAGATAAAAACTATTTGGGGTTTGTTTTAATTTAATATTGAATAATTATTTATCTAAAAAATAATACTATTGATAGCCGGCGATTTGCCGGCTATTGTGTTAAAAAAATATCAAATACTATTTGACAATAAATACTTATACATGCTATATTAAACCTACTAAATCAATAGGGAATAGCGAGGGCGAAATTTTGCTATTATCGACACGAAGTAGATATGGACTAAAGGCTATGTTTGATCTTGCAATGAATTATGGTTGTGGGCCCAAAACGTTAAAGAACATTGCAAGCAGACAAAAGTTACCTGAGCAATACCTTGAACAGATCTTGATTAGCTTAAGAAAAGCAGAGCTAATTAAGGGAGTCCGTGGAGCTCAAGGAGGATATGTCTTAGCGAGATCACCACAAGAAATTACTGTAGGTAACATAATTCGAGTGCTAGAAAACAGTGTATCTACAGTTGGATGCGTTCAGGATGATGGTAAAGATACCTGTCAGGATATTGATTTTTGCCCATCTAGGTCGGTTTGGTTGCAAATAGAAAAAAGCTTAAATGATACGATGGATGCAATTTCTCTTAGTGATATGATTAATGATTACAAAGGATTATGTCAGTCGACAAATTCTTTAAAAGAATATGGAGAGAAGAAAAATGGATAATAGGATTTACATGGATCACGCAGCGACAACTCGTTTAACCTCAGAAGCGTTAGATGCTATGATGCCGTATTTTCAAGAAAAATTTGGCAATGCGAGTAGCCTGCATACGTTTGGCCGAGAAACACGCGGGGCAGCGGATAATGCCCGGGCTCAGATCGCTGAGGCAATAAATACGACGCCTGAAGAAATTATTTTTACTTCGGGTGGAACAGAAGCCGATAATCTGGCAATAAAAGGTATAGCTGAGGCAAATGAAGATAAAGGCAACCATATAATTACTTCAAAGATTGAACACCCCGCTGTATTGAACACATGCAAGTATTTAGCAAAAAACGGATATGATGTTACATTTTTAGATGTTGATGAATATGGAATGATTTCTCTAGAAGATTTAAAGGATTCAATTACCGAAAAAACGATTCTAATAAGTATTATGTTTGCAAATAACGAAATTGGAACCATACAGCCTATCAAACAAATTGGCGAGATTGCACGAGAAAAGGGAATAATATTTCATACTGATGCGGTACAAGCAGCTGGTAGTGTTCCGATAGATGTTGAAGCGATGAATATAGATGTGTTATCTGCTTCAGCGCATAAGATGTATGGACCTAAGGGCATAGGAATGTTATATGTGAGGCGTGGGGTTAAAATAGCATCTCATATGCATGGTGGCAGTCATGAAGGCAAGAAACGTGCAGGCACGGAAAATGTCCCGAGCATAGTAGGATTCGGACAAGCGTTTGAATTAGCAGTTCAAAATATGGAAGAAAACACGAAAAACATTACAGAATTGCGTGAACGTTTGATTGAGGGAATAAAGGCAGAGATACCAAATGTTAAACTAAATGGTCATAGGACAAAGAGATTGCCAGGAAACGTAAATTTTTGTTTTGAGTTTATTGAAGGAGAATCGTTAATACTTATGTTGGATATGCGTGGAATTGCGGCGTCAACAGGTTCGGCATGTGCTGCAGGATCGCTTGAGCCTTCTCATGTATTAATGGCGATTGGACTTAAACATGAAATAGCGCACGGATCATTAAGGCTTACGTTGGGCAAGAGCAATACTAAAGATGATGTCGATACAGTAATTGAACAGCTAAAAGACGTCGTTGGTAAGCTAAGAGAAATGTCGCCATTATTTGCACAAGAGAAAGTTGAGGCACAATATGTATAACCAAAAGGTAATTGATCATTTTTCAAACCCAAGGAATGTGGGAGAAATTGAAAACGCAGATGGTGTTGGTCAGGTCGGGAACGCATCATGTGGAGATATAATGCGAATTTCTCTTAAAATACAAAACGACGTAATAGTTGACGCCAAGTTTAAGACATTTGGCTGCGGTGCTGCGGTTGCAACAAGTAGCATGGCTACGGAGATGATAATTGGTTTGACAGTAGATGAAGCTTTAAAGGTTTCCAATAAAGCAGTTTTGGAGGCTTTAGATGGATTACCGCCAGTAAAAATACATTGTTCGGTTTTAGCCGAAGAAGCTGTTATGGCAGCGATAGAGGATTATAAAAAAAGAAATAAAAAAATATAATTAAATAATTTTACCTGAATGTTTCTGCGAAGATTAGGCAAAATATTAATGAATACTTAGTGCAGGAGTTTAGGATGATTAGGCAAAGTACGTTGATTGGCTCAAGCGTAATTGATAGTAACGGACAGCATATGCTGGGAAAAGTGCGTTCATTTGCTGTATGCTTGGAAGATAGTGTGTTATCTGGAATGATTTATGCGACAAACGGAATAATCAAACGAAGTATGTTTGTTCCTTGCCAACGAATCACCCAAATCGAAAGCGGATTTATCACTATTGATAAGCCGCTAAAAAGCATAAAACATCCCAAATGCACAATGGATATTTCTAAGCGTTTAGAAGTAGTTGATCAAAACGGAAACGAACTAGGATTTGTTATGGATTTTTTCATTGATGAACACGATTGCAGAATTGATTCTTTGGAAGTATCGAAAGGTGTTTTTGAAGACGTGGTATGCGGTAGGTTTATCGTGAAAGAGTTTTCTCGCATGGAGTATTCTGAAAAGATAATAGCAGCATTCAATGACAAAATCATCCAGAAAGAAGGGTAAAATTATGAACGCAAGATTTACTATTGGTATAGCGGCTGGAACTGCTTTAGGAATGGCAGGAGCGTTTATGCTAATGCAAAAGGTCCAACCAGGTAGTACGAAAAGCTTGATGAGAAACGGCAAGAAGATGGTCAATAGATACACTCGTTCTATGGGTATAGATTAAACTAGATCATGAGTGTAGAAAGATCGAAAATGCCTATTAATCAACAAGGTTACAAAAGAAAGAGTACTATTTTATTCATAGCATCTGTTTCAATTACAATAATTTTGTTGATTATTGCTGGACCGGGATTATGGTCAGCGCTGTTGCCAGCTTGGCTGGCAGCAGCGTTTGCTTATGCATTATTTCCTATAGTAAGAGCTATTGAAAAGAAATTGCCCAGGGTTTGGGCGGTCGCTATAGTGTTACTTACCCTGATTGCTATTGTTGTTTTGGCTCTAATTTGGCTTATTCCATTAGCTATTGAGCAAGCGAGCGAGCTTTTTAAGAATTTGCCATCTTACATTAATAATTTACAGACACATTTGCCATTATGGCAAAAAGGTCTTGATAATAATTCAATACCTATTGATTTGGAAACAGTCTTGAATAGTATTGTGACCAAGGTAGGAGAGTATTCAGCGAATATATTGCCTGACGTGGTTAGCGTTGCTTCGTTAGTGATTTCATTCGTGGTTGCACTATTTTTAACCCCGCTCTATATGTTTTATTACTTGTTTGAACGAGATAGGTTCATAAATGGGATGTTGTATTTAGTGCCTAGCCATATGCGTCCTGTAGTAAGAAATATTGGGCACAGTATTCATGATGATTTAGGTAAGTTTTTTAGAGCGCAGCTGGTTATTGCAGCAATTTCAGGTATTTTAACAACAATTGCGTATTTTATTGTTGGGCAAGAATTTGCTATATTATTTGGTATTATTATGGGAGTACTAAGTATTTTCCCATATATCGGGCCTGTATTAGGTGCAATTCCGCCATTATTAATATCTTTGTTAGCTGGTAATATGCAGTGGTTAACTACGTTATTGGCTATATTAATAGTGCAGCAGCTATTAGGAACGTTGATTGCTCCAAGGGTTTTGGGGAAAGAGGTACAAATACATCCTGTTTATATCTTGACAGCACTTCTATTAGGTGCATATTTGGCAGGTATTGTAGGGGCGTTGCTTTCAATACCGATAACGTTAATCATTGTGGCAATATTTAGAGAGATTTTAGCTTATACGGTTGAAATTAAGCAAAGGTCAGGTTGAAAAAGAATGGGATATTGTATATAATTGGAATATATATTTGCGGGGGTGTAGAGATGAAGGAAAAACTAAACGAAACTATTCAGTTTTCTTTGGAAAAAGAAGAACTATTAAACAATGCACATGATATTATCATGCACATCTACCGCGCAATGAAAGAAAAAGGGTATGATCCAATAAACCAAATAGTAGGGTATATTGTTTCAGGTGATCCAACATATATTACTAGCCATAATAACGCTAGGTATTTAATAAGACGATTAGAACGTGATGAGTTGCTTGAAGAGTTTGTTGGTTATTACCTCGATCATATGGATAGCGAATAAAACTGATACTAAGGAGCTTGGAACATAGACTGAGCTCCTTTTTGTTTTGCAGATATATATTATTTTAAATTTATGTTAAAATAGTCAATAATAGCATGAATTTTTTAACATGAGAGGGAATAATTGAAATATGCGTATACTAGCGTTAGATGTTGGTGAAAAACGAATCGGGATTGCGCTAAGTGATGCGCTGGGATGGACGGCACAAGGGCTAGAATCATACACGCGAATAAAAAAGAGTGATGATTACCTTCATATTTCTGGTTTAATATCCAAACATCAAGCTACGTTATGTTTGATAGGGTTACCAAAGAATATGGATGGGAGTATAGGGTTTCAGGCAGAACGCGTCCAAGCCTTTGCCAATGAATTAAATGAAGTTATTTCTGTGCCAATCGAGTTTTGGGATGAGCGGTTAAGTACTGCATCAGCAAGAAGAACGCTTATTGAAGCTAATGTATCCAGGAAGAAACGCAAAAATGTAATAGATAAGATAGCGGCAGTAAATATTTTACAAGGTTATCTTGATAGAATTAATAATTAGTTTAGGAGAAAAACAAATGGCAGAAAAGAAAAAACCTGACGCAGAAACTATGATGGTGGTAGAACTTATAGATGAGGATGGGAAGGGCGTTGAATTTGAGCATTTAATGACGCTTGAACATGATGGTTTAAATTATATCGTGTTATTACCTCTAGACGAAGTTGAAGGTGTAGATGAAAACGAAGTAATGATAATGCAAATAGAGGAAAAAGAAGACGAAGACGTTTATTTGCCAGTAGAAAACGAGATTACATTAAACGAAGTCTTTGAGATATTTTTAGAAACAATTGAGGATGAAGAAGATATCGAAGAAGAATAAAAAACATTGCCTAGTAAAACAGGGTATGATATACTTTTACGGGAAAATTCACACTTTCAATCGTGTCGCGATCCTGTCTTATTTTTAAGATATCCGCGATTAATACGATGAGAGGCGGACTTTAAGGAGGAAAAAATGTCAATTATTTCAATGAAACAATTACTTGAGGCTGGTGTACATTTTGGTCATCAGACTAGACGCTGGAACCCAAAGATGGCTGAGTTCATCTTTACTGAACGTAATGGAATCTACATTATCGATTTGCAAAAAACAGTTAAGATGATTGAAACAGCGTACAACTTCATTAGGGAAGTATCAGAATCAGGAAAAAGCGTATTGTTTGTAGGAACTAAGAAGCAGGCGCAGGAGTCCATAGAATCTGAGGCTAAGCGCGCTAACATGTATTTTGTTAATCAGCGTTGGTTGGGCGGAATGCTAACAAACTTTAAAACTATTCGCAAGAGGATTGCTAGGCTTAATAGGCTGGATGCAATGGAAACAAACGGTGAATACGACGCATTGCTGAAAAAGGAAGTTGTAAAACTGCGTCTTGAAAGAGAAAAGCTTAATAAAAACCTTGGAGGAATCCGTGAGATGACTGAGCTTCCGGGTGCTATGTTTATCGTAGATCCTCGTAAAGAGCGCATTGCAATTGCCGAAGCACGTAAACTTGGAATTCCTATCGTAGCTATAGTAGACACAAACTGTGACCCTGATGAAATCGATTATATTATTCCTGGTAACGATGATGCTATCAGAGCTGTTAAACTAATTGCAGGGAAGATGGCAGACGCAATCTTAGAAGGACGAGAAGGAACACAGGACGAAGAATATATGGATGAGGTTGAAGAGGTCGAAGAGGTTGAAGAGGCCTAATCAAATATCGTTTATTAATTATTATTTAAGTATGTAAGTAAAATTAGGAGGAAATCTTATGATATCAGCTGCAAGTGTTAAAGAATTGCGCGAAAAGACTGGTGCCGGAATGATGGATTGTAAAAAAGCACTAGTGGAGTCTGAAGGTGATATGGAAAGAGCGTCAGACATTTTAAGAGAAAAAGGATTAGCTGCTGCTGCAAAAAAAGCTGGTAGAATTGCTGCGGAAGGCGTTGTTGATTCTTATATTCATATGGGCGGAAAAATTGGAGTATTAGTTGAGCTTAATTGTGAAACTGACTTTGTTGCAAAGACAGATGTTTTCAAGGAGCTATCACGTGATATAGCCATGCACATAGCTGCTGCAAACCCAAAATATATTAATAAAGATGAGGTTTCGCAGGAAGACATTGAAAAAGAAAAAGAGATATTAAGAGCACAAGCTTTGAATGAGGGTAAGCCTGAAAAGATCGTTGATAAGATGGTTGAAGGTAGGATCCAGAAATATTACAAAGAAGTGGTGTTTGCTAGAACAGCCTTTTGTTAAGGATCCAGATATGACAATCGCGGACCTAATAACTGAAAAAACAGTTAAGATCGGCGAAAAGCTTAGCATTCGTCGTTTTGCACGTTTTGCAATGGGTGAAGGGCTTGAGAAGCGTGAAGATAATTTTGTTGATGAAGTTATGAAGCAGAGCACTGGTCAATAATAAAAATTTTAGTTAGGGAACACCTTTTGGGTGTTCCCTAATTTTTTAGGGAGGAACCTTATTATGACACAAAAACCTAAATACTTTCGAGTTCTACTAAAACTTAGTGGTGAGGCGTTGGCTGGAGACAACGGGTACGGGTTTGATCATGACTTTATTTCTAATGTAGCTGCTGAGCTAATTGAGTTAGGCGAGATGGGCGTTCAAGTAGGGGTGGTAATTGGTGGCGGCAATATTTGGCGTGGTAGACAAGGACGAGATATGAACAGAGTAACCGCTGATCATATGGGAATGCTGGCTACTGCAATAAACTCTCTAGCACTGAAAGATGCAATAGAACGATTAAATAAAAAGGCAGTTGTATTATCGGCAGTAGATATGCGTCAAGTCGCGCAGATCGTACACTAGTGAACAAGCAAATGCAGAACTTGAAAAAGGTAATATCGTAATATTTGCATGCGGGATAGGCAATCCATTTTTTTCAACTGACACAACGGCGGCTTTGCGTGCAGCAGAGGTTGGTGCGCAGGTGATTTTGCTTGCAAAGAATGTGGATGGTGTTTATGATTCGGATCCAAATGTTAATCCGGATGCAAAAATGTTTACAAGTATAACATATAATGATTTTATTTTGAAAGATCTTAAGGCGATGGATACAACAGCGATAATACTTTGCAAGGAGAATAGCATACCTATTTGTGTGTTTGCTCTTGCGCAAAGAGGCAGTATTAAGCGGGTTGTATGTGGCGAAATGATGGGAACAATGATAGAATAAAGTTATAACTTACTTTTAGTTGAAAAAATTGATGTATTTTTATACAATGTATTTAATTATGATGAGGAGGCCATAAAGATGGAACACGAAATAATTAGCATTGCTAAAGAAAAAATGAGCAAATCAATATCGGTATTAACTAGAGATCTTGCTACTTTAAGGGCAGGTAGGGCGACGCCTCAGGCTCTTGATAGGATTATGGTCGACTATTACGGGACACCTACTCCGATAAATCAAGTTGGGAACATTTCTTCGCCTGAACCTAGGCTACTCGTTATTTCACCGTGGGACTCCACCATGATTTCTGCGATCGAAAAAGCTATTCAAAAGTCTGATTTGGGAATTAACCCTGCAAATGATGGAAAGATAATTAGACTCTCGTTTCCTGAATTAACTGAGGAGCGACGCAAAGATCTTGTTAAGACAGTAAAAAAGAGAGGCGAAGAGGCAAAGGTTGCTGTTCGTGCAATTAGACGTGAAGCAAATGACGCTCTAAAGAAAGAGAAAAAAGCTAGCACTATTACAGAGGACGACCTTAAAGATTATGAAAAAGTAACACAGGAAGCCACTAACGATAGTATAAAAGAAATTGAGCTGGTTATAGCAGATAAAGAAAAGGAAATAATGGAGGTATAATGAAAGATATACCATATTGTGTTGGGCTTGAGAAAGATAAAGCGGAAATGCTTTTAATGTCTAATGGGTATGATTTTAGTTATATTTATTATGAGGGATATAAAATGCTAGAAGGTGCTGATAGTTTATGTGTAGTACGTCAAAAACAAATTGGCGAAGGTACAGACACACTTAAAGTTGAATTGGTGCTCTGCAGTTTTAAAAGAAACGCATAGATAGCAAGATAAGGTCCAAGGCGGATTATTGCCTTGGACAATTTGTTAACACACACAATCGTTAAAGGATATTACATTATTATGAGATTTAAAAAGAGACTAACGCGTAAAAATCTTGACACGTCAAAACTAGACATTAAAAATATTCCTAAACATGTAGCCATTATTATGGATGGGAATGGACGATGGGCGCAAAAGCGGGGATTACCACGTTCTATGGGACATCGTGAAGGCGTTAAGAATGTTCATAGAATGGTTCGCATAGCTTCAAATATAGGCATTGATGTGTTGACGTTATATGCTTTTTCAACAGAAAATTGGAAAAGACCTAGCAGTGAAGTCGGGGTTCTTATGGATTTGTTAGTTGAATATCTGACAAACGAGTTAGAGGAATTGCATAATAATAATGCAAGCATTAGTGTTATTGGAAACAATAAAGGATTGCCTAATAGGGTGGTGGTTGCTATTGAAAAAGCAATTGAAAAGACAAAGGATAATTCGGGGTTTAATCGTTAATATTGCGCTTAATTATGGTGGTAGAAATGAAATTGTCAATGCAACAAAAGCAATTGCAAAAAGCGTGTTAGACGGTTCCGTTAGTCTTGATGAGATAGATGAGGAAATGGTAGCGAACAATCTTTATACGTACAATATACCTGATCCTGATTTAGTCGTTAGAACAAGTGGCGAGTATAGGTTAAGCAATTTTTTGCCGTATCAAGCCGCTTATTCCGAATTGTATTTTACGCCAATACATTGGCCAGAATTTTCCGAACAAGATTTTATCGATATGCTAGTAGAGTATCAATCAAGAAATAGACGGTTTGGCGGGCTATAAACATATAGACGGAGGACATTTTTGTCGATGATTACACGAATTATTGTTGCAGTCATAGCGTTGACATTGCTGTTTGCAGCACTATTTTATAGCGAATGGACGTTCTATCTGCTATTGTTAGGTGCATGTTATCTTGCATTTTGGGAGATATATAATGCGTTTAATAGAGCAGGATACAAACCGTTGAAATGGACGGGGATTGTGTTTGCAATATTTTTCGTACCCGTAGGATATTTCACACACATCGATGGAATGGTAGTCCTACTTGCAATGTTGGGATTTGCAGGCATGGCTAACCGAGTGTTTGATTCAAATTGCAAATTAAATGATCTTCTCTCATCGGTTTTTTCTCTATTTTATGTTGGAATACCATTTATGTTTTTTTTGTTAACCTCAAGACTTGAGCCTTTGGGGATGGGGTATTTAGCTATTCTCACGACTCTGGCTTGTCCGTTGATGTCAGATAGCTTTGCTCTTTTTACGGGTCTAGCGATTGGGAAACGTAAGCTTGCACCTGAAATAAGTCCCAATAAAACGATTGAAGGTAGCGTAGGTGGTGTAGTAGGTAGCGTTACCGCTGGAGTGCTTTTATATTGTTTTGTACAAGGCATTTGGGGGTATAAATTTTAGATTGGAACATTTTTTGATATTATCAGTCCTATGTAACATAACAGGACAATTAGGAGATTTGGTTGGTTCTGCAATAAAACGGTTAGCAGGAATTAAGGATTTTGGGAATATATTCCCAGGGCATGGTGGTATGTTGGATAGAATAGATAGCATAATATTTACTGTGCCTATTGTGTATTTATACTTTAAGTACATTATTGTTCTGTAGTGGAGGTGGGGGACATGAATAGGATTTCTCTGATAGGTAGTTACCGGATCGGTAGGGATACAGTCATTGCAAGTAGTTGCCAAGCATCCGGATATGTTTAAAATAGAAGCATTGACTGCGCATTCAAATGCTGAGTTGCTAATAAAGCAAGCAAATCAATTCAAACCAAGTTTTGTTGGATTGGTTATTGCTAATGATCCGGAGAAAATCAAAGCACAATTACCAGCAGGTGCTGAATTATTCGTAGGTAAAGACTGCGTAGAAAAAGCAGCTATGTTAGATAATACCGATACAGTTTTGATTGCAACCGTTGGTTTTTCCGGTTTGCCACCGCTTATGAAAAGCATTACCTGTGGCAAACGTATAGCTCTTGCTAACAAAGAATCTATTGTATGTGGTGGTAACATTGTTATGTCCGCCTTGAAAGAATATAATCAGAAGATATTTCCGATCGATAGTGAGCATTCTGCAATTTTTTCAGTGCATGGAGGCTGTTAATAGAAGTCAAGATTTATCAAGGATAATTTTAACTGCTTCGGGTGGACCGTTTAGGGATATGCCAATAGAAAAACTCGACGACATAACACCTGAGCAAGCGGTTAAGCATCCTAGGTGGAACATGGGAAAGAAGATTTCTGTTGATTCAGCAACGCTCATGAATAAAGGATTTGAGGTAATTGAGGCTAAATGGTTATTTGACTTACCAGTAGAATCAATTGATGTGGTTGTTCATCCACAAAGCATTATTCATTCGATGATAGAGCTTAAAGATAATTCAGTCTTGGCCCAAATGGGGGTACCTGATATGCGGGCAGCTATTCAATACGCTATTACGCATCCGAACAGATTTAGCAGCGGAGTAGAGAGGTTGGACCTTTTCGAGTTAGCTAGGTTAGATTTTGAAAAACCAAACCAAGAAAAATTTCCTTGCTTAGGTCTTGCCTATAATGCGCTTGAGATTGGTGGTAACATGCCTACAGTGCTAAATGCTGCTAATGAAGTAGCGGTTCAATATTTTTTGGAAAAACAAATAAAGTTTACGGATATACCAAGAATCATTGAATATGCTATGAATAACGCAGATGTTATATCATGTCCTACACTGGATGATATATATGAGACGGATGCAGTAGTAAGAGACATGATGGAAAAGGATAATAGAAAAGTTATTAATTGAAAGGTATAACGATTAATGCTACAAATGATTTGGTCAATAGCGGTAGCTATTTTGATACTAGGCATCATGGTTTTGGTGCATGAACTAGGACATTTTTTAACGGCAAGAAGATTAGGACTCAAAGTAAACGAATTTGGAATCGGCATGGGTCCAAAGATGAAAAAATGGGAACGGGATGGAATAATATATTCACTTAGGATAATCCCTATAGGTGGATTTGTGAGTTTTTATGGCGAAGATGAAGCTTTAAGTGATCCTGATGCTTTCAATAACCAAAAACCTTGGAAACGTATCCTAACAATTCTTGCTGGGCCACTTGCAAACATTTTATTTGCTTTTTTGGTAACGGTATGCTTATTGATGACTGTAGGCGAACTTGTTCCGACAATAGATGCCGTTCAGGAAGGCTATCCCGCACAGGAAATTGGAATACAAGTAGGGGATAGAATAGTTCGTGTTAACGATAAAGATGTTAATTTTGCTACAGAAGCACAATTAGAGATTATGCAGAGTGAACAAGACAGTGTAAAGATTGTAGTTGATCGAAATGGTGAATTGCTTGAATATCAATCAGGATGTGAATATGTTGAATTTACCAATGGAAGCATTGGCAAAGTTATTGGTGTAAAGTTTGATGAAACTAAGCAGAAGTATGGATTTTTTGAAGCTATTGCATTGTCTTTTGAATGGATAAGTTTTATAATCCGACAAATGCTGGCGGTTATTGGTGGACTATTCGTGGGGACTCAAAGCACTCAAGCTTTGGTAGGACCGGTGGGGACAATTTCAGCAATAGGTGAAACTGCACAAATAAGTTTTTATTCTTTAATGCAGTTAACGGTGTTGTTATCAATAAATCTAGGTATAGTGAATCTTATTCCGTTCCCAGCGCTTGATGGCTCAAGAATAGTATTTACTGTAATTGAATGGATAAGGGGCAAACCTATTTCGCAAGAAAAAGAAGGTAAAGTACATTTTGTCGGGTTTGTTGTGCTTATGGGGTTAATGGTTCTATTTACATATCAAGATATTGTACGATTGTTTTCTGGGGGTTAATTAATGATAGATAGCTTGCAATGTATTACTACAAGGGAGAATACAAAACCAATAAAAGTTAGAGGACTGACTATTGGCGGTGGTAGCGTAATCAGTATACAATCGATGACCAATACAAATACTGCTGATGCTAGTGTTACGTTAAAGCAAATAGGGGAACTTGAGTCTGCTGGTTGTGATATCGTACGGTTTGCAGTTCCAGATATGGATGCTGCGGACGCTATCAAAAATATTCGAAGTGGGACTGAATTACCATTAGTGGCTGATGTGCACTTTGATCACAAGCTGGCCATGGCTGCGATGGAAAATGGTGTTGATAAGGTTCGCATTAATCCAGGTAATATTGGATCAAGGGTCAAGGTAGTTGAACTTGTTGATTGCGCAAAGCATTATGGAGTGCCTATTCGCATAGGAGTAAATGGCGGTTCTTTACCCAAACATATTATAGAAGAATTTGGTGGTCCTACAAAAGAAGCAATGGTGGAAGCAGCGCTTGAACACGTCAATATTTTAGAAAGGTGCTCTTTCTATGATATTGTTGTTTCGCTTAAGTCGTCTAGGGTGGATACTACGATTGACGCGTGTAAACTAATTGCTAAAAGGACTAATTATCCTTTACATTTAGGTGTTACTGAGGCTGGATATGCACAGATGGGAATAGTAAAATCGGCTATGGGAATTGGATCGATGCTCTTAAGTGGTATTGGGGATACATTAAGAGTATCGTTAACAGGTGATCCTGTCCAGGAAGTGCATGTGGCAAAGGACATACTCTGCGCTGCTGGGCTTAGACAGTTTGGGCCTGAGATAGTTAGTTGTCCAACTTGTGGACGTTGTAAATATGATCTTGAAAAAGCAGTGATTGAGGTTAAAGAAAGACTAAAGGATATCAATCAGCCTATAAAAGTTGCTATTATGGGGTGTGTAGTGAACGGTCCTGGAGAAGCAGCAGAGGCTGATATTGGCATTGCAGGGGGAGAAATAAAAGGTATTATCTTTAAAGAAGGAAAAAAGCTTTGCACGATGCCGATGAAAGATATAGTTGATGCTTTAGTTGAAGAGATCATGACATTACCTGGGGTTTGTTAGTTTGTTAGGGGAGTCGTATGGGGAACAATAATAATTTATTTGATCACGTAATTAGTGGGGCTATTAGCGATACAAATAAGTATGCATTAAAACTGAATAAAGTAAATGTTTGGCCAGAGGATAACAGGGTGGACATTTCTTTTTTTTGTGATGCAACAGTTGAGGACAAGGATAAGAGTAGGCTTGAAGCTGCTTTTTCTAATGTGCTTGGAAAGGCAAAAATATCAATTAGTTTTTCCAAGATGCAAAAGATAAAGAGAGAAACACCATCTATTGAGCATGAAAAAGATAGCAGTGGTGTAAGCACGGTAAAGCGCCAGTTTGGAAATTCTCCAACATATGAATTCGTTCAGGTGAAAACTGCTGAAAAAACACAAAGTAAGAGTACGCTTTTAATGGGGAGTCAAATTCGTTCTGCCTTATCTGAGATGAAAGAAATCAACGAAGAAACTGGACGAATTACTGTGCAAGGCGAAGTGCTTGACATAGATATCCGTGAGTTAAAAAGCAAAAAACGCCTTATAACTATTGATATAACTGATAAGACATCTTCGGTAACGGTTAAGGTATTTGAACGAAATGATCCTATAGATAATCTTGTAAATAAGGCTAAAAAAGGCAAATATATTTGTGTACGAGGTGATTGTCGTTACGACAATTTCAGCAAAGAAGTAGTGCTTTTTGCTAATGATATCGAATTAAGGGAAATGCAAAGTAGGACTGATGATGCAGACGAAAAAAGGGTTGAGTTACATCTGCATACAAAAATGAGCAATATGGATGCCGTTGTTGAAGCTAAAGAAGCAATAAAACTTGCGCACTCATGGGGGCACAGAGGTATTGCTATTACTGATCATGGGGTATTACAATCTTTTCCAGATGTACATAATGCCGCTAGAAAATTAGACAATTTTAAAGTAGCGTATGGGCTAGAAGCTTATTTGGTTGACGATACATTGCCCATAGTTGAAAACTGTGACGATAGAGAATTGTCGGGTAGATTCGTAGTGTTTGATGTAGAAACTACAGGACTTAACCCGGCTGTTGCTAAGCTAACCGAAATAGGTGCTGTTTTACTTGAAGATGGCATGGTGAGGGACAAGTTTCAAACTTTCGTAAATCCAGGTATACCTATTCCTACTAAAATAACTAACCTTACAGGAATAACAAATAGTATGGTAAAGGGCGCACCATCGCCAATTGAAGCAGTACGTAAGTTTGCAGAGTTTGCAGAAGGTGCGTGCTTGGTTGCACATAATGCGCCATTTGATATGTCTTTTATAAGAGCAGCAGGGAAAAAAGAAGAAATAATTTTTGATCAGCCCGTATTAGATACTGTGCCATTAGCTAGGCAAGTATGGGACAATCTAAAAAACCATAAGCTAAATACTATAGCTAAATATTTTAAGATAAACATGGGTAATCACCATAGAGCAGATGATGATGCAAATACTACGGCTATAATATTAAAGTATGCGTTTGTTGAACTCAAAAAAAGAAATGCAAAGACGCTAATGGATGTTAACAGTGTGTTTTCTAATAGTGACTCTGTAAGTGGTTTGCCAACTTATCATGCCATTTTGATTGCAAAAACTCAGGAAGGTATCAAGAACTTAAATCATTTAGTTAGTTTATCGCATCTTGAGTATTTTCACTATAAACCTCGCATACCCAAAAGTATATTAGCGCAAAACCGTAAAGGGTTATTAGTGGGATCAGCGTGTGAGCAAGGGGAACTGTTTAGAGCAGTGCTTAAAGATAGCGATAAAAGTAAGATAGACAGTATTGCTGCATTCTATGATTATTATGAGATACAACCTCTTGGGAACAATAAATTTTTGATTACACGAGGAGAGGTTGAGGGGAATGAAGGGTTAATCGAAATTAACAAGAGGATTGTAGAATTAGGCAACCAGAATAATAAACTTGTTGTAGCCACTGGAGATGTTCATTTTATAAATCCTGAAGACGGAGTATATAGAGATGTTTTATTGAACAGCAAAAAGATGTTGGATGGGGATAAAGCTCCGTTATATTTGCGTACCACGGATGAAATGATAGCAGAGTTTGAGTATTTGGGCGAAGGAAAGGCAAAAGAGGTTGTGGTGACCAATACCAATAAACTTTTGGATTTAGTCGAGGATGGAACAACACCATTTTTGTTTGACAAATTCTATGCGCCAACGATCGAGGGAGTAGATGATGAAGTCAGGAAAAGTGCGTATGATTTTGCAAAAAACATATACGGAGATCCGTTGCCAGAAATAGTTGAGAAGAGATTGGAAAAAGAACTAAACTCGATTATCTCGCATGGTTATGGTGTTTTGTATTCAATAGCACAAAAGATGGTACATGAATCAGTAAACGATGGATATTTGGTAGGTTCAAGAGGATCGGTAGGTTCATCGTTTGCAGCTACTATGTTAGGTATTACGGAAGTAAACCCATTGTCGCCGCATTATGTATGTCCTAATTGCAAGAATTCTGATTTTGATGTTGATACGTCAGTTTACGGTATTGGTTGTGACATGCCTGATAAAAGATGTGAGCGTTGTAATGAATGGATGAAAAAAGATGGGTATGATATACCGTTTGAGGTGTTTTTAGGATTTAAAGGAAATAAAATACCTGATATCGACTTGAATTTCTCTGGAGAATATCAGTCTACAGGGCATAAACGGGTTGAAGAACAGTTTGGTAAGGAACATGTTTTTAGAGCGGGAACGATAAGTACCATTGCTGAACGTACCGCTGAAGGCTTTGCTAGGCAGTATTGCGAAGAACATGAAATATTTCCTACAAGGGCAGAAATAAAACGCCTGGCTAAAGGATGCATTGGAGTTAAGCGCACGACAGGACAACATCCTGGTGGTGTAATAATAGTGCCAGATGACATGAATGTTTTGGATTTTACACCACTTCAACATCCTGCAGACGCAAAGGATTCAGGCGTTATTACAACGCATTTTGACTTTAACTCGCTTCATGACAACCTTGTAAAGCTAGATATGCTAGGCCATGATGATCCATCCATGCTTAGGATGCTGCAAAATATTACGGGAATTGACCCTACAACAATAAGACTTGATGACGAACAAACCATGAAAATATTTTCAGGTGTTGAGCCGCTTGGGATTGATAAAGAAGATTTAGGTTGTGAGGTGGGTACCTTAGGCGTTCCCGAGTTTGGGACAAGGTTTGTTAGGCAAATGCTGGAAGACACAAGACCAAAGACTATGGCCGAGTTAGTTCGAATCAGTGGATTATCGCACGGAGAAAACCTTTGGATAGGCAATGCAAAGGAGCTTATTAATGATGGAATAACTACGTTATCACAAGCACTTTGCACACGTGACGATATAATGAACCAACTAATGCAAATGGGGATGGACTCACTTTTGGCGTTTAACATAATGGAGTCGGTTAGGAAGGGAAAAGGATTATCGAATGAGATGGAGCAAGCTATGAAGAATAGCAATGTTCCTGAATGGTTTATTGAGTCATGTAGGAGGATAAAATATATGTTCCCTAAAGCGCATGCAGCCGCTTATGTTATGATGGCATTTAGGATCGCATATTATAAGGTGCATTATCCGCTTGCTTACTATGCAACATATTATTCCATTAGATGTGATGGATTTGACGCTAGCTTTATGTTAGGTGATGTTGCACATATAAAAGAGATGGTAGTTATTTATACAAAAAAAGCGGCGAGTGATAAAAAGGAACAGAAGACGCTAACTGTATTAGAGACTGTTTTAGAGATGAATCTACGAGGTATTACTTTTTTGCCTATAGACGTACAAAAATCTGATGCGATAAAGTTTTTAGTTCAGGAAAACAGCATAAGGCCGCCGTTTTCATCGTTACCGGGGGTTGGAGAGAACGCGGCAAAAAGCATTCAGAGTGCTCGAGATGAACGTGAGTTTAGGTCTATTGAAGATTTAAAGCAACGAGCAAGGATAGGAAATTCAACAATAGAAATATTGAAAAAACAAGATTGTTTAGGTGGGCTCCCACAAAGTGATCAAATTAGCTTGTTTTAACTAAGAATTTTGGGAAAAACTTAAGATAGGGTGCGTATAATTGAGAAATATGGCTAATATTGTTCATTGTAATAACAATTAGCTTGAAACATATACTATATTGTGCTAATATTATGGTTGTACATGATTTATGAAGACGTTCGAACGTAAAGAGTGGGTAATGGCCCCACTCTTTATCGTTAATTTCGAATGTTTTTTAATGAAAAAGAATTTTTGAGGACGGGTATATTTTTGTCAAAGAAAATAATTGAAACGGTCAGCGATCTGGTTAAAGATGAGATTGAGCAACTAGGTTATGAATTGGTTGATGTCGAGTACAAAAAAGAGACCGAGGGAATGGTGCTCATTGTATTTATTTATCATGAAGATGGGATTACGCTTGAGGATTGCGAAAAGGTTTCTCGTGCAATAGATCCAATATTAGATGAACACGACCCCAT
This sequence comes from Christensenellaceae bacterium, assembly GCA_963675355.2. GTDB lineage: Bacteria > Bacillota > Clostridia > Christensenellales > UBA1431. Next base: position 42,075 of record CAXXMZ010000027.1, read on the forward strand.
TTCTGAAAGCTATTACCTTAGTGTGTCATCGCCTGGGCTAAATAGATCGCTTAAAACTGATGCTGATTTAAGACGGCATTTGGGTAAAGAAATAGATATAAAGTTGTTTAAGGCTACAAATAAAAAGAAGTTGTTTAGTGGGGTGTTATCTTCATTTAACAAAGAAAATATAGTGATTATGGTAGATAATGATCAAGTTGAGTTTAACAGAGACGAAATTGCTTCTGTGAAATTGCATCTTGAATTTTAGTCATCCTGGGGGAGAAAAATTATGAAAACTGATCTTATTGACGCGTTAGATGCGATTGAAAAGGAACGCGGAATCGAAAAGGAAGTATTGATCGAGGCTATAGAGTCATCGCTTATTTCTGCATACAAAAGAAACTTTGGTTCCACCTCAAATGTTAGGGTAACTTTAAATCGTGAAACCGGAGAGATACAGGTATTTACGTCAAAGACTGTAGTTGAGGAAGTTGATGATCCTGCAACGCAGGTCATTCTGGATGAAGCTAGAGAGATTAACGAATACTATGAACCAGGAGATTTAATTGAAGAAGAGATTACGCCACAGTCGTTTGGACGAATAGCTGCGCAGATAGCAAAGCAGGTTGTTATGCAACGTATTCGTGAGGCGGAGAGAGGCGTTATTTTTGAGGAGTATATTGAAAAAGAAGATGAGGTGCTTACGGCAATAGTTCAGCGTGTTGAAAAAAACAACGTTTTTGTAGAACTTGGACGTACTGAAGGACTGTTATCTGCTAATGACATGATTCCAAATGAAAGATATAATGTAAACGATAGGATAAAGGTTTATGTGCTTGAGGTTAAACGTACAAATAAGGGGCCACAAGTAATTGTATCGAGAACACATTCTGGGTTAGTTAAGCGTTTGTTTGAGCTCGAAGTACCTGAGATTCAAGAAGGTATAGTGCAAATAAAGAGCGTGTCGCGTGAGCCAGGATTCAGAACTAAAATTGCCGTTGCATCTAATGACTATCAGGTTGATCCTGTAGGAGCTTGTGTTGGTCAACGAGGCGTTAGAGTTGAAAATATCGTTCAGGAACTAAACGGCGAAAAAATAGATATTATTAAATGGAGCCAAGAACCAGGAGAGTTTATTGCAAATGCGTTAGGACCGGCTAGAGTAATTATGGTTCAAATAAATGAAGAAGAAAAAAGCTCAAAGGTAGTTGTACCAGATAATCAGCTTTCTCTTGCAATAGGAAAAGAAGGACAAAACGCAAGGTTAGCGGCAAAACTTACGGGTTGGAAAATAGATATTAAGAGTCAATCGCAGTCACAGGAAGCGATGTTTGCAGCAACTGATATGCTGGAATTAGAGGAAGAGGATATTCCAACGACGCTTGACGATGTGATTGATGGTCAAGATGACTCCAATTAATATATAATGATATACAGGTGTTGTAAAGCTTAGGAGGTATGGGTATGAAACAGAGAAAAACACCTATGCGTATGTGTGTTGGCTGTAGAGAGATGAAACCCAAAAAGGAGCTTTATAGGGTGGTTTGCAACCAAGAGAACAAAGCTGCGTTTGATAAAACATCTAAGGCTTCAGGTAGAGGCGCGTATATTTGCCCAAATGAACAATGCCTGCAAAAGGCCATTAAGAGTAGGGCGATTGAAAGAGCGTTAAAAACTGAGGTTGATGACAGTTTGGTTCATCAATTAAAGAGGGAGCTAGCAAGGCGTGAACTGCAAGCAGGTATATAGCATAATTGGATTATGCATGAGAGCTGGACAGTGTAGAGTGGGAACTGAGATTTGCTGTGAAGAAATAAAAAAAGGTAAGGCTAAGGCAATTTTAGTCAGCTCTAATTTAGCGAAAAACGCTTTTGATAAGATTAATACATTGTGCAAGGTGTATAATGTTAAGATAGCAATAATTGAGGATAGTCAAGGTGAGTTTGGTGAATGTGTTGGGCGATATGGCATAAAAACGCTTAGCATTCATGATCAAAAATTTTCAACCAGGATTATTGATTTATTAGAAAATGATATTAACAGCCAAATTGGCGGGGGTGCATAAATAAATATGTCGAAAATCAAAGTATATGAACGTACAAGTGAACTTGCAAAACGGGCAGGTAGTTTTTTTGAGAGAATAAAGGCTACTCAGCTTGAACTTGGTGAGCGTGTTCATGAAATTAGGGATAAAAAAGCTGAGCTGGATAAAGAGCGAAAAAAGCTTGAAGCAGAGTTGAATCCACAAAAACCCGAATCTTCGCAAGATGGTGGTCAAAGAAGAGATGCTCCTAGAACGCATAGCGATAATCAGGGCAGACCTTATCAAGATAATAGACCGCAAAATCGTGATGGACGGGATGGCGGTAATCAACGTCCGCCATACGGACAAAAACCTGCGTATAACAATGATCAATCTAGAGGACATCAGGGAGCAAGAAATCAAAACCCAAGTAAGATGATGGAATCTGCTTTACCGCCCGTTCAAGAAAAAGAGAGAGTTAGCAACTATGACCCAAATCGATCTGCATATTCAAAGAAAGATTTGGGGGAGAAAAAGCTACGTCCCAAAAAGCAGATGCCATATAAGAAAAATAGTCCTGGCATGCAATTTGATGATAGGATGTATGGTAATAGGCGCAATAAGCGCAAGAACAATCAACCTAAGATGCATATTGAGCCAATTAAAATTGACAGCGCTATCATCACGGCTGAACGTGTTACTGTAAAAACGCTTGCTGAAAAGATAGGTAAACCAGCGTCAGATATTATTAAAAAGTTAATGCTGTTAGATATTATTTCAACCATCAATCAGGAAATTGACTTTGATACTGCCGCTTTAATTGCAAATGAATATGATATTAAGCTGGAACAGAAACTAGATAAGACGTTTGAAGAGGTTATGATTGGTGAAGGCGGAGAAGATGATGACGATAAATTAGTAACAAGACCACCAGTTGTTACCATAATGGGACACGTAGATCATGGCAAGACTACGTTGCTTGATTCAATTCGCTATTCTCAAGTTGCGGATCATGAAGCTGGTGGAATCACACAGCACATTGGCGCTTATACAGTAGATATTGACGATCGTAAAATTACGTTCTTAGATACACCGGGACATGAAGCGTTTACTGCGATGCGTGCACGTGGAGCATCGGTGACGGACATTTCTATTTTAGTAGTTGCTGCGGATGATGGAATAATGCCACAGACAGTAGAAGCTATTAACCATGCTAAGGCCGCAGAGGTTCCGTTTATAATCGCAATTAACAAGATGGATAAACCTGATGCAAATGCTGAAAGAGTAAAGCAAGAATTGACTGAGCATGGAATTGTTGCTGAAGAATGGGGCGGGGATGCAATTATAGTTCCTGTTTCTGCAGTTACAAAAGAAGGTATCGATAATCTGCTCGAAATGATTATTTTAGTAGCGGATGTTCAGGATCTAAAAGCTAACCCAAACCGCCTTGCTAAGGGTGCTATAATCGAAGCTAAGCTTGATAAAGGCCGTGGGCCTGTTGCAACAGTTTTGATTCAAAACGGAACATTAAAAGTCGGAGATACGATAGTTGCTGGAACGGCATATGGACGTGTTCGTGCTATGAATGATGATAAAGGTGAAAAGTGCGAATTTGCTGTACCATCGCAGCCAGTTGAGATACTAGGTTTCTCGAAGGTGCCTGAGGCTGGAGATATTATGTATGCTGTTGAGCAGGATAAGCTTTCAAGGCAGGTAGCTCAGGAGCGTAAGGACAGGATGAAGGTTGAACAATTAAAGTCTATGTCTAAGGTATCGCTTGAAGACTTGTTTGCACAGATTGAAGAGGGTCAGGTCAAGGAGCTCCGAATTGTTATTAAAGCAGACGTACAGGGTTCGGTAGAAGCTGTTACACAGGCGCTTGAAAAATTAAGCAATGATAAAGTGCGAGTTAAGGTAATACATGGTGGTGTTGGAGCCGTAAACGAAGCGGATATTGCGCTAGCATCGGCATCAAACGCAATCATTATCGCCTTTAATGTAAGGCCAAACGTTATGGCTAGGCAAGCAGCAGAATCTGAGAAAGTTGATATACGCACTTATAGGATTATTTATAACGCAATTGAAGACGTAGAAATGGCCATGAAGGGTATGCTTGATCCTACATTTAGAGAGGTTATTCTGGGTAATGTACAGGTAAGAAGCGTATTTAAGATTACGGGAGTGGGCGCAATTGCTGGGTGTTATGTAACCAGTGGTAAGGTGCTTAGGAATGCTCAAGTGCGTGTCCTAAGGGATAATGTGGTTGTTCATGAAGGACACCTTGATTCTCTTAAGAGGTTTAAGGACGATGTTAAAGAAGTGACTGAAGGCTACGAATGTGGTATTGGTTTAGTCAATTACAATGATATTAAAGAAGATGATGTGTTTGAAATTTTTGTAGAAGAAGAAGTTCAGGAATAAGCTTTTTACAACAAGGATTTCAAAATAAAAGGAGAACAGATGTCGGCATTACGACTTGAACGTGTTAACGAAGAAATGAAAAAAGCAATCGGGGAGGTCCTTATGCGTGAAGTTAAGGATCCCCGAATCAATAGAATGTGTACGATTATTCGCGTAAACGTGACAAACGATTTTGAGCATGCAAAGGTTATGGTAAGCATAATTTGCGATGATGACGAAACGGAAGAAATAATGCGTGGATTAAAGCAGTGCAAGCGGGTTTATTTCCCGTCAAGTCAATAAAAAGGTTAAGTTAAGGCGAACACCTAAACTTGAGTTCATTAAAGATGACTCAGCGGCTTATGCTGTACGTATGTCTAAGATTATTAGCGACGTTATGTCTGAAATAAAGGAAGATGGACAAGATGACGAATAGCTATTGAGGCAAGCAATAAATGAATGCTGACAGTATTGCTATATTATCGCATGTGCCTCCTGATGGAGATGCCTTGGGTTCTATGCTTGCGTTAAATGAAGCGATTAGGGGTATGGGGAAAAAGGATGTAATGGGGTTTACGTCAGGCATACCGTTTGTGTACGATTTTATGCCGGGGATAGATTTGTTGCGAGATGAACCAGTTGATAAAGATTTTGATCTTGTAATACTTGTAGACTGTTCTGACGTTTCAATGTCTGGTAGATTTTTGCCGATGCTTTGTAGTGCAAAGACCATTGCATGTTTAGATCATCATGTGAGCAATAAAAGAAATGCAGATATTTGCTTAGTCGACACCACTATGTCGTCGGCATCACAAGTCGTATTTGAGTTTTTGCTAGATGAAGGGATAAGCTTGACTGCCACCATGGCAACAAATTTGTATGTTGGATTATCTACAGACACGGGGAATTTTTGTCATTCTAATACAAATGAGAGAACGTTTGAGGATGCTGCAAAATTAGTTAAAGCCGGTGCGGATGTAGAGTATATAACAAGCAGATTATATAATAGGCGTACATTAATAAAGACAAAGTTGATTGCTAAGGCTATCAATAATTTGGAAGTTTTGGAAAACGGAAAGATTGCAATAATTATTATAGATAATAATGATAAAGAAGAATTAGGGAATGGTTGTGTAGAATTTGAGGGTATAATTGACTATGCTCGTGAAATAGAGGGTGTTGAAGTAGCCGTGTTGATGAGAGTGGTGGGTCAAAACAAGTATAAGGTGAGTTTAAGATCTAACAAGCTTTCAATAGCGGGGAGCATAGCCGAATCTTTTGATGGAGGAGGGCATCCCAAAGCAAGTGGATGCACTATTGTGGGCACTAAAGAGTCGGTGCGAGAAAAGATACTTAATGAGATAAAAAAGGTAATAACGGATAAATGAATGGCGTAATAAATTTCATTAAACCTTCAGGCATAACGTCTAGTGATGCGGTGGTTGATTTTAAAAGACTGTTAGGTATGAAAAAGGTTGGTCATACTGGAACTTTAGACCCGGCAGCAGCTGGTGTGTTGCCGATAACGGTGGGTAGAGGTACCCGCCTTTTTGATTATATTTTAAACACCGAGAAAGTGTATGAAGGAGAGATGCTGTTAGGTGTCGAAACGGATACACTGGACACTTGTGGACAAGTTTTAAGCAGGCAGGATGTAGAATGTGAAAAGGATACAATTCTTTGTGAGATAAAAAAGCTTACCGGAGAGATCATGCAGGTTCCACCTATGTATTCTGCAAAAAAAATTGGTGGTCAAAAGCTTTATAAGCTAGCAAGAAAAGGGGAATCGGTTGAAGTTAACCCGCGCAAGGTGACTATACATAATTTTGAAATGTTATCTATGCCAGATATTAATAGAGTGCGATTTAGGGCAAGATGCTCAAAAGGTACATATATCAGAACGCTTATTAGCGACCTTGGAAAAGCTTTGGGGTGTGGAGCTTGTTTGGCGTTGCTTATTCGCACAAAAAACGGAAATTTTGATATAATTGATGGAGTCACCTTTGAGGAGGCTAAATTAGCATTTAATAATGGCGAATTTGAAAGGTATTTACTAAAACCGGATGTCCCGCTTATGCATTTTAAGGAATTAAGATTTGATAATTCGTTTAGTTCTAAGTTTAGAAATGGAATAGCAATTCCGGTTGATAAGTGCAAAAATAGAGATTTTGATATAATAAACGATAATATAGTGCGATTATACTGTCAAGACGAGTTTATTGGATTAGGCAGGATATTCATCGATCAAGATGTCGTGTTGGTTAAAGTACATTGTACGTTAACATAGATTTTAAAAGGGTGAAGCAAATTGCAATACAAAGCAGAAAAAATTTGTGATGGTAATGCTATCAAAACGAATGAGTTAGTAGCTGTTGCGTTTGGGTTTTTTGATGGTGTGCATATTGGACACCAAAGTTTAATTAGAAAGTTATTAGAAATATCTGAGCAAAACAGCTATAAAAGCGTTGTGTATACGTTTTCTAATCATCCAATGAGTGTAATAGGTAGAAGTATTCCTCCTATGATATACACTGCGGACGAAAGACTAAAGGTGCTTAATGGATTAGGCGCCGATCAGGTATGTATGGTACCGTTTACAGAAAAACTTGCGGATACCACATACCAAGACTTTATGGAAAATTTAATGAAAATCATCCCTATTGCGCAAATAGTAATTGGGTATAATTATCGTATGGGGAAAAATGCTATGGGCAATACCGAGCGTTTGATTGAACTTGGTAATCGCATGGGTTTTGAAGTGTCTGTAGTTGAACCCTTGTTATTTATGGGCGAGCCAGTTAGTTCGACGAGAATTAGGCAGTGCTTGCAAATAGGCGATTTATCCCATGCTGAAGAGATGCTTGGCAGAAAGTATTCGTTTACTGGGAAGGTTATTTCTGGAAGACAGTTAGGTAGAAAAATTGGGTGGCCTACTGTAAATATCGAATATAAGGAACACAAGGCTATGGTGCCGGATGGAGTGTATGTTACCAACGTATTAGTTAGTGGGAAAAAGTATAATGCTATAACAAACATCGGTGTACGCCCTACGGTTAGCATAGGAGATAAAAGAAATATAGAGACACATATATTGGATTTTGATGAAAAAATATATAATCAAGATATAGAAATCGTTATTTTGGATAAAATTAGAGAAGAGAAGGATTTTTTCAGTTTGGATGAGCTTTGTAAGCAAATAAAAAAAGATGAAAACACTGCTAGAAAAATGTTTAGTACAAATGGTATTGATAACCGATAAACAAGTGTGCTAAAATAAGGATTAGACTTTTGCCGTTTGCAAGGTTTTGCGATTACTCCAACGTTTTACGTTGCTTGCGGTGAACTAAATAATTGGAGGATAATTAACATGGACAAAACAGTTAAAACCGAAATCATCGAATCATTCAAAACGCATGAGGGCGATACAGGATCACCCGAAGTACAGGTAGCATTACTGACTAAGCGCATTAATCACTTGAACGATCATCTAAAGATTCATAAAAAGGATCATCACTCAAGAAGAGGGCTATTGAAAATGGTTGGTCAGCGTCGTGGATTGTTAAACTACCTAAAGGCTAAGGATATCGAACGTTATAGGGCTCTTATTCAGAGTTTGAATCTAAGAAAGTAACCAGTAGAGCGGCTAGCCCGCTCTATTACTATTTTCAGAATGATTATTTTATTCACATATTAGCAAGAATGAACAGGAGGAAAATATGCACAGAGTTTTTGAACTTGAACTCGCAGGTCGAAAAATTACGGTTGATACAGGACGCTACGCACAGCAAGCAGGAGGATCCTGTCTGGTACGTTGCGAAGAAACAGCTGTTTTGGTATGCGTTACCGCATCCAAAAAACCAAGGGAAGGTATTGGCTTTTTCCCATTGGTTGTAGATTATGAAGAGAAGTTGTATGCTGTTGGGAAGATTCCTGGCGGTTTTATAAAAAGAGAGAGTAGACCCTCAGAAAAGGCAATTCTTACATCTAGACTTATCGATAGACCGATTCGTCCGTTATTCCCTAAAGGATATCTTAACGATGTTCAGGTTATTGCTACGACGTTATCGGTTGATGCTGATATAATGCCTGACATGCTTGCGATGATTGGATCATCTATAGCGTTAAGCATTTCAGACATTCCTTTTGAAGGGCCTACCGGGTCTGTTACTGTAGGGATGATAAATGGTGAGTTTATTATAAACCCAACTATCGAGCAGCGTGAAATAAGCGATTTAAATCTAGTTATTGCAGGAACAAAGGATGCTATCATGATGATAGAAGCTTCTTCAAACGAGATTTCTGAAGAAGTTATGATAGATGCAATTTTCTTTGGGTTTGAAGAGATTAAAAAGATAGTTGCTTTTATTGAAGATATTGCTGCCCAGGTTGGCAAAGAGAAAAAACCATTTGATCCAATAATAGTTGATGATGAGCTGAATAATAAGGTTCGTGAATTTGCAAAAGAAAAGGTGCTCTTTAGCATTGATACATTTAGCAGAGATGAAAGAGATAAGAGATCAACGCAGGTTAAAGAAGAAGTATGGGAGCATTTTTCACAGGAGTATCCTGATAATCAAAGAGATATCGAGGATGTTTTGAATAGTATGACTAAAGAGGCTGTACGCGCTCGTATTATTGAAGAAGGCGTTCGTCCAGATGGTCGTGAGCTTACCGAAGTGCGTCCAATTTGGTCTGAGACTGGTGTCCTTGCAAGAACCCATGGTTCAAGCGTTTTTACTCGTGGTGAAACTCAAGTTCTATCGGTTGCTACATTAGGGGCTCTAGGAGATGCGCAGAAGCTAGACGGGCTAGATGAAGATATAAGCAAACGTTATATGCATCAATATAACTTCCCACCCTACAGCGTTGGTGAAACTAGGATGTTGCGTGGGCCAAGTCGCCGAGACATCGGTCATGGCGCATTAGCAGAACGTGCGTTGCTTCCAGTTATTCCATCTGAAGAAGAGTTTCCATATGCATACCGTATGGTTTCTGAGGTGATAGGTTCAAACGGATCATCTTCACAAGCGAGTGTTTGTGCAAGTACGCTATCGTTGATGGATGCAGGAGTGCCTATTAAGGCGCCTGTGGCAGGTATTGCGATGGGGCTTATAAAAGATACAGCGACAAATAAAACCGCTATCCTGACGGATATTCAGGGCCTAGAAGACTTCTTTGGTGATATGGACTTCAAGGTTGCTGGTACGGAGCAAGGAATAACAGCAATTCAGATGGATATAAAAATTCATGGGATTGATAAAACAATATTTGAAACTGCACTAGCACAGGCTAAAGTTGGTAGAACTCATATCATGAATAAGATGATGGAAACTATTGATAAGCCTAGGGAAGACTTATCTAAGTATGCTCCAAAAATTATTCAGTTTAGCATTAATCCTGAGAAGATAAGAGATGTTATTGGACCAGGCGGTAAGATGATAAACAAGATAATTGCAGATACTGGTGTTAAGATTGATATTGAGGAAGATGGGCGCGTATTTATCTCTACTCCTGATTCTGAAGCAGCAGCACATGCACAAAAGACCATTGAAGGAATCGCTAAGGATATCGAAGTAGGTGAGATTTACGAAGGTACTGTCGTCAGATTGATGAACTTTGGTGCATTTGTGGAATTATTACCTGGTAAAGATGGCTTGGTACATATCTCTAAGCTGGCTAATGAGCGAGTTGAAAAGGTTGAGGACGTGGTCAAGGTTGGAGATATAGTAAAGGTTAAAGTTATCGAGGTCGATAAACAAGGGCGAATCAATTTAACGCGTAAAGGATTGTTATAAAATATCCAAAAGCAGCTATTTATATAAATAGCTGCTTTTTTTATTTACATAATAAACTAGCATATTTATCCTGCTAACGATAATAACTTAGAATATAATAAGTTTTCGGACAAGGCGGGGTAACGATATGAAGAATAAAATATTTAAGATGAGAAACTATTATGTATTGAACCTAATGATAATTGGTATGATACTATGTATATACCTATTAACAGCTAGTTCAGATGTGCATATGGTTATGGGAAGCGTTGGTGTGTCACCGTATTACAAAGGTGATGCTACAAAAAAGCAAGTCGGGATTAGCATTCATTGCGATAATGCAAGTCAAGAAGTAATAAACCGAGCTATTGATGTTTTGGATCAGGAAAATACTACGGCAACGTTTTTCGTTGATTCTCAGTATGCAATATCAAATGGAAAAATGCTACAAAGCATGGATGAAAAAAAGTTTGAGATTGGATTACTAGGCAGAAAAAATAAAAGTAACGGAAATGACAATGTAAGTGCCGTGCAAAACGAGATTGTGTTATGGCAACAAACTTTGAAAACTAATGGCGTTGCAAATAGTGAGCTGTATTGTCCTGTTGACGGCAAGTATACCCGAGAAATCATGAATTCAATATATGAACTTGGATACACTATGGTGATATGGAGTATTAATGCGGTAGATCCTCGAGCCCAAAGTGGTCAAGAAATTGCAGCACTAGCAACACAAAAGCTACAAAATGGAATTATTATTAGATTAAATGCTGATGAATGTATGATTGAAGCATTGCCAATAATAATAAAAGAAATAAAAGACCAAGGCTATGAAATTGTTACGGTTGGGTCGATGATTGATTAACATTCCCTTTGTCGTATTAAAATTGGTAAAAATTTGATATGATATAAAAAAAGATTTTATGGAGCAAGTATTATGATAATTGAAGAAAAACTGTCAAATGGGATTAGAGTGGTTGCGCAAAAATTGCCAAGCTATAGATCTGTGTCAGCCGGTATTTGGATAAACACAGGATCAACTAAAGAAACAAAACAACAAAGTGGTATAGCGCATTTTATAGAACATATGATGTTCAAAGGAACAAAAGATAGGAGCGCAAAGGATATTGCTGCTGAGATGGATGGTGTTGGTGGACAAATTAATGCGTTTACGGCAAAAGAATGTACATGCTATTATGTAAAAGTAATCAGCGAGTATATTGAAACTGGATTAGATATTTTGGGTGACATGCTCTTAAATTCAGTGTTTGCCCAAGAAGAAATCGAAAAAGAAAAAGGCGTGGTAATAGAAGAAATTGGAATGTCTATAGATAATCCAGAAGACTATGTTCATGAACTAATGAGCAGGACGTATTATCGTGATCATCCGCTTGCAAAGCCAATCTTAGGTACGGTAGACAGCGTTAATTCTATGACCCATGAAAAACTTTTGGAATATGTCCATGCAAATTATGGTGCTGATAACGCTGTTATTTCTGTTGCAGGTAATTTTGATGAAAGCAAGCTGATGGACCAGCTTGAAAAGTATTTTGGTAAATTGGAGTATACTCCACAGGATCAAGATAGCACAAATGATAAAATTGAAAAAGCGCCAGGTGAGGATCAGGTTGAAATGCAAGGCAATATTAGCATTGCAAAAAGGGAAATAGAGCAGGTGCATATTTGCCTAGGGATGCCTGGATTTGCTATGGAAGATGATTTGCGGTATTCTATGTTTATATTCAATAACTTGTTTGGAGCGTCGATGAGTTCAAGATTATTCCAAACGATCAGAGAGAAACATGGTCTTGCGTATTCCGTGTTTTCATACCCGTCAACGCATAGCGACACTGGTATGATGGGGATATATGCTGGAACCAATCCAACACAGTTAGAAGCTGTTATCCAGCTGATAATGCAGGAAATAAAGTTAGCGCTTAAAGATGGAGTGTCCCAAAACGAATTTGAACAAAGTAAAGCACAACTAAAGGGTAACTATATTCTTAGTATGGAAGGCGTATCATCAATAATGATGTCTTTGGGGAAGAGTAAAACGCTTTTGGATAAAGTTGTGACTGAAGATGAAATCATCAAAAAGATAGACAGCGTAACGATTGATGGAGTTCGTGAAGCCATGGAACACATGCTAGTTATTGATAAAATAAAGGCCGCTATTGTTGGCAAAGTTGAGGATGCTAACAAGATTCAAGAGTTGTTGCAATAATGGAGGAATAATGGACAAGTTAGAGAAGATATTCGAGTTACAAAACGCATTTGATACCGAATTAGTAAAATTACGTAAGCTTGATGACATTTCAGTGGAGCAATGGTTACAAAAAGAGACACTAGCTATGATCTCTGAGTTGTCGGAGTTGATTGATGAAACTAATTTTAAGTGGTGGAAAAACCCAAAAGAAATCGATACAAAGGCTATTAAAGAAGAACTTGTAGATATACTTCACTTTTTTGTTAGTATGTGTCTTAAAGCAGGAATGGACGCTAAAGAATTATTTGAAATGTATATTGAGAAGAATAAAGAGAACTTTGATAGGCAATACGGAAAGAGTAAAAAATCTGGGTATTCCATAGAAATTGATTAACAACAAAATGATACAATAAATTATTTTGCCCTTGGCGAGCATTAGCGATATAATATATTATAGATATATATGCGTATGTGTGGAGGCAGGGAATAAATGGCGACTAAAAAGAAACAAAAGAAACAACAGCTTAAAACGCAAGCAATTGGATTATTGATCTTAGCGTTTGGGCTGTTGTTATCTTTGTCTGTGTTTTTTGACGCGGCAGGAGTAATGGGATTAGGTATTTCTGCGGTGCTTACTGGGGTGTTTGGAATTGGTGCATTTGTATTGCCAATCGTTGTATGCGCCTTGGGGATATTTATAGTTTCGTCTAGTGATAAATCGTTTGGACATATGAAATTAATAATGGTTTTTTTCCTTTTTATATTTGCATTATGCATTCTGCATTTAGCGCAAGTAAAGCCGTTAGCAGGCGAGGAATATTTTAATTATGTTCAAAATGCATTTAAGGTGGGGTTCCAAGAACAGCAAGGGGGCGGCATTTTTGCTGCCATGTTAGTCTTCCCAATTAATTTGCTTGTAGGAGAAATTGGTAGCTACGTGTTATATTCCATAGCAATATTAATACTAGTAACGTTGCTATTTAGTTTGTCGTTACGTGAGATAAGTAAGCAGGCTAGCGAAAAGATAAAAAATATGAAGACTACAAAAGAAGAGCCCGCTGATCAAACTGTTGCTTTTTCTGAACCAAAGTCAAAGAGAATAGTTGAACCTAGGCCCAAACCGAAACCAAAACAAAAAAGAGGTTTTGCTAAAAAAAATGGCGATGTCATTGCTGAATCTAACCAAGTATATGATGAGTATCCTAACACGCGAAAAAAGCAGAATTTATTTATAGATACGCTAGAGGTTGACGAACAAGAATCAAAAGGAGAAGAACAAAAGGTTTATCAGCCTATGGTACAACGTCAAAAAAATATCACAGTAAAAGAGATGGAAGATTCATATCATCCCAGTGACGAAAATGGTGATATGAATGGACAAATGGAGGAAGGACTAGCCAAAGATAACATTGTTCAATACGAAAAGCCACCTATCTCGTTGTTATCCAGACCTGTAAAATCTGGATCAAACTCAAGTCGTGATTTAGTACAAGAAAATGCAGATAAGTTAGAGAAAACATTAAATAGTTTTGGGGTATCGGCCAGAGTTACTCAAGTTGTGTGTGGCCCTACCGTTACGCAATATGAAGTTTTACCAGCACCAGGGGTTAGGGTTTCGAGGATCGCTGGTCTTAGCGATAACATAGCGCTGGATTTGGCGGCGTCATCTGTAAGAATTGAAGCGCCGATTCCTGGCAAATCAGCAATTGGAATAGAGGTTCCAAATACCAATATATTAAAAGTCTTTTTGCGCGAATCCATTGAAAGTAAGGAGTTTAAGACAAATCAATCTGACGTGTGCTTCGCTTTAGGAAAAAGTATAGGTGGCAAGAATATTGTAGTCGATTTAGCAAAAATGCCCCATATATTAATTGCTGGAACAACTGGAAGCGGAAAAAGTGTTTGTATTAACAACATAATAATTAGTTTGTTGTACAAATCGTCACCTAAACAGGTTCGGATGATTATGATAGATCCTAAAATGGTTGAATTATCGATTTATAATGATGTACCTCATTTGCTGGTACCAGTGGTTACTGACGCGAAGAAAGCTGCTGAGGCTCTTAATTGGGCTACTCGTGAGATGGATGAGCGGTATATGAAGTTTGCTAATACTCAAACTCGTGATTTAGAAGGATATAATAAAGCGGCTATTGCTCGAGGGGAAGAAGCTATGCCGAGTCTAGTAGTTATTATCGATGAACTTGCTGATTTAATGATGGTTGCACCGCGTGATGTTGAGGATGCAATATGCAGGCTAGCGCAAAAGGGTAGAGCGAGCGGTATACATTTAGTTATTGCTACGCAGCGTCCTAGTGTAAACGTCATTACCGGGGTAATAAAAGCTAATATTCCTTCAAGAATTGCGTTTTCTGTATCATCACAAGTAGATTCAAGAACCATTTTAGATATGGGTGGTGCCGAAAAGCTTTTAGGTAGGGGCGACATGTTATATTATCCTGTTGGACAAGCAAAACCAGTACGTATTCAAGGTGCGTTTGTATCAGATGATGAAGTTAATAATATAACTACGTATATGCGATCGAGATATAGGATACAGTACGATGAAAATGTAGAAACGCAGTTACAGTCAGTGGATAGCAATAATACCACCATAGATGGAAGAAAACTAGATGAAAAGACTGTTGAGGCGCTCAAGATAGCTTTGGATAACGATCAAGTTTCTATCTCAATGTTGCAAAGAAAGATGCAAATTGGCTACTCAAGAGCGGGTAGAATAATAGATGAACTCGAGCAAATGGGATGTATCAGTGGGTTTAGTGGTAGTAAATCAAGAGACGTGCTTATCACTCGCGAAGAGTTTGAAGAGAGGTTTTTTGAATAATTAGTATGGATAGTACACAACAGAGAAAAAAAATCAATAGGAATAGTATCGTTAGGATGCCCTAAAAACAGGGTGGATACTGAGGTCATGTTGGGACACCTAGTAAGGGCAGGATATTTGACAACAGGTGAACCTGAAAAAGCGGATATTATTATAATTAATACCTGTGGATTTATTCAAGATGCAAAACAAGAATCTATAGATACAATTCTTGAGATGACTGGGTATAAAAAAACTAACAACTCTATGGTTTTAGTTACTGGTTGCTTAAGTCAGCGTTATCTAGAGGAACTCTCAAAAGAGTTACCTGAAGTAGATGGTTTAATAGGTGTAGATTCGTATGATGACATCGTTGCAATTATCAATACAATAGAAAATGGTGATAGAGTAGTTGGCTGGACTCGGACTCAACATAAAGCTCCTTTAGAAGACAGGGCACTAACAACTCCGTTTTATACAGCATACGTAAAAATTGCTGAAGGCTGTGATAATTGTTGTAGCTATTGTGCAATACCTAGTATACGTGGGCGGTATGTTAGTAGACCAATTAAAAAAGTTATTGATGAATGCAAATCATTAGCGTCAAAAGGCGTGTTAGAAATAGTACTTGTTGCACAAGACACAACTCGATATGGCGAAGATATTGGGCAACCAGAGCTGTTGGTCGATTTACTTAATGCTCTGGATGCAATTGACGAATTAAAATGGATTAGGGTACTGTATTGTTATCCAGAGAGAATTTCAAAAAGTATTTTAGATACCATGGCTGGCTTAAATAAAGTTTGCAATTATCTTGATATTCCTATACAGCATATTGATGCAGATATATTGCAGTCGATGAATAGGCAAAGTACACCAGATGATATCATAGAGTTAATGGAGCGAATAAAAAGTAAAGACGACAGGTTTTCGCTACGGACCTCCCTTATAGCTGGATACCCAGGTGAAACCCAACATCAATTTGACAGTCTATGTGATTTTATCCAAGAATATCCGTTTAATCATCTTGGTGCATTTGCATATTCCCCTGAAGATGGAACTGTTGCGGCAGAATTACCAAATCAGATTGATGAAGACATTCGAAATCAACGAAGGGATAAGTTGATGGAGATTCAGTATAATGTTGTAGAGAAGTTAAATAATCAAAACATAGGAAGGGTGTATGAAGCAGTCGTAGAAGGGTTTGATGAACACAGTGAAATGTATTTTGGCAGAACATATGCACAAGCACCTGATATTGACGAAAAGGTGTTTTTTGATAGCGAGAACAGCCTAGAACCAGGGCAGTTTGTTATAATAAAAATAGTTGGTTACGAACAATACGATTGGATAGGAGAAATAATAGATGAACCTACCGAATAAACTTACGGTGCTTAGAGTGTTACTAGTGCCAGTAATGATTGTTATGTTTTATTTGGATACTCCATATGCATACTATCTTGCGGCAGGAGTGTTCATTATAGCGTCTATTACGGATACACTAGATGGACAAATAGCTAGAAGCAGAAACATGATAACGGATCTTGGAAAATTTTTAGATCCGATAGCTGATAAGCTGTTGGTGGTAGCTGCATTTTTGATGCTAGTTGAAGTCGGCAAGCTTTCTGCTGTAATTGTAATAATTATTGTTACGAGAGAGTTTATTGTAAGCGCGTTTAGGATGGTGGCTGCGACCAAAAACCTTGTTATTGCTGCGGGACCGCTTGGCAAGATAAAAACCGTTTACGCAAATGTTTGCAGTAATTTTATTGTTGATTGAACAGCCGAGTTGGCAGTTGTTAGGCATAACAGTAGGAGAATATATGGCTTATATTTGTACGATTATGACAATATGGTCGGGGGTAGATTACGTTTTATCTAGTAAGCATGTTCTTAATTATATTATGGGCAAGGAGACTTCAAATGATAACTGAGATTATTTCTGTAGGGACAGAATTGCTTTTGGGGCAGATATTGAATACTAACGCACAGTATCTAGCGATAGAGCTAAGTCAAATGGGATTAGATGTTTACTATCAAACTACGGTTGGCGATAATCCTACCCGTATGAAAGAGACTATAAATAGAGCGATAAATAGGTCAGATATAATTATCCTTACAGGCGGTCTGGGTCCAACTCAAGATGATATTACTAAATTTATTGTGGCTGAATCGTTAGGATTAGAAATGGAAGAAGATCAGCAAACTATAGATTGGTTAAAATCTATGTTTAATAACCGTGGTTGGGAAATGACGCCTAATAATCTACGTCAAGCGATGTTCCCCGTTGGTGCTCATATTTTTGAGAATAAAAACGGTACGGCTCCTGGATGTGTAGTTGAATCAGGAGAGAAATCAATTATTGTTTTACCTGGTCCACCAAGAGAAATGAAGCCCATGTTTAATGAGTCAGTTAAACCATGTTTGGAAGAAAAAAGTGGCTTTGTTATTTCGTCTAGAATCCTTAGGGTATTTGGCGTTGGAGAATCTAGGGCCGAACACAAAATTAGGGATATTATTGATAATCAGACGAATCCAACGGTTGCGCCTTATGCAGCCACCGGTGAAGTAACACTTAGGATTACTGCAAAGTGTAAAAAAGATGAAAATCCAGTTCCTATGTTAAATGAGATGGAAAGCAAGATCAGAGAGCGGTTGGGGGAGGCTGTTTACGCTGTGGATGCTCCCAGTATGCCTTATGTAGTCGCCAATATGCTCAAGGATAAGAATATGAAATTGGCTATTGCAGAGTCGTGCACAGGTGGATTGCTTAGTTCTGCCTTTGTAGATCTACCTGGAGCTTCTGAAATACTGATTGAGGGCGTAGTATGCTATTCAAATAAAGCCAAGGTTAAGCGACTAGGCGTGAAAAATGAGACGTTAAACCAATTTGGAGAGGTCAGCGCTGAAACTGCACGAGAAATGGCTTTTGGGGCTATATATAACCTAAATGCAGATGCGTCCATAGCCGTCACAGGGATTGCTGGTCCAGATGGGGGAAGTGACGAAAAACCAGTCGGGCTTGTTTATATTGCAGTATGCGTTGGCGGGGATTGTACTGTCAAAGAACTTAATCTTTGGGGGGACAGAGATAGGATCAGAAATGTTTCTGTTTTAAATGCAGTTAATGAATTAAGAATCAAGCTTTTGTCTTAACATTAGGCTTTTAGTATTTATGTTTGACTGTTATACTATATACAGATAAAACAAGAGAGGTGAGCCTTGCGTTAAGCAGGGGGAATATATTATGGAAAAAGAAAAAGCATTAAAAGCGGCGTTAGCCCAAATTGAAAAACAATTTGGTAAGGGAGCGCTGATGAAACTTGGTGATTCACCAACTGATAATAATATTCAAGTAATTCCTACAGGTTGCAATGGCGATAGATATTGCGCTTGGGATAGGTGGAATACCACGCGGACGAATAATTGAGGTTTATGGGCCTGAATCATCGGGAAAAACAACTGCAGCATTACATATTATTGCCGAGGCACAAAAACTAGGCGGTACGGCTGCATTCATTGATGCTGAGCATGCGCTAGATCCCATATACGCAGCAAAGCTAGGCGTCGATATTGATAATTTGTACGTTTCTCAGCCTGACACAGGTGAGCAAGCACTTGAGATCACTGAAGCGCTTGTTAGAAGTGGAGCCATCGACATTATTACGATTGACTCAGTTGCGGCATTAGTGCCAAAATCTGAAATTGAAGGCGAGATGGGAGATTCTCATGTTGGATTGCAAGCAAGACTAATGTCACAAGCACTTCGTAAGTTGGCTGGCATTGTAAGCAAATCAAAGACGGCTATTATTTTTATTAATCAGCTTAGAGAAAAGGTGGGGGGACCTCCATATGCAAATCCTGAGGTCACAACAGGAGGAAAAGCGCTAAAGTTTTATGCGTCAATACGTATGGATGTGCGTCGAGGCGAGGCAATAAAGCAGGGCAACTGATATTGTTGGAAACAGAACGCGAATTAAGATAGTTAAAAACAAGTTAGCTCCACCATTTAAGTTGGCTGAGTTTGATATTCTTTATGGAGAAGGCATTTCTAAAGAAGGCGCTGTGCTGGATATGGCGGTTGCAAGAAATATCATTACAAAATCAGGCTCGTGGTATTCTTATGGTGACTTAAGAATTGCTCAAGGTCGAGATAATGTTAGGGTTCATTTAAAAGAAAATCCAGAAATGTTTTATGAGATTGAAAACAAGGTAAGAGAAGATATGTTAGGCGTTGCAGAAAAAGAAAAAAGTTCAACAGATGCAGCGAAAGATACTAAGGAGTAAGGGTTGGACAAGCTAATGGCTGGCTTGACAATTTTTTACTAGCAAGATACAATTAAATAGCTTGTGAATGGTTAATAGCGCGATTGCGCACTAAGTTTACATAAGAAGTTTGAA
>CAXXMZ010000028.1:0-130190 GCA_963675355.2 Christensenellaceae bacterium
AGCCCAATCTGCGGGTGCCCCACAACATCCCAAATACATGCCTACATCATTTTCGGTATCTCTCTCCTTAATAACATCCACAAGATGCTTATAAATGTCTCCAATATATTCGCTATGTGTTGCGCTCAACTGACATCCAGGGTAAAATACATATCCCGTCTTTCCTGATCCTTTATATAACCCTCTCACATATCCAGAGAAAGCTACTACGGGGTAATAGAATAATCCTTTAGACTGCTCTTTTGTCGGCTGTTTTCTAACCATGGAAAAAGCATCACTATTAGAATATTGCATATCTTTTAAAGCAAAATCATGGGCAGATACCGGCATTTTACCACGTTCGACCATACTCTCTCTTGTTTGTTGAATTATCTCCTTCATTCCAATCCCTACTGGACATTGTACTTGACATAATCCACACTCAGTGCACGAGTTAATCATCTTATTCGCAAAATGTGTTCCCAGAATAATTCGCTCATTATGATTTATTCTTCTTGTATATTCATCTGGCGTTATCTCAAACATCTGCATATGACTACAAGCTTTAATACACTCATTACATTGACATTTCAAGCACCTTTTAGCTTCTAACACAGCCTCTTCTTTTGTAAAAACCGCTCCTGATTTTTGAACAGGAAGTGAACTTTCTTCGCCTTGGACACTATAATTCAACTTGGTTTCAAAAATGCCTTCTCTTTCTCTTCCGGCTGTAAGTGAACTACCCTTTACATACCTATCTATTGATATAGCCATTCTGCGCCCATAGCTAGCAGAAAATATTGCAGACTCCTCATGTTCATTACCAGTATAATTGCCAACAGCAAAAAGCCCGCCATTATTTACTTGAAAAGTCCTAGGTTTTGACTTTTCATTCTCATTATCTACTTCCCCACATGCAGAATCTAAAATACTATTACAAGTAAGGCAAACGGCATCATACGTATTCAAATAGTCTTTTAAAGTCTCTTGCTCAATAGTAGTATTTACATGCACTGTTATGTCGGTTGCATTTATAGTCTCAAGTTCTTTTTCTATTAACTCTATAGTTAGGCCGTTATCTACAAAATTCCATAAACGTCCACCCAAGCGATCTGCTTTGTCAAAAATATCAACCTTATATCCCTTTTTATCCAGATCTTTTGCGGCAACTAGTCCACTTATTCCGCCGCCAACAACAGCCACACGACCTTTATTTTTAGGCAATTTCAACGCTTTTTTAGCCGGAGTAGAACCATATGCAAACGCAGCTTTTTCTAATTCATGTATCTGAATACGTTCATCCAATTTATTTCTAACGCAAACGTCTTCACAGGGGTGTTCACAAATTTGGCACAACAATCTAACTAATGGAATCCTGTTTTCCATTAGTTTATATGCTTTAGAAAAATCACCTTTTGCCAATTCGCTTACAAATGAAACAACATCCAGATGCACAGGGCAAGATGCTCCACATACCGGCGGTTCTGTATGTATGCACTTTTCGCTGGTTGCTAATAATTGTTCCAAATTCATAATGCTATCCTCTCATCTAACTATGAAAAATTCATAATATAGAAAACCGGGATCGAGATTATACCTATCGTTATGCAACTATAAGATACCTATCTCAATCCCAATTTAATAAGTGAATGTACGATTATTGTCTTACTAATAATTATACATTATTTTTGATTCAATCCTGCTAAAACTTTCTCCGGTAATGCAGGAAGGTGTGTAATCCTAACACCGCAAGCATTATATATTGCATTAATTATTGACGCATGAGGTGCAGCAAGCGGCATCTCACCAGCGCCCGATGCTCCATATAAGCTGTTTGGTCTTGGTGATTCTGTATAAATCAACTCAATAACGTCAGGTGCATCGGTTATGGTCGGTATTCCACAACCAGTTAAAGTTTTGTGTTTCTTTAAGTCTTCAAAGTCTTCCGAAAGAGCAAGACCGACGCCTTGAACTAAACCACCATATAGTTGACCATCAACAACCAACTTGTTGATAATCTTACCGACATCTCCTGAAAGTGTCATCTTCTCCACAGTTGTCTTGCCTGTCTTTGTATCAACACATACTTCAGAAAGAATTACCCCGTACATATAAGCTGCAAACGGGTTGCCTTGACCATGTTCAGGAGGCGTATCCGTACAAGGTGCCGTCCATTTCCCTGAATATTTCAATTCTAAGCCTTCTGCTACCATTTCATCATAGGTTCTGTATGTGCCGTCTTCTTTCTCCATTGCTTTCAAGAGATTACGACAAGCGGTTACAATAGCATTACCAGTAACAACGTTTTGTCGGCTACCGCCTGAAGGACCACTGTTAGGCGTCTTAGTCATGTCGTTCATAACCATGTCAATTTGTTCAGGCTTCAAATTCAATGGTCTTAATGCTTCATGAGCATATGTCAAAGTACCGATATCAGCACCCTGTCCATGATCTTCCCAAGAATCAAATATTCTAACACCTGAAGGTAATAATTCTGCATATGCTTCAGATGAGTCAGGACCATCTAGCCCACAACCATAAATGCTAAGCGCAAGACCGCAGCCATATTTTTTATCCGTGCTTCCAGCATTTTTCTCAGCTGCAGTCTTTTTAGCTAATTCATATGCAGGTCTTATCTTATCAATTAATGTTTCTAAGCAATAAACGTCAGGTATACATCCAGTAGGCGTTGTTGCTCCTTCTCTATAAACATTCTTATATCTGAACTCCAATGGATCCATGCCAACTTTTTCAGCTAATTCATCAATTAATACTTCGGATGGGAATAAGATTTGAGGTGCTCCGTATCCACGGAAAGCTGAACCCCAACCATGGTTTGTGCAAACAGTATGTCCGTTACCACGCATGCTAGGAATATCATATCCAGCACCACCAAATTGCATGCCTCTTTGAGTTAGCAAGTCGCCAAACTCTGAATACGGACCATGATCACAAGTCCAATCACCTTCATAAGCAAGGATCTTGCCGTCTTTATCCGCAGCCATTTTCATGGTAGTCCAGAAAGGAGCACGCTTACCAGTATATGTAATTTGTTGTTTCATATTAAACTCAAGATATACAGGTCTTTCAGTCGCCAATGTAGCAACTCCTAACAAACCTTCCATAGTAGGACTGAATTTATACCCGAAGGTACCTCCTGCATTGTTTTGAACTATACATACATCCTCGGCCTTCATGCCGACGCCATCAGCAATCATCAACGCATGGAAATGTATCGCAATGCTCTTAGAGTGAATTATCAACTTGCCATCTTCATTCAAATAAGAGAATCCAACATCGGGCTCAATAGGAAGATGTGGCTGACGTTGAACATAAAAATCATCTTCAACAACATAAGGTGCACTGTCCATAATCGGAGCAGGATCATCCCCTTTAATCAAATGATTCTCAAAATAAACATTAGGTGTTCCCGGATGAATCTCAATAGCATCTTCTGCCATAGCTTCAGGAGCACTCATATATGCTGGAAGCACTTCCAGCTCAACTTTTACTTTTTCAACACCCATATGAGCTGCTTTTTCATTTTCAGCTAAGACGATAGCGATGGCATCACCGTATTGGAATACTTTTTCATCACATAGAATTGGCCTATCCAAACCATCCCCTTTATTTGTCGGGAAAGCCAAGCCATTGATCCTGTTGCTGCCCTTAACATCTTTATGTGTAACTACTTTATAAACACCAGGTACTTTTTCAGCCTCTGATGTGTCAATGGACACAATATTAGCATGTGATACTTCTGCTTGAACCAATTTTGCATGCAAAGTATTGGAAGGTAATTTTAATCCCAAATCAGCACCAAAATCCCAAGTTCCAGTTACCTTTGCCAAGGCCGAAGGACGAACATATTCAGATCCTACTAACGATGCCCCTTCAGGAATTTGCTTCCATAGATCTTTTACTTCAATATCACCACGTATAACCTTTGCTGCATCCATAACAGCATCTACTAATGGTTTATAACCTGTACAACGACATAGGTTACGATTCTTCTTAAACCAATTACGAACTTCTTCTCTTGTCGGATTATCGTTTTCATCTAATAATCCCTTTGCGGAAACGATAAAACCAGGTGTACAGAAACCACATTGTGCTCCGCCATGAACCATCCAAGATACTTGCAACGGATGCAAACAATCCTTGCTTCCAACACCTTCTATTGTAATAATCTCAGAATACTCTTCAACTCGACTCATCCTTGTTATGCATGATCTTACTACTTTTCCGTTCAGGACAACTGTACATGCACCACATTCACCTATGCCACATCCGACTTTTGTTCCTGTTAGCCCCAACTGCTTTCTTAATACATCTGATAACTTGGCATCCTGTTCAACAACTACAGTAGTTTTCGCACCATTGATTTTCAAAACTTTTTTTAACATTTTGACCTCCCTTTAAACATAGCTACTCTTTCAATCAAATAGCAAATTTATTCCCCCAAAATTTCATGGACTTCATCAAAATATCTTTCCCTTATGTCACGACAATGTCTCTCTCTTTTCTACTCCTTGATATATCAACCAAATATATCAATTTTTCGATCAACAACTTCTTTTTAGTGGTCTATTATCGAACACTTTCTCCTTTCTAAAGTAAGTATAAACAAGCACCGTCCTATTATTGTGCATTCATTTTATTATTTCTTCAGAATATTGTCAAGCGTGCTAATATCGAACACTTTTTGTATGTCCTTATGCTCAATTTTTTAAAATAATTCTACTTTTACAAAAAACATCTCCACCACGTGATTAGTTCCATAAAAACTCAGTGGTTATAATAAGCGCTGTAGTAAAAAATTGCCAATAAATATAACAGGTAATGATAAATAATTTATATTCATATTATCATGTATGTTAATGCAAATTTTCCTTATACATAAGCTGACAATAGTTTTGCAAAAGGCACGATCACCCGACCACATTTCTGTATGATAAAAGGAAATAGATACTGTTATAAAAGCGATATTATACCGATATAGTTATAAGGTTGGAATATATTATCCCCAAGCAAGTATATTTGACAATCTTTACGAAGTAATGTTGTTCTGCCGAAAACGGGGGCTTTGATAATGAACAATTACATTTCATTAATAAACTCTGAAAATAAGTATATTAAACACAAGACATATGCCTTAATATATTTGGGGCTATACATAAGCACTTTTTTTGTTCTGCACTTTATCTCTCGGTTTGATACCATTCGTTTATTTGACCTTCAAGTTGATGCCATTGTACTTAACGGCTTGATTACGCAAATGCAACTCATGTCTATGATCGGCTTTATTACGACAGCTATTATGGAAAAACGTTTCTTAGTTGCTTATATAGCCAACGCGTTGTCCTTTGCCGCGACTTTATACACCGTTGCCGTCTTGCATGTTTATGGGGCGCTATCCGGCTTCACCATTGCGATCAGTATTCACCTTATCATCCTGATCATTCAAAAGCACAACTCCCGAATGCTGTTGACTTACAAGGAACTAGAGAAAAAAAGTATACAACTACAGCAGATGGTATACTTCGATATCCTTACTGGCCTTCCCAACAGGAAGATGATTGTCGACCGACTGAATTTTCTAATAAAAAACGCCAAAGAAGAAAATGATAACTTTACCATTGTATTCATCGACCTTGATCATTTTAAAAAGACCAATGATGTTTACGGACATTCGGTCGGAGATAAGGTTTTGGTGGAAATTTCTAGTTTTATGGATTCGTATATCAACGAGCGCGACATGCTTGGCCGTATAGGTGGAGACGAATTTATCCTGATCATTCAGCGAAAGCTTAATGGTTGCGAGCTTTATCAATACGTGGATAACCTGCGTAAAAATTTGACCAATACCGTATCTGTGGATGATGTTGAAATCATGCCAAGCGCAAGTTTCGGCATTTCCACATATCCCGTGGATGCTACAAGCGCCGAGGAACTATTAAAATATGCCGATACCGCCATGTATTGCGCAAAAGAAAGCGGAAGAAACAGCGTTCAATTTTTCAATAAAAAGCTTTACGCGACCTTAATGCAGCGGATTACATACGAACAAAATCTAAAAACAGCTATTGCTAACGATGAGATGTACTTGAATTTTCAGCCACAGTATACAGCGGCCAATCATAAATTACGCGGATTTGAGGCACTTTTACGATGGCAGTCCCCCCAACACGGGCTTGTATCTCCAATAGAATTCATACCTATAGCAGAAGAAACCAGACTGATCATCACGATTGGCGAATGGGTTCTTCTCGAGAGCTGCAAACAGCTTGTACAGATCAATAATATCCCGGAAAACAAAAATATTATTATATCCGTGAATCTTTCAGTCGTGCAAGTCATGGATCCAGGCTTTATGTCCATGATAGACCGAGTACTCGCTGAGACAAAGGTCAATCCGTACAACTTGGAGTTTGAGGTAACTGAGTCCATATTTATATCGTCTTTTGATTATATAACCAATATATTAAACCAAGTCAAGCTACGCGGTATACGGATCGCTTTGGATGATTTCGGCACTGGATACTCCTCTTTAAACTATTTACAGACACTGCCCATTGACACGCTAAAGATAGACAAGAGCTTTGTGGATCGAATCTGCGCCAACGATATCCAAAGCAAAATCGTCGGTTCTTTGATCACGCTGACTCATCAACTTGGTCTCAGAGTAATTGCGGAAGGCGTGGAGAACGAAATCCAAAAAGATCATCTGATTCAAAATACCTGCGATTACATACAAGGCTTCCTGTGGGGGAAACCCTTAAGCGAGCAAGAAACCAACGAGCTACTAGAGACGTCTCAGCTAAGCAAAACATTTTAGCATAAAGCCCAAGGCTTTTGACACGAACGGACTTCGTGGATTAGCTGGCCTTTTTAGTTACTCAACTATTAATAAAAACAGCATTTTGATATGACTCAGAGATTATTCCTAGTTAACAAAAAAAATAAGGTGTGAAAAAACAAAGCGATTTCGAATTCTTTGCTTTACTCCGTTTTGCTTATGAACTATCACTATTAACTAATATTTATTAGAAAAAATATTCTCTAAGATACATTGGTTTAACCGAGCTAGATAATTGCTTTTTTTATTAGAAAAAATATGATAACATAGGGTACAATGATTTAGCATTAGTATGTTTAAGGGGATAAATTATGAGAGCAAAAGAATCGCGAGAAATGTATTTAGAAGTAATTTATAAACTAGCGCAGCAAAACGACGTTGTTAGATCCATAGATATTGCAAAAGAGTTAGGCTATTCAAAACCCAGTGTTAGCCGTGCTATGAATGTGCTAAAAAAATCCGGACACATCACACACACGCCATACGGCGATGTCACGCTTACTCCCAAAGGCCGTATCAAAGCCGAGCGAGTTTACTTTTCTCATTATCTACTGACTGATTTTTTAGTTAAAACGCTCAATATTGATCCTGAACTTGCAGAACAAGACGCATGTAAAATCGAACATGTCATTAGTGATGAAACTCTAGATGCAATTGAGGTCTATTTGAAAAAACAATAATCTTTCCAAAACATGCCCTTCCCTCCCTTTGAAAATTTTCACTTTAAAACCATTTCCTAAGTTTCGATTAATCATCTTGAAATCCAATAAAATATGAGTCAGCCTTCCTGCTTTTAGTTTGAGTACCAAAATTGCTAACTTAAATATAAAGTGTGTGCCTCTTTGCTTCGTCCATTACAAGAATAGCTTAATCAACACAATTATTTTTTAAACCTTTCTTCTTTTTCTTCTTTATATCGTGTCCTCATAAAACCAAATTTGACCAGTAAATAATCGTACCTGTTTTTTATTAGATATGTTGGAAACACTTTATTCTTCCACGCATAAGATAATGCCTAGAGAAATAATGAAAAGGACTGAGTAATTATGTGCGATCGTTATAGGCGATATCCATACTCCAATGCAAACTCGCCGAGAGGCAATTACAATTATATGAATGACGGACAATATAACCCCAGAATTACTAGAGAAGTCGATAATATGCGTTGTCGTAATACAAGATGTACTGACCATGGACCAAATCCATTTGTTGTTAACATTGAGGCGATAACAGAAGAAAACAATAATTATAGAACTACAATATGGACAGGTGACCATTTACAATTAACCTTAATGAGTATAAATCCAGGTGAAGATATCGGCTTAGAAATGCATCCACACGTTGACCAATTTATACGTATCGAAGAGGGCAAAGGAATGGTCCAAATGGGTCCCCAAATGAACCGACTAGATTTTAGAAGGAAAGTATCTGCTGGTTATGCAATAATTATTCCTGCAGGCACATGGCATAACTTGACCAATACAGGTAATATGCCGATTAAATTGTATTCAATATATGCACCACCCAATCATCCTTTTGGCACAGTCCATGTAACAAAGGCTGACGCCGAAGCTGATGAAGCGGATCACAACTATCACCCTTAAATGATATGAATATGATTTTCAGCCTTGTATAATTGTTGATTTACAAGGCTTTTTTCTGTAATAGACCCCCCAATTGTTTATTCTTATGCTCCAATGTTTATTTACTTTTTCTGCAATAAAAAGAAGCAACCGCTAATTGCTGTTGCTTCTTAAAATTTTAATAATTATTTTCTTTCCGCAATAAAGTTATACTTTTTATTCAAGCAAACACCCAATGATATAAGTATTACAATTACCGAAACTGCCCATTGAAGCCAAGCACCTTCATCTCCTGTGCTTGGGTTTTCAACTGCACTCACGTTATCAATCGTCACGCTATTATCATCTCCTAAAGACATGGATAACCTAACTGAAACCGTATTATTTGCATAAGTAATATATACATCATCTTGGGAAATAGTACTATCAAACTCGCTCCCTTGCGTGAAATGCAGCGAGAACGTTGCCAGTTCTTCTCCCTCAGGAGTCTTAACTATCAGCGTATGGTCAGTATATTCCACATCGTAAAATGTATATTTTCCTGCGCTGTCCGTAATAACCGTTTTAGGAGTAGAATGCAACTCTACGATATATCCCACCAACGGATTTCCGTTTGAATCAAGCAACGTACCAGTAATAATATGATTATTTACGCTTGGTACTTGCGTAGTTGCTGGAGTGGTCGTAGCGGATGGTGTAGCCGACGGAGTTGGAGACGACGTATTCGTCGGAGTAGTCGTCGATGTACTCGTAGGCGTAGGTGTTGGTGTAGGTGTAGGTGTAGGTGTAACATTTTCTAATATTGTGATGTCAAACGTTTGACCTGTTAGCTCATTCGTGCCATCACTCACCTTAAACGTAAAACTATCAGATGTAGTGCTGCTTCCGTCATGAACATACTGTATCTTGCCGTCAACTAAGTTCTGCTGCGTAAAACTAGTTATCGCAACACCAGCATTGTCTGAATTTTCTAGTTGTCCGTTTGTAGGACTAGCAGTTATCGTATACGCAAGAGTTGCATCATCAGAATCAGCGTCCGTTGCTGATAAATGAGATGAAGATGTTATACTTCCCGTCGCACCTTCGTTTAACGTCAATCCATTATTCCTCACCATCGTCGGCGCATCATCATCAATTAGGTTTATCGTAATATTAAACGTTTGTCCTGTTAGCTCATTAGTGCCATCGCTTACCTTAAACCCAAAACTATCGGATGTGGAGTTGCTGCCATCGTGCACATAATCTATTTTCCCATCCATTAGGTTTTGCTGTGTAAAACTAGTTATTGCAACACCAGCATTGTCTGTGTTTTCCAATCGACCATGAGACGGAGCAGAAGTTACGATATACGTTAATAATGTATCATCATTCATCTCCGTGTCATTCGCTGACAAACTCAAGTTGTCAATCAGTTTGGTCGCGCCTTCGTTTAGCGTTATCCCGTAGTTCCACATTATCGCCGGTGCATCATCATCAACAGCGGTGATGGTAATACTAAACGTTTGTCCTGTTAGCTCGTTCGTGCCATCGCTCACCTTGAACACAAAGCTATCCGATGTAGTATTGCTCCCGTCATGTAAATACATTAGTTTATCATGGCGGAGTTCCTCCTCCGTAAAACTAGTTATCGGCTCTAAAGGATTATTCATGCTCCTCAATTGTCCGTTTTGCAGACTGGTAGTTACAGTGTACGTTAGAGCAAAATCATCTGAATCCGCATCAGTTGCCGACAAATGCGAGAATGATGCTATGCTTGCCCACGTACCTTCGTCTAGCGTCAATCCGTTATTTCTCACTATCGTCGGCGCATCATCGTCAACAGCGGTGACCGTAATACTAAACGTTTGTCCTGTTAGCTCGTTTGTTCCATCGCTTACCTTAAACGTAAAACTATCAGATGTTGTGTTTGTTCCGTCATGTACATACTGTATTTTCCCATCAATAAGGTTTTGCTGGGTAAAACTCGTAATAGCAACGCCAGGATTATCTGTGTTTTCCACCTGTCCATTACTAGGACTTGATGTTACTGTGTATGCAAGCGTTGCATCATTGGAATCTGCATCTGTCGCTAACAAATGAGATTCAGTTGTTATGCTTGCGATTGCGCCTTCGTTTAACGTTAGTGTGTTATTCCTCACCATCGTCGGTGTTTCATCATCAACAGCGGTGATGGTAATACTAAACGTTTGTCCTGTCAATTCGTTGGGTATGCCATCGCTTACCTTAAACGTAAAGCTATCAGACGTCGTATTTGTTCCATCATGTACATACTGTATTTTTCCATCGGTTAAATTCTGCTGGGTAAAACTCGTAATCGCAACACCAGGATTATCTGTGTTTTCCAATTGTCCGTTACTAGCACTTGATGTAATCGTATACGAAAGTGTTGCATCCTCCGTATCAGCATCTGTTGCAGATAAATGAGATGCAGATGTTATGCTTGCGGTTGCGCCTTCGTTTAACGTCAATCCGTTATTTCTCACCATCGTAGGCGAATCATCATCGATTGGATTTACCGTAATACTAAACGTTTGTCCTGTTAGCTCGTTTGTTCCATCGCTCACCTTAAACGTAAAGCTATCAGATGTCGTGTTAGTCCCATCATGTACATACTGTATTTTTCCATCAGTTAAATTCTGCTGGGTAAAACTCGTAATCGCAACACCAGCATTATCTGTGTTTTCCAATTGTCCGTTACTAGCACTTGATGTTACGGTGTATGCCAATGTCCCATCTTCTGACTCGACATCCGTTGCAACCAACTTAGCCTGCAATGAACCTGTCGCACCTTCGTCTAATGTCAAACCAGTGTTTGTGGTAATGGTAGGGGTTGCATTTGGATCAACAGGGTCGTCATATACAATGTTGTCAAACGAAGCAAGTATATCATATACACCATACTCGTTCGAAGTAGCTGTTATTATGAATTCGTCAATACGCCCCCAGTTAATAGTCTCAGTATGAGCTGTATATGCATCAACGTTTTCTATAGTACACCCATCCACCAAACTTCCATCTAAATAACCTTCTATTTTGTAAGTGCTACTTCCACCTTGTGGAGAGTCGTCAATATATATTGAGACCAATTTAAAGTCACTTAAATTATCTCGTTTTATCGATAACGTCTCAACACCCCCATTAGCGCCGTCTGTTACAACACATCCCGAGTTGCCCTCGCCCGTAGTTGAATAGTAATACATGCCCAATCCGGTGCTGCCTTCAAACAAAAAGCCATCTATAGACGTAGCTTTGTCAACCGCCTGTCCATTTGGTAATGCCAGACCATCAAAAGTTGCCGTTGTCTGCGCCGCGTGTACAGCCACTGGAAAAAATGAAAGATTTGCTATGCATAAACCTATGCATACTAAAATTGTAATTACTCTTTTCATGGCGTTCTCCCTACAATGTTTTTTATGCTACCAATAAATACAATACGTCCTATTTTTATTAAATT
The DNA here is from genome assembly GCA_963675355.2 of Christensenellaceae bacterium. Lineage (GTDB taxonomy): Bacteria > Bacillota > Clostridia > Christensenellales > UBA1431. Next base: position 11,876 of record CAXXMZ010000028.1, read on the forward strand.
ATTTCATTTATCTTTTGCCCACCAAAATATTAAATTCAAATACCATTGTTTTGTATTTTTTATACTGAAATATACGATAATGCGTTCAATATACTATTGCTTAGAATAATTATAATATTTTTATGTATATATCTCAAGGAATAATCGTCCTACAAGAAAATTATGTAAATATTTTTTGCTTGGAACATTCTTACAATAAGTTCTTATATAGAAGATTATCCATTAATAAAAGAAAGAATATTTTCAATGTTAATGAAAATATTCTTTCTTTTATTATTTCTATCACAGGTGCTTGGTAATCATCTTGTTAGAATTTACTTTATCCCTAAACGATCACCATAGTTCTCAATTACATAATCCAAGTCCTTATCACCACGACCTGAACAGTTAACTAGGATCGACCCTGTTCCCATTTCTTTAGCTAGCTTCATCGAGTATGCAATCGCATGAGCACTTTCTAAAGCAGGAATTATTCCTTCCATCTTGGACAAAGTAGAAAACGCATCTACCGTTTCGTCGTCTGTTGCCGTAGTATAAATTACACGGCCTAAGTCTCTTAAGTATGCATGTTCTGGGCCAACGGATGGATAGTCTAATCCACTCGCGATTGAATATACTGGGGCGGGTTCGCCTTTTTCGTCTTGCAGCATTATTGAGTTGAACCCATGCATGACTCCTTCGCTTCCATAAGTCATACTAGCAGCATGCTGACCTATTTCTGTACCAACGCCGAGAGGTTCAACACCATACAGTTCAACTGGATCATTCAAGAATCCAGAGAAAATGCCGGCTGCGTTTGATCCACCACCCACGCATGCAACAACAGCATCTGGAAGCTCGCCAGTCATATCCATAAACTGCTGCCTAGCTTCAACACCAACTATAGATTGGAAGTCGCGAACCATCATTGGGAAAGGATGTGGTCCTACAACAGAACCTATACAATAAATCGTGTTGTCAAAATCACCAATATAGGCTTCAAAAGCAGCATCAACTGCTTCTTTTAATGTCTTTAGCCCGTGGGAAACTGGTACGACACGTGCGCCAAGTAGCTTCATGCGCGCTACGTTAGGTGCTTGCTTTGCTATGTCGACTTCACCCATATAAATATCACACTCTAGACCAAAGTATGCAGCGGCAGTCGCTAATGCAACACCATGCTGACCTGCGCCTGTTTCAGCGATGATCTTCTTTTTGCCTAAATATTTTGCCAAAAGTCCTTCGCCCATACAATGGTTTAATTTATGCGCTCCGGTATGGTTCAAATCTTCACGTTTTAAGTAAATCTGGCAATTACCAATAGAGTTTGAAAGCCTCTCACAATGGCATACGGGGGTTGGTCTGCCTTGAAACTCTTTTCTAATCCTTCTCAGCTCATTAACAAACTTTGAGCTCTTATAAATTGCTTGATAAGCCGTCGATATTTTTTGAAATTCTTCTACCAATTGCGGAGGAATAAACGCTCCACCATATGTGCCAAAAAAGCCGTCCTTATCTGGCGTTGTCTTATTGTACACTGCAAAATCCACATCTTTTTTTAACATTGTAATTCTCCTTTATGTTTTGTTGAAAATACTCTCAAATCAATATTTTCATTAAATCCCTATTTTGTGTAAAAATAAAAACTCCTATCCCAAACAAAGGACAAGAGTTATCTCCTGCGGTACCACCTAATATTGCGAGATTATAAAAAATAATCTGCGCCCACTCACTCCATACTTTCATATGGTCTTCGTTATAACGGGTGAACCCCCCGTCAGATACTACTCGCAAAATATCGCTTTCGTTCTGCCCTCTTAAGCCCATTCAATCTAGTCCTACTTATCGCAATCCCACCATTTGCAACTCTCTAAAAAGTGGTTACCAGACTTACTCTTCTTAATCATAGGTTTGTATATTTTATGCTCAAATCATATAATGTTGAGTAATTGCTTGTAGTTTACTCGCTTTTATGAAATTTGTCAATTAATTTTAAACAAAAAATCGTTTAATAACTTACGTCCCATCAATATTATTTATGGAAAACTCACCCTTGTTCCAATCAGAAAGCTCATTCCAATCTACCTTTGGTTGCTGATTAATCACATCACTATAATTACCATTGTTCGATGGACTTGTTATTAACATAGCCCCATAAACAACAACCAAAGCTCCCAAAACTCCCAAAATACTAAAAAGCGCAATCTTTAATTTTTTGTCACATGTTATTTTGGCTTTTGTAGCTTTATTATTACCCATATTTTTATCTTCCATATGATGTATTTCTGGATCACTCAAAGACGCACCACAATTATTACAAAATTTATTTGTATTTTCTATTTCTTTTCCACAGTTTTTACAAAACATATCTTTCTCCATATCTAAAATTAATTTGATACTTTGCTAAATAATAATTGCCATCCCCCAGCGTTCCTCATAGCCATATCTTCATAACATAATAAACCATTAATATCTATAAATATTGGATTAACATCACCGTTTGGAAAATATATGCTTCCTGAGCCATTATCAAAATCATATTCTTCTGAAAGAATACCTCTCTCCTGATACCTGTTAATCATTTCAACAGTTCCATCATTATTAAATATTAAATACTGCATATTTATATCTGTTTCAGCATTAAACCCTTCAACGTCCCTTGAGTCGGTACCATCTTCAACTAAATATTCAACTTTCCATGTTCCTACAATGGATCTATTATCTACTGCAGGCTGCTGTGTTTCTGCTGCTGACGGCTCTGGCGTTGGATCTAGCACAGGCGTCATAACCGGTGTTGGTGTGCTTTGGGGTGTCATTGTTGGAATCGTTTGAAGATTAAGCATATTAAGTAACGCCTCTATATCATAAGGTAAATTTTGACCATTTTCTTTTGCAGCCTGGTACTCTAATAGTTCTTCTTTTGTTAAAGACGTTATCATTCCTGTCGGACCTTTGAGCTCAATTCCTACAATCTTACCATCTTGGAAAAGGCCTCTAATGTTTTCTGCAAAATCATAGCTTGCAAGCACGGCACCTTTTGCGCTTGAAAAATCCATTGTAAGCATCCCTGAAGTAAAAGCAATAGGAGCTACAAAATTAGATACCTTCTGAAGATTGGCAACAAATTCGCTGCTATCATAGCTATCACCCATTGCGACAAAACAACCATCATCCGTCGCTTGCCAAATAAGACTTGCTCCACCTACCACCAACGAAGCTCCTTCCAGTGCACCTGTTGCAGGACCCCCTGCAATAATTGCAGCTGTCTGCGTAGCTGTCTTTGTTATTCTTGCTGCAGTTTCTAGATTTCTAGCGGTTTGTGCAAAATTATTCCATTCGGATGCCGTTATCTCTCCGTTTGCCATCTTTAAAGCAGAAGCAGCATATTTTAAGGCTTCTTTTGCTTTACTCATATCCCTGCCTAAATATTCTGCAACAGCTTTTAACCTTTGTCCTGCTTTTGCACTATCGAATGTGTTTATTATACCTTCACTATCAGCAGCATAAGCAGTCGTTACAAATAAAGAATTTGCTTGTGAGTTTTGCTCATTAAACATACGCTCAAAAGTGTTCTCATCTACGTTTTCTTGAAGCATTACTAAGATTTCATCTAATGCATCCCAGTATTCATTAGCATTTTTATAGCATTCTTGCCACTCTATATTTGACATGGTTCGAGGATCTGCCGATAATGCCTTGTTAGTATAATAAACGCCGGCACAAAACAGCTCTGATGCACGCCATGAGTATGCAGTAACCCGCTCCGCCGAATATTCTTCAGGACATATTGCTTTCATCTGATAATTTAGTGAATATTAAAGCAACCATAGAAATGCATAATATGCCAGATAACACAATTGATATTATCCAACCTCGTTTTCCTATTTGTTTCATATAATCCCCTCACTCGAAAAGCCCCTATATTTTAAAGCAAATACCTTTATGCTATCAATTTAAAAAGGTAACATTAATATATACATTGTTTTATTATCTACTTTTAAAAGATGATAGTCTACCATCTTTTATCCTCAAATCATCTATTAGTCTAAATATTTCTCTTTTTAATTGAAACCACTATTGCAAATAAAGCAGTTTAGTGGCAATAAAACCAGCAACCATCCACATATAGCTATTCTCTACATCGCTACCGGTTTGTGGATTATATTCTTTTGCACTATCCATATTTTCATATATTTTTATTCGCCATTTATTCTCAGTTCAATGGGTAATATAACTGTATTATTAATATCATTGTATGTCTTTAACAGCTCGTTACTTTGATTATAGATATTTACAGCATTTGTATTACCTGATGTGAAACTTAAAATAAATCTTCCTATTTCAACGTTGTTACTATCACAAACCACTAAAGTATGGTTGTCAAATGATACATTGTTAAACCTGAATTCTCCTTTTGAATTAGTAACGACATCAATAGGCGTTTGAATACAAAGTGATGGTATACCCACTTAACGGATTGCCATCTTGATCCACTAACGTTCCTTTAATTGTGCCCTTTTTCACCGACGAATCCGATGTTGTTGTATTGTCTATCACCTGAATAGTAAGTTGATCAGTAAATATGCCTAGTGCTTTATCGTCTAATGTTATGGTAATTGTTGCCCTGCCCACCGCATGCGCGGTTACCATTCCTGTGCGTGGATCTACACTTGCCACCGATGGGTTGTTGCTTGCAAAACTGGCACCTGTGATACTCGCATTCAGCGGCGCATAAGAATATGCTAATTTATACATGTCGCCAACGTTCCAAACTTTACAAGAGTTGTCAGCGTTCCTTTCCCCATGAAAGTCAAAGACATTTACGTCCGTCATATGCACAAGAATGATTTCAATATTAACAATTGCATTACTCGACTGATTTCCTGCACCATCCCTAACATTTATCGTACACGTATCGGTAGTTGCATCGTTTCCGTTATGCACATACTTCACATAGCCATCAATTATATCTTGCTGTGAAAACTCGTTTATTGCAACACCAGGATTTGTATCTAGTTCAAACCTTCCGCTACTTGGTGGTGATGCAACAGTGAATATTATAGAATCATTATATGTATCCACATCAGATGCAAAAAGATCTTGATCTGATATTATCTTATACCTATTATTATCAACTGAGATTTTATTGTTTGTTACAATTATCGGGGCTTCATTGTCCTCTTGTATAGTAATATTAAGAGTTATCTCATCGGTCTCATTCCCATAAATATCGTGTGCCTTAACCTTAAAGCTATCAGTGGTTGTTGCCGAACCATCATGTACATATCGAATTTTTGAATTATCTAAATCACCTTCCGTAAACCAACTAGTGCTCTCGTTAAGGTTCTGCGAAGTTTCCTGGACTACTCCATTATGCGGCGCTTGCGTTATTATATAGACTATCGTTGAATCATCAGTGTCTGCATCGGTAGCCGAGATAATCGTATTATCAATAATCTTTGCACTACCTTGATTAACAGCAAATCCAGTACAATAAGTTATCATTGGTGACTCTGGCGTTGCTGCCTGAGATACTTTAGGATTAATAGATAACATAGTTATGCATACTAACACGGCAAAAAAAACAGCGTAACTCCGTTTAAATATTTTCATATTTTTCTCCTAAACTTAATCCTATACAAATAGAATTTATTTGGATAAATTAGCTCTCTGCTAAAAAAATAAATTTATGTTCACATTGCGAAAATCATTTGGATGCTCTGATTATATATTAAAATAATTCATATTGCCATGATTTACTAATAATACTTAGGTTTTACTCAATTTTTTAAATTAGTTTGTCTACCCACTTAGCTTTGTATAAGATGTTTTATTTAGCTTTTACATAAAAAACCCTCCGAAATTATTCGAAGGGTTTTTGTTTATTCTCTTTAGTCTATAATCTCACAGCCCATGTATTGAGTCAAAGCTTCAGGCACTTTGACTTTGCCGTTTTCGTCTTGATAATTTTCTAGTATGGCTGCTACCGTTCGTCCTATCGCAAGTCCCGATCCGTTTAACGTGTGAACATATCTCGCCTTATCCTTTGGCGAAGCCTTAAATCTAATCCCTGCTCTCCTTGCTTGGAAATCTTCAAAATTCGAGCAAGATGAGATTTCTAGATACCTATTATAGCTCGGCATCCACACCTCGATATCATACGTCTTTGCAGACGAAAAGCCAAGATCACCGCTGCTTAACGCCATAACCCTATATGGCAAGCCTAACAGTTTTAGTATTCTTTCAGCATCGTTTGTTAGCGCCTCATGCTCCTCGTATGAGTTATCAGGATGTGCTATTTTCACAAGCTCAACCTTATTAAACTGATGTAGTCTAATCAATCCTCGAGTATCACGTCCAGCCGACCCGGCCTCTGCTCTAAAACATGCGCTATACGCAGCATTCTTTTTTGGAAGATCACCATCAAGTATCATATCACGATACATGTTTGTTACTGGCACTTCGGCCGTTGGAATCAAAAAGCTGTCCGTATCGCAAAGTTTAAACGCATCTTCTTCAAACTTGGGCAAATTTCCTGTTCCTTCCATCGAGCTTCTGTTTACGATGAACGGCGGGAACACTTCTTCGTATCCTTCTTTTGCATGAGTATCCAACATAAAGTTAATTAGAGCGCGCTCCAGCTTAGCGCCTTTACCTTTATAGAATACGAATCTAGCACCTGACACCTTAGCGCCAGCAGAAAAATCCAATATATTTAAATCTTCGCCAATATCCCAATGCGCTTTTATTTCAAAATCAAATTTAGGCACATCTCCGATTCGCCTGACCTCAACGTTTGCTTGATCGTCTTTGCCTATTGGTACGCTCTCATGCGCTACGTTTGGCAAACACATCAAAATTAGTTTAACCTTTTCGTCTAACTCTCGAAGTTTATCGTCCAGCACTTTTATTGATTCAGAAACCAGCTTCATCTCTTGTTTAATAACTTCGGCTTCTTCTTTTTTACCTGACTTCATTAAAGCAGGAACCTTTTGCGACGCTTCGTTACGCTTAGCCTTTAAATCTTCGACCTCTTGCAAAACTGACTTTCGCTCTTTATCAAGATTTAGTATGGCATCAACATCCACGCTTTCGTTACGCGCTTCCATGGCCGCTTTAAACCACTGCGGGTCTTTTATTATCCGTTTTATATCATGCATTTTGTGCCTCCTTAGATACAAAAGCTTTATTTACATTTTTTCGGGTGCTTGAATCCCTAACAACCATAACCCACGCTCTAAACAACTCTTGGTTGCTTTAACTAAGCTTAATCTGGCTTTCATAACCTCGTCGTCTTCGCCGATTATCCTGCGCTCATAATAAAATTTGTTAAACGCTTGGGCTAAGTCGATAATATGCCTTGCTACGATATATGGTTCATATCGAGTTGCGGCATCCAATATTTTCTCGGGAAATAATTCGATCATGCGAATCACTTCCATCGCTTCATCATCACTAAGTAACGAGTAATCAACGTCTTTAAAACTGGCGTTAGCTTTTTCTAATACGCTATTTGCCCTAGCGTAGGTATACTGCACGTACGGTGCCGTTTCACCTTCAAAGCTAAGCGCTTTATCAAACGAAAATACGCTATCTTTTATTCTAGCATTAGATACTGCATTCCATACCACTGCTCCAACGCCAATCTTTTTAGCTACAACGTCTTTGTCTGCTAAGTCAGGACTCTTTACATCGATTATGCCACGCGCTTTTTCGATAGATTTACTTAATACGTCTTCTAAGAAAACGACTTTGCCTTTGCGTGTCGATAGCGTACCCTCTTCCATGCTTACCATACCAAAAGCAACATGGATCAAATCCTTACTCCACTCATACCCTAATAGTTCCATCACCTTAAACCACTGCTTAAAATGAAGGTTTTGCTGATACGCTACAACATAAAGCGCTTTATCAAAATCATAGGTGTCTTTTCTATAGAATGCTGCCGCCATATCGCGCGTTGAATATAGCGTAGCACCATCCGACTTTAGCACCAAGCATGGCGGCATGTTGTATTCTTCTAAATCAACTACAAATGCACCATTGCTTTTTACTAACAAATTCTTTTCTTTTAGTTCGTTGATAACGCGATCCATCTTATCATTATAAAAGCTTTCGCCGTTATAAGAATCAAACTCAACGCCTAATAGATCGTATACCCTGTTTGCCTCGATCAACGTAAGTTCTTTAAACCAATTAAAAATTTCAAGCGCTTCGCTATCGCCATCTTCGATCTTTTTAAACCACTCACGCGCACTGTCATCTAGCTCTGGATCTTTTTCTGCTTCCTCGTGGAAACGCACATATAATTCAAGCATAGCTTGTACAGAATTTTTTTCTATTTGTTCTTTGTTTCCCCACAGCTTATAAGCAACTATCAGTTTTCCAAACTGTGTTCCCCAATCACCAAGATGATTTATTCCTACGCACTTATATCCTAAATAAGAATGGATACGGTAAAGAGAATTACCAATCGCAGTAGAAGATAGATGCCCAATATGGAAGGGCTTTGCAATATTTATGGAAGAATAATCTATGCAGATAGTTTTGCCTTTGCCTATTTCGCTTGAGCCATAGTTGTTTTCGTGATCCAAAACACTTTTTACTACCTGCTCAGCTCTATTAGATTTATCAAAAAACAGGTTCATGTATGCTCCCTTTGTTTCGACCTTAGAAACAAAGCTTGGCCAGTTGACCTTTTCGCTCAACTCGCTTGCAATCATTTGCGGGTTTTTTCGCATTACCTTTGCAAGCTTAAAGCATACTATAGCCATATCCCCCATTTCACGCTCAGGTGGGGTTTCCATCATTTGCTCTATTTCGTCTGCACTGATATCCAGCGCTTGTTTCACGCATTCTATTATTTGCGTTGCGTAATCCATTCACCATTCCCTCATTTTTTACATTTGTTTTGTTGCAAACCACTTTGCATACTTTTACTATTGTACCATGCTTTAATTCAATCTGTAAATTAACCCCAATCTATCTTTTTAACTTTTTATGTTTATTTGTTTATTTGTTTTATTGCCATAATGTTTAGGAATTATTTCATGAATTTATTAAAAAAGACTTCATGTGAAGTCTTTTTATTTATATTAAGTTTTTACTTACTTGCCTAAAATATAACATGCAATACGTACTGATCCAGCAACACAAATGCACCAATTATAAATACATATATTGCAAATCCGTATAGCTTATTTTTCTTGATAAAGTTTATCATAAAGCTTACCGCAAATAACCCACTTATCGCTGCGCAAATAATGCCGATTATAACTGGAATCCAAGGTATTGATGTCGTTCCAACCAGTTCGCCAACATCTTTAAGCTTGAACACAAAGGATCCAAATATTGCAACAGCTGCCATCAAAAACGAAAATCTTGCAACGCCTTCTCTATTAAGCCCAGTTATTAGTCCGCCAGCCATGGTAGACCCTGATCTAGATACTCCGGCAATATTGCAAACGCCTGAGCAAGTCCCATTACAACCGCATCTTTATATTTTGCGTCTTTAAATCTTCTAGTAGCCTTGCTTATCTTTTCGCTCACTACTAACAGTATTCCTGTAATTAAGAACGAAAAGCCTAAAATGCTCCCGCCAAACGCACTAGCAAACGTTTCTTCAAACAACAAAGCAAGCACCACTGCAGGTATCGTTGCTACCACTAACAATCGCATAGTCTTGCCCAGCGGATCTTTGATTATCCTTATAATATCTTTTCTAAGCACAAAGATTACCGCAACAAGTGTACCGAGGTGCAGCATTATATCATAAAACATCATCATGCCCGACTGCGAATCTATTCCCATTATATTTTGTAACAATACCAAATGCCCAGAACTCGAAACTGGTAAAAATTCAGTTAGCCCTTGAGCTATGCCCAGCACTGCCGCTTGAAATACATCCATTAATATTATCTCCCCTATATTTTTCCTTAACTCATCTTGATAGATTATATCTTATTTTGCTCGTTAAAAGAATATTTTCTTTTTTCTATTCTTCTCGCTATTTGCTAATAAGCAGGAGAAATATTAGGTTTTCTTAGGTTTTTTACGCTTCCTTTTCTTTTTTCGCTTGCCTACATTAAAATTAATAATAATCAATACTACTCCTATAGCGGGGATCAGCAATGTTGCAACTGAAAAGTCAGTGTCCCTTTCCATCGCGTTTATGTTTGGAAGTATTTTTAAATAGTACACAGTCGTTTCGCCCAAAGGAACTCCCGCGTTTATTGCGTCCCCTATGTTTTTTGTGTTTCCATATATTGTACTTCCATCTTCAAGTTTAAACTCATACCCAACAGCATAACTGTATTGATTGGGAACCGTCTCGTCGCGCTCACCTAATTCACGCCTGATCTCCGTTACTTCTCCAATCGTTTTTTCGCCGATATAGGGAAGTAACGGTATCAACGTTCCATATAAAATGAATGCAAATCCTATAACCATTAGCAATATTTTCGTCAAGACTTTTTTCATATATCTTTATTCCCCGTTACAGTAGTCCTATGAATCCATCCTAGCACAAAATCAATCCTACTCATCCATCGAATCAGATGATGGTTGCTTAGCTCCACAAGAATTACAAAATACCGTGCCTTCGGACAACGCTTTTCCACAATTTACACAATATGTATTAGACTCAAGCTTATTGCCGCAAGACACACAAAACTCAGCATCATCTTTATTAATGCTTCCGCATTTTTGACATATGCGCGTAGGCCTATCGATATCGTCGATTGGCATCGTATCGCTATATACTTCATCTGGCTCAAAATCGTCTTGAGTACCTAGATCAGATGAAGGCGGGATATTCATGTGCTTATTTCTCTTGCTAAGAATAAGAATGACCGCGACCGCTATTAGTATAAGCACGATACCCCCGATAATATATATCAAGGCACCCATGCCATTTGATTGGTTTTCGCTTACAGGCTCTCTGCTGGTTAATTCAGCAACAACCTCAGCTAAAGTCGCATCTCTGTTGTAAGCATCAGCCAAACCAATAAGTTCTTCTTGACTCATTTCAGGCCTTGTAAGAATACCTGAAGCAGAGACATTTCCATAAGTGGCTACTACTTCACTGCCATCCGTGACAAGATCGCTTGCCGATACAGTCGCTTCAGCTAACGGCACCGATTGACCTACGGTTTCGGTCAGGCGCTGCTGCAGTTGAGCGATATCTCCTTCATAGATGGTTCCACCGCCAGGAATGCTAACAGTGACTTTGCCTGTCAATTCTCTATCAGACAAACCAATCAACACCTTACCATCTTTTACAGCAAGAAGCGTCCTGCTACCAGTCTCGCCGTTTGGCATGATATCAACCAACACATATTCAACATTTTCACCACTTAAATATAAATAACTGTTTGCAGCAGGCTGTATGGTTTTGCGATCACGGGATGCATCGCTTGATTGCCCCATGACCAAACTGTTTTTATCATATTCCTGCAATGGCTTTGTAAAATCAATTACTCCATTTTCATCTAGGGCAAACATCAAATCGCCATATTCCTCGCCTGTATCGTAAGTGTTATTATCATTACTATCGTTAAAAGGTTCTCCTGCATCAAATTGAGAATTACCAAACGGCATGAGATAAAGTCCACCTTTAAACGCATAGTCCTTTAATTTTTCCGCATTTTGAGGTGATTCTTGCGCTAAGTATGTATTTAGGGCCGTATAATACTCATAGAAATTAGGTCTAGCTGTGTCAATAACACCCCAGTAATCCTGAATATCTTCAATTAAGAAATTTGTATTATATAATAATGTTGCTATAGCAAGCTCTTCGTATTTGCCGTTATAGCTCCAAATATTATAATTTCCAGGGGTGCCCAAATCTATAAAGCTTAATTTTTCTGGATTTGGATATCCACTGTAGAGCTGTACCATGCCCGCATAAAAAGTAGCGAATGCTTCAAGATATGAGTCCGCAGTACTGCTGTTAAAATACCCACCATGGTTAACATCTCCCTCTCCATATCCCGAAGCTGCCCTAAATTCGTTGCCGTTTGTTATATAGTCAAACGCATGCCCAAACTCATGTAGTATTACAAAGCGCGTATTATCGTCTCTTAAACTATCGTCTGGTTCTAGGCGTATACAACATTTATCAGAAGCAAAATGCGAGATGTGGTCTTCAGGCGTACCTTGCCAACGCACTTCTATACGAACATCTTCACCGCTCAAGCTTTCTTCCTCTCCTAATACGGCGGCTCCGAAAAACCAAGCATCATAAGTTGCGGTGTATATGGTGCTATAATTTTCTAATAATTTGGACTGTTCTGGCACATCGTTATAATGATAGACCGGATCAGGTTCGAGCATTCCATCAAAGCTCCATGCACCCAGTCCTAAATTATAAAAAGCGAGTAGCCGATAGATTGATATAGGCTTGTCTGGGGATGTGTCTTTATACTCAGACGGATCTACAGAAAGCCAGGTGGAAACAGAAATCGTATCGCTGTCTTTTGAATATGTATCCGACATATCTACCATATAGAATACTTCTTTATCTCCACCATACGGGTAAATGCATTTAAGCGAACCAGTTAACATGATCCCGACTGGCTCGGTATTATCTTCCTTAAGCGGAATGCTTAATGAGTACCGACCCTCATGGTCTGTCGAGCCTTCAACGATAGTGTCAGGCTGCCCCCCGCTATAAGTATCTTTTCCGTAGTATACATATGCTTCCAGCTTCATCCACCGCATTGGTTTATTTTCAACGCTGCGAACAAGGCCTTTTAGTTCTATTGTATCTGATGTTTCCTGTTGAGCAGTTCCTCCTACCCATTCGTAGGTATAAGTGGTAGAAAGCTCCCCAATATCCGACTTGTTTAGCGAAAACTTAAAGGTTACTGTATCCGCCGTGCCCGATAATTCCTCAAACTCGGCGTTTCCTTCGGATAAGGATACCGTCATGGTCTCAGCTTTTGCATATGGAGAATCAGGGTATGTAGGAATTTCATAATCAACCTCGTCCGTGTCCCCCGTCAAAACATACTGTGAGCAGGTAACACTTGCATTCATTACATCATCAGGATTAATGTTGGACTTGTCAGATAAGGTTGCCGACGATTCAATGTTTGCTGTAATAGTAATTGGTTCATTTGGATTTATGGTCTCGGGCATGGCGGTAAATGACGCGTTCACCTTGCCTTCATTACGGCTCGATCCTGTTTCATCTTTATATTCGGAAAACCAGTCCATACCAAAGTTTGAGCGTTCATAACTAAACTTTGTTTCTGAATTCCATTCCATAAACCAATCGGTGCCCGACTCAGAATCGTTTGAAGAAATATCATCCTCTGTTTTATCCTCAACGTTAGTTAGCACCCATTTCCCCGTTGTCTCCGCTTTTACTTGCGCAAAAACGGGCGGAAATAATGTAACCACCAATAAAAACGCTGCAAAAAAACACGAAAGTTTTTTCATAAGACACCCTCCCCTAAAAACATAATCCCTGAAATATTTATTTTAACAACGGACATTTACACCGGGAACAATAATCGTCTTTAATATCGTTTAAGCTTGCGCAAGCATTACACGGAATAAATGTGTCCCTAGATTTATCAAATTTTTCAAATGAATTCAGCCCAGCATGATGCCGAACCTTATCACCGATATTATAATAATTGTACATTGTATCGTCGTTTATAGCACTAATCTCATAAAGTTTGCCATGATCGCTGCGTATCACTACCGTATATTCAAGATAATTTACATAATGGTAATCATTGCTTCCATAGTTTTCCCTTTGCTTTTTCTTTTTTATTGCCTTATCTTCTATGATTCCATCCCAGGTTTTGGTCCGTTTCCTACCAATAATCTGAAAAAAGGCAATAACGAAAAACATCGAACCAATCCCTATTCCAATATAGAGGGAATCAGGATTGCTCATTTCTGGACTGATTTCCCCAACAATATAACACCCTACAATTGCTGCAATTGCTAAAAGTACTGAAAAAATGGCTGACCATAGATATGTGTTTTTAACGTATCTTGCAAAAGCAGGGTCGTTAATTCTATTTGAGAATCCCACAAGATTGCTATTAACATCCGGCTGAAAAGCATATGTAGGATTTTGCTCTACCCCACATAAATTACAAAATATTGCATCCTGTGTTAATTTCTCTCCGCAATTCGTGCAATTCATCCAACAGCTCCTTTCTAAGTAATCAATGATTACTGGAACAATAAGAAATCAAACTTTTTGTATGTTTATTTAAAGCAATAAATATACACAAAAATATTGCATTGTTTTCCTAAAATCTAAATTGTAAGTTGTTTTGATTAATCCCAACCGTTGCTTATCCAATAAAATATAGAATAGAAAAATATAGATTAATTTTCTTGCTATAATTTCACTTTATCTATATCGTTATATTATATATTATTTTATATATAGTAAAGATAATATAAAATATTTTTTTATAAAAAAATGCCTGTATCTGTAATAGTAGTTTTGAAATATAAACAGGGAATTTGTGATAAAATGTAAATAACAAGCTTAAAGTAATTACTTTCCGCAGTAATGACCGATAATAATACTCTTTCTGATAACGACAAAGAATATCCCTTTGACTTTTAAAAGAATGTTCACGCCTTCTTTTTCACATGGATAAAGTCCTCAATAGTTTCCACTCACGCCTAAAATGTTGGATTAAACGTTTTAAAGACGCTTCTACAAAATATTTTAAGTTGTCATGGATTCAGTTTCTCGAGCAGGAAGAAGCGAAAACAGATTTGAGCAAGAAGAAAATCATTTTTTGGCATGTTATCTTGGCACAGAGGAAACCAACAAAACTTTAAGAAGTAAAATAAATTCATTTTGAGTTACTAAAATTAAGGGAAAAATAACATGCATAAATCTGTTAAAATTTCATTATTGATATTGCTAGTCTTAATATTTCTAGCTTATGGTGTTTATTGGGCGTTTTTTGATTTACAGAGATTGCCAGAAGGAGACTTTCTTACCGAACAAATTTCTCCAGATGGTACATATACGTTAAAAGCCTATGTCGTGGGTGGTGGGGCTACTGTAGATTTTTCAGTTCGTGGGGAGTTAGTTTGGAACGAAACAAAGAAAAAAAAGACTATTTATTGGCAATATCACGAAGAGAAAGCTGTTATTAATTGGATTAATAATGATACCGTTGAAATTAATGGAAAAAAACTTAAAGTCCCAAATGAAGGATACGATTTTAGGCGTGAATAAGGACAAGAATTTGTCCTTATTCTTTACTATTTGAAATTTTCAACCTCTATTACTAACAGAGCCGAAAAAATATGTCTGTTTTGATTATTAATTTGCTTGCTTTACTATAGTAATGTAAAATAAAATCTAGATGCACATTATTATGTTATTTAATTTTTTTACTATAGAAAGGACTATTGATTTTATGAAACTAGGAGTAATTGGTTTGCCTAATGTTGGCAAAAGCACTCTTTTCAACGCAGTTACAGCCGCTGGCGCTCAAGCAGCAAACTATCCTTTTTGTACTATTGAACCAAACTCAGGAATTGTTCATGTACCCGACTCACGTTTAGATGATCTTGCAAAAATGTACTCACCTGAGAAATATACACCGGCTGCCATGGAATTCGTTGATATTGCAGGACTCGTTCGAGGTGCAAGCAAAGGCGAAGGATTAGGAAACCGCTTTTTATCTCACATACGTGAAGTTGATGCTTTGGTACATGTTGTACGCTGTTTTGATGATAATAATATAGTACATGTGGATGGCAAAATCGACTCTATCGCCGATATAGAAACGATTCAACTCGAGCTGATTTTTGCAGATATGGAGACTATTGAAAAACGTAAAGAACGCACTGCAAAACAAGCTAAGAGCGGTGATAAAAAACTGAAAATCGAGCTTGAATTACTGGACAGGCTTTATAAACACCTAGAAAGCGGAAAACTTGCACGTGTTTTTGAACAAAGCGATAGCGAAGAAGAAATCATAGATTCTTTGTTCTTACTAACGCAAAAACCTACTCTTTATGCGGCAAACATAAGCGAAGATGATATTACAACCGATATTTCTAAGTTGCCTCATGTTTTGGCATTAACCAAGCTTGCTGAATCAGAAAATAGCAAAGTGGTGGTTATAAGCGCTAAGGTAGAAGAAGAAATTTCTACGCTACCTATTGAAGAACGTCAAGAATACTTAGAAGCTGTCGGTCTTGAATCGTCTGGGCTGGATAGATTAATAAAAGCAGGATATTCCTTGCTTAACTTAATCAGTTATTTAACTGCAGGCCCTAAAGAGGTGCGTGCATGGACCATTGAAAAAGGAACAAAGGCCCCTCAAGCGGCAGGAAAAATCCATACAGATTTTGAAAGAGGGTTTATTCGCGCCGAGGTCGTTCATTTCGATACATTGATGGAACACGGAAGCATGAGCGCGCTAAAAGAAAAAGGTCTTTTGCGTCTTGAAGGCAAAGAATATGTAGTATGTGACGGAGATGTGGTTCTGTTTAGATTTAATGTATAACCCTAAGCAGTTCTTAAAATATTTTATTATTACAACTTTTAATTTAGGAGTGTTTTATTTTTGATTAGTGACGTATTAAAACAATCGCTTATTAAGTATCAGGCAATTGAACTTACTGAACGAGAAATCTATCTTAAAATTTCAAATAGACTTAAAGATGAGCATAATAAAAAAACTATGAAAAAAATTGCGGATGAGGAGTCCAAGCATTATGAAATTTGGAGAAAGTATACTAAAAAAGACGTTAAGCCTTTAAAACGAAAAGTAACTTTTTACTCTTTTCTTGCTAAAATATTTGGATTTACATTTGCAATAAAACGCATGGAAAATAAGCTGACGGGTGTTACCTCAATACCTAAGCCGCTATATGATGAGCTGATGGAAAGCGTTCCCGAAGCACACGACGTTTTTGAGGATGAAGACCGTCACGAGCTAGAACTAATATCCATGCTAGACGAAGAGCGCTTGCAATATGTTGGTTCTATGGTGCTAGGGCTTAACGATGCATTAGTCGAAATTTCTGGCAGCTTGGCTGGATTTGCGTTTGCACTTCAAAGTAATACCTTGATTGCATTATCCGGTTTGATCACCGGTATTGCCGCAACGCTTTCCATGGCATCCTCAGAATTTTTATCCTCTCGCGCTGACGGGGAAAGTGATGCAGGCAAATCTGCAGTTTACACGGGTGTTGCATATATCATAACCGTAGCATTATTGATAGCACCGTATTTACTGCTTCCAGATGAAGCGTTTATGCCAGCGCTATTTATCATGCTAGGCGTTGTAGTATTGATAATCACCGTATTTAATTACTATATTTCGGTAGCAAAAGACCAACCTTTTAAGCGTCGGTTCCTTGAAATGACAACCATAAGCTTAGGTGTCGCAGCACTATCATTTGTACTTGGTATAATTGTAAAAAATGCTTTAGGTGTTGATTTATAAAGAGAAGCTATAAAAACCATTTATTTTATAGTAATAAATGGTTTTTAATTATATCAATGACATATATTATAAACACTCATAAAAAATGCTTTAGGCATAGAGATATAATTTTTATTAAATAACAACAAAAAACCCCGACACAGTCGAGGTTTTTTTATTTCTATAAAAACTTAATTATTCTTGTTCATCTGCTACTTCTTCAACGCTAGCGTCTTGAACTTCTTCGTCTAGTGCTTCTTCATCGTCTTCTTCATATAGCATCTTTGCAACCGATATAACTTTTGTGCCTTCGTCAATTCTCATAACCTTAACACCCTGCGTATTTCGGCTAATAGAGGATATATCGCTAACCTTCATGCGTATAAGCGTGCCATCCATGCTGATTAGCATTATTTCTTCGTTATCTTCAACCATCATTACCGACACAAGATCACCAGTACGCTCTGTTATGTTCATAATCTTAATACCCTTGCCACCACGACCCTGAACACGATATTCATCTACTGGCGTACGTTTACCCATTCCATTTTCAGTAATTGCTAATACTTCTTGATCAGGATTTATTTGCACCATATCAACAAGCTGATCGTCCTTACTTAATCTGATTCCGCGAACACCTTGTGCATTTCTACCCATAGGACGTATATCTGTCTCATGCATCCTGATGGATTTACCAAGCTTAGTACCTAACAACAATTCATCGTCTCCGTTAGTTGAAATAACTCGAATCAATTCATCGTTTTCGGTTAATCCAATTGCATTAAGTCCGGTTTTACGTATATTAGCAAATTCAGATACTTTAGTCTTTTTGACTATGCCTTTTTTTGTTGCCATAATCATGTATCTGCCGCCATCGTCGCCTGGTTCTACAGGGAATACAGCAGTGACCTTCTCGCCGCCTGCTAACTGCAGCATATTAACAATAGCTGTTCCCTTGGCCTGACGCGATGCAGTAGGCAATTGGAAACACCTGTGTTGATGTACCCTACCCAAGTTTGTAAAGAACAACAACTGGCTGTGTGTGCTGGTTACAAATATTTTTTCAACGAAATCCTCTTCACGAGTAGACAGCGCGCTAATGCCACGTCCACCACGCTTTTGGCTTCTGTAAGTATCCACACCCAGACGTTTGATATATCCATAGTGAGTCATGGTAACTACCATGTCCTCCATGGGTATCATGTCCTCATAATCGATATCATCGGTAGCAGCTTCGATGCTACTTCTTCTCTCATCACCATACTTTTCTTTTATCGCGATAAGCTCTTCTTTAATAATCTCCTTTACCATATCCTCACTCTCCAATATCGAGTTTAGATAAGCAATGGTTTCCATAAGGTTATTAAACTCAGCGTTAAGCTTTTCTCTTTCAAGACCTGTCAGCCTTTGCATCCTCATCTCTAGGATAGCTTGAGCTTGTCTTTCAGTAAAATCAAAACCATCGACTAAATTTATCTTGGCTTCTTGTATAGTCCTACTTTTTTTAATGGTTTCAATCACAGCATCGATGTTATCTAAAGCTTTTATGAGTCCTTCAAGTATATGCGCCCTTGCTTTAGCGCGCTCTAAATCATAATTAGTTCGCCTTACGATAACTTCTATTTGATGCTTAATATAATAATGGATTATTTCTTTTAGGTTAAGTAGCTTTGGTTCGCCATCCACTAGCGCAATCATGATGATTCCAAATGTATCTTGTAGCTGTGTGTGCTTATAAAGATAATTAAGAACTACGTTTGCATTTACATCCTTTTTTAGTTCGATTACCATTCGCATGCCGTTTCTATCAGACTCATCACGCAAATCACTTATTCCTTCTAATCGTTTTGAGCTAACTAATTCGGCAATTTTTTCAATTAATCTTGCCTTGTTTACCTGATACGGCAATTCATTCACAATTATTCGTGATTTGTTGTTGCCATAAGTCTCTATTTCAGCCTTAGCTCTAATGATGACCTTTCCACGCCCGGTAGCATAAGCTTCCCGGATTCCATGTCTGCCCATTATCATTGCGCCAGTTGGAAAATCAGGTCCCTTGATATATTCGCATATTTCTTCTGTCGTAATATCATCATTATCTATCTTTGCACATACAGCATCTATTACTTCGCAAAGATTATGAGGAGGTATGTTCGTTGCCATTCCAACTGCGATTCCACCCGATCCATTAACCAATAGATTTGGGAAACGCGCTGGCAATACAGATGGCTGTTTTAATGTTTCATCAAAGTTTGGTACAAAATCAACCGTTTCTTTATCAAGGTCACGTAACATTTCCAAGGAAATAGGCGCAAACTTAGCCTCGGTATAACGCATAGCTGCCGCTGAGTCACCATCGACCGATCCAAAGTTGCCATGACCGTTTACCAGCATATATCGAGTTGAAAAATCCTGCGCCAACCTAACCAATGCATCATAAACCGACGAATCACCGTGAGGATGATATTTACCCAACACGTCGCCGACTATTCTAGCGCACTTTCTAAACGGCTTATCAGGCCAAAGCGCAAGCTCACTCATTGCATACAATATTCGTCTATGAACGGGTTTTAGCCCATCACGCACATCAGGTAACGCTCTGTTTATAATTACTGCCATTGCATACGAGATGAAACTCTTTTTCATCTCCTGCTCAATATCGATTTTTATTATATTTTTACTAATAGAATCCAAAATATCACTCCCGCACCTTAAACATCAAGCGATGCAACTAATTTTGCATTTTCGATTATATAATCTCTACGTGGTTCAACCTTATCACCCATAAGAACGGTAAAAACTTCTTCAGCTTCTATCGCATCATCAAGATCTACCCTTAATAAGATTCTTTCATCAGGGTTCATGGTCGTATCCCACAATTGTTCCGGATTCATCTCACCTAACCCTTTAAACCTTTGGAGCGAACAACCATCTTTACCCATTTCTTCTAGCTTTTCAGCTAACTCTTCATCCGTATAAACATATCGTTCTTGCTTATTTTTAGTTATCTTAAATAGTGGCGGCTGCGCTATGAATACATGCCCCATTTCTATTAATGGACGCATATACCTATAAAAAAACGTCAACATCAATATTCTAATATGACTACCATCAACATCTGCGTCTGTCATACAGATTATTCTTTCATACCGAAGCTTTTCAATATCAAAGTCAGCATCTATCCCAGTGCCAAACGCCGTTATCATATTTTGTATCTCGTTATTTGCAAGTACTTTATCAATCCTTGTTTTTTCAACGTTTAATATTTTTCCTCTAAGTGGCAATATCGCTTGAAAACTACGGTCGCGTCCTTGTTTTGCGCTTCCCCCAGCACTATCACCCTCAACAATAAATATTTCGCATTTGCTAGGATCTTTCTCAGAGCAGTCAGCAAGTTTACCTGGTAAACCTGAAAACTCCAATATATTTTTACGTCTAGTTAATTCTCGTGCTTTTCTAGCTGCTTCTCTTGCTCGTGATGCCATTAAACATTTATCTAGTATCAAACGTCCTGCCGCAGGATTTTCTTCTAAATAATTCGAAAGTCCTTCGCTTAATGCAGAATCAACCATTTGCCTAACTTCACTATTCCCAAGTTTAGTTTTTGTTTGACCCTCAAACTGTGGTTCCATCAGTTTAACAGACACAATGGCACATAAGCCTTCTCTGATGTCTTCACCAGATAAATTGCTTTGATTACCCTTTATGATATTATTTTTACGTGCAAAGTCGTTGACCGTTCGCGTTATTGCACTTTTAAATCCAGATAAATGCGTCCCGCCTTCTGGAGTAGATATGTTATTTGCGTATGTTCTTATGCCTTCAACATAACTATCGTTATATTGCAAAGCGATTTCAACCGAAGCATCATCTTTTTTAGATGAAATATATATTGGTTCTTCAAACAAGACATTTTTGTTCTTATTAAAAAATTTTACATAAGATACTATTCCGCCTTCATAACAAAACTCTTTTTCAACGGGTTCTTCACCTCTATAATCACTTATAGATATATTGATTCCACCATTTAAAAAAGCTATTTCTCTTATCCTGTTTTTTAAGACTTCATACTGAAAAACTACGTCTTCCATTAAAGTTTTGCTAGGAGTAAACGTTATCTTAGTACCCGTTCTATCCTCGCAATCACCTATCACAGCAAGTTCAGTTGCTACAAATCCTTCTTCATATCTTTGAAAATATACTTTTCCATCACGACATACTTCAACTTCAAGCCACTCAGAAAGCGCATTAACTACTGACAATCCTACTCCATGCAACCCGCCAGAAACCTTATAACTTTCACCGCTGAATTTTCCTCCAGCATGCAAAACTGTAAGTGCAACTTCAAGCGCAGGTTTTTGTAGCTGTTCATGCATATCAACCGGTATTCCACGTCCATCATCGCTAACTGTAATGGATCCGTTTTCGTTAATCCTAACTTTGATCTTGTTACAATATCCAGCCAAAGCTTCATCTATGCTGTTATCTATTATTTCTATTACCATGTGATGCAACCCACGTACATCAGTCGATCCAATATACATTCCAGGTCGCTTTTTTACTGCCTCTAATCCTTCAAGAACTTGTATCTTTGAAGCATCATAACAATTGTTTTGAATATTTGCTTGGGTATCATCCATATTTTTTTATTACCCTTTCTTTATAAAATCTTCTTTTCTTTTATCATTCCACATCTTTTTTGGAGCGTGCTCGACGATATCGTAGAACAATATATCTTAGACCTATCTTTTATTTCTCTTTTTTCATTTTTTCTCATGCCTGGATAATTATAAGTCGTTATCACAAACGATTTACATTCTTCTTTAGACGTCTTTTCAAATTCCATTTTTATGGGCCTAAAATACTTACGCATTTCATCTGATATATTAACCGTTTCAATATCGATGATAGCTATTATACTTTCGGTCGTTACTATCGTATCTCGTCCAATATGTAATACCATCTGAATTCCCCTTTATATATTTAAAATATTATCTTTTTTTACTTAACAAAAAAATTGACCTTTTAACTGGTTTTAATGATTTTTAAAAACCAACCTTAAAGGCATAATAGTTCTGCTATAATTATACTCTATTTTAATGGTTTTATAAAGCCCTAGAGGTATTTTTTTACTTATACCCTTTGAATCCGTCCACTTTCCACTAAAAATGTCACAGTACTTAAATTTGATGTGCTAGTTGTCACTTTCATTGCGCTGGTTAAAATAGTCTGATTATCCTCTAAAATGGACAATAAATAGGTTATTCGGTCATTATCCAATTCGCTTAATACGTCGTCTAATAATAAAACTGGACGACGCTCAGTATATTTTTCCATTGCAATAGCTTGTGACAACCTAAGCGAAAGCGCTAAACTACGCTGTTGACCTTGTGATGCAAATTTTCTTGCATCTTTTTTATAAACATAAATACTTAAATCATCACGATGAACACCTTTTGTAGTATATCCACGTAAAAAATCAATTGATCGAGCATTATAAAGCTGCCTTAAATATTCTTCTTCATCCACATAATTTTTTGAAATAGAACAAACATAATCCAAATCCATATTTTCGCCATTTGTTAATAAATCGTGCTGATCGATACAAATAGGTTTTAAAACATCAAAAAACTTTTTTCGTTCATTAACTATTTTTGTGCCATACGTTGCAATTTGCTGATCAAAAACATCTAACATAGCATTATCTTTTTTAATAATTAGCTTGTTTCTGTGTTTTAAAGATTTATTATAGCTTTGCAGATTATAAAAATACGACGGTTTAATCTGGCATAAAAAAGTATCAATATATTTTCTTCTAAATACAGGTCCTTCTTTTATCAATTGAAGATCCTCAGGTGAAAACATTACCACCATAAGTTTACCCATCAATTCAACCATTTTTTTGATAGGAACTTGATCAATTAAAACTTTTTTTACGCCGCCTCTTGTCAACTGCATTTTAATAGATCCATTTTTATTATGATCCTTTGTGTAAACTGTAGTTTGTCCAAAAGAACAATCTTGTCTTATCATATCCGCATCATTTGCAACACGATGTGATTTTCCTAATGCACAAAGGTATATTGCTTCTAATACGTTAGTTTTTCCCTGCGCATTTTTTCCTTGCAAAATATTTAAGCCATTGCTTAACGATAAATCGAGGTCTTTATAATTACGAAAATCTTTTAATACAATCCTATCTACCATCAAAACCCTCAAAATAGCAAAAAATTACTTTCTTTACCATCCATCCTACTAAATTCATTTACATTATATCACATACAAATTACAAAAATATTTTACCAAATAACATTATTTTTTACACAAAAAACAGCGTATAAATTACGCTGCTCTTTTTATAAATATAGTACTTTAGTAAATCCTTACTGGTAAAATTAAATACGAAAATGCATCGCTTTCAGTTGGATTAATAACTAATGGACTAACGTTAGTATTAAAATTAAGGTTTAATTCTTCATCATCTAACGTACGCAAAACATCTAGTAGGTATAACGCATTAAAGGCAATTTCTAAATCTTCACCATCTTTTCTGCATAAAACGTGCTCGTTAGTATTACCGATTTCAGATTGTGACTTAATTTCTATTCCTTTATCAGTAATATTTATGCGAATTAAGTTATTATTCCCTTCCCTAGCCATTAAAGAAGCTCGTTCAATGCTTGCATAAAGAATTTGACCGTTTACCTCAACTCTAGTTGAATGCTCTTTAGGGATGATTTGATCATACTTTATAAATTCGCCTTCAATCAATCTCGTTATGATCGAAACATCATCCATTTCAAACTTTAAATAACCCTTCCAAAACGAAACTTTCATTTCTCCCTCGTCACCAAGGATTTTTCCAAGCTCGATCATGGACTTAGCAGGTAAAATTACTTTATGCTCACCTAAATCATCTTCCATAACTTCTTTTCTCATAGCCATTCGATAACCATCAAGTGCCACCATTAAAACTTTATTTTGATTGATTTCTAAAAGAGCGCCAGTTAAAACAGGCTTTGTTTCATCATGAGCCGTTGCAAACACTGTCTTTTTTATCATGTCTTTAACTAGCTGTTGCGGTAAAGTAACACTTTCACCGTCTAATTCAGGTAACGATGGAAATTCGCTGTAATCCATGCCTTGCAAAGTAGTGTTAGATTCACCACAAACCAAGGTTGCCGAAAAATTATCGCTAACATCGATTTCTATCTGTTTTTCTGGTAAACGTCTAACTACCTCGATAAATATTTTACCAGGTAATACTATAGTTCCCTCTTTGATGATCTCAGCATCAATCGATAACTGAATTTGAAGCGACATGTTCATGCATTTAACAATAAGCTTATCATCTTGAGTGCCTAAATATACACCTTCAAGAATAGGGAGTGGGCTTTTTGATGATAAAGCTTTTGAAGCAGTTTGTAGTGCTGAGAGAAGATTTTGTTGGTTGCATCTAATACGCATCGATCGACCTCCTAGGTGATATATAATATTATTTAAATAGTAATAGCCGTAGTATTAGGGGGTGTTTAAAGTGTGGAAAACAGCTATTAGACCTTTTACAGAGTGGAAAACAGCTTGGTTATATTTTTTTAATAAGCTGTTAAAACCCTGTTAACATATAGACAATAGTAGTTGAAAACATGTGGATTAATTCAAAATACTTTCTTTTATCTCAGATATTTTCAAAGCAAAAGTACTATCATTTTCAATAGTATCTTTAATTTCTTTGCAAGCGTACATAACGGTTGAATGATCACGTCCGCCAAATAAGCTGCCTATCTTTGGATGAGAAAGGTTCAATATATCGCGAACCAAGTACATACATACTTGCCTTGGTAACGAAATTTCACGATCGCGACGTTTTGAAGAAAAATCTTCAGGTTTAACACCATATTCTTTAGCAACTGCTTGTTTTATGATTTCTGCATTTACGGCTTTCTTTTTGATTGATAAGAATTCTTTTAATGCTTCTTTTGCAATATCTATAGTAGGTATTGAATTATTTAATGTTGAGTAAGCAATAACCCTATTTAATGCGCCTTCTAAGACACGGATATTACTTTCAACCTGAGCTGCAATAAAATAAATAATATCGTTTGAAATATCAAGCTCGTCCGAGTTAGCTTTTTTAAGCAGGATTGCAACTCGTGTTTCATAATCAGGCGGTTGAATGTCTGCTATTAATCCCCACTCAAATCTTGAACGCAATCGCTCTTCGATGGTAGGAATATCTTTAGGCTGTTGATCGGAGGTAATAACTATTTGTTTATTAGCCTCATGAAGTGCGTTGAAGGTATGGAAAAATTCTTCTTGAGTACGCTCTTTATCGGCAATAAATTGGATATCGTCTATCATTAAACAATCAACGTTTCTAAAACGCTGTCTAAATTTTTCGTTTTCGCCTTTTTGTATAGCACGAATAAGTTCGTTTGTAAAAGTTTCACTAGTTACGTATTCAACTTGCTTTTTTGGGTCATTTTGATATATCTGATGACCGATAGCTAGCATAAGATGTGTTTTCCCAAGTCCTGAGCCACTATAAATAAACAATGGATTGTATATACTACCGTTTGAGTTAGCAGCATTTGCAACAGCTTGTGCGCCTGCATGCGCAAAACGGTTTGAGTTACCTACAACAAATGAGTCAAAGGTGTATTTAGGATTAAGCATAGGTTTTTTTGCATCAGGTTTTTCTTGAGTATTCTTGTCAATATTGATTCTTTCATAAGGTAATATTAGTTTAATACTCAAATCCTTATTTGCTGCCATTGATACAGCAGATGATATTATAGTCGAATAACGCTGATTTATTATGTTTCTAAGTAAATCCGACTCAATCTCGAGAGTTAAGTAGGTTTCATCTACACTGACTGGTTGTAGATTTGTGAAATACGAGTTATAGTTACCCGCATTAACTTCAATTTTAAGTTGTTTAAGCGCTAATGCCCAAATTTGGTTAGCGGTCATCATTTTAGTGGCTGCCTCCGTTTCAAAAATCGAGTAATTTATTTTAAATTGCTGTGTTATGTATTATACACATATCATACTAATAAACAATTAACACTTTCACGCGTGCTTATTATAATAGGAAAATAATAGTATTATGTAAGCAATAGGTTAAAAATAAGCATTTAATCCACAGAATGAAGCAGTTATCCACAAGGTTATCCACAGAAAGAGTGAAAAATTTTTATTCCTTACTATAATACACTTCAACATAATGTACTTTATAATATCAAAAATGAGAGTGACGTGCAATTGAAATGAGTAACATTGTCAAAAGTAATATTTTTTTGACAGCAAATTATGCTTTGCTTGACACGTATATTGCCATGCACTATAATACAACTTATGTATGTACAATACGATGCATATGTTTGCGTTTTGAGAAACATATGCATATAAGATTATAAGAGGTGTTATATTATGCTACAAACGTATCAGCCAAAGAAGAGAAAGAGAAAAAAAGTTCATGGATTTCGTTCCAGGATGTCATCGACGCCAGGTCGTGCAGTATTAAGCCGTAGACGCAGAAAAGGCAGAAAATCTATTTCAGCATAAGGCTTATTTGACTTTTGTTTTTAATAACAGATTTTTTACTATAAAGCGATGTTGCTCTGTAATACGGAAGCATATCGCATTTTAGCGTCTGTATAGAATTTTATTTAAGGAATGGCTCTTTTTGTGAACAGAAAATACTCGCTAAAAAAGAATCGCGATTTTCAATATATATATCGTCGAGGAAAGACAAAAGGTTCAAAAATAATGTTAATGTTATTTTTGCCTAATCGTTCAAATACGATAAAAGTTGGATTTTGTGTAAGTAAAAAAGTTGGGAAAGCCGTTGTACGCAACTTAATTAAACGTAGGCTAAAGGATGCGTTTAGGCAAGAGATACCTAAACTAAAAAGTGGTGTGCGAATAGTATTCGTTGCGCGAGAAGCTATTGTAAAATCGTCGTATAAAGAGATACAGTCAACAGTTAGGTATCTTTTACGGAAATCTAACCTTTATTTGGGGGAAGAATAGTGAAAAGAGTTTTCGTAGGAATAGTACGACTATATCAAAAGTATATTTCGCCTTCTATACCGCGAAGGTGCAAGTATTATCCTACTTGTTCTCAATATGCGGTACAGGCTATAAAAAAACACGGTGCATTCAAAGGATTAGGATTAGCTATTTGGCGGATTTTAAGGTGTAATCCTTTTAGTCTTGGGGGATATGATCCTGTACCATAATCCAACTTTGTTTGTATGGTTTTATTTATATATTTGTTGCTAATATAATATAGATATTAATAATAGGTTCTCGGGAGGAAATTACGTTGTTTTTATATGATAACTTTATCGCTGATTTTTTCGGCGATGTCATCAGGTTTTTATACAACACGATAACACATGATTATGTGTTGGCGATATTATTGGTAACGCTGGTAATTCGTGCGTGCTTGTTGCCTTTTGATATCAAGCAAAAGAAATCAATGCGTAATATGGTCAAGCTTCAGCCAAAGATGGAAAAGATTAAAGAACGATATGCTTCAAACCCTGATAAACAAAAGCAAAAAACGGCTGAGCTTTATCGCGAAGAGGGAGTCAGTCCGTTTGCAAGTTGTTTGCCAATGCTTTTCCAGATGCTATTCTTGTTTGCTTTCTTTGGTGCGGTTAGAAACTTGGCTAATACTGAGATGGTAAACTTGGTTTTAGATGCAGCTAAAACTGGTAAGACTATCGATTTGCCATCGTTTTTATGGATCAAAAACATTTGGCAGCCGGATGCAATGTCGTTTATGGAGTATGCTCCAAACATATTGCCAACGCAGGAAGCGTTTTCCGGCATGTTATTTGCAAAGAATTTGGGCCATTTGTGGCTTCCAACTTATAATTATGCGCAGATTATACAACCTACTTTGCAGCCATATTTGGTTGGCGGCGCACCAGGATTCTTTTCTCAGCTTGGTGTAATATTCCAGCAGTCAAACGGGTATTTTATATTGCCTATTATGTCTGGTGTTTCAGCGTACTTTATGGGCGTGTATCAGTCAAAATCTGGTATGATGCAGCAGCAAGGCAAGATGATGCGTTTCGGACTACCGCTGTTTTCAGTTTATATTTGTAGTGTAATGGGTGCTGCTTTTGCAGTGTATTGGACGTTTACAAATGTTTTGTCTATAGTTCAGCAGTATGCACTTAATTTGTACTATAAGAAAAAAGATGAAGAACAACAAGGTTTTGACGGACCTTCTAAGGAAACAATAATAAAACCAGAGAAAAAGAAAAAAAGTTTGCTTGGTAAAAAAGATGATTAATAGTCGAAATATCGACTGAGGAGGTTACCCGATGGATAGCGTAAAAGGTACGGGTAAAACGGCAGAGGAAGCCATAAATGATGCACTTTTAAAACTAGGTGTAACGGCTGAAAGAGCCGAGGTTACCATCGAGACCGAGGGTTCAAAAGGATTATTTGGGATTGGCGCAAAGCCTTTTGTGGCTGTGGCTGTGAAAAAAGATGGACCTTGCGAAAAGGCTATCGCCTTTGTTGGCGAAGTGTGTTCGCTTATGAATATTGATGTTAAGATTGACGACGAAATGAGTGACGAAGGTCTTAAGATTACCTTACATAGCGATAAGATGGGCGTATTAATTGGATATAGGGGAGAAACGTTGGATTCGCTTCAGTATATCACTAATTTAGTGGTTAACAGAGGTAGAGAAGATTATATGCGTATTACCCTTGATAGTGAAAATTATCGTACTAAACGCCAACAGACTCTTGAACGTTTGGCAAGAAAGTATGCTAGCCGCGCACTGACAAGCGGAAAAATAGTTTCGTTTGAACCGATGAAGCCATATGAACGCCGAGTGCTGCATGCAGCGTTGCAAGATGATGAAGGGGTTGTCACCTACAGCGAAGGTGATGAGCCATATCGCCGTGTCGTGATAAAACCAAGGCGATAAAATTTAGTTAACTTATTAAAATAGACTGCGCCTTATGCGTAGTCTATTTTTACATAACATTCTAATAATATAGGAGAATTATGCTTTGTTAATGGATAATCAAACCATATACGCACCCGCAACGCCTAATGATACGGGCGGAATTTGTGTTTTGCGTATTAGCGGAGATAAAGCTTTTACTATATTAAAAACTGTTTTTTCAAGCAAAAAGGCGGTAAGTTGCCCACGGATGCTGTGCTATGGGAATGTGATGGATGCAGATGAAATCTTGGATGAGTGTATGGCAGTATATCTGCCGGCTCCACACACTTATACTCGCGAAGATGTCGTTGAATTACACTTGCATGCATCAAAGGCAGTTACAAAGGCAGTGTATGCATTGCTAGACGATAACGGAGCTAGGATGGCAACGCCGGGTGAGTTTACAAAGCGAGCGTTTATTAATGGAAGAATAGACTTGAGTCAAGCAGAAGCCGTGATGGAGCTATTAGATAGTGCAACAAAAACTGCGTCAAAGCAGGCTCTTTTACGATTGCAAGGTTGCTTGCATGATAAGATGATGGCTTTTGAAAACGATATATTAGATTTATTAAGTGAAATTGCATTGTGTGTCGATTATCCTGAGCATGATATTGAAGAAATTACGCTTGAAAAGGTGTCATATAGATGCAAAAGTTTAATTGATGATATGAATGGGATGATAAAGCAGTCTGAATCAGGGAGAATGATCGCGTCTGGCGTGAATACAGTTATTTGTGGGAGACCTAACGTTGGAAAGTCCACCTTATTTAACGCATTATTGGGTGAAGATGTAGCTATTGTGACCCATCATGAGGGTACAACTCGCGATAGCATTAACGTTAGTGCTAATATAAATGACATTCAGTTTAATTTTATTGATACCGCTGGGCTGCGTGATAGTAATGATCAAGTTGAGGTGCTAGGGATTGAACGTACAAAAAAGGCTATGGAGTCAGCTGATTTAACTTTGCTGGTTCTCGATTTTCCGCTTTGTGATGATGATTTTACTTTGCTGGATTATACAAGCGATAAACGCAGGGTGATAGTTATTAATAAAGCAGATCTTGAAAACATCGATATTTCGGCATTAAAGGATCATGCAAAAGATGTTGTCTTGATAAGCGCAAAAACTTTGTTTGGCATGGACGAGCTTAAAGAAAAACTTTGTGATTTGGTTGTGCCAGATGGAGAATTTGAAAATAGCGCGCCAATTTCAAATCATCGACAGCTAGCAGCTTTAAAAAGATCGCGGGATAATTTAATGGCAGCAAAAGCTGCTGCTGATGATTATATACCGCCTGATTTGGTGGCGATAGATTTAACCGAGGCACTCTATGCAGTGGGTGAAGTGATGGGGAAATTGGTTGATGATGAGATGATTAATAGGGTATTTGAACGGTTTTGTATTGGGAAATAATGCAGTATGTGAATAACTATGTGGATAACTTTTTTGGATTAGTGAAATATTCACATATCATTAAGGGTGTTTCTGGGTTTTTTGTATAATAGAAAACCCGTGTAAACCCTTTGTTTATGCCGGGTTAGGCTATGTCATATATTGTGAAAATAATACATTTATGTATGAATAAATATTTATAGATGTATGGTGCAAAACTGTGGATAACTTTAAGGATTTTCTAGGCGAAATATACGATTATGAGGTAAAGTAATGTCATACTTAGCGGGAAATTTTGATTGTATTGTCGTAGGTGCGGGACATGCAGGCTGTGAAGCGGCGCTTGCAAGTTCTAGGATGGGATGTAAAACATTGTGTCTTACTCTCAGCTTAGATGCAGTTGCGTTAATGCCCTGTAATCCAGCGGTTGGAGGAACAGCAAAAGGAACGCTTGTTCGAGAAGTTGATGCTTTGGGTGGTAGTATGGGCATCTGCGCCGATAAAGCTATGTTGCAAAGTAGATTGCTTAATACAAGAAAAGGTCCAGGCGTTCACTCGCTCAGGGTGCAGGTCGATAAGCTTGTTTATCAGCGTGAGATGAAATGTATCATGGAAAATCAACCCAACCTTTTTTTGATGGAAGGTGAAGTTGCAAAGATATTAGTTGAAGATGGTCGTATTAGTGGAATCGAAACATCAGTTGGAGCGATATATAAAGCAACTACGGTTACTATTTGTACTGGAGTCTACCTTGGGGCAAGGGTATATCATGGCACTCATACGGAATCGGCAGGGCCTGGCGGATTGAGAGCCGCTGTATATCTAACTAAGTCGCTATATGATATCTCTATTCCTTTAAAACGGTTTAAAACAGATACACCGCCAAGAGTTCATCGTGATAGCATTAGCTACGATAAAATGGAGCGATGGGATGGGAATAACCCGCCTATGGCATTTTCGCATCTAACGGATGAACCTAATGCGGGTGATGTGCCTTGCTATCTTACATATACTAACGAAGATACGCATGATATTGTTAGAAGTAATATAGATTCGTCGCCTATGACGCTAGGGCGAAACGATGCGTTGGGACCTAGGTATTGTCCGTCTATTGAGGAAAAGGTATTAAGGTTTAGCGATAGAAAAAGGCATCAGGTTTTTGTTGAACCAGAAACGCTTGAATCATGTGAAATGTATTTGCAGGGGTTGTTTTCGGGGTTGCCGCAAAATGTTCAAGTAGAAATGTTAAAGACCATTCCTGGATTAGAGAATTCTGTTATCATGAGATCGGCTTACGCTATTTCGTATGACTGTATAGACTCTACGTCGCTTAAATCAAGCCTTGAGTCAAAGATAGTTTCAGGATTGTTCTTTGCAGGGCAGGTTAATGGATCATCTGGATACGAAGAAGCGGCGGCTCAAGGGATTATGGCGGGGATCAACTCTGCACAGTATGTCAAAGGCGACGATGCGTTGGTGTTGTCGCGTTCGACAGCGTATATAGGGGTGCTTATTGATGACCTTGTTACAAAGGGGACAGATGAGCCTTATCGCATGATGACGTCGCGAGCAGAGTATAGGCTTTTATTAAGGCATGATAACGCTGATTTAAGATTAACTGAGCTTTCTTATAAAATTGGGTTAGCGGGAGAAGATAGATTTGAACGTATGAAACATAAGCGTGATGTTTCAAAAGAAGTTATAAACATGCTCGATGGGATAGCTATCGCACCGAGTGAGAGGTTAAGTATGCTTTTTAAGCAGAATGGCCTTCGTGATGCAAAAAGCGGTGTGTTCGTGCGTGACTTATTGCAGCGTCCGGGGATTGGATATGACGATTTAATAGGACTGCGTAGTGAGATAGTAGAGCTTGAGCCTTTGATAAAGGAGCAAGTAGAGATCGAGATGCGATATGGGGGATATATTGAGAGGCAGAGACGGCAAGTAAATAGGTTTAAGCGAATGGAACGGTATGTTATTGCACCTGACTTTGACTATAGTCAGATAAGCTCACTTAGTGCCGAGGCAGTTGAAAAGCTTTCGGCGATTCGCCCGACAACTTTATCGCAGGCGTCTAGGATTCATGGTGTTACCCCGTCCGATATATCCGTGTTGATGATATACCTTGAAAAAATGGAACGCGAAAAGCAGTTGCAGCAGCGACAAAAGTAAAGTTAATGGGAGAAAAGATAATGGGACTTGAGTTTGTTGACAATTTAAACAGCATGTTAGTTTCAATGGATATTAGCTTTAGTGAGGAAACATTTACGAAGCTATTGAAGTATAACGATATGGTATATGAGGAAAATGAAATTCAAAAGTTGACTGCAATATCTGAAGAAGACTCGTATCATTTAAACTTTGCCGATTCGCTCTCTAGTATGCGTTTGTTATCAGTTGCTAAAAGCGTCTGTGATATTGGCAGCGGAGCAGGGTTTCCAGGATTAGCTCTTGCCATTGCTATGGAAAATACACAGTTTACTTTGCTTGATTCGTTAAATAAAAGGGTGATGTTTTTAAATAGGGTGATAGATGAGTTAAGACTCGAAAATGTCGTTGCTAGGCAGATTCGGGTGGAGGATGCTGGCAGGCAAAAGGAATATCGCGAGTCGTTTGATGTTGTAATAGCCAGGGCCGTTGCACGCTGTGCAGTATTATACGAATATGCGCTTCCGCTTGTTAAAGTGGGAGGAAGACTGATTGCGTATAAGGGTGAAAATGCACTTTTAGAAGCAAATAAAGCTAGAAACGCATTGAAGATATTGGGTGGAGATGAGTTTAAGGTGGTCAAAGCAAATGTGCCTGATAGAAATCACACCTTGCTTATTGCAAAAAAGACAAAACCGACGCATTCAAAATATCCGAGGAAAGCTGGCACGCCGACAAAATTACCGCTTGAGTAAAATTGATTAGTTTGAGTAAATATTACCTCCTTTTTTTAAGGGAGGTTTTTTTTATGCGTAATAACGGTTTTTCTGTATGCGATTAAAAGGTTTGCTGTCGAAAAAGTGTTTGATGCATTGTAGTCTACAGCTTATAATGTAGATTTTTAGAGAAGTGCAAAGAAAACAAAAGTATCAATGCGTAAACGCGAGAAAATAAGAAGTTTTACTATTAAATGAGCGATTATTGCTAATCAAAAGGATTCACGTTAGATTTTAATGAATTATTAGGCATTAGAAATTATAGTACTAAATTATGTAAGGAGATCACAATATGCTGAATATGTTAGAAATGGGAAAAGATAAGCGAAAAAAACAACAGGGGTCAGTGCATAGGGATAGGCTGTTCAGCATTCCTATAGATTGCATTACCTCAAACCCTAATCAACCTAGAAGATTATTTGATCAAGAAAGTATTTCTGAGCTTGCCGAGTCTATTAAACAATTTGGATTAATTCAACCGATAACCGTTAGGCAGATAAGTGATTTGGAGTATGAATTAATAGCTGGAGAAAGGAGACTACGTGCGTGTATCATGGCTGGTATCACCGTGATAAAAGCTATAGTGATAACGGCTAGTGAATCCGAATCTGCGTTGATTGCAATGATCGAAAACCTCCAGCGAGAGGATTTGAATTATTTTGATGAAGCAATAGCATATAAAAGGATATTGCACGACCATGGATATACGCAGGACGAGCTTGCAAAGCAGCTTGGTAAAAATCAGTCGACCATTGCAAACAAGATTAGATTGCTTAGATTATCTGATGAGGTAAGACAATTTGCTCTTGAACATGGATTGAGTGAAAGGCATGCTCGTGCACTTCTTAGGTTGGTTGATGAAAAAGAACAGTTGAGAGTTGCTAAGCTCGCTGTTGATAATTCGTTGTCTGTCAAACAAACTGAAGGAATAGTTGAACAAAGAGCTGATAAAATTGCAAGTAGTAGCGCTTCAAGTAAGGTGCGGTTATTGCATCGTGATTATAGAATGTTCATTAACACTATAAAAAACACGGTTACCCAGCTTAATTCGCAAGGATTACATGCCCAGGTGTCTACACATGATATTGGGGATGCCGTTGAAATAAGGGTATTAGTCTCAAAGGATATGCAAAGAGAAAAAGTTGTTGGGAGGAGGTTTTAAAAAACTTTTAGTTGTTGATTTTGTCATTCTGGTAAAAAGCCTGTCTATATTTATTGTATAGATGGGCTTTTTCCCTTGTTGGTTTTGCATTTGTAATTTATAATGAATTAACAGTTTGTTTAGGGAGTGATAAGTTTGGCAAAGGTTATGGCGGTTGCAAATCAAAAGGGTGGGGTAGGTAAAACCACTACAACAATAAATTGTAGTGCATCTTTGGCTATGCTGGGAAGAAAAGTTTTGCTTGTGGATATTGATCCACAGGGGAACTCAACTAGCGGGTTTGGTATTGATAAAACCGCTGAAAGAAAATCAATATATGATGTATTGGTCAACGGCACCGATATATCTGATGCAATAATTAATACTCAGATTGAGGGCATGGATATTTTGACGGCTGCGCCGCAATTGGCGGGGGCTGAAGTTGAAATGGTAGGTATGGACAAGCGTGAGTTTATTTTAAAACTTGCTCTGCAGCCTGTACTCGAAAATTATGACTATATATTGTTTGATTGTCCTCCGTCTTTAGGCTTACTTACGGTCAACGCATTAACTGCGGCGGATACTGTTATTGTGCCGATTCAGTGTGAATACTTTGCCTTAGAAGGGGTCACACAGCTTATAGATACCATAAGGCTGGTAAAAAAGCATTTAAATGCGGAACTAGAGATAGAAGGCGTTTTGTTGACTATGTTTGATCCTAGAACGCGTTTGTCTGTTCAGGTTGTGGACGAGGTCAAGTCTTATTTTAAGCATAAGGTATTTAGTTCTACTATTCCGAGAAATGTTAGGTTAGGAGAGGCGCCAAGTCATGGCAAACCTATCAAACTATATGCCCCAAACTGTGCTGGCGCTATCGCATATGAGATAGTTGCTGAAGAGATTATTCAAAACAATGAAAATCCTGAGGAGGACAGAGCATGAGTGTTAAGCAACGTGGATTAGGAAAAGGTCTGGGTGCGTTAATTGGCGCAAATGAACCTGAGAAAACGGCTGACGTGTCTTTTGCTGCTGCTCAAGCCTCTGATAATGCGGTTGTTGAAATAAATATACTTGATATTGATCCAAATATTAAACAGGCGCGTAAACAATTTGATCGTGCTGCACTTGAGTCATTGTCTAATTCAATTTCTATTCATGGAGTAATTCAACCGATAATTTTATCTAAGGCAGGTAATAGATATAGGATAATCGCAGGAGAACGCAGGTGGCGTGCCGCAAAGATAGCGGGCATCGATACTATACCTGCTATAATCACCAAGCTTAAAGATGAAGATGAGGTGGAGGTATCTTTAATTGAGAACCTCCAGCGTGAGGATTTGAATCCGCTAGAAGAAGCAGCGGGTATTAAATATTTGATCGAAGAGTATTCGCTAACGCAAGAACGTGCAGCAAAAAGGTTGTGTAAGAGTCGCAGCGCTATCGCGAACGCATTACGACTTTTAACGCTACCCGAGACGGTACAAGACTATATTTGGTCAGGGGAGCTGAGTGCTGGACATGCTCGAGCATTAGCTGGCATAACCGACAAAAGCTTGCAAGAAGAAATGGCGAGAAAAGCGATAGAACAAGATTTGTCTGTTCGTAAGATGGAAGCATTAAAGACTAACGTAGTAGCTAAGAAAAACCGTCGCGTAAAGAAACGAAGCATTTCTCCTGAGCTATATGATATGCAGGAGAGCTTGCAGCATAGATTAGGAACAAAGGTTATTATAAGTGGAAACGATGATCGTGGGAAAATAACTATTGAATACTATTCAAGCGACGATATTGAGGGTATATGTGAGTTGTTGCTTCAACAGTAGATAAAAGTATATATTGTTTCACGTGAAACTACATAAAAGGAAAAAGCACAATAGTGCTTTTTTTATTATAATAGCATTTAGCTTATATATTGTTTCACGTGAAACAATATATTTGTATCATTTTTTTCTAGCAAGAAGTGCGTTTTGTATAAATGTAATAGGGTGTTGCGTACGAATAGATGTTTCCTCCATGCTCATTCCTTGATCGATAAATCGTAAAACAACGGTTTCCATGCACTCGCCAACTTCAATAATGTGGTGATCCGGGTCATAAAAGCGTATTACTCGCTGTCCCCAGGCGTGTTCGACCACATCGTGAACAAGCAAAACGTCGTTAAACGACTTTAGGTGATTAATAAAGCTATCAAAATCTTTTTGCTCAAAGTAAAGTTCAAAATCATGAGAAGTTAATGAAATTGCGTTTTTATCAATATTACATAGTGTTGCAAAATGGTCAGATAAATGAAGGGCAAGGCCTCCTTCGAAGGCTATGTTTTGACCAAAGTTAAAGAGCACCCGTTGAAAGAGCACTCTTTTATAAAACTCAGTTGATTTCGTAATATCTGAAACAAGTATTACCGTTGCAGAAAGTTTCACAAGTATTTTCCTCCTTAAGAAGCCTAGCTACAATACTCCGCCAATAAAGGATAACAATAGATTGGCGTTGGAGAAAAATGGAGCAAGTAGCGATCCGTTGATATAAGGCATAACGGTGTCGGGCGGAAGTATCAATGTGAATATAGGTACTAGCATAAATAGAGCAAATATAAAGAGCACACCGCGGACTAAACCTAACGCACCGCCTAAAAGGGAGTTAAATTGCTTTAATACTGGTAAACGAGTAACGCTATCTGTTGCACGGATTACGATTCCTAAGATCAATCGAACCAATAGGAATATAATCAAAAACGCGATAATTCCTAGCAAAACGTTTGCAAGTGTAGCATCAAAGTAGTCGCCTAGAGTGGAAGCATTTTGATTGGCAAGCGCTTGGTTAGAGATATTACTATGAAGAGCGCTGCCAAACGGAGCAGGCAAGTTAGCGTTTTGAATCGCTGCATTGATATTATCTGGAGAAAGAGCAGTAATAGGCTGATTAGCCAGCATAACATCATTGACATATTCATTTCCTTCAACGTAAATACCAAGCGTGCTGAGCACCGTAGAGCCTAGCAATCGAGCTACGATGGGGTAAAATATATAAGCTACCAAAGCTGATGCAACAAAAGCCACAAGGCGTAAGACGGTTAATGTAAATCCTTTGCTCATGCCGCTAAAAATGCTAAAACCGATAATAGCTATGATGATTAAGTCTAATAAATTCATTGCTAAAAACATAACCTCCAGTAAAATTTTATGGTAAGGTAGATAAATAGCATTTATCTGCCGAGTAAACAATAATGTAATTATCGTTAATTATATCACCAACGTCGTCTATAGTGAATCCGAATTCGTATTCATTTAATATATTGCCAGAAAGATCACATCTTACTAACGAATCAGGAGTAAAACAGTAAATGTTTTCATCGCGGATAAAGGCATCAAACGTATTGTTTGGTAATGATATAAGTGAATCCGATTGCTGGTATAAAACGACACGAGCAAGGGTGCGGTCTTTGCTGGTTTCAACCGTATCTTTATGTGGAGTTAACAGTAAGGCGAGCTGGTCGTCAGATGTAACAACATAATCGAGAATATCCCATCCATATACTAGCTGAGATGAAAGGATATTTCCCTGATAATCAAAATTAGTTACATGGGTCGAACCTAATAAATATACGTTAGCGTCATTAATAAGAACATCTGTCATGAGCTCTGATGTCACGTTTATTTGCCCTATTTGAGATTTGCCGCTTGAATAAAGGGTCAGTGACGTTAGAGGAGTTGAGGCAGAAGTATCTATTGAAAGCAGCCATAACAAGTTAAGCTTTTCGTCAACACCAAACGAAAGAGGAGTTTTGGTACCAATATCTATTACAGAAATCTCATTACCACCTTTGTCAAGCACGGTCAAATCAGAAGTGTTTTGCGCAGTAGTGCGTGAGACCATTACCAAAGTTTTTGAGCACTCAACTTTTTTTATGGTTCCTAAAAACTCTCGTGAGAATAGCTCGGTGCCTTTACTATCATAAGCCACGATATTTGAAGAGGTATAGGCAACAACGATCTCAGATGAAGCGGCGACTAAGGCGTTAGGAGCAGGACTATCTACGCTCCAAATTTGTGCGCCGGCCATATTAAGTTGATAAATACTACTATCATCACTGTAAACTATGCCATCAGAGTCAGCATAATAACTTTGATCGGATGAAA
This sequence comes from Christensenellaceae bacterium, assembly GCA_963675355.2. GTDB lineage: Bacteria > Bacillota > Clostridia > Christensenellales > UBA1431. The sequence continues at coordinate 50,865 of CAXXMZ010000028.1, forward strand.
AAGGAAGAGAAACAATATTGCCAGCCAGGTCAAAAGGGGGCGAAAAAACAACCACTACTAAAAAAGCTAGAATGGCTAAGATGCTTGTTCCAAAGAAAAATGTTCGTCTTTTGTTTAATTTATATCTTTTTTGCTTGTTGCGTTTATTAATATCATCGCTAAACTTAACTTTCCTTTTGTGAGAGTTGCGAGACTTTTCTTGTTTATTATTCAACGGTACAATCCCCCATATTACACGGTTTGCATTATAACGTGTTTGTTTGACAAAATAATCTATACATGTTAATTATAATGCTTTTGTTATAAATTAACCAGTGTATATAAAATGATTATCAAATATACACATAAAAAAACCAAAGCAAGTGTTTATAATATCAGCTTTGGTTTTAAAAAATCAATATTTAAGTAATTATTCATCTTGTGTTTCGCTTAAATCCTGCTCAGAATCTTTAGGTGCAAGAACAATAAGGGCAGATGGGTTAATTGAAAACGAAAGGGTTTTGTCTTTTGATAGCTCGCCGTCAGCGTTAAAGTATGAGTCTTCTTCAGCGTGCAAAGTAATACTCGAGCATTTAAAACTAGAAATTCCCTTAATATCTTCATCTAGGTAAGTACCTTTAACATATTTAGGCAATAGTCTTAGTACGCGCCATCTGCTAAAGTTTTCTGCTATGATTACTTCAAAGTTTGCATCATCCAGTTTAGCGTGGGGGGCAACGTTATATCCGCCGCCATACTGCTTACCATTACAAATTGCAACCAATAAAATATTATGAGTTGATGTTGAACCGTCTTCATATTCAATGGTAACCGGCTTGCATTTTAATTTAAACAAAGTAAGTATAGTAGCAAAAAAATAAGCCGCAAATCCGCTTAGTATCGGTATGTTATTGGCACAAGCTACGACCTGAGCATCAAATCCCAGGGTGGCAATATTAACAAACATACGTTTGCCTATATTACCAGAATCAATTACGCGTGTATTACCTTCAAGAATAATATCTAAAGCAATCTTAGGGGATTTAGGGATGTTAAGAGATTTAATAAAATCGTTACCTGTCCCTGTAGGAATAATGCCTAGTTTTACGTGTTTATGATTGCGCATGCCTTCTACCACTTCACGTACTGTTCCGTCTCCACCGACTGCTACGATAGTGTCATAACCTTTTTCACAACCTATCCTACATAGGTTAACAGCATGACCTTTGTGATGAGTAAAAACGGTATGATATTCTACGTTTTTATCATTAAGTATGGTACAAAGCTCGTTCATAATTTTGCCAGATTTGCCGCGGCCAGCAGCGGGATTAATAATAAAAAATATCATTTACAACAACACACTCCGAAACACAATGAATTAACATATAATATAACACATAATAATATGATACGTAAGAAAATAAAGATTGTACAGCAATTTATATATATTTTTGCAAATTATATGTATAATATAGTTAAAAAGATTTGGGGTGAATTTAAAATGATACCATTTACCAAGATGCATGGGCTAGGGAACGATTTTATTGTAATAGACAGAATTCATCTGGGAATGATAGATGTATTCGAACTAAGCAAAAGACTGTGCGATAGGCATACTGGAGTGGGAGCTGACGGAGTACTGTTGATTTCTCCATCTGATAAAGCGGATATACGCATGCGGGTAATCAATAGTGATGGCAGCGAAGCTGAGATGTGTGGCAACGGAATCAGATGCGCTGCAAAATACGCTTATGATAACGCAATGGTAAAAGGTCGAGATATGAAAGTGGAAACATTAGCAGGAATAATTCAGCCAAAGATAATTTCTGAAAGTGGAAAAGTCGAAAAAATTTGCGTAGACATGGGGAAACCGATTTTTGAACGTCATAAGATCCCAATGCTGGGAATGGGCGATAAGGTAATGGGAGAAACTATTGACATTGGCTCGAATGTATATCGTATAAGCGTGCTTAGGATGGGCGTACCACATGCTGTGCTCTTTGTAGACGATCTCGAAGATATTAATATTGAAAAAGTGGGAAGTGCCATCGAAAAGCATTCTATATTCCCCGAAAAAACGAACGTAAACTTTGTTGAGGTAATTGATAAAAATCATATTAAGCTAAGAACGTTTGAACGAGGCGCTGGGTTAACGCTTGCGTGTGGAACAGGTGCATCAGCTAGTGTTGTAGCAGGTTTTAACATGGGGCATACTGACAGGGCAGTTACTGTTAGTTTAGAGCTTGGCCAACTTGAAATAGAATATGCAGAAAATGGCAGGGTGACCATGAGTGGACCTGCTGAGTATGCATTTAAGGGTGAGTTTAAAAAATGATGAACGTATCGCCTAAAATAATGGCGATAGCTAAACAATTTAAAAATGCAGATGCTCGACTATATTTTGTGGGCGGATGGGTTCGGAATTCTCTTATAGGTAAAGAATCAAAGGAAATTGATGTGTGCTCGCAATTAAGTACGGACGAGGTTTTAGCTGTGCTTAGCAGCATTAAAGGCGTAAAAGCTAATGTTATAAGTAAAGAGCTGGGTACTGTACGCATCGATATCGACGGCGAAGAACAATTTTTAGAACATACTATGTTAAGAACCGAAAGTTATCCACAAGGTGGGGAGCATTTGCCTTGTGAGGTTAAGAAGGTCAACAGTGTATCAGACGATGCGAAAAGACGCGATTTTACCGTAAACACAATATATTATGATCCCATTACAAAAGAAACCATAGACTTGTATAACGGCGAACGCGATGTAAAAAACGGGATAGTCAAGATGACTACAGAGCATACGCTAAAAGATGATGCATTAAGAATATTACGTATGGTGCGATTAGCTTGCGAAACAGGATTTATGATTGACGAACATACGTTTGTATCTGCGCGAGAAAATGCATATAAACTTAAAGATATTTCAATGGAAAGACGGGCGGCGGAGTTAAGTCGAATCCTTTTAAGTGATATACACATGGGCGGACAGACTGAGTTAAGTGGACCATGCGCGAAAAGAGGACTTGAACTATTAATAGCGTTGGATGCATTTAAGCATCTGTTACCGCATCTTGAGAGTGGGCGAGGATACATTAAAAAGAACAAGTATCATGCCTATGACGTTTTGAGGCATAACGTTTATGCGTGCATGTTCACGCCGCCAATTTTGCATCTTAGGATGGCAGCATTATTGCATGACGTTGGCAAGCCAGATGCTTATGAGCGTGATGGAAATTTTTATGATCATGCATTAGTGGGCAGTCGCTTAGCCTATGAGATGCTAGGACAAGATGGGTTAAAGTATCCAAAGGCACTTGTTGACAAGGTAGTATTATTGATACAAAATCATATGTTTGACTTAGATGGACGAGCCAAAGAAACTACGGTCAGGTTACGGTTTGCAAAGCTTGGGCTGGAAAATGCTATAGACTTATTATGGATAAGGCGAGCTGATGTTATGGGCTCAAGGATAGGGAATAAAGCTGACTTCTTTGTGCATAAGTGGGGGAAAATCATCACTGATATGCAAAATGATGGAACGCCATTGAAAGATGATGATTTACACATAAATGGCAAGGAAATTATGAAAGCGTGCCAAATAAATGGCGGTGAAATGGTGGGGAAAATTAAGGATCAGCTGTGGAAAGAATGCATATTAAACCCAAAGTTAAATGAAAAAACAAGGTTAATTCAGCGCGCAAAAAGGATAAAATTTGAGATATAAGATTAAATACTATATATAAATTAAGGTGCTAGGGAAACCGAGAGTTTTTTGTGTAATTAACCTAAAAATTGCAGAAAAAGTTAAAATATAGACCATATTTAGAATCGTTAAAAAATATACAAAAGATATAAGTTAGAAATAAAAAATATATTTCGTGCAAAAAGGAAAAAAAATTAAGTTAAATATAAAAATTAGTTATTGAAAAGAAAAAAAATGTATGTTAAAGTATATATCACTAATAGGGACTCGGAAATTTTTATTTCCAAGATGATTCGGATAGGGAAATTTTAGAAAAACAACTTTAGCCGAGAGATCGTTTTGCTCGGCATATATAATCTTGAAATTTTTTACGTATATATATTTAAAAACGTTAGTAAATATATATAGACTTTATAAAACTATTATAAACATGAAACGGGCGTTTCAAACAACACGAAAACACTTTTATAAGTGTAAATTAAAATGATTATTAATGTAGAATTTCGCATTGTACCCAGCGAAATTCTTAAAGAAAAATAGTTCATATGGAGGTTTCACAAATGGAAAAGAAGTATATCATGGCTGTTGACCAGGGAACTACAGGTTCTCGCGTATTGTTCTTTGATCGTAATGCAGAGCTAGTATCATTGGCATACAAAGAGATAAAACAGATTTTTCCTAAGCCCGGCTGGGTTGAGCATGATGCTATGGAGCATTTTACATCAGTTGAAGAATGTATGCATGCTGCAATGGCAAAAGCTGACATTAAGTTTGAAGAAATTGCTGGCATAGGTATGACAAACCAGCGCGAAACTGCAGTTCTTTGGTATAAAGACAGTGGTAAGCCTTGCTACAACGCAATCGTTTGGCAGAGCCGTCAGTCTACACCAATCTGTGACGAGTGGATTGCAAAAGGCTATGGACCTGAAGTACTAAAAGCTACAGGACTAGGAATTGACGCATATTTCTCAGCTTCTAAGATTAACTGGATCATGGAAAATGTTCCTGGTGTTACAGAAGAGATGGAAAAGGGTAACGTATGCTTTGGTAACGTTGACTCATGGCTATACTGGAACTTCTCAAAAGGCGGCACACATGCTGAAGATATGTCAAACTGTGCTCGTTCAATGATGTTCAACATCAACACTCTAGAGTGGGATATGCACCTAATCAACGATCTATATCAGATTCCTGCTTCATTGAATTTACCAAAAGCAGTTCCAAACATTGGCGTTCTAGGATATACACATCCTGATGTTACTGGCGGAGTTGAAATTCCATTTGGCGGCGGCTTCGGCGACCAGCAGGCTGGAACATTCGGTCAGACAGCATTTGCACCACTAACTGGTAAATGTACATATGGTACAGCTGGCGTTATCGACGTAAACATCGGCGACAAGGTTGTTTTGAATGATACTATTCCTACAACTTTGGGTTGGGTAATCGACGGCAAACCAACATATCTACAAGAAGCTGTTACTTTCAACTGTGGAACAATGATACAGTGGCTACGTGACGGATTAAAGATTCTTCCTTCAGCTCCTGAGAGTGGACCTATCGCTTTGTCAGTTGAAGATACAAAAGACGTTTATATCGTACCTGCAAACAACGGATTGTTCTCACCATGGGTTGACCCATATGCACGTACAACATTCGTTGGTATCACAGGCGGCGTTACAGATGCACACATCATCCGTGCTGCTCTAGAAGGTATCGCATTCTCAATGACAGATTGTATCCGCGCAACAGAAGATGCACTAGGCAAGAAGCTTGCTTCTCTAAACCTTGATGGTGGCGCATGTCAGTGCGATTTCATGATGCAGTTCCAGGCTGATATGTTTGGATTCCCTCTAAACAGACCAAAGCAGATTGAAATGACAGCTTTGGGCGCAGCATTTGCTGGCGGCGTTGGCGTTGGATTCTGGCCAGATCTAGAGGCAGTATCTAACTTCTGGCAGCTAGACAGAACTTTCGAGCCTAACATGGGCGCTGATGAGCGTGAGACGCGTTATAGCCAATGGCTACGTGCAGTTTCTCGTGCTAAGGATTGGGCTGACACTTCTAAGCCATAATCGTAAGATTGTAGCCTATTCGCTATTAAGCGATGGATATAAAAGACTCTCGGCATGCCGGGAGTCTTTTTTTGCATTTAATATTGATGACAATGATTACCTACTAATGCTATAATGCAAACAACACGGAGGTAAATATGATGAATTTAAAAAACGTAGACTATAATAGTTTGTTTAAGATATTAACAAGAGTTTTAGCGATAATAATTGTGGTGATCATTTCCATAGTTGTTTTTGGGGCACCAGTACAATCAGACAAGTTGAGCAGTTATGACATGCTTATGGAGCGTGGCATTTTAAAGGTCGGAGTCTGTTCTGATGTGCCGGTACTAGGGGTGCTTGAAGATGAAAAAGTAATAGGGCTAGAACCCAAAATAGCAACTAAACTAAACCAAGCAATATTTGGAGAAGATACAGCACCCATGATAGTGCCATATAACGATCAGACAAAAGAATATGCACTGGCAAATGATGAGGTGGATTTGTTGATGTGTAGAAGTGATAGTTCAATGTTTTCTAGTGAAGATTACGTTATGTCGCAAAGCTATTATGTTGATACGGTAAGTTTTATTGCGGCTCAGGGAAAGAATAAAACAATTGATGATTTAAATGGGAAAAAGGTAGCTTGCATATATAAATCACAAGCGCAGGATGCATTGGTTAGTGAGGCAAATAAGAGGGAAATGACTGTCGAGGTATTAGAGTATGCATCATATCCAGAAGCTATGGAAGCTTTGAAAAAGAATAAGGTAGATGCATTTGTTGAAGATTCTTTAATTCTTAATAAATATGTAGAATCGGGATACAGCATTTCTAAAGATGCGTTTTCAAGCATGGAATTGGTGATAGTGGCAAACGCATCAGATGCAGCGCTTGTTGGAAAGGTAGATGAAATAATAAGTGCTATGAAGGAAAGTGGGGAGTTATTAAAACTTGTTACTGATTCAGGCGCGGTTGAATAAGTAGAGATAGGATTAAAGGAAAATATGGATATGAAAAATAATTACTTTAATATACACCTTGTCCAGTTATGGTAATCCAGAAAGTTTGCAACAGGATTTTAATGTCAAGGGTCATTGAAATATTATCAATGTATTCGCTATCTTTTTGCATTCGCTTTTCAAGCGATAAATCGTTGCGACCGCTAATCTGAGCTAAGCCAGTGATACCTGGACGAACTTTATAGCGTTTAAGATGATGATCTTTTAGTTGCTCAGTCTCAGACCTAATAAAGGGCCTAGGCCCAATAAAACTCATATCGCCTTTTATAATGTTAATAAACTGTGGAAACTCGTCCAAACTTAAGCGACGCATAAAACTACCAACCCTAGTAACACGAGGATCGTTTCGATGCTGAATGAATGGGGAGGAATCGTTGGGTTCTGATTTAGCAATAATATTCTCAGCATCTTCTCTCATTGTGCGAAATTTATATATTTTAAACGGTTTCATATTCTTGCCGATACGTTCCTGGGTAAAGAAAATAGGTCCTTTTGAATCAATTTTTATAGCAGCTGCAATAAAAGGAAAAAGAACAATTGCAATTGCTAAACCTAATAAAGAAACAATAATATCGACAATCCTTTTAAAAACTGGATAATAAATACGGATTCGGCGTTTAGAATTCGGGGATGCAGAAGAATGACTCAATTGCATACACCTTCCTAACTAGGCAAAAAAGTGGCCTAATATAATAATTGATTTAAATTATAGCCGTAATAACAAGGAGTGTCAAACTAGAATAACCAAGCGTTTCGTCGCTAAACAAATTTGCAAAAAATTATTAATCCATAGATTGACATAGAAAAAGATTGGTTGTATAATTGCAGTCGATACATATCTTAATACTTTATATATATATACTAATCAAAGCAACCAAAAACCGATTGCGAGTTACCGGAAAACAACTGAATAAAAATTCAAAAGACAATTGAATATATTGCAGTTGTTTAAAGTAATGCTTTAAAAATTATCTTAAGAAAATTACCGGATTACAACTGAATAAAAATGATGTAAAATAATATAGAATAACAATTGCGGATGTATCTGTAAGGATATATTTGGTGTTAGTATTTTGTGTGGATTTTACAGTAAATATAAATTCTTGTTTATAACACGTAAAAATTGATTCTTAAAATGTGTCTTTTGCTGTAAAATAATTAAGAGTCATTGTAACGTGTAAAATATTTAATATTTTTAGGAGTGATAAACCATGGACATTCAAACGGTGAGCTATTTATTAATTGGAATAGCAGCAGTAACGTTATTGGTAGTTATTGCGTTCTACCTAAGTCTTTCAAAGAAGAAAGTTGATAATCAACGCATGGTAGAAATCGCAGGGTACATTTACAAAGGTTCGATGGCATATCTAAAAAGACAATATATGGTGTTGTCGGTATTCATCGTACTAATGTTTGCAGTGTTGGCATTTATACCGCAGTTAGGTATTAATACTGCTATTTGCTTTGTCGTAGGTGCATTGTTTTCATTAGTGGCAGGTTTTATAGGAATGAAAGGTGCAACAAAAACCAATGTGCTAACAGCAGATGCAGCACAGCATGGAATACGACCAGCACTTAATGTAGCGTTTACTGGTGGCTCGCTGTTAGGGCTTAGCGTAGTAGGTTTAGGGGCGTTAGGTCTTGCTTCATTATTCTTGATTTATGGAGGACAAGAGATTAATGTAATAACAGGGTTCAGCTTGGGCGCAAGCTCAATTGCATTGTTTTGCCGTGTTGGCGGTGGTATATATACAAAGGCAGCCGACGTTGGGGCTGATTTAGTTGGTAAGATAGAAGCAGGAATCCCTGAGGATGATCCAAGGAACCCAGCTGTTATTGCTGATAACGTAGGCGATAACGTAGGCGATACAGCCGGCATGGGCGCAGACCTATTCGAGTCATATGTTGGAGCCATCCTTTCAGCAATGCTTCTTAGCTTGTATGCACTAGGTACAACTGATATGACAGGAATAGCCTATACTTTCTTGATAGTAGGTATTGGGATATTAGCATCGATAATTGCAGTGTTTAGCGTAAAGCTAATCAGGTCAAAGGGAGGAGCGCATTCTACCCTTAAGATAGGTACATATGTATCAGCTTTGATTACAATCGTTGGAGCAGCAATATGTTCACAATTTTTGTTTGACGGACTGCAGTATTTCTGGCCAATACTTGGCGGAATTATTTCCGGGATAATAATTGGGCAAGCTACAGAGTATTATACTTCTGATGATCATAAACCTGTAAGGGAGATTGCAAGGCAGGCTGAAACTGGTGACGCTACAACAATCATCAGTGGTTTATCAACAGGATTTAAGTCAACAGTTATTCCTATAATCTTTATTTGTGCAGCAGTGTACATAGCATTTTCAACTGCAGGTATATTTGGAGTAGCACTGGCAGCGGTAGGAATGCTATCAACTTTGGGACTAACTATTTCGGTTGATGCATACGGACCTATTGCAGATAATGCAGGTGGAATCGCTGAGATGGCAAAACTTCCAGCTGAAACTCGAAAAATAACTGATCATTTGGATGCAGTTGGAAACACAACAGCAGCAATTGCAAAAGGTTTCTCGATTGGTTCAGCGGCATTAACAGCACTTGCGTTGTTTACAACATTCTCACAGGCAGCAAACATTCAAGTAGCAGACATATTGTCCACTGACGTTATGATAGGTATATTGATTGGAGGAATGCTTGCGTTCTGGTTTGCAGCACTAACGCTCGATGCAGTAAGTAGGGCTGCTAATAAGATGATTCAAGAAGTGCGTAGACAGTTCCGTGAAATTGTTGGAATAATGGAAGGCACGGCAACACCTGATTATGAAAAATGTGTAGATATTTCAACATCAGCAGCATTAAAAGAAATGGTTATGCCAGGACTATTAGCAATTATAGCGCCAATAGCAATGGGATTGTTATTAGGAGCTGAAGCAGTGGCAGGACTTCTTATGGGAGCAACACTGTGTGGCGTATTGCTTGCAATAATGATGTCAAACTCGGGTGGCGCATGGGATAATGCTAAAAAATATATTGAAAAAGGAAATCATGGCGGTAAAGGTAGCGACGCTCACAAGGCATCAGTTACTGGTGATACCGTTGGTGATCCCTTTAAGGATACATCTGGACCTTCTATGAATATATTAATTAAATTAATGAGCATAGTTGCTGTTGTATTTGCACCTCTGTTTATTCTATAATAGAGATAGCAATTTGTACTGAGGGAGGTTTCTCGCATGCATATATCTAACATTAAGAATCCAAGTGAGTTCTTTAGTAAGGTGGTTGAGTGTAAGGGAAGTGTTGAGCTAGTAACAACGGAAGGTGATAGACTTAATTTAAAGTCGACACTGTGTCAGTATTTAGCTATAACACAAATGTTTGACGATGCTATGTTGGAGATGGAAATAGTATTTTCAGAAACTAATGAACTTGAGTTGTTGCGAGAGTATCTCATTTTATAAACAACAAGAATTAAGACGACGCAAAAGCGTCGTCTTTTTGTTATACTATTAAAAAGGTTTATTAAAACTATACATACACATTTTGATGTTGATAACAAATGGGAGACAAGATAAATGGGAAAGCTAACCTGCCTAATCGGCAAGGACCAGACCAAACTTAGCCTTAGTCTATATAACAGAATAAAGAGTATGCACGCTAACGGTGTATACTGCATGGTAATAGTGCCTGAACAATATACACTGCAAGCCGAGATAGATATTATTAATGAGCTTGAGTTAAATGGTCTTTTAGATATCGAGGTACTTAGTTTTGCAAGGTTATCTCATCGCGTGTTCTCATTGTCTGGCGGTAGCGATAAGACAATGATAGATAAACTAGGTCAAGCTATGCTGATAAGACGCGCGTTATCTGAGCTTGAGGATGATAATGAGTTTTGTGCATCGTCGATTTCTAGGACAGGGTTTTCGCAAAAGTTGTGTGATTCAATCTCTGAGATAAAAGCACATGGAATAACGCCTAATGCCCTATTAGATATTGTTAACAGCACAGGCGATGAAAAAAACGTTAGATTGGACGTTTTGCAAAAAGTATATGAAAAGACTCAGGCTATGATGGAAGATAAGTTTTGTGACGGCGAAGATATGCTTGATTTGTTGGCGCAAAAACTTCCGCAAACGCAGCTGTTTAAGGAATCACATATTTTTATAAGCGGATTTGAGTCGATGTCAAAAAAATGGCTTAGCGTTGTATCTGTATTGATAAGCATTAGCAAAGGAGTAGATGTTAGTTTTTGCATGCCGTATAAAAATTCGCAGGATGATTATATTTTCCAAAGTGAGATGCTCTCGTATGCTGCTGTTAAGTCGTGTGCAAATCAGGTGGGCGTTGAAAGCGAAACGATAATGGTGGAGGAGGGGAAAAACAAATCCCCTGCGCTTTTGCATCTATCAAGTCGTTTGTTTTGTCCAGGAGTGTATGAATTTGGTGGTGAAGCAAATGGCGTTGAGATAATGCGTGCCAGTAATAAAGAAGGCGAAGCGATTAAGGTATGCATGCGAATAATAGAGGCAAGCAAAAGGGATGACATAGATTTTTCGGACATGGCAATAATACTGCCGGATATGCAAAAGGATGGACCAATTTTTAGGCGAGTACTGGAAGGGTTCAATATACCTTGTTTTATGGATAAAAAGCAGTCGCTTATTGTTAATCCTTTGATGAGGTGCATACTAAGCGCATTGAACTGCGTGCAGATGAACTATCGTCAGCAGGATTTGATTGAGCTTATAAAGACAGGTATAAGCGGAATCGATGTTGAAAGCGCATATGTATTAGAAAATGAGACGCTTAAAAACGGATGGGTATCATATCGTGCAAAAAAAGCAGTTGAATCAGCAAACAGTTTGCTAGGAGAGCAAAACAATTCAAATAGCGAAATTGGTGATCACGAAAAGTCATTACTATTATTAAAAACTGTAATGGATCCATTGATGCGCCTTGAAAAGCGGATAAAAAATGGTGGCTCGGCAATAGAACAAGCTGATGCTATAGAGCAGTATATGATTGAAATTAATGCTGCACAGGCGCTTGATGCGTTGCATGAGGGGCTTGCGCAGTATGAGTATATAGACCAGTTAGAGGCAAGCAAACAGGCTATCGATACGCTACTAGAGATACTCGATCAAGCCAAGGAACTGTTTGGGGAAACAAAGCTAAAACGACTTGAGTTTGGGCAACTACTAAAAAATGCTATTGAGCAAGAAGAAACAGGAATAATCCCCACCAAGCAGAATGCAGTGCTCATCGGGCAGTGGGAGCGAGTACGATTGCCTAAGTTAAAGGCGTTGTTTATTACGGGTGCAAGTGAAGGAAGTTTTCCACCCGAAGCTGAAAAGGACGCACTTATCGGCGACGTTGAAAGACGGATCTTAGCTGAAAATGGAGCGGTAACTATACCTGATCGTAAGCATAAATGGAATGTTGCATTGCTAAGGATTTATAAAGCGATCACTGCGGCAGATAAACTGGTGCACATCAGCGTAAGTGCAAGCGATAGCAGCGGCGATATCGTGACCGACGCGTTTCTATATAAAAAGATATTAAGGATGTTTAACAGCAATACCGAGCAAGGTAGTGCTATAGACAGCGATGAAATAGTTAATACAGATACTGCAATATCCCAGTTAGCACGCGCTATGGGGCAAGGCAGATTAAACGAGAATAAATGGATTGCAATCAAGCAGTTAGTTGATATTGATAAAGACAGCGCTATAAAATTAGACAGACTAAAAAAGGCTATTAAACTAGCTAAGCCACAAACTAAGGTAAATAGTTCAAAAGGGTTGTTGCCTAAATCAATCAGCGTGTCTAGGTTAGAGACGTTTAGCGCCTGTCCATTCCAGTATTTTGTTAGGTATGGATTAAGACCAGAAAAAAGAAAGGTGCTTGAGTGGAGTAGGATGGATGCTGGCTCATATCTGCATCGTGCTATGGAGATATTTGAGCGTAAGATAATTGAGTTCAGTCAAGGCATCAAATCAGCAGATAGCCAAACTATTCAAGGAATTGCAAACCAAGCTTTAGAGGAGCTTGACAAAGAACTGCAAGTGTTTAGTAATATTGCTGACGCAAAGATGCGGCGATGGTGCGATAAGATGATGGAGACGGCAAGATACTGCTTCTATTATTTGGTCGAGCAACTTCAAAACAGTGATTTTTCTCTTAGCGAGATTGAAGTTGACTTGCCAAAGTCAGCAGCGATTAAAATGCCAGACGGCGAGGTTAGATTGATAGGACGAATAGATAGGCTCGACGTATTGAATCAAGACGATGTCAGTTATCTACGACTAGTTGATTATAAATCATCCTACACCAGCGAAATGAGCTACGCTCAGCTTTATCATGGGCTTTGTATGCAGTTACCTATTTATGCCAAAGCAATAAGCGAAGAATATAAAAGACGTAATAAAAAGAGCGAGATTACATCTATGTTGCTATCTAAACTTGATTATGAAACCATTAACGATAAATCAGTAGATCAAGTTGTTTTTGAACGTGAAAAAGCAATGAAGATGAAGGGTAAGGTAGTTAGTGATGTTGATTTGCTAAAGCAAATGGACTATACACTCGAGCCCGGGAAAGACGCAAGATTTATACCGGTAGGAGTGACAAAGAAAAATGAGTTAAGCAAAAAGACGACATCGCATATTGAAAAGAGTCAGATGGATGCACTTATCAATTGGTCAATGAATATAGCAAAAAGAACGCTTCAACAAATGCAAGATGGCTTTATTTTGCCAAATCCTGTTAAGGAGGGCAATTATACAAAATGTGATTATTGCGAGTATATGGGAATATGCAGGATGGATGATAGGATGCAAGGGTTTGAATATAGAAAAGTTAAAAGCATGAAAAAAGATGAGTTCTTTGAAAGGATCGAAAAGGAGGTGGGTAATAATGAGTAAGGTTTGGACGGATAGGCAAAAGCAAGCGATTGAAAAGCGTAACACAAACTTATTATTATCCGCTGGAGCAGGGTCTGGTAAAACTGCGGTATTGGTGGAACGTATTTGCCAATTGGTGCTAGAAGGTAATTCTATTGAAAATATGCTGATAATGACATTTACAAAAGCCGCTGTAGCTGAGATGAAAGATAGAATAGCGATGCGGCTTAGTGAGGTTGCGCTAGAGTGCCAAGCAGATAAGCAGGAATGGATGCACAGTCAAGCTGAAGATTGTATTCGCGCAGAGATAAGTACTATACACGCGTTTTGTTTTAGCGTGTTAAAACGGCATTTTCAGGCCGTAGGGCTAGACCCTAATTTTAGACCTGGAAATGATTCTCAGATAAAGGTGCTAAAGGCAGCAGCTATCGATAGAGTTATGGAAAGGTACTACGAAAAAGGCGACGAAAGATTCTTCGCGTTGCTGGATGCAATGAACCATCGGGATGATGTTAAGCTCAGGGAAAGCATAATAGCGCTGTACGAAAAGATGGGAGCGCTCACTGATAAACAACAATTCATCGAAACGACAATAAATAGCTACAGCAAAAACCAAGATGGCGAGTATAGCGTTTTGGAGGATTTAATATATCAAGCAAGAAACAGCTTGATAGATAGCAAAAATAATATTGAGAATCAAGCAAAAATTATAAGCGGTGTATGCGATATAACATATAATACGCTGATGGCGGATGTTTCTGATATTGAAAAAGTTTTAGAGTCATATGATAGCGAAAAAGAAGAGTTTATTGCTGCTTTGCTTGCATTTAATATGAGTAGAAGAAAGGCAACGAAAGCTCAGGATGACTGCATAAAAACGGCGATTTACATTCGAGATACCGAAAAGAAGAATATCACAAAATTACAAGAAAAGTTTTTGCTTATAAATTTTCAGGGGATGGAGAAAGAGTATTCAAACTGTCGCGAGATGCTAAGCGTGTTGTTTGAATTAACGTCTGAGTTTGAAGCTGAATATCAGGAGAGAAAGCTTGATCAAAACATAATCGACTACGTTGATATGGAGCAGATGACATATAAAGTATTAATGGATGATGATGTTGCAAAAGAATATAAGGAGCATTATCAGCATATTTTTGTGGACGAGTATCAAGATACCAGTTATTTGCAAGAAGCTATAATAAATCTAATATCATTCGGAGATAACACTTTTATGGTGGGTGATGTCAAGCAAAGCATTTATAGGTTTAGGATGGCACAGCCCGAACTTTTTATAAACAGAAGCGAAAAATATCGTGATGGTGTCGGTGGAGAATGCATCGATTTAGTGGATAACTTTCGTAGCTCTGAAGCGGTAGTCGAAACCGTTAATGCAGTATTTAAAAATATAATGAGTAAAAGTGTTGGATCTATTGAGTATGGCGATAGTGAGAAGATGCTACAAAATAGAGAAGATACAGGATACTGCAAACTTGTTTTAGTGGGGAAAGATGAAAACAACATAGATGATGAAAGTCAGTATGAGTCAAACGACAAAGAAGCGATCGCTATTGCAAACGAATTATTTAAGTTAAAACAAGATGGATATGAGTATAAAGATATGGTAATACTCATGCGATCAAGAGGTCTTTCTGATGCGATTGAAAAAGCGCTTAGCGAAAAGGGCATACCCTGCTTTAGCGACGCAACAAAGGAGCATGTAACCACTGTTGAGGTGCAGATGGTATTAAATATGCTATCGGTAATAGACAATCCGCGCCAAGACATTGCGCTATTAAGCACGCTGATGGGCCCGTTTTGCGCTATGGACGCAAGCGACTTATTAAAGATTCGTGATGAATACCCCGATATGCCGTTTTATCAAGCGGCAAGTAAATATGCAAGTGAGATAGACGATAATGTGTCACAGCAGTTGTCAGAATTTTTTGGAGTGCTAAACGAGTATATCAGTTTATCGAATTTTGTTTGTGTCAGTGAGCTTATAGAGCGGCTATATGATAGATTTAATTTGCTAGATATGGTAAGCGCTATGCAAGAAGGCGACGAGAGAAGAAAAAACCTTGAACTTCTAATGGTGCGAGCGCAGGATTATGAGCAAACTGGAAAAGGTATATTCGGATTTTTGCGCTTTATGGATGGCGTAAAAAATACGCAGGATTCACAGTCATCAGCCAGAGTAATGGGTCAAAATGATAATGTTGTACGAATAATGACGATGCATAAGAGTAAAGGTCTTGAGTTTAAGGTTGTTGCGTTGTTTGGACTTTCAAGAAACCTTAATAAAAAAGAAAAGATGGACAACATCGTTTTTCACGCAAAGATGGGTCTTGGGATAAGGTCATTCAATCAAGAATTGAATAATCGAAAAACAAATCCGCAAAGGGACGCTATAATAGCTGCGATTGAAAATGAAAGCTTAAGCGAGGAACTTCGTGTATTGTATGTTGCCATGACGAGGGCGCGTGATGTTTTGATAATGACTGGCGAAGTAAAAGATGCAACCGATAAACTTGAAAAAGTAATGGATCTTGACCCAAAGCAAGCAAAAAGTTTGCTGGACTTTGTTTTAATTGGGCTAACGAAGCAATCAAGTGGTAGAAAGATTACGGCAACAGAGGATACGAGTGCTATGGTCAGCGTTGGAGGGACAAAAGTTGAAATAAAAATATGCAACAGCATGGAGATAAGCACTCCTAGTAAAACTATTTCGGATAATAACCAGGATTATAAGGTCGAAACCGAGATTAACGAAATGAAACAGCGTATGGACAAATATTATATTCCAAAGCAAAAAAGTATCCCAGCTAAGGTATCGGTCAGCGCGTTATCAGAGTATGATGCAGAATTGACCGTTCGTATTAAAACTCAAAAAGCTAGGATGGCCAACGAAAAGAAATCCCAGGGCGGAACCGAGTTTGGAACGCTATTACATACCGTTCTTGAGCATATCAACCTTAGCAGTGTAAAGAACATAGATGATATAGCAAATCAGGTAGAGCAAATGTGTGTGCTGGGGCTAATAACGCATGATCAAGCGAAAAAAGTTGATACGAACATGGTATATTCACTAATAAATAGCGAGTTAGGACTAAGAATGAAAAGTGCTCAGATTTTGAAACGTGAGTATCCGTTTACAGTAAAAATTAGCGCGAGGGAAATCATAGATGATGCTGATTCCAATAGCCAGGTTTTAGTACAAGGTATTATAGACGCTTGCTTTATCGAGGACGATAAATGGGTAGTAATTGACTATAAAACAGATAGCGTAGATAAATACGATATAGATAATGCTGCAAAAAACCATGAGCATCAAGTGCGAGCATATGCAGAGGCGCTTGAGAAGTTAAGCGGGAGAGATGTAAAAGAGCGATGGGTATACTTTTTGCGAGCAGGTCAGGGAATTCAAGTTTAGGCGTCTTTATATTAATTTAAAAAACCCGCTTATCATTTTTGATAAGCGGGTTTTAATAACATATTTAAAAGCAGTCGTTATTTTAAAACAGCTTTTATTCTACGTACACCAGCCGAAGAGCTTTCTTCTTTTTTAATCTTAAAGGTACCTAGCTCAGAAGTGGAGGAAACGTGTGGGCCACCACATATCTCCATTGAAAAATCGCCGATTTGATATACCTTAACAACGTTGTCGTATCGAGAATCGAAAACGCCCATAGCGCCTTTATCACGTGCTTGATCAATAGGCATCTCGTTGCACACTATAGGAATGTCTTGTGCGATTACATCGTTTATTACAGCTTCGATTTCATTCAACTCATCTCTGGTGACCTTGCGGTCAAAAGAAAAGTCGAAACGCAATCTTTCAGCGGTAATGTTACTGCCCTTTTGATAAACGTCTTCGCCGAATTTTTGCCTAAGAGCAGCAAGCAAAAGATGGGTAGCAGTGTGTAGTTTTGTAGTTTCTTCGGATGCGTCTGCAAGACCACCCTTAAAACGACCGGCTGCGCCCTGAGAAGAAACCTCTTTATGCTTTTCAAAGCTTTGGTTAAATCCGTCCATGTCGACCGTTAGGTTATGCTCGCTCGCCATTTCAACGGTGAGTTCTATTGGGAACCCAAAGGTATCGTATAGACGGAAGGCGTCTTTACCTTGAATAACGCTAGAATTCATTTTCGCAACTAATTTATCAAACTCTTTTAATCCGTGTGAAATAGTACGAACAAAACGCTCGTCTTCAAGTTTGAGTTCCTTAATAATCGTATCGCTGTTAGCTTTTAGCTCAGGATAAACATCACCATATTGCGAAATAACAGATTCAGATACATCTATTAGCCCGCCGTCAGGCATACCGAGTTTACGTGAAAAACGTACTGCTCGACGGATCAAACGACGCAAAACATATCCTTGATCAACGTTTGATGGAGTAACGCCCCTTTGATCACCTAATATAAAGGTGGAACAGCGAAGGTGGTCAGCGACTATGCGCATGGCGCGGGTAGTCTCTTCGTCGCTACCATAGGTTTTGCCCGATAGCTCAGAAATACAATCCATGATCGATTGAAAAACATCTGTTTCATAAACTGAAGTCTTTCCTTGTAATATGCAAGCAGTACGATCAAGCCCCATGCCAGTGTCTACGTTTTGCTGTTCTAGCAAAGTAAAGCTACCATCAGCTTGTTTGTTGTATTGCATGAACACGTCGTTCCAAATTTCGAGATATTTACCACAACTACAAGAAGGGTTACAATTTGGTGAGCAAGCGGGTTTGCCGGTATCTATAAACATTTCTGTGTCTGGGCCGCAAGGACCGGTTAATCCTGCTGGTCCCCACCAGTTATATTTTTTTGGTAAATAAAATATGTGGCTAGGGTCAACGCCCATGTTTTTCCAGCAATCTGCTGATTCCTCGTCGCGGGGAGCATCATCATCGCCTTCAAAAACGGTGAAGAAAAGACGATCCTTGTCTATGCCTAACCATTTTTTCGAGGTCAAAAACTCAAAACTATAAGCAATAGCTTCTTTTTTAAAGTAGTCACCTAGTGACCAGTTGCCTAGCATTTCGAAAAAAGTGCAATGCGAAGAATCACCGACTTCGTCTATATCACCTGTACGAACGCATTTTTGAACATCGGCTAGGCGTGTGCCTTCAGGGTGTGACTGCCCCATTAGATATGGTACAAGGGGATGCATGCCTGCGGTGGTGAAAAGAACGGTGGGATCGTTTTCGGGTATTAAAGAAGCGCTTGGGATAATCGAATGACCGCGCTCTTTAAAAAAACTAAGATACATCTCTCTAAGTTCGTTGGCTTTCATTAAAGTACTCCTTTAAGCAAAATCTAAATAAAGCCCCTCGGGCAGTAACGTGTTAACCACTCGAGGGGTGAAATAAACGTATACAATATAAATTAATCATACAAACGAAATATTGTCAACTTGAAAAATTATTTTTTAGGTGCATAGGGTCACGATTGCATCAGCTATCATGCGAGTGTTAAAATTCAGCATTTCTAAAGATACATATTCGTTTGCTTGATGCGCCAAATGTTCGTCACTTTCCATATTAGGACCAAACGAAACAGCATTAGGCATAGCTCTTGCATAGGTAGCACCGCCAACATATCTGCAATATGACTTTGCATTAGTTTGGCGAGCATAAACTCGCAAAAGTTTTTGAACTATTTCAGAATTTGGGTCTACAAAAAGTGGAGGTAGGCTGTGGCGCACGTTAACGCTTAGTCTAAAATCTGACACAGCTTCGCCGATTTTTTCAAGAACATCGTCAGGCTTAAACGAGATTGGATAACGAATATCCCATTGCATCAAAAGCTTATCTGAGATCAATTCAATTACACCAAGGTTTAAAGTAAGTGATCCTGATGCATCATCACTCATACTAAGTCCGAGTGATAGGCCGTCAGATTCACCGCAAATATAGGTTGATATGAAATTTATTGCAGAAGTGGTTGGGCAATCTGACAAATCTAGCTTTTGTAGTGCAGTCGCTAAAAGGCAAATTGCGTTTTTCCCTAACTCGGGGGTAGATCCATGTGCGCTTACGCCATGACATGCTACATTAACACAGGAGTCCGTCCCAACGGTACAAACAAAATCGTTACCTAATACCGTCTGAATTGATTCAATTGTATCATTGTCTGAAAGCTTTAATATAGCTTCTGCGTAATCTGGAACCATGTTAACGCGATTACCGCCCTTAAGGGAAACTACGTACAACCCGTCTGGTGAAGAATTGCATCCACTTAAAGATTTATTTACGTCAAGCTGCAAAACACCTTTTTCTGCGTTTATTACGGGGTACTCGCAGTCTGGAGAAAAAGCAAGGTCGGGCAGAGGTTGATGTGCTTTATAATACGCCATATCCCCCCATCCGCTTTCTTCGTCGCATCCTAACATAATACGTACTTTTCGATTTAACGCTACGCCGCTTTGTTTAATGGCCGCAAGAGCATAAAGTGCGCAAACGGCAGCTCCTTTGTCGTCTGTCGTGCCGCGACCAAACATCTTGCCTCCATCGATAACTGCTTCATATGGGGGATGAACCCATCCTGCGCCTTCGGGCACAACGTCTAAATGAGCCAAGATACCGAGTGTTTCTTCGCCGTTGCCATAGTCGATGAGTGCCATATGACCGTCTAAGTTAGTGGCATCAAGTCCTAGGCTTTTTGCGAGCGAAATGGCGTGAAGTAAAGCATCGTTTATCGGTTTGCCATAAGGCATGTTGGGTAAAGGCTCGTCTTTAACACTTCTTATGCGAATTAACTCTTGAAGAGAAGAAATCATTTCATTGTCTTTGCTGTCAATGTATTGGAAAATGTTATTCAAAAAATCACCTCCTGTGTGGCACCAGTATAGCCTTATAAGCGGCTTAATGTCAAACACATAAATGTAACATTATAAAGGAGATTTATAATTAAATGGCGAATTATATCGAAAGATATACAAAGAAAGGAAATGCTATTAAGTTGAAAGGAGAAGCAATGCACGAAGGACATAGACATCGAATGAAGGAACGATACCTGAATGAAGGTTTAGATGGTTTCCAAGACCATGAAGTTCTGGAATTACTCCTGTTTTTTTGCGTTCCTAGAAAAAACACTAACGAAATTGCACACGAACTACTTAAAACATTTGGAACTTTAAGCGCTGTGATGGAAGCTAGCACAACCGAATTAGAAAAAGTAAAAGGAATTGGTAAAAATAGTGCGTTATTGTTAAATTTAATGCCGGCGGTATTTAGAAAGTACTCTGTTTCATCTAGAGGGAAACGAGCAATAATTGATTCAACTATTAAAGCAGGTGAGTATGCTGAATCTCTTTTGAAAGGATTAACGATTGAACGGTTTTATGTAATTAGCTTAGATTCTCAGTGTAGAGTGATATATGCTGATATTTTGCAGGAAGGAACAATAGACCAGGCAATAATATATCCACGTAAGGTAGTAGAGACGGCTATGAAACGAAATGCACACAGGATAATACTTGCACATAATCATCCAGGAGGATCACAAAAGCCTTCAAAAGCTGATTTGAGACTAACGAAAACGATTTTTACTGCGCTAGAGACTATTGATATAGATGTTATCGATCATATAATAGTTACGTCTCAAGGTTATTATAGTATGGCGGCTGAGGGCAGGATGAAAGAAGACGTTATGGAGATAAAATCAAAGCATTTGTTCGCAGCCACACCTGAAAAATAATTTGCTAGGCTGACAAATCTTAAACAAGTAAAAAGTGGTTTTAATATCAAGTTGCGATAAAGTAATTGGTATACTTAACTTGCATTTTTATTAATAGAATAACACTACTCCCTAAATTTTTGAGCTTTAGGGAGGGGTGTTATTCTATTAAAAGATGTTTATATAAATAAATTATTTATTCTTAAAAATAAATATTGCTGATGAAGAATCTACCCATGATGATTTAACTTGTAATTCTAGCTCTTCCCAATCTTTTGGAATCTCAACAGCATACCATCCAACAAGTTTTTTGCCAGGTGAAATTGTTCCGTCAATTGTCCCTGAGAAATCCACGGCTGCACCAAATGAGTAATCACATTTTACAGAGTCTACATAAGCATCGAATAGTAAAAGCGAGCTCATCGCTTGATCTTCGTCGGATATGTTTTCAACAGTAAATTTAACGCCAACAAAAACCATGCCGTCGTCTGGTGTATTATATGTGCTTCCATCGGACTCTTTAACTTCACTTGCAGTAACCTTTATGTTCTCGAATACTGCTGTTTCATCTAGTCCAAATGTAAGGTTTGATGTATCCTCGTTGGAAGTCGATTGTGAGGTGTTATTGTCAGTCTCCTTAACAGGTTCCTTGTTACCACTTCCAATGGCTATGGCTCCAATAACTACAATGATAATTAACCAGAACCACCATCTTTTAAATATAGGTTTTTTTGACTTTACTTGCACTGAATATTCCTCCTTTTGTTGATATGAACCCTGGGTGGGGGTTGAGTTACGTGTAGGGCCGGTTGCAGGCTCGGTAGTCTGGTTTTGTTCAATGGGGGAGCCGCAATTCTCACAAAATTTCGAATTGTTTTCGGCACCACAATTTTGACATCTCATAGATTTTGTTACCTTTCAATATAAATTTTGTTATTTTAACGGGGAGCCATAATATTGGCATTCAGCTCTTCCAAAAAATCGTGTTAGTAGCATTACAACTTTGACATTTGATGATTTTTGCTTGTGAATAATTTGAATTGATACGTTTGCTTTGGTAAAACAAATTCTCTATTGGGTTCATCTATGCATGTATCTTAAAATAATCCATAAGCCATTTCAAAGGCGCCTTTGATAGCTGCGGAATTATACAATAGATGGGTTGTCCGCATTTATCCAAAAATATTTTTTTAAAGCTCGAGGTTCTTTTAATTTTCTTGTCGTCAAATAAAAGAAGTTAAAGCAGAAAAACTTAAATAAACTGGTGTACCATTAGCTTTTAGTCGTTAACGGGATTATTTTAGTGGTGAACCACAGTACTCACAGTTGGTTATTTCACCTCTTATTATCTCATTCATAGCACCACAACAATTACATGATACAGGAGTAACCTCTTTAGTTGTTGATTGATTTGAAATAGGAGCTTTCGTTTTTGATTCTTTGCTAATGATAATTTCATTAGTATCTTTATTAATGTAAGCTTTAACAAAAAACTTTTTGTCTATCATCGTCTGCATATCTTTCTTTACGAAATCAATAGATTGAGATGTTTTAAGAGCAATTAAATCAAGAGATGTAGTATTTTCCATTGAAATTAATTCAGTATATTTTTTGAATCTGGCGATTCTTTGTTTGATTTTAGCGGCAGGAATGATTAATAATAATGAAATCATTATGAGAATAGCGCAAAATATGAATACGCCTACCGTTAATTTGGAAATGTTAGCAATAAAGCCGATTAGAGCGAACCCTATAAGGCAATATCCTACTACAGTTAAAATTCTTGACCACAATATATTTAAAGATAGTGCAACCTTTGAAGATGTCATAATTTAAAATCCTCCCCTTTTTAACTCAGCAATTTCTGAATTTCTTTGCAATATTAAAGACGAAAGCTCGCTAAAGATTTTAGTAACATCATTTTCAACTTGAAGTTCTCTTTCGAGCTTCATAATGGTGCCGACAATCTTTTCGTCAACAGAGCTTACACCGATTTTATCGCAGTATTTTAATTTTTCATGAATAACAACAAGTTGTGGTTCACAAGCTTTGTTTTTATTTTTGGTTACTAAGTCAGAGATCCGTTTTTCACAAATTTGCATTAGTTTTCTATCTGATAAGGTTTTCTGCTCGTTATTGCTAATTTTTATTCCAAAACTAACGATTGTTAATGTAACAATGAGCATTATTGCAAGTAATATAATTTCAAATGTAATAAATGCATTTATACTTTCATTAAATTGACCTGATACAAAAAGTAAAATAGCTGTAGCAATGAAGTAAAAAACAAAACAACTTGTGACTCCTGTGCGCATAAAAACATTATTGGGTGCATTGTTATACGAAAAGTTTATCATAAGGCCCAAGAATAATGCGACTTGAGAAAATATCAAGAATCCAAATCCAATATATGCAGTAGTAGAGTTATTAAAATTCATCAAGAAAAATGTGGTTATCGTTACGATTACTACAATGATACCGCAGATACCAATAATTATATTTTTTCGTAAGTTACTCATAATTCACCTCTTAAAGTTTCTTTCCGCACTCAGGGCAAAATTTAGGAGTGCCTTGTATTTGGTTTCCGCAACCACTGCATTTTTTGATTAATGATTCGCCGCATTCGGTACAAAACTTTGAATCATTGTTAAGCAATAATGCCCCGCACTTTGGACAAGGCTTTGGGGCTTGTTTTCCACATTCGGGGCAAACTGTAGTGCCCTCAGCTAAATCAGCACCGCAATGCTTACAAGGTGTATAGCTTGTTCCGCATTCGGGGCAGAACTTAACCGTGTTTGGATAGTTAAATCCGCAATTACTGCATTTGATTTTGTTATTTAAATTTGATTCGTTTGTTGGTGCCTGGGTATCAGCGCCGCAGTTGCTACAAAATCTTTTGTCAATGTCTACATCAACATTGCATTTTGGACACTTTTTCATTTCTTTGGTAGTGATGCTGCTAGCAATGCCGCTCATCGCGCCGCCAAAAGCACCGCCAACACCGACGCCCATCCCAAGTCCAATCCCGGCACCCATAAAACTTGATTGCCCATCAGAAGTATTTTTTGCAGCGCCTTCAAGCGTGTCAAACGATCGTTCCTGAGTATAACTGTAACCAACTATATCCATTTCAGCTTTTTTAGCTAGTGCATCTTTTAACTTCTTTACAGCCAAATCGTCCTCGGGGACGCTAATATCATTAACATAGAAATTAAGTAAAGAGATTCCATACTCTTCTAAAGTTGGGGTCATCTTTTCTTTTAAAAATTCGGACAGTTCATCGAGATACGCGTTAATTTCTAATGCGCTAACATGTTCTTTTATTAGGTAGGTAGAAATAGCGTCTTTAACTGTTGTTAAGTAAAGACCTCTAAAATACTTTACAATGCTATCTTTGTTAAATACCGACAACGTTCCTACTAATTTAGTTAAAAATTTTCGACTATCTTCAATTTTTATTCCAAACTGACCGTGGGAACGAAGCGGAATGAAAACCTTATATTTGGGGTCTTGAAGTTGAATGGGGGTAGCAGTGCCCCATTTTATATCAAGAGAATGTACTTTGTTTATGTACCAAATCTCAGCTGAAAATGGACTGCGACCACCAAATGGAAGATTTATTAGCTTGCTAAGGATAGGTATATTTGCTGTTTCGAGTGTGTGTCTGCCAGCGGTAAACAAATCTAAAGCCTGGCCACCCTTAAAAAGTATTGCTTCTTGAGATTCGTTTACAATGAGCTGTGTCCATGTTCCCAGCTCTTCGCTTGGATATTTCCAAACAAACACATCTGGACTCCCGTTATACTTAATGATTTCAATGGTAGCCATACTATTTTCCCCCTAAAATGTCTTCAAGTTCTTCAGTGTATATATCCAAAGCTTTTAGTAATTTATATGTTTCTTTATTTTTACTAAATACTAAAATAAGCGATAAAAAGGTGTTCCAAGTCATTTGACGTTGTTGCTTCTCAAAATAAATTATTGTACTCCGGCTCACGCCAATCAGCCTTGCTAAATCTTCTTGTGTCATGCAAAGCTTTGTACGTAAGGTAGGAAGGTTCTCAGCCATTTTTTTGCATATATTCATGCCTTTCCATATCGGTCACATCGTCACCTTCCATTTGGAAATTTATTCCATTATACCAGAACCCAAATCTCCTGTAAACACAAATTGCGACATTTTGTTGAATAATATTACAATAAAGTTTGCTTATAATGGTTGTCATTTTTGGGATAATATTTGCAGTGATTGATTCTCCATAAAAACAACTAAGGGAGACTTTTCATATGGAGAGTCCCCCTTAGTTGTTTGTTTTTTCAATTATATTGTATTAATAAATAATGCTATTCAGATTATCTTGTGCGGACGTCTTGACCGCGAAGATGAAAGCGCTTTGTAGTGTTAACATCAAACAACCGTGAAAAAGTGCGTTCTCCGTAACGGGTTTGTACCTCGGCTGGTAATAAATTAGTAGCGATTATGGTATGACGTCCTGCTATGATGCGCTCGTTAAGCACAGAAAAAAGATATTCAACAGTTACGTTGTTAAATAGCGGTTCGCTACCTAGGTCATCAATAATTAAAACGTCAGCCGAGTCTAAGCTGGAAAAAATTGAGTCTTCTCCATAATGAGTGCTTAAAAATAGTTGGCTTAATTTAAACGCAGTTAAGCGCATAACTGATACAGATTTTTCTAGAAGGGCGTGTGTTATACAATTTAGCAAAAAGCTTTTACCAAGGCCGGTCTTCCCGAAAAAGATAATATTCTTTTTATCGTTATTAGGGAAAGAGTCAACGTATTTAATGCACTCATCCTGCAATCGTATCATATAATCGTGCTGGCTTTGAGATGAGTTTTCCATAAGAGCGTTAGAAAACACATTAGGGTTAAACGTTGAAAAATTTTGTTTATCCAAGATAGAACGATCATGGTCTGCATAAAGTTTGTCGTTTATCTGCGAGATAAAGCAAGAACAGCGTTTTTTGACAGTGGAGCCAACAAACCCTGTGTCTTTACAAATATTGCATCTATATGAAGGCTCGAGATAGTCTTTTGACAAACCAACTGATTCTAAAAGCTCATCTCGAGTTTTCAATAATTCTTGAAGCTTATGCAAATTATCCTTAGGATGATCGGGATCAATGTTAAAGATAGTGCGGACTCTTTGCTTTTCAAGCGCGTCTAAGGCGGGGCAAAGGGTTATTGCATGCTCAAATCGTCTTTCTTGGTCGATTTGGTTTTTTCTTCGTTGATTTTCAAAATCTAACACGACCTCTCTAAGAGCTTGTTTTAACATAAAGAATTCTCCTTTAAGAAATGGACAAATCGTCCATCACTCGTTTTGCGTTTTCATTTGCATCCCTTTGATCATATTGCAGACCATCCAAGTGTTTTTGCAATTTGGGGTTAACCACATTATTTGAGCTACTTTTAAATTTTGCCTGATTTAAAGTAGTAATACCCGATTTTTGATAGTTTGAAATAAGCTTTTGCAGATACTGCCAAGGGTTGTTAGCGCTGCTTGATAGTTCGGCGGCATATAAGATAAGATCGTTTTGAATATTATGGTCGTTTGTCCATTTAGCATAAGCTGAACGATCTGTGGTACGTATTGTTCTATTTATACCGGCAGCTTTAAATACTTTAAATAGCGCGTCATCGTTAACTCGATCTGTATGTATAGCGTCGTTTGCGCGGTCAATGGAAACAATGCCTTTAGAGTGCCATTGCTGCAATAGGAGGTTAATTTGGTCAAAACTTGGGTTATTGCTTTGACTAACACGTTGAGCAGCAGCTAAAATAGTTTGTTCGTCCATTTTCATCTCTTTGATCCAACGTGCATAAAGAATGTTTTGCTTTTGTGTTGGAGAAGTGGATCTAAGACCTAAAGTATCTAACACCCTAGAAAGGCTTTTTGTATGTGCCTCTTGCTGGCGAAAGTATTCTTTAACCTGAGAATAGGTGGTTAGTCCGCGCTCATAAAGGGAAACTAAGGTTTTATGAAGATATGCCACGTTTGGCGTATGTATAGACACCGTTTCTTTACATGCTAAAAGAATGGCTTCATGTTCAAATTTAAACTCGTTAATCCATTTATTATAAAGCCTGGTTTCATCGGTAGTAGGCAGACGATACATGCCTAAATGGTTTAGAACCGCTTTTACGTCTGAAGAGTAGCTATTGTTTTTATTGATGCGTGTTTCTGCGTCTTCCAAGGTAGAAACACCGTCTTTTGCCCAATCAAGTGCGACTTTGTTCATGTATTGCAGGCTAACTTGAGCACCTTTTCGTTCAATACAATATGAGATCATGTGCAAAGCTGCCTCAGGCGACATCCCTAAAACTTCGATCCAATCATAAATAGTGTTAAGGTCAGTTGAACTAAGTGTTCGAGGACCAATAACCGATTGCAAGGCAATGTTAAAGTCTTTGTAACGGTCAAGCTCACAAGCAGTATCGATAGAACTTTGGTTGAGAGTATTTTTAACATTGAAATACTCAACAGAAAAAGGTTTAAGGGATAAAATACGAACTAAGCCATCGCGTTCCCAATAAGAAAAAGCGTTTATTACAGTATTGCTGTCAAGACAAAGGTTGCGAGCAAATGCTTCAATAGAATCATCGGCAATAGATGGATTCAAACACTGAAATAGTCCGTAAAGATAGGTTTTGACGAAATCGCCGGGCGCTCTAAGCATAAACTCCTGAATGAATATGTTTTCAAGAGGGGTGACATCGTATAGTATTGCACTACTGGACAATTTACAAAACGACATTTAACGCTCCTTTCAAAAGTTATTAGTTATTATATTAATAATATTAGTTATAATATCATAAATCTTACGTGGACGGCAGACGAATTAGTAGCAAAAATAATAATTTCTTGTGCAATTTTTTGTTGGTTGAAAAAATAATTGAAGGGATAAATAAATATGTAATACTTGGACGGCGTAAAATTTCACCATAATATTAAACCGCTCAATCGGCATGTAAAGCTTTACAAACGATTGAGCGGAAGAATAAATTATACTCTATATTGATTTTACAATGGTTCAATACCCGTTTGGGTCAAGATAGCATAGGGAATAGTTTCCTCTTGATCGAATCCAACTCTAAGATGTAAGTCATCACGATGCCTTACAATAAGTCCTTTTTTCCGAAGTAACATTTCAATGTGATCACTGCTTTGGGCGACAAATTCGCATGAATAGACAATAGGAATAGTTAAAGCAAGATAGGTTGCAGCACGATAATGTTCTTCGCGTAGACTTGATAGATCGCGATAAATATTTAGAGCTGCAAAGGGCAGATCAGGGAACATTTCAACGGTATCTTGCCATTGTTGTTCATCGGTAAGAGGCTGGTCTGAAAGTTGAGTGCCAGCAAGATAAAGCTCAAGACCGTCTTCCGACTCTAAAATAGTAAAGATAACGCTTTCGATATCTTTGGGAATAGGATCTTGCTCTAGAACGCTAAGCATCCAATTTTTAAACTGGTCGTAAGATTCAATAAACTCCTGTTTTTCAAATAACGGTGTGTCCGAAATACAAAATTGCTCTAGGAGCTGCGCCTTTAATATATCCCAGCCGTCTTCTAAACGAGGTAAGGATTTAATTAATTGGGTCATGCATAATCCTATGGCATCAGGGTCGTTCATGATTAATATCCTTTCATATTAATAATAGTAGCAAAAAATATATGATATACTTTAGTTTAGAAATATTTTTAATATTATAACATAGAAAACTTGAATTTATGAGAAGAATTCTAATGTTTTATGAATTTATATTATCGAAGAAAGTCAAATGGGGCTTAAAATGCAAAATCAGACGCCAATATTAGATATGCTTAAAAGCTATACAGGAAAAAACTATGCTAGACTCTTTATGCCTGGACACAAGGCAGGCAAAGGTATAAATGATGAGTATGAATTTAATGCACTTGAGTTTGATGTTACGGAATTAAATGAAACAGACGATTTGTTCTCGCCTAGCGGTGCTATTTTACAAGGTATGTCATTAGCAGCTGAAGCGTTTGGTGCATATAAAACACACTTTTTAACGAGTGGCGCAACTAGCGGCGTTTTAGCTATGTTGCTTAGCCTAAAAAGAGGCTCAAAGATAATAGTTTCTCGTGACTGCCATAGATCGGTTGCGTCGGGTATTGAGTTAAACTGTCTAAAGCCTGTGTTTGTTCAGCCAAAAATTATTGGTGATGATTTGCCTGCCTGCGTTCAAGCCGATGATGTTATTTCAGCCATGGACGATAACAAAGATGCATCGGCAGTTATAGTTACATCGCCAAACTATTATGGTATATGCACGGATTTGTGTACCATAAAAAAAGCGTGCGATGAAAAACATATTATTTTGCTAATAGATGCATCTCATGGTACTCATTTTGCCATAGGAGATCCGAGTTTACCAGAGTATGCAGGGTTGTATGCAGACATTTGGGTGGATAGCGCTCATAAAACTATAAGCGCGATGGGACAAGGTGCGTTTTTGCACGTTGGTAAGGATGCATACAAAAAAGAAGTAAGTTATATAAACTTAAAACGTGCACTTATGATGGTACACACATCAAGTCCGTCTTATCCAATTATGGCGTCTCTCGATATGGCAAGGAAACGGTTGTTTGCACAAAAACAAGAGTGGATTGACCATGTAAAGTTTTGTCAAGCAGTAAGTGAGCGAATAAGCAAAGCTAATGGTTTGTCTATGCCTGTTAAAGAGGCTTTTGAAAATGGAGAAATCTACGCTTATGATAGCACGCGGCTGGTGGTTGATGTAAGTTTGCGGGGGTTGACTGGCTATGCGGCTAAGCCTATACTTAAAAGCAGTGGTAATGTCGAAATTGAGATGTGTGATAACAAAAGAGTGGTCGCTTTGAGCGCACCATGGGATAGACAAGCCGTAAAGAGGTTTGAAGAGGCTATATCAGCATTGCTGCCAACAGGGGAGAAAGTTAAACAGCAAAAAGCGTACTACTTAAAAATCCCGACTGCCTCAAGCCATGGCGGCGAGGTAGAACAGGTCAAACTTTGTCACGCGCAAGAAAAAGTGTGTGCACAAGCGGTTGGAACGTATCCACCAGGGATAGCAATAATCTGGCCTGGCGAGGTGTATTCAAGAGATGTAATTTGTTATCTTATGGAACAACAAAAAAATAGCGCGGAGTTGTTTGGCATGGATGGTAAAAATGTGTTAGTGTTTAAGTAATAATATATATGGTTAATAAGGAGAAACGGTTGATGAGAGGACGATTCATAACGTTTGAAGGTCCAGACGGGGGAGGAAAAAGTACACAGATACGGCTGTTGAGTGAGTGGCTAAGATATAATAAAGGATATGAAGTTTTAGTTACAAGGGAGCCAGGCGGATGTACAATCGCCGAAGAGATCAGGGAAACAATACTTGATATACGTCATGAAGAAATGATGCCGATAACCGAAGCGATGCTATACGCCTCAGCACGCGCTCAACATGTGCAAGAGGTTATATTGCCTGCGCTAAACAAGGGGACAACCGTAATATGCGATAGGTTTGTAGATTCGTCGATAGCGTATCAAGGATATGGACGAGAGTTAGGCGCTGAATTAATACAAAAAATAAACGAACCTGCTTTAGATGGGTTAACGCCTGACTTAACCTTTTATTGTAGGGTTGAAGCGAACATTGCAAGACAAAGAGTCTGGAGGAGAGCGGTGCCAGATAGGATTGAGAGCGAAAAAGATGATTTTCAGTCTAGGGTACTTAAAGGGTTTGATGATTTGGTAAAACAGTATCCAGATAGAATATTTTTAGTCGATGCCAGTAATGACATTGAAGCGGTATATCATGATATAATCAGGAGAGCAGAAGAAATTCTTTAACGTAGTGGGGGCAACAGTTTGAGCATCACCAAATCAGCGCTTTATATGGCAGTGAAAACAGGGCGATTGAGTCATGCGATTTTGATCACAGGTCAAAAAAATGAGCTTTTTAAAATTGCCATTGATTGTGCTTCTATGATTTTTTGTAAGCAATCATCGGGCGATTGCGGTGAATGTCAGGACTGTAAGATGATTAAAGCAACCACACACCCTGATTTATTGATGCTTAGTGCTGAAAAGAAAAGCATAGGCGTGGATACAATAAGAAATACAATAGCTGAGCTATCTAAAAAAGGGTTTTTAGGTCAAAGTCGTATCGCTATGATAATAGATGGAGATAAGATGACAGTGCAAGCACAGAACTGTTTGCTTAAAACGCTGGAGGATCCGCCTCAGGGCCGAACGTTTATTATACTTTGCGAAAAAGAGAATCAGCTCCTTAGTACGGTTGTGTCAAGGTGTATGGCGGTCAGAACAACACCAGAAAGCCAAGGCGAGGTAGCAAATAGAATAGCCCATGAAACGGGTCAAAGCTTCGATAGTGCAAAAACGTATGCAAGGCTGGGGCAAGGGTATTATGAAAAGGCGATGGAATATGCAAACAAACAAAAAGTATATTATCATCGCGAATGGGTGTTTGAAACGTTAACGGCGTTGTTTGAAAAAGGCGGCGACGTATTAAAGGGATATGCATATTTAAAGGACAACAAAGATGACGTTAGTGAAATACTATCTATTTTGCTTGACGTGGTTACCGATGTTCTGTTGTGCAAAAATAGTGATAAGGTTTTGAACCAAGATTACGAGGACAGTATAAAGAAATGGGCATCTATTTCAAATGGAGATAAGTTGCACAAAATAATTATGGAAATATCAGAGGCATCATCGTTAATGGAACACAACGTTAATCATCAAATGACGATGGAAAGCTTGCTGTTAAAAATAAATGATATTACGGAGGATTAAAAGATGGCAAAAGTAATCGGTGTGCGATTTAAGCGAGCCGGAAAGATATATTATTTTGACCCAGATGATAAGAAGGTGGAAGTATCTCAGCACGTTATAGTTGAAACTGTACGTGGGATCGAATACGGCGAGGTTGTATTAGGTGAGCGTGAGGTAGAAGAAAGCGAGCTTAATGCGACATTAAAAAAAGTTATTCGTGTGGCGACTGATGATGATGCTAAAACCGTAGAAGAAAACTTAAAAAAAGCTAGTGAGGCGTTTTCCGTTTGTGAAGAGAAGATTGTTAACCACAATCTTGATATGAAGCTAGTTGATGTTGAGTATACGTTCGACAATAATAAAATAATTTTTTATTTTACCGCAGATGGTAGGGTGGATTTCCGTGAATTAGTAAAAGATCTAGCGTCCGTTTTTAGGGTGAGGATCGAACTAAGACAAATTGGAGTCCGGGATGAAGCTAAGATGTTAGGCGGACTAGGTGGATGTGGACGTCCGTGTTGCTGTAACCAATTTTTAGGTGAGTTTCAGCCTGTTTCAATAAAGATGGCGAAGGAACAAAACTTATCGCTTAGCCCGACAAAAATTTCAGGGCTGTGTGGTCGATTAATGTGTTGTTTAAAATATGAACAAGACTATTACGAGAGCATGTCAAAGTGTATGGTGCGAATTGGCAGATCCGTCGCTACGCCGGATGGGCCAGGGATTGTTTTGGACAATAACGCGCTGACAGAAACATCCGTCGTTAGGGTAGAACTCGATGATGGCACGTTTGATATCCGCAATTATTACTATAAAGATATTAAACAACAGCATAGAAAAAAGCAGGATGCAGACTATAATCAAACAAACATTCGGCCATTGAGTGAAATGGATGAAGCCGACGAAATAATTGATGAATAATTAGAATAATAAATTGTAGAAAGATTAACACATTAATGTTATAATGAATTCACCTAATCAATCAATTTTTCTAGGAGGGTATTTTCATGGCATATGTAATTAATGATGAGTGCATCTCTTGTGGTGCTTGTGAAGCTGAATGTCCAGTAGATGCAATTTCTCAGGGTGATGGCAAATATGTTATCGACGCTGATACTTGCATTGAGTGTGGTGCTTGCGAGTCTGCATGTCCTGTTGGCGCTCCAAACCCTGCATAATTAAGAAAAAAAACTCCCTATATTTAGGGAGTTTTTTTATTTGCAATGAAACGTGATGTCACTCTATTAAAATCACATATTTTTCTCACAATGAGTGAATATTTTAGTTAGCTAAATAAAGCATTAGAAAAAACGCGGTACTTTTTAATAGTTTATGTAGATTATATATATATGCGTTGTATTAATTAAACAAATTAATATTCATCATAAATCTAAGATAAACAGTTATTTGGGAGTGTCGTCGTTTCTATGAAAAAAAATTTAAAAGCTTTACTTGTTGCATTTTTAGCAATAGTTATTTGTTTTTCTATAATTCCAGCTAAAGACGTAAACGCGGCATTTAATGGGATAATCAAAGTAAGGGTTTCGCCCAAAAATTACAGTTCAAGCATTAGGGTGAGCATAAAAGGAGATTATTTCATTAAGGAAAAGCAAAGTATTGTGCTAAATGCAGGCGAGTATGAAGTAAAAAAATCAGGATCCAGCATACAGCTATTACAAAACAATAGCCTTCTTTATTCTGGATCAAAAATAACATTTCTTAGGGCAAAGACAAATGACGATTATGATTTTATAATCTTCCACGATAGTCCAACATATAGAGGGCAAACGCTGTATTTTTATGGAGATATGGAGTTTAGGGAAAGCTCGGGGCTTTGTGCTATTAATCATGTTTATGTTGAGGACTATGTAGCGGGGGTACTACCCTATGAAATGAGCATGAGCTGGCCGATTGAAGCGTTGAAGGCTCAGGCTGTAGCAGCTAGAAACTATGGAGTGTGTGCAGCAATGTGGAATTCGGGAGACATATATTATTTAACTGATACTACGAGTTCGCAAGTGTATAAGGGTATACCATGGATAGATTCATCAGGAGACGTTGAACAGAAAGAATATGAAAAACTTAAGAAAATAATTAGCGGAACAGATAGAAAAGTTATGAAATATAATGGTTCTGTATTTTCAGCATACTTCTCAGCGTGGAATGGTGGAGAAACGTTGACGGCAAAAGGTTGGACAGGCAATACTAGCTCAGCATATGGATATACTGTTGTAAAAGCCGACCCATATGATGACAAGAGGTGTCAATCCGCTTATTGGATATCAAGAACGATAAACACCGATTTATCTATTGATAAACCAGGTGATTATAATGAAAATATACAAAACATGTTGATTGCCAAGTATCGTGATAAATACTCTGTTAGTTCAAAGACCCCTGTAAGTGTAACTAGTACTAATGGCATCAAAGGAACTGATTCAACAGAATCGCTTGTGTCTATTGTCTTTGAGGAATTCTATTGTGATGTGTATTTTAGCACAGACACTTCTAAAATAAGAATATATTTTACCGATACCGATTTAAAGA
Organism: Christensenellaceae bacterium; assembly: GCA_963675355.2. Lineage (GTDB taxonomy): Bacteria > Bacillota > Clostridia > Christensenellales > UBA1431. Next base: position 85,568 of record CAXXMZ010000028.1, read on the forward strand.
GTGCGTTAGGCATTAGTTCATCGTATCGCGCGTTTAGGATAGAAAACTTGTCGTCCGGAAAAACTTTGTTACACAATGTAAGGTATGGACATGGAGTTGGGATGAGTCAGCGTGGAGCCCAGCAGATGGCTGAAGAAGGAAAGAACTATAGTTGGATTTTAAGTTTTTACTACGACTACGATAGCATGACGACGCTGAGCGTAAGCAGGCCTAGCTTGCCAAGTATGCCAGCGCAAAGTAGTACGGATATTAAGTATACAGCAAAAGTTGTGAATGTGAATAGTTATGTAAATGTAAGGTCAGGTCCAGGAACAAACTATAGTAAGATTGGAGAAGCGACTAAGGGTAGCTTGTTTACGGTAAAACAGGAGTATTACACTAATAAATGGCACCAAGTTTTATTTAATGGGAAGACAGGATACATATATTCATATTATATACAGTTGATACCAGTGGTTGAGGGCGGAAATGCTAAGCTATCAAGTGCAACATATGAAGTAGACTCATCCTGCAGTGCGCTTAAAGGAGTATGTTATAACGAGACCGTAGGGGACATCATAAAGAGGCTAAATTGCTCGAGCGGAACGATAAGTATTTATTCGGGCAGTACCAAGTTAAGCACTAAAACTAAGCCAAAGACAGGAATGACAGTTAAGCTGATAGTTGACGGAAGTGTGAGCGATCAGCTGACGATAATAGTTAAGGGTGATGTCAATGGTGACGGGAAGGTAAGTATAACAGATTATACCTTGACTCGACTTGACATATTAGGACTAAAAAAGCTTAGTGGGACAAAAAAACTTGGAGCTGATGTTAATGGCGATGGTAAGGTAAGTTTAACTGATTATACGTTAATGCGGCTAGATATATTGGGGCATAAAAAGCTTTATAGGCGTTAAAAAAACGCTAAAAGACCGATGGATAAATTCCGTCGGTCTTTTTGTTTTTGTGTATATTTGTTATTTGAATCTTATTCAGACATTTCGTTTTCTAGCTGTATTAGTCGCTGGTATATGTCACGACGTTTTTCTCCTAATACGCTGGACGCTTCACGTGCAGCGGTACTTTTGTCCATGCCGCTATTTAATAGGTCTATCAGCAACCGGTCACGGCTATCATCGTCCAAAACATCTACTGTTGGCTGACTTTTACTAATAACTAATACAAACTCGCCACGCGGCTTAACACTTTCAAAATTATTCGATATTTCTTGCGCGGTGCTTATTATCACTTCTTCATGTAGTTTGGTAAGCTCGCGGCAACAACATATCAAGCGCAAGGGATCGATTTCGCATATTAAATCAAGTGTTTCTTTTATCTTGTGGGGACTTTCGTACAGTAAACAGGTGCAGGTTTGGGACAATAAATAGCTTAGCTTTTCGCGGCGTTTTGGTTTTGAGCCGGGTAAGAATCCTGCAAACAAAAATGACGTAGCGTCCATGCCAGATAGGGTCAGGGCAACTAAAGCAGCGTTTGCTCCTGGGATAGATTCGACGCAAATGCCATTTTCATGCGCAAGTTTAACTAAATCTGTGCCAGGGTCTGATATGCAGGGTGTGCCAGCATCACTAACATAGGCGATGGTTTCGCCTTTTTGTATTCTATCGATTATTGACATAGCTTTATCGTCTTTTGAATGAGCATGATAGCTAATCAAAGATTTTTTTATATTAAAATGGTTAAGTAGCTGTAGAGTATGCCTAGTATCCTCTGCAGCTATAGCATCAGCGCTTTTTAGCACATCAAGCGCTCTATTTGAAATATCTCCAAGGTTGCCTATTGGCGTTGCTACTAGCACTAATTTACCCATATAAAACTATTCCTCCCCACAGTAGATTGAAAGCATGTGTTTTGTGTATTGTCCGTCATCGTCATACATAATAAGGGCGGGATCATAGGTAAGAGAGGGGTTAGCAAGCTTAACTGATTCAATTAAAACAAGGTTAGGTAAAGTATCTCGCTTTGGATGAACAAATTGTACACGCTTTGGTTCAAGTCGATTGCTGCAAAGGGTGTAAAAAGCTTCGGCTAATCGAGATGATGGCAGTATTATCGACAGCTTGCCCTTATTTTTAAGTATGGAAAAAGCACTTTTACAAACATTGTCAAGCGAGCAGTTAGCATCTTCACGTGCAATACGTCGTCCTTGATGCAAGCTTGATGCACCTGATCCGCTCTTATAGTATGGTGGATTACAAACGGCATGATCAAAAATTCCATAACCGATTTCTTTAGGCGCATCTTTTAAATCCATAGTCTTAATAGTGATTAGGTCATTAAGACCACAAAGCTTAACGCTTCTTGTTGCCATATCTGCCATATCTTCGCGTATTTCTATACCCAAAACATGCTTAGGGTTACGTCGATTGGCTAATAGCAATGGAATTATGCCTGTGCCGGTACCTAAGTCTACAACCGATGTATCTGGTTTTATTTTCGCAAACTCAGAAAGCAAAATAGCATCTGTTCCAAAACAGAAGTCGTCAGGCTTTTGAAAGAGTCTAACGCCTAAAATATCCACTTCGTCTAAACGTTCGCCTGGCTTCCTAAGTTTTTGTAAAAGATCTTCAAATTCAGTCACCCAAAATCCTCCAATGCATTTGAATATTATTATACCACAATCACCTGTTATATAAGGTGATACATAAGGCCATATGGGCATAAGTTGAAAAAAGGAAATGTTTAGGAGGAAAACAAGTTGCGCGTAATATGGGGACTGATGATGATACTAGGTATAATCGGTTCGATACTAAGCGGAAGCGGAGATAAACTTTTAGATGTCGCGCTATCTGCTGCTGGTAATGCGGTAACACTTGCAATAACGCTGATTGCAGCCTACGCACTTTGGATGGGTGTTATGAATATTGCTAGTGAAGCGGGATTAGTCAAAAGCTTGGCTAAGGGACTAAAACCCATAATAAAGGTACTGTTTAAAGGCACGGAGAAAAACAAAAAAGCACAAGAATATATTACGTTGCATTCTTATCTGCTAATGTGTTGGGCCTTGGTAAATCGCGGCTACACCGTAGCGGAATCTGTGCGATGGAAGAGATGCAAAAACAAAATAAGAACAAAAAAAATTGCTACAAACGCGATGTGTATGCTGCTTTATAGTAAAATGCGTCATCTGTACAAATCATGCCTACTACAATCATGGCTTTGCGAGCTTCTGCTGGAAGTGCCCAACCAGCTGAAATAGCACTGCCGGCATTGATTGCAACGCTTGTTAATACTGTTACAGCCTGTAATAATAGCAAAATTCATGGAGCGGCGATTTTAATGGATATCGTATTTATTTTTTCGCTTTTACCAATAGCGTTTATATTGTGGGTAGTTGCAGTTGGTCTTATGAAAAAAGTGGACGTGTATACTGCGTTTGTGGAAGGCGCAAAACAGGGAATGCAAACTGCGGTTAAGGTTTTGCCATACATGATAGCCATGATGGTAGCGATAGCTGTTTTTAGGCAGGGTGGATTGTTGACTATTATAGAAAGGTGGATAGAGCCAGCGCTAAATGTAATAGATGCACCAAAGGAAGTAGGACCACTTTTTTTGTTACGGCCGTTTTCTGGCAGTGCAGCTTTAAGCATGTTAAGCGAAATATACAATACAACAGGGGTAGATAGTTATGCTTCAGACGTAGCATCTGTAATGATGGGGTCAACAGAAACGATTTTTTATACAGTTGCAATATATTTTGCAGCAGTGGGTATTGAAAAAACAAGACATACTATATGGGTAGCATTAATCGCATCGGTAGTTGGATTGGTAGCATCTGTATTTGTAGTAAAATGGCTATTATAGTAAAATTATGTAGACAAAAAAGGGGAGCGTTGTGTTAAGGTTAACAAGGTGATATAATGATACACTGTAAAATAAAATGAATATTAATAGTTAAATTAGTTAATTTTTATTCATAAAGGAGTTATATATACATATGATAGTTGAGGTCTATGGATCGCATAACCATGTCATAGGAAAAGAACTAAGACATACTCAGTCAGTGGTTATCGATATTCTTCGCGCAACATCGGTTATGGTGACAGCGTTTGATAATGGATGCCGCCAAATAATTCCCGTAAACGAGATAGGCGAAGCAATGAGTCTTAAACGTCGAATAGGGGAGAGTGGAGTGCTTTTAGGCGGCGAGCGCGATTGTCTTAAGATCCCTGGATTTGATATGGGAAATTCGCCAAAAGAGTATTTGAAAAATGTTGTTAAGGATAAAACGATAGTTTTAACAACAACAAATGGCACAGAAGCAATTCATAGAGTGCAAAGCTCAAAGCGGGTGTTAATAGGTGCAATGTTAAATGCGTCAGCTGTTGCGGACAAGCTATTAGAGTGGGGTGACCATACAACAATAGTATGTGCTGGGACCAGAGGCAAGTATACTTTAGACGATAGTTTCGCGGCTGGATGTATTCTAAACAAGCTAATGAAGAAGAAAATGGACATACAGGTGGATGACTTTGGATATAGTTGTTTAGAGCTATATAAGAACTGGAGACGCAATTATAAAGAACTTTTAAAAAATGCCGGTCATTATAATTCACTGGTTAAGGCTGGATTTGAAGAGGATATAGACTATTGTTTCCAAGAGGATAAAATAGGCATTGTGCCTCAGTGGATAGACTCCATGATAATGCTATAATATTATTTTTTTTAAGACGAGCCTGTATTAATTTGGGCTCGTTTATATATGTAGAAATATTTGGAAAACAGATAGAGAAAAAATTTGCAAAAGAATCATTTTGCTTGATTATATCTAAGTTTTTTGTATATTAGGCAATAAGCTAATAATTATGTTAAAATAAGCTAAACATAAAAAAACTAAGGTAACTAATTAGTACAGATAATGGAAAGGAACTATAAGATGTCATCGAAAACTTACTATATCACGACTCCGATTTATTATCCTAGTGATAAGCTTCATATAGGACATAGTTATACAACTGTGGCGGCAGATGCTATGGCGAGGTATAAAAGGTTAAAAGGCTATGACGTAATGTTTTTAACTGGAACAGACGAACATGGACAGAAAATCGAGCGAATAGCTAAGGAAAAAGGAATGGAGCCGCTTGAGTACGTCGATGGCATAGTCGTAGGAATAAAAGAGTTATGGGAACTTATGGAAATATCCTATGATGATTTTATTAGGACGAGCGAACCAAGGCACGTAAAAGCTGTACAAAAGATATTTAAGAAATTATATGATCAGGGCGATATATATAAATCAAAGTATCAAGGCTGGTACTGTACGCCTTGTGAATCATTCTGGCTGGAGCGTCAATTAGAGGACGGATGTTGTCCTGACTGCGGACGTAAGGTCGAGTTAGTTGAAGAAGAAAGCTATTTCTTCAAGTTGAGTAAATATGCACCCAGGCTTATAGAATACATCGAGCAACACCCTGAGTTTATTCAACCACCATCGCGTAAGAATGAGATGTTAAACAACTTTTTGTTACCGGGACTTGATGACCTTGCGGTATCAAGGACAGGGTTTACATGGGGAATACCGGTTGAGTTTGACCCTGGTCACGTCGTGTACGTATGGCTGGATGCGTTATCAAACTACATTACGGCGCTTGGATACCAGAGCAATGACACGAGCTTAATGGAAAAGTATTGGCCGGCAGACGTCCATCTGATGGCAAAAGAAATAATTCGTTTCCATACGATAATTTGGCCTATTATGATGATGGCGCTTGATTTGCCTTTGCCCAAGCAGGTATTTGGTCATGGATGGCTTATCATGGAAGGCGGAAAGATGTCCAAGTCAAAGGGCAATGTAATTGACCCTAAGATACTTTGTGAAATGTATTCGGTAGACGCAATAAGGTATTACTTGTTACGAGAGGTGCCATTTGGACAGGATGGACTGTTTACGACGGATGCGTTAAAAGCTAGGATAAACGCCGATTTAGCAAATGATCTAGGCAATTTGCTATCTAGAACGGTGGCGATGGTAGAAAAGTATTTTGATGGAGTGATACCAGCAGCAACCGAGGTTGTCAGCGAGGAAGATGATGAACTAATAAAATTAGCTAGTAATTTGCATAATAAGGTTGATGAGCAAATGGACGCGCTTAATCTTCCTGAAGCATTAAATGAGATTTGGTCGCTTGTTCGTGCCAGCAACAAATACATAGATGTAACTATGCCTTGGATTTTAGCCAAGGATGAAGATAAAAAAGGGCGTCTGGGCACGGTAATGTACCATTTGTGCGAAAACTTGAGGATTGTATCGGTTTTGATAACGCCGTTTTTACCTACCACCTGCAAACGCATGCAAGAACAGCTGGGTGTTAGTTCAGAGGACCAGATCAGCTTTGAAAGTGCAACCAAGTATGGAGTTTTACAGCCGGGTACGGTATGTAAAAAGGGCGAACCGTTGTTTGCTAGGATAGAGATAGATAAAAAGCCAGCGCAAGAAAAGTCTGCGAAGAAAGAAAAGAAAAAAGAAAAAAAGTTGCCAGAAGGTACAATTGAGTTTGATGAATTTACTAAAGTCGAGATGAGAACTGCCACAGTTCTAAACTGCGAAGAAATGCAAGACTCAGATAAACTCTTAAAGTTTACGGTATCTTTGGGTGGCGAGGAACGAACAATTGTATCGGGTATAAAAAAATGGTATAAACCAGATGACTTAATTGGCAAGACAGTGGTGGTGGTAGCCAACCTAAAAAAAGCTAAGATACGTGGTGTTGTTTCTGAAGGAATGATACTAAGCGCCGAGGATAAGGACGGAAACCTTTCTGTGGTGACTGTTGACAGACTAATAGAAGGAGACGGATGCAAGATAGGATGACCAAATACTTTGATTCACACGCACACTTGACTGATGAATGGTTGGGTGACGTGCAAGACGTAATAGAAGCAGCAAAACAGGCAAATGTAGCACACATACTAGATGTGGCAAGCGATCTTGAAAACAGTGCTGGATGTATGATGCACGCAAAGAAGTACGCGGGGATACACGCAACCGCAGGTCTTCATCCACACGCATCACAAGAGATTGAACTAGGGTCGGGAATGGAACGTTTGAAATTAATGGCGTACGACCAAAGCGTTGTAGCGGTAGGAGAGATGGGTCTTGATTATCATTACGACCAAGATTGGAAGAACGAACAATTTCAGTGGTTTCGCGCCCAGCTTGATTTGGCAGCAGAGGTTGATAAACCAGTAGTAATACATGATAGAGAAGCTCATGGAGACATGTTAAGCATACTTAGAGAGTTTAAAGGTAAAGTAAGAGGAGTGATCCACTCGTACTCGGCGTCATATGAGATGGCGATGGAATGCATAAAAATGGGGTATTATATCTCGTTTTCGGGGAGTTTAACGTTTAAAAATACGCCAAGGTTAAAAGAAGTTGCAAAGAGATTACCGCTAAGCAGTTTGATGATTGAAACTGACTCGCCATATCTTTCGCCTGTGCCGGTTAGAAAGGTTAGACCTAATCAGCCAGCGCATGTAATCCATATTGCAAAACGCATTGCCGATTTGCAAGGTATTGAGGTTGACGAGGTAGCAAGGGTTACATATGATAACGCATGCGATTTGTTTTCTATCTCAAAGCAGGAGAAAGGGATTTTGGATGACTGAGCACAAAGACATATATGCTTATGATTATTATGGCGATGGTACATATATCAATCTTACTAATAGATGTTCAAACGTATGTACGTTTTGTATCCGTGCAACAAAAAACGGAGTTGGTGGTCACGACTTATGGTTAGAGAAAGAACCGTCAGTGCAGGACGTTTTAGATCAGTTAAAAGAATTGTCATCCAGCGATGAAATTGTGTTTTGTGGATATGGTGAGCCGACTTACAGATTAAAAGAATTGATAGCTATCGCAAAAGCCGTTAAAGCCCAGGGGAAAAGAGTTAGGCTGGATACAAACGGTCAGGGCAACTTGATAAACGGACGTGATATTACGGATGAGCTTAGCGAGTGCGTGGATAGTATTTCGATTAGTTTAAATGCACCAGACATTGATTCTTACAATGAATTATGTAATCCAAACGATAAAGATAATGCCTATTGTTCAGTTATTGAGTTTGCAAAAGCATGCGTTGGTAAGATAGAAGATGTCACGTTGTCTGTAATGGAATTAATTGGAGAAGAAAAGATTGCAAAATGCCAAAAGATTGCAGATGATATTGGTGCAAAACTTAGAATCCGAGCGTATGTTGGAGATTAAAATAAGGTTAAAAAATTAAGATAGTGTTAAGAATTTTAAATAATGAAAAAAATTATATTTAGGGAAAAGCAGGCAAAAGCCTGCTTTTAGTATATAATAAATAAAATAGAAACATAATTTTAGCAAAATAATATTACCATAAATGGTATAAAATAAATCAAAGTGGTGCAAATTTAAAATAATTAGTGGTATTTTTCCCATAAAAAAGGAGAAATATATGATATATATTAGTAAAACAGGAAAAAATGGAGATAAAGGTTGAATGGTTTGACAAAGTAAGATAATTGTAATAGAATCTAAACACCTTAGAAGGTCATGAACCGCATGGTCGTAAAAGGAGGATAACTGATGGAGCATAGTCGCGGATTCGGGAGAAAAGATGAATACCTGGGTAGCTTTAGAGACTCAGGTGGCATGTTTTACTCGGATGGCAAAGCGAATTATGTTAGCATTTCTGGATCGAGAAAAACGTTTAGGCGTAATTTCGGTAAAGTAATTAGCGGTGTGAAATGGTTAGCGTTTCCCGTTATATTTATTGCAAACATGGTTCGTGCTGTAAGCTCAAAAAGCAAAGATTACAAAACAACAGGCTATCATACCATTAGTGCTAATAGGGAGCTTAGTAAACCATCTAAGAATAATCCTTATAGGCAGGTAAGGCATAGCTACAGCAAGGAAACGATTTACCGATCATCCACATTAACGATGCCTCCAAAAGTATCGGACATAATTGCTGAAAACAAGGCAAGAGGTCGTAAGAAAGCAAAAACATCGTTTAGCTTTTCGATGGTTATTGAAAACATCAGAGGTATTGTTAAGAAAAAAAGTATTGGTGACACAGAGACAATTAGCAAGGCGCCTAGGATATTGTGGAATCCGCCAAAGGTAGCGGATGTTCAAACGGCAGTAAAGTCACCTACTAAATCTAAAACTAAGGCATACAAAGCAAAACTACGTTATGGAGAAGTGATTTTTACCGTATCTTGTTTCGTTTTATGCTTGCTAACTGCATTGATTATTGCACCAGCTCTAGCAGCGCCACCTAGTGGATCTACGTTATTCACTGTTGTGGATAACGGACGCGCAATGAGTGTTGTATCTAGTGCGGCGACCGTTGACGAATTTTTGAAGAGCGAAGGTATTAGCCTTTCAAATGGGGATGACGTAAGCGTCAGCGGGGATACCGAACTTCAAGCTGGAATGGTGGTTTCGATCGATCGCGCTACTCCAGTAACATTAATCAGCGGCGGAGTAAAGATTGAAGCTGGGATACAAGAGGGTACGGTAGGAGACCTGCTAAAAGAAGCAGGTATTGAGGTGGATGATAACGATAAGGTATCGCCATCATTAGACACAAATATATATGCGGGAATGACGATTGAGCATACTGTGGTAGATATTGAGTATTATAAAGAGACCGAAACAATACCGTATGAAACTATTTTTAAGAATTCATCAAGTATTGCTAAGGGAAGTCAGCAGATAGCCACGTATGGCAAAAATGGTAAACAGGTTGATACTATCAGGATCAACTATGAAAATGGAGTGGAAGTTTCAAGGTATTCTATTGGTACTGAAGTAGTAACTCCTGTTCAAAATCAGATTGTTTTAACAGGCACTAAGACGTATACGTCGAAAAGTAGTAGTTCAAGCAGCAGTAGTTCAAGCAGCAGTAGTTCAAGGAGTAGCAGCTCGAGTAGTAGCTCAGCTAGAGCGCCAAATGGTGAAGCAGTGAAGAGCGTAAAAACTATGAGTACCACGGCATATACGCATACTGGTAGCTGTACAGCTTCGGGCACGCAACCTAAGCGAGGAACAGTGGCAGTTAATCCAAATGTAATACCATTGGGCACTAGATTGTATATCGAAGGATATGGATATGGAGTGGCCGAGGATACAGGGGGATTCATGTATGCTCATCCTAACAGGGTAGATTTGTTTATGGAAACGGTTAGCCAGTGTTATAGCTGGGGAGTTAGAACGGTTAAGGTTTACGTTCTAAAGTAAAACAATAATTACAAAGCCCTTGGCTTTACGGCCCGGGGTTTTGTTATGTATAAGGATGGGGAAGATGGCAAAGTTTGAAGGCAATCTTACATCGCCTAAAGTATTAAATACATTATTTAGTGAATTTAGCGTTGTTCCACTAAAAAAGTTGGGACAAAATTTTCTGGTAGACGAAAACAGGTTGCAGGCAATAGCAAATTCTGTTGAATTAGATAAGGATACACCATGTTTAGAAATCGGACCTGGTGCAGGAACGCTAACTACCGAGCTTTCAAAGCGAGCAGAAAAAGTGGTAGCTATTGAATTAGACAAAGGGTTGATTCCGTTACTTGCGCATACATTAGGGGAGCTAAATAACGTTAACGTAATACATGGCGACTTTTTAAAACAGGATTTAAAAGAAATAGCAAAACAAGAGTTTAATGATACGCCTTTTGCAGTGGCGGCGAATCTCCCATATAATATTTCTACACCGGCGATAATGATGTTATTGGAAAGCGGATTACCGATATCGCATATGGTGTTTTTAATGCAAAAAGAAGTAGGGGAAAGGATGAGTGCTAGCCCAGGGGGTAAGGATTATGGTGCGTTGACAGTGGCAGTGCAGTATGCATGTGATGTCGAAATACTGTTTTCGGTAGGACCAAATTGCTTTTATCCCAAACCCAAAGTTGACTCAGCAGTGATCAGCTTAAAACCAAGAGAAAAACCGCAAGTTGAGGTTAGCGACAAACGCTCATTTTTTGCATTAGTAAAATCGTTATTTGCAATGCGCAGAAAGACAATACTTAACAATTTGCTTTCATACAAATCAGATATGAGCAAGGAAGATATAATTAGTGCTATTGAAAGAGCCGGTATAAATCCATCTGACAGAGCAGAAACGTTAAGCATTCATCATATGGCAAATTTATTTAATGAGCTAAATATATAAGAATAATAAAAAAGACTCGGGTAACGAGTCTTTTTTTGTGGGAACATTTTAATACCTTGCATATACTATATCGAAAAGTAAATACGAGGGGGAGTATGAATTGCAAATTTACAGTAAAATGTTAATGTTACATGAAAAGAAAGGCGTTGTTGGATGGTGTGGGGTTAACGATAGTGATAAAGGTTGTAAGATAGATCTAAAGATGCAAAGTGCGCCGGCAGGACAAATGGAGGCAATAGTTCATACAAAGACCAAGGTATATAAGTTAGGTGTGATGGAGCATAGCGGTAAATCGGCAGAAAAAAGTTTTTATCACTCTATTAGTGCTAAGGATATCATTGGCGTTAGCGTTGAGCATATGAGCACACATTACATAGCTAAAGGTGGTATTATGCTAAAAGTAGCACCAAAGCAACAGGATAAGAAAGAAATCGTAGTTAACCAAAATAAAGCAGAAGACGCAGCGCCTAACAAAAATCAGATGGAGAGCAAAGAGCATATAGAGAGTTTTGAATCAGCAGGCAACATTGCTGAGAGCAAAGAGAGTGTAGAACCTGTTGATTTGGAAGATGATCTTTTTGAGAGCAGAGAGTTCATAGAGGGTGATGAACTAGCAATAAATCAGCTGGAAAATGAACAATGCCTAGAATTCACGGAGGAAGTAGAATTAGGTAGCAAGCAGTTTGAAAGTGAATCAGCTGATTATGGAAAAGAAGATATTCTACCAGTAAGAATAGCCCGGTGTGAGATGAGAAAATGTGATTGGGAATGGATTAAACAACAAGAAGCAATAAATTTAAATTCAAATGAGAATAAACCAGAAAAAGATAATTGCGAAATGGAATATGGGCAGCCTCAAAACAACAAAGTAATGATAGCACGGAGCGAAATGCGACATTGTGATTGTAATTCTGATTGCAATTGCACCCTAGGTGGTAATTTATCAGATACAGAGCAACCAGGACGTAATGAGATGATTAGTCAGATGATAAAAGATGATTATACTGATAATGATGAGGATAAATTAATAGAAATGATGAAAAATGCTGATATGAGTAACACAAAAGTTGAGCATCAGTTAATCGGTGAGTTCAGCGGAAGAGAAGGTGTGCTTGGGCAAGGTGTATGGTGGAAGGTGGAGCAACCAGGAATTAATGACTGGCATTATCTAGCCGGCGAGCTGATGGCTAAGGATGGATCAAGGGTCAGGGGAATAGCTATGAAAGCAGAGGTAGATTATTTACCGCAACATATGGTGGAGTATGCAAAAAAAATTGAGGAATATTATGTGGTATTAATCGATGTAACCACAGGAAAATTGCTGCCTATTGACGCATGTTAAGAAAAAACAGTAAAAAATTACGTTATTTTAATGTAAATTTTCTGTTACAATTATTTCAATCTAATAAAAAACAATAAAAATTATAAATATTCATGATGTATAAAGACTATATATAGTGGTTAAAGTTTAAATAAAAGCGCGATAACCACTATATATTGATTTTTTAGAAGAAAAATTATCAAATTATAAATAAATTGACTAAGAAATTTGAAAAAAGAATGTCGAAGGCCGCGTAATTTGCAATATTAGTGAGAATAATGAAATTTGGAATTTATTAATCAGCGTAAGCATGAGTAAATACAAGCAAAAATGAATAACTGGGTGACCATACATATTAAGACAGGAAATTGAATTAATACAGAGTTTTATTTACTTGTTTAAAAAACAAACATGAATTATAATCTTTACATACAGAATCAATCAATTAATAAATTTTTTTGTAACAAAGTGTGATATTAATTATAATTATAAAATCTAATATTTATAAAATTTGAGCCAATTATTTGGCGATTTTTAGTAAAAATTTTTATGAAAACAGGAGGATCTAGATAAGGATAAGGATGAAGGAATAAGGAGGAAAAGTTGTGAGTAAACAGGTGAAGGTGTTGTTGGTAGATGACAGTCAGGTACAATTGAAAGAATGCAAACAGTATCTAGAACAACAACAAGAGGTTGAGGAAGTAAGGATCGCAAATAATGGAATTGATGCGTACGAGATCCTTGAGAAGGAACGGATTGATGTGGTTATAATGGACCTGATTTTGCCAAAGATGGACGGGTTTGGGATACTGGAACGGCTAAGTACAAGGAATGATATGGACAAACCCGAAATAATGGTGTTATCTGCATTGTCGCAAGAAAGCGTGGTTAAAAGAGCATGCGAAATGGGTGTTGAGTACTACATGATTAAACCGTTTAGTCCACAGATGCTACACAAAAGAATAATTGAATTAAATAATTTGAAAATTCCTGAGGTAAGGCGAATCGTTAGGACGGTACAAAAGCCAACTATTGGCGAAAAGTCAAGGGATGAGAAAATAACGGGCGTATTTTTAACTATTGGGATTCCCGCCCATATAAAGGGGTATCATTATTTAAGAGAAGCTATTAAAGTAGTAATGGATAATGAGGATGTTATTAATAGAATAACAAAAGAACTTTATCCAAGAGTTGCAAAGAGGTTTAATGCAACGCCGAGCAAAGTTGAAAGAGCCATAAGACATGCGATAGAGGTTGCGTGGGCGAGGGGTAGGATAGAAAATATCAATGGAATGTTCGGCTACAACATATATGGCAAAAACGACAAACCAACTAATGGCGAATTTATAGCATTAGTAGCCGATAAACTTAAGCTAGAACAAATCGCATAAAACAGTTTGCATAAATAAAAACTGTATTCTTTAACAGAGGGTACAGTTTTTTTGTTTCATGTTCATAAATAAATAAAAAAACATTCCAATAAAAGAATGTTCTTTTTATTATAGTGTAGAAAGAATAAAAAGCATACTATTCCCATTCTAGAATGACTGTCTTGGTTAAAATTTCGCTGTATGAAAAACTCAGTTTGTTATGGATTTCGTCGTCGGTTGCAATGGTGAAGACACTAGGATAAGTTGCATATAAAATACCATGGCTAACTGTAAAACCACGTCTTGCGCGTTTAGCTTTAACGGAAACTTTACGGCCTTCATATTCCTGTAACTCATGTCTAATGTCATCTAGCACATTTTTCTCCGGCATAATATCCTCCATAACTCATTTTACATCTTAATGGAATTATTACCATAAACGGAATAAATTATTCATGGTTTTTAGTGAATACAAAAATGAAAGCATAAAGTGTTGATAAAAACCATATTATGTTTTGAAGAAGTAAGTTTTTTTCTAGGCGGAGGAGGAAGTGAAATGAGATGGTATAAAGAAATACTAAACATAGACACACCGCAAGGACGAGCGGTTGAACAGGCCATGGTCGAAGGGAGGATAGCACCGCCTGCAACGCAGCCTGCAGTTGAAAAGGTACTTATGCTAAATGCTCGGACAGTGATACTAAGTACTGAACCCATGAAAGACATGGTAATGATGGAAGGCAGGGTATATTTTGATGTAATATACGAATCAGAACAAAGTGTATATGCATTTGAGTCCAGCGCAAATTTCAAGCATGGGATAGAAATGAGCGGTATGGAAACAAATGCCATGGTAGACTGTAAAGCAATGATTTCGGGAATAGAGCACAAAATGGAAGCTGGAGTAATAAGTGTGAAAGCAGCTGTCAGCATCGAATGTAGTGCTACTATGAGAATTGAGATGGAAGCGTTATCGGGTGGAGAAGACATGGGTGATATGCAAATGTTGTATACGCCTATGGAAACATGTTGGGGCGTAGATAATATGAATTCCAGCATGATAATGAAAGAGGAAGTGATGATAGCACAAGGGCTTCCATCATGTGAAAGGATGCTAAGTACATATGCACATGCTACCGTAGGTAGAGTGAGTGCAGAGGATGGAAAGGTTATTGTTGAAGGTGATGTACATATAACTACGTCGTATCTGTGTAGCGATCCGACTGTACCCATTCAGCAAAGAGAGTATACTTTACCATTTGCTCATCTGATGATGATGAAACAAGCAAAAGAATCCATGTTGGTCAATGCTGGGGTCCAGGTTGCAGAGATATACGGCAGCATGACTGGTCAGGATGAGGGAGAGTCAAGGGCGTTCTCATATGAAATAGTACTTTCAATCAATGCAAAATTGACTCAAAAGAGCGAGATGAAACTGGTAAGCGATGCTTATTCGCCCTCATTTAAAGTTGAGTCAAGCAAGGATAAGTTTGAGATAGAAAAATGCGTTAATTCAAAAAATACGCAAACTATGTATCAGGGCAGCGTTGAGTATAGTAAAGACGAGGATAAAGGATATAGAGTTTTAAGTGCTTGTGCGAAACCGTATATGACTAACGTAGTTCAGGATGGCGCTAACGTTATGATAGAAGGCGTTGCGGCAATAAGCATGATTTGTATGAATCGTGAGGGACAGCTGGAGAGTATAGAAACTCAGATGCCATATTCGCTTAAAGATGATAGTATGGGATACATGCAAGATGTGGATTATGGATGTGATCTTAATATAATGGGAACACAGTGTATGTTTAAGGGCAACGAAATTGAAATAAAGCTTAGCATAACATATTCCTTAAGCGTATATTCAAAAGAGATGATGAATGTATTAAGCAATGTTAATATGACGGAAGAACCAATTCAACCACGAAAAGGAGTCACCGTTTATTTTGCTAAAAAAGGTGAGCGGCTTTGGGATATTGCAAGCACATATTCAACAACAATGGATGCTATTGCAAAAGCAAACCAAGGATTAAGCGAATACGATCTAGAAACGGGATGTTTATCGGATGACAATAAACTAATACTATACAGGTCGGGTGCATAAAATTTAATTCGGTACGACGCGAAGCCTTTAAACGGGATTCGCGTTTTATTTTGCATAATAATAGAAAAACAGTATTTTGTTAAGATTATTATAATTATTGGGAAACAGTTTATTTTTATTAATAAAAAGGTAGGCAGGTAAGGCTATGTATTATATAATGGATAACTGGTGAAGAATAGATAAATAAACTAGATTCGGAGAACTAATAAATGCCAAGTATTACCCTGCAGGCTAGAGCGAAAATAAATTGGACGCTTGATGTTTTATGCAGAAGACAAGATGGATATCATGAAGTAGATATGTTGATGCAAAGCATCGACCTTTTTGATACGCTTACGATAACGTTGAGCGGGAAAAAGGTTGATGTGATTTGTGAGTATCCATTTGCGCCAAACGGGGATGCAAACATTGCTTGTAAGAGTGCAGAATTGTTTTTAGACAAAATATCGTCAAAAGACGGAGTGCACGTACATATAAAAAAACGTATACCGGTAGCGGCGGGATTAGCAGGTGGAAGCACTGATGCTGCCGGAGTGCTTGTTGGCCTTAATAATTTATACGGAAACCCTCTCAGTGTTGATCAATTAAAAAAATTAGCGGTGTTAATAGGTGCAGACGTTCCTTTTTGCATTGAAGGCGGATTGCAAAGAGCAAAAGGGATAGGCGAAAAGTTAGAAAAATTAGAGTTGAAAAAGCCATTGCATATTGTTTTAGTAAAACCAGAAGGTCAAGTGTTAACTGGGAACATATATAATTCATTAGACTTAGATAATTTAGAATTTAGGCCTAACAACGACAGAGCGCAAAAAGCGTTAGTGGAAGGCGATTTACCATCATTAGCAATGTCTATGGGTAACGTATTACGAGGGGCGACGAGAAAAAGTTGCAAAGAAGTTGATGCGTTATGTGACATGATGCTCCATAAAGGTGCATGGGGAGCTAATATGACGGGTAGTGGGCCAACTGTTTATGGATTGTTTGAAAACTTTGAGGATTCACTAAGTGCAATGAGGGCGCTGAGACATAACGGGGTAGAATGGTGTTGCGCTTTATCAACAGCAAATGAGTGCACAACGATAATATAATAAACTAGACTTAAAAGACGGAACGATCGTTCCGTCTTTTTTTTTGTATACAAAAGTTACAAAGTGTTTAGAATATATTTTTTGTAAATAAGTGATTAGGTTGGGAAAAATCGGTAACAATGATTTTACCAAAGGAATTTAGTCAAACGCAAAGGGGGGGGAATCACTTGGGCAGAAAATGGATATGGGCACTGATACTAGTAAGCTTTATGGGGTATGTGTTATTTGCTAGCCAGGGAACTCAAAATCAAGATGTTCTAAGGTTGCATATTAAAGCAGATAGTAATAGTGAAGTTGATCAAGCGATTAAGCTAGAAGTACGTGATAGTGTGCTTCAGTATATTAATAAATACACTTGCTACATGAACAGTAAATCAGAAACCCAAGAATGGGTGGAAGAGAACTTAGACAATATAGTTGAAGTAGCAAATACTGAATTATCGAATGAAGGGGTTAGTTATAAGGCGACTGCAAAGGTCGGACGATTTGATTTTCCGGACAAACAATATGGCGATAAGGTATACCCTGCTGGAGAATATGATGCTTTACAAATAATGCTTGGTTCAGGGCAAGGACACAACTGGTGGTGTGTGTTATTCCCTCCACTATGTTTGATAGATCTAGGTATATCGCCAGACACCCAAGCAGCACAAAGCATTGAATATAAGTCGTTTATTTGGCAGTTGTTTAACGGTTAATAGGGAAGGAAGGACAAATAATGCGAGTTTTCGGAGAAAAGGAAAAAATAATCGCCTTGGCGATGGCAACATTATTTATATGTGTGTTCATAGTGGTAGCGCTGTCGCCAATGGCGATAGAAACTGCATCGCTAAGACCAGGTAGTTCGGGAGACAAGGTAAAAGAGATTCAGCAAAATCTAAAAGACTGGGGTTATTATAACGGCAATGTCGACGGAATCTTTGGAACACAAACCATGTATGCGGTACAGTATTTTCAAAAGAAGCATGGGTTGTCGCCTGATGGCGTTGTGGGTACAGAAACAGCTGCAAAACTAGGTATAAGTTTGGGGTCTACAAGTAACACCAGCTCTAGTGATAGCAATCCTGGTTCAGGGAACGTATACATATTAGCGCAGTTAGTATATGGCGAAGCGCGAGGCGAACCATATCTTGGACAGGTAGCGGTTGCAGCAGTTGTATTGAATAGGGTAGATAGTGCACAGTTTCCAAATTCTATAGCCGGTGTAATATATCAACCGGGAGCATTTGATGTTGTTAGCGACGGTCAGATAAATCTTGCGCCGGACGCAGACGCGTTAAGGGCGGCACGAGACGCTCTAAACGGGTGGGATCCAACGAACTCGAGTCTGTTTTACTATAATCCAAAAACTTCGACAAACAAATATATGTTGAGTAAACCTGTCTATCTGATAATTGGCGAACACAACTTCTGTCGATGAGAGGTGCAAGTATATGAACGAAAAACAAAAAGAAAAAACTATTATAGCAATAAAAAAATACGGATACATAGCTTTAGCTGTACTGCTGGTTGCAGCAAGTGTGTGGGCGATAGTATCCAGCGAAAAAGCTGCAAAGATGGAGCAACAGGTAAACAACAGTTACGATAGAGGATATATTGAATTGTTGTCTGACCTTGAAAATTTGTTAACTAGTCTATCTAAACTACAGGTAATATCCACGGATCGGCAGTATATATTGCAATTAATGGATATTTGGCGTCAAACAGGTGAAACTAAAGGCGTGCTAGCGTCCCTTCCTGTGTCACAGGTAGTAATGGGTGAATTATCCGCGTTTATAACACGAATGGGTGATTATTGTTATATGTTAGGTCAAAAGGTTGCGTCGGGATCAGTTATTGATCAAAGCGATCTTGATCAAATTCAAGAGCTCGAAAATACGAGTATAGATATTTACAATAAGCTTCAAGCAGAGTTTGAGACCAATCGTGGCAAATATGCGATGTTGACAGCGGAGGGATATACAAAGATGGCTGACGAAGATGACGTAATGTTTTCAAAGCTATCAGAAGATAACACAGATTATCCTCATTTGATTTATGATGGACCGTATTCAGAAACGCGTGACGAGCAAACACCAAAGTATATTGCTGGTGAAGACGAGGTTACAGAAGCTGAAGCTAAAAAAGCGGCAGCTGACTTCTTGGGTGAGGATCAAGGCAATCTTGTTAAGATGGATGACCTTAAAGGTACGATAGAATGCTACGTTTTTAAGAGTGAAACCGAGGAACAAGTAGGCGATGTTTCGATTTATATAACAAAAAAGGGTGCAAAGGTTTTAATGATGACAGAGGAAATCATGCCCAATGAAACGGTAGTGCCTAATGAAGAGCAATTACAAGAACTTGAAGCAGTAGGAGCTGAGTACTTAAATGAGCATGGATTCGGCGAAGTTGAGGCGACGTATAGTCAATACTATGATGGTTTAGCGGTGATTAATTTTGCAGCTACTCAAGATGGTGTGGTACTGTATCCAGATTTAATAAAGTTAAGCGTGCAGATTTCTAGCAAAGAGGTTGTGGGCATTGATGCAAGAAATTATATCATGGCTCACCAGGATAGAACGCTAAGGGCGGTTAACTTGTCTATGGACGAAGCAAAAGCGATATTAAATCCTTCGTTGAATGTAGTTGGTGAAAGATTAGCGCTGATACCAGAAGACGATTTGACAGAGAATCTGTGTTATGAATTCACTGTTCAAAAAGATGGAACTGATTATTTAATTTATATTGATGCGTTAAATGGTGAAGAAGTGGATATACTAAAAATAATCCATACCAACCAAGGCAGCTTGGTAATGTAAAAAGCCCCCGTCACGTCCGCTAATTTAGCGGTGCGTGTACCCATACAACACATACCTCCCAACAACAACGCAATAAGCGCCGCTCATATTGAAGCGGCGCTTATTGTATGCAAAATGAAAATAAAATTAGCGTTTTGTTATTTTGCTTCCTGATTGTCTTTGGCTTTGTATGTTCCAATGTTTGCGACGTTATATCCGCTCTTATCCTTTGTTTCGTTTGAAAAAGCTGGTTTTACTGAAACGAAAGGAGTGTGATGAGAGGTATCGTCAATGCGTGTGACATTGATTAAATCAATGTTGTTATTTTTTGAATCGTCTGAAGCAGTTAGAGGGCTCTCAACCGAAGGAGAGGAGGTTTTTTCTGCTTCATAGTTTATATTAGAATTAATTGTGGTATTCTTGTCAGAGTTATCCAAAAGCGTACTAGCCTCGTTAATACGAGCATAGTATATTCCTGAAAGGTAGGCACATACCTTAAATATGCCACCCAAAATCAGTGTGAAGATGGATAAGGTTAAAAATGGTGCGGCTTTTGAAGCAGCAATTGCAACGGAAATCCCTTCACCTTTTGAAACTACATCATAGAAGTTGATTGCAAAAGCTATTAAAAAGCACAGCCCTGTTATAAGAAACAATATTGCTGGAATGGACCAAATCATATTACGTAATTTAGCTTGTTTGACAGAGTTTTTTGGGTTTTTGGTTGTTTGCATGGATATTTCCTCCCTTTTCGTGGATCACCGACTTAAAGTTTACCATATACTAGTGAAATAATACAATTTTTAGACAAAAATACTTTTCTTTAATTCTAGGTTATTATTAAACTATATGATATAATTTTAAACAAAGAATAGGCAGTTAAAAAAAGACAGGAGAAATATGTGTGGACAATAATGTCATCGTCTCAATAGTTGGAAATCAGGTTGTTGAATCAGGTAAAGAAGACCTTCTTGAAATGATAACCGAGGGAAGCTTTTATAGGGATCACGATTCGCTTGTTTTGCAGTATGAAGAATCCGAGCTTTCAGGCATGGATGGGACTACTACTAAAATTGTTATGGATGAAAACAGTATGAGTCTTCAACGTGAGGGGACGTTTAACGCTTATTTAGTTTTTGAAAAATTTAAAACATATCAGGGTCAATATAGCACACCTTATGGCGATGTTAGTCTAGAACTTTTAGCAACAGATTTTGGTATGAATGTTGATGAAAGCATGTTAAATGGCAAGATAGACGTCGAGTATGAAATGGACATCATGGGTAATAGATCTTGCAATCAGCTTATTGTAAGCTTCAGATCAAAGAATAATAATAATAATACCTGAATGAGAATTTTATTGTTTAAATTGTGAAAAACAGGAAAAAATCACGTTATACTTAGTTAATCATGCGTGTTGACGTGAGAATGAGCCGATGATATAATTTTCAGGATATTGGACCCCAAATTAAAAAATAGGTTGGTATATACAATACATTATTAGTTTCATGTACAATTACAATTAGACACATAATATATAATTTTTAAGTGCGCATTTTTTAATGTTGCGCTGGATGGTTTACCTTATGTAGAAATTTTTAAGCCTAACAAAAAAATAATTTATAGGAGGTGCTTGATTTGGAAGCCTCGGAGTATAGGCAGAAATCCTTAGCGGAATTAAAAGAACTTGCTAAGAATATAGGAATTAAATATATAGCAAAATACCGCAAAGCAGAATTAATTGACGAAATAATCAAACGAACGCAGGCGCAACAGAGCAATGAAAGCATTACGGACTACGGAGACGAAAATTTGGCGAGAGAAGAAGAGAGCAGCATAGAACAAGATGTAGAAAATAAGACACCAACGCAGCCTCAAGTTGACAGACAAGACGTTGGACAGCAACAAACCCAATATCGCACAACATATATTCCAAACAAGAGAACATTCAATAATGATAATCCCCAAAATAATTATAGAAATAATCGTAACTATAGTAATGATAATGGTTATAATTCAAATAGAAATTATCAAAATGACAACTCATTTGTGAATAAAAGATATTCAAGTGATGGTTCTTATTCGAATAGAAATTCAGGCGATTCACAGTATTCAAGTAGAAGTTATGCTGGCGACAAGGACAAGAAAATAGAGACACCAATACGAGCATATGGAGCGGAAGCTCGTGAGAAAGCAGTTTATCCAAGCAATCCAAATTATCGCGCTCGTAAAGACGGATATTATAATAAGGAGTACGGAACCAGTAATCCTGCTGTCCCTGAAATGCTTGATTCGGGTGATTGTGGTGATGCTGAGGGTATATTGGACGTCCATCCAGAGGGATATGGATTTTTGCGTACGGAAAATTATCTTCCTGGAAATAAGGATGTGTATGTATCCATAGCTCAAATACGCAGGTTTAATTTGCGAACTGGCGATAAGATAACAGGCAAAACGCGTCCTACTAAAGAAGGCGAAAAATTATTAGCTCTTCTATATATTACTGCTGTAAATGATGATGATGTTGAAACAGCGCAGCAGAGAAAACGATTTGATAAGCTGGTACCGATTTTCCCTGATGAAAGACTAACACTTGAGAATCCTAAATTCTCAAAGGATTTAGCGATTAGAATAATTGATTTAATCGCACCAATAGGCAAAGGACAAAGAGGAATGATTGTTGCGCCACCAAAAGCGGGTAAAACAATATTACTTAAGAAAATTGCGAACAGTATTTCGACGAATTATCCTGAAGCTGAACTAATAGTCCTATTGATTGATGAACGTCCAGAAGAAGTTACAGACATGCAGCGTTCGATAGATGGTGAGGTTGTGTATTCAACATTTGACGAGTTGCCTGAGCATCATACACGTGTTGCAGAGATGGTGCTAGAGCGGGCGCAAAGGTTGGTTGAGCATGGCAAAGACGTTGTTGTTTTGATGGACTCAATTACTAGGCTCGCAAGGGCATACAACCTAACGATTCCGCCTACTGGGAGAACGTTATCAGGAGGATTGGATCCAGGCGCACTGCATAAGCCAAAACGATTCTTTGGTGCAGCCAGAAATATTGAAGAAGGTGCTAGCCTAACGATTATTGCTACAGCTCTTGTTGATACAGGTAGTCGTATGGATGAAATCATTTATGAGGAATTTAAAGGCACTGGTAACATGGAAATTCATTTAGATCGTAAGTTGAGTGAAAAACGAATTTTCCCAGCTGTTGATTTAAATAAATCAAGTACACGTAGAGAAGACCTTTTGTTGAATCAACAAGAAATAGAAGGAATATGGGCTATGCGAAAAGTGTTAAGCTCGGGTTCAACAGCTGAGGTTACAGAACAGCTAATTAACATGCTTATTCGTACTGATTCAAACGAAGAGTTTTTAAAAAGGCTTAGAGAATGGCTAACTATTTGGGAAAAAGAGGGTTATAAGCTAGGCAGGTAATATAAAAAAAGAAATTTTTAAGATGAATCCTCGTGTCGGCAATAGTTGATTTGAGGATTTTGCTTTTATTAAGTGTAGAAACGAGGAAAGTATCATAACCTATAAATTTTAAAACGTTATACAAAAACATGTACATACATGTTGACACATGAAAAAATGTGCTGTACAATAGGGTAAAGAATTTAGCTGGAGGGACTATTATGGTTGATCTTTCAAAACATACAAAAGAGTCAATAGGAAAACTTTTTGACTTGGCGACTTTGCCAAAAAATATTACTGAGCAGGACGTACGTGAAGGTGCAAAAGATGCAGTAAAATATAATTGTGCAGCATATTATACAAACTCGTATTTCTGGACACCAGTAGTAAAAGAAGAGCTTGAGGGTTCGGACGTATTAATTGCAGCTGGAATCGATTTTCCATGGGGATTATCCCCTACTATAGTAAAGGCGTTTGAAACTGAGCAAGCGATAAAAGCTGGATGCCAGGCGGTAGATATCTCTATAAATATGAGTGCGCTAAAATCAAAAATGTATGATGTTGTGTTACAAGAGCTAAAGGACTTTAAACAAGCAGCTCAAGGAGCGTTAACAAAAGGAATATTAGAATTTTGTTTTGCAACAGACCAAGAATTGGATGCCGGCTGTAAGCTGGTAGCTGAAGCAGGATTGGATTATTGTAAAACAGGAACAGGACAGTTTGATGGACTTGATATGAAGCAGTTTATGATAATGAAAAATGCACTTAAGGATACAAATGTAAAGCTAAAGGTATCGGGAGTTAAATATCCACGTCCACAAAATGCATACGTATTCTTAATGGCAGGAGCAGATTTAATTGGAACAAGAGCTGCCCCAGATATAATTGATTCTTTAGATGAAATGCGTGAAATTGGAATAGTGCCAAAATATAAAGCATAATTGCTTGTCCGAAAACGAAGACCTCTATGCAAAAAAGCTGACAGTGGCCACTGTTAGCTTTTTTGTTTGGTGGATTAGAATAGAAAACAGAAAAGGTATAGCGATAGAAAGTGATTAACTTTTCGGGTTGATTTTGGCTAGAGTTATGGTATAATGAACATTGCTATTTAATTTAGTTGGAGTGAGAAAAATGAAAAAAGACATACATCCTAATTATCAACCATGTACAGTACGTTGTGCATGCGGAGAGACGTTTGAAACAGGATCAACTCAAAAAGAAATTCGTGTTGAAATTTGTTCAAAGTGTCATCCGTTCTTCACAGGAAAACAAAAATTAGTTGACACAGGTGGACGTGTTGATCGCTTTAAGCGCAGGTATAGTCTGTAACTTAAATATAACGATCAGGTTTAAGTTCAAAACACTATTCCCGTAAGCAAAAAGCTGACGGGCGTAGTGTTATTGTCGTAGTTAGAAATGGAGAAGATATTGGAAAAAGTATACGTAGGCGGTCAAGCCGTAATAGAAGGCGTAATGATGCAAGCACCTACAGCAACGGCGCTAGCTGTGCGCAAGCAAAACGGTGAGATTTATATCGAAGATTTTGATATGGGAAAACCTATCTCAAAAAAAGATATTAGGTCATGGCCGTTTATACGTGGCATATTTAGAATGGGCAAGATGCTTAGCATTGGGCTAAAGGCAATTAATCGTTCAGCCGACATTGCTTACCCTGAAGAAATGGGAGAATCTAGTTCTGCCACTTCGGCGATAGCAATGATATTAGGAGTGGTACTGGCCTTAGTAATATTCATTGGTCTGCCAACAATAATAGCTGATTTTTTGCGACCAATGGTTTATAACACTATCGTTATGAACATAATTGAGGGTTGCTTGCGTCTTGCGATATTTTTGCTATATTTAATTGCAATATCTAGTCTAAAAGATATTAGGCGTGTGTTTATGTATCATGGTGCGGAGCACAAAGTAGTGTTTTGTTATGAGCAATGTGAAGAAATAACGGTTGAGAATGCAAAGAAACAATCGCGATTGCATCCAAGATGTGGCACAAGCTACTTGCTAATAATAGTAGTGCTTAGTATATTGATTTTTACATTCTTAGGATGGAGCGGTGAGTGGTATATTAGAATAGGACTAAGATTGTTGATGCTGCCAATAGTAATTGGGTTGGCATATGAGATACTTAGAACTGCGGCAAAACACGATTCATTCATTTTTAGGGCTATAAGGTTTCCGGGGGTACAGCTTCAAAGATTGACAACACGAGAGCCAGATGATGACATGATTGAAGTGTCGATTGCAGCTTTTAAAAGGGCGATGCGATTGGAGGTCCAAACAGATGAAGGAGAATTCCCCTCTTAGAATTTTGGCTTTAGCGGGAAAAAGATTGGAAAAAGCAGGCATTGAAAACGCACAAAATGAAGCTAGATTTATTATGTTGCATGTTATGGAGACGGACATTGCTGAGCTATTTAGAAATAGTGATATAGAGATGCCAATAGAGGCACGTCAAAAGTTTGAAAAGATGATAGTAAGGCGTGAAAAGGGATGCCCCATATCCTATATATTGGGTAGCGAATGTTTTATGGGACTATGGTTTGATGTTGATACTAGCGTTTTGATACCAAGACAAGATACGGAGATACTTGTTAAGGAAACAATAGCGTTCCTTAAAGAAAGAAGTAATCCTAGGGTCCTTGATTTATGTTGTGGATCAGGTGCTGTTGGAATAGTCATTGCGCATTATAAAAAAGATTCCAGCATGGTTTTAAGCGATATTTCTGAAGAGTGTGTAAGAATAGCAAAGAGAAACGCCGAAAAAAATGGGGTATCTTCAAGGGTGAGTGTTCGGTTATCTGATTTATTTACAGGGATTGAAAAGGAAGAGTTTGACACAATTGCCTGTAATCCACCATATATAGATGTTAAAGAAATGGAAGAACTCGACCATCAGGTGCGTGATTACGAGCCGAGATTGGCTTTGTTTGGCGGACAAGATGGGTTGTTTTTTTATAAAACTATTATTCCAAAAGCTAAGGAATATTTAAAGGTTGGCGGAGCGCTGTTTCTTGAAATAGGGCAGAGCCAAAGCACGCAGATTGCAATAATGTTAAGGAATAATGGATATGAAAATATATATATTACAAAAGATAATGCTAATCGGCCAAGGGTAGTGAGCGGACGAAAGACGCATTAATAGGGGAAGGAACAGAATGCTAAAAAAGATTGAAGGCATAAAAAAAAGATATCAAGAGTTGACCGACAGTTTGTCAAATCCCGATATTATCAATAATGTTTCGGTGTATACAGAGACGATGAAACAACATTCGGCGCTATCTGAAATAGTGCAAGAGTACGAAAAATATGAATCGCTACTTGAACAAGAAAAAGAGCTTAAGTCTTTGATCGATGAAGGAGATGACGAGCTTAAAGAGATTGCGTTATCTGAGCTTCCGGATGTTCAAAAAGCGTTAGTGGCTTCTGAGCAGGAGCTGAGATTCTTGCTGGTTCCTAAAGACCCAAGAGATGAAAAAAACGTTATCATGGAAATACGTGCAGGTACTGGCGGTGATGAAGCTGCGTTATTTGGTGCTGATTTAGTTCGGATGTATACAAGGTATGCTGAGGGCAGGCGCTACAAAACAGAGATGCTTTCTACCTCGTTAAATGATATTGGTGGGGTTAAAGAAGTCGTCATGAGTATATCGGGCAAAGGTGCATTCTCTCGGCTAAAGTATGAGAGCGGAGTGCATAGGGTTCAGCGAGTGCCTGAAACAGAGTCGCAGGGCAGGGTTCATACGTCGGCGGCGACAGTTGCGGTTTTACCTGAAGCCGAAGACGTAGAGGTTGAGATATCTTCGAACGATCTAAGAATCGATGTTTTTAGAAGCGGAGGTAATGGCGGGCAGAGTGTTAATACCACCGACTCCGCTGTTAGAATAACGCATTTGCCAACAGGCTTAGTGGTAAGCTGTCAGGATGAAAAGTCTCAGCTTAAAAACAAAGACAAGGCAATGCGAGTATTAAAGAGTCGATTACTTGATTTGATGCAGTCTGAAAAGGACAGCGAAATGGCAGAAGCTAGAAAGAGCCAAGTCGGATCGGGTGACAGATCGGAACGCATAAGGACATATAACTTCCCCCAAGGAAGGGTGTCTGATCATCGCATAGGGTTAACGCTATATAAGTTGGATGCATTTATGCAAGGTGAGATGGACGAAATGATCGATGCGCTGGTGGTAGAGGAAAGGTCTAAGTTGTTATCACAAGCAGATGTCTAAGCAAATGACATAATCGCCGCACTCTGGCATATTATTCTAAGGGAACGATGATAAGCTAGAGGCGGTTTTATATGACTACGCTTTTAATTGCGACAATAATTGGTACGTCGATCGGGATAAGTGGAACGGGATTGGGTGGTATAATTAGCTATTTAATAAAGGACCCTACCAGCCAAACCCAAAGTAGCATGTTGTTTTTTTCGGGCGGCGTCATGTTTTCTATGGTAGCATTTAGCATGGTTCCCGAGGCCTATATTCAAGGTGGCATATTTGCGGTAGTAACGGGGTTATCGCTAAGTGTTCCGTTTGTTTTGTTGTTATCAATAACTCTTGATAACGCTAGAATTCAAAAGAGTTTGAGCATAAAGACCGATACTACTGCGCTAAGACTAAGGCGTATGTCACTTATGCTGATAAGCTCGATAGGACTGCATAATCTGCCAGAAGGAATAGCGATAGGTTCAAGTATTGCAGCAGGATCTAGCTATTCATTGGCGCTGATTTTGTTGATGCTCATGCATGATATTCCCGAGGGAATGTCGGTTGGTATGGGGATGAGAATAAGCGATATGGGAGCAATAAAAGGTGTAGGTGCATGTGCGCTGAGTGGATTACCCACTGGACTGGGAGCGGCGTTTGGAGCTATGGCGGTGTCTCTAAGCAGCAAATGGATAGGCGTAAGCTTGGCTTTTGCAGCAGGAGCTATGATTGCGATAATAATAACAGAGTTGATGCCCAGCGCAAATAGGTTATGCGGCCGTTTTGGTGCAAGAAAATGGATTGTGATAGGAGCAGTCGTAGGGTTGATTTTAATAAGAGTTGTGTAAAAGCTGGAGTAAAAATGATGGTAAATAACCGTAGTGAAAAGAAAATTTATGACGGATATAATAAAGATAATATAGATAAAGCAGCAGATATTATAAAAAGGGGTGAGGTTGTTGCTTTTCCTACCGAAACGGTATATGGATTAGGGGCACTTTGTGATAATGATGATGCAGTAGCAAAGATTTTCAAGATAAAGGGTCGACCAAATGACAATCCTTTAATCATTCATGTAGCTTCCATTGAACAGGCAAAAGAGTATGTAGTGGAGTTTACAAAAATTGGACAAGCGTTGGCTGATATGTTTTGGCCAGGGCCGCTTACTTTAGTAATGAAAAAGAACTATTGTGTGTCTAAGCTGGTAAGTGCTGGATTGGATACAGTTGCAATAAGGCTTCCGCAACATACTGTTGCTATCGAGCTTATAAAAAGATGTGGTGGTGGCATCGCGGCGCCTAGCGCTAATCTATCGGGCAGACCTAGTCCTACAAGGGCTGAGCATGTTGAGT
The DNA here is from genome assembly GCA_963675355.2 of Christensenellaceae bacterium. Classification (GTDB taxonomy): domain Bacteria; phylum Bacillota; class Clostridia; order Christensenellales; family UBA1431. The sequence goes on from CAXXMZ010000028.1 coordinate 114,379, forward strand.
TTGATTTAGGAGATAAATTACAACTCATCTTAGATGGTGGCGAATGCGAAAAAGGACTTGAGTCGACGGTGGTAGATGTTACAGGAGATATTCCAATTATTTTAAGACCAGGTCACGTTACGGCAGAGCAGATAAAAAATACTGTTGGTAGTGTAGCGGTTGCACCGGGCGTATTAGGAAATATGAAGTCAGGCGAGAAACCACTTTCACCTGGGATGAAACACAGGCACTATGCACCCGATTGCGAGGTGTTGTTGTTTAACGGGGAGACTTCGGCGGTTGATCGGCGAATTCATGCTGTGTATACGGAAATAGAGAATAATGGTGGAAATGCGGTAGTAGTATCTAGTGTTAAGCTAGATAATATTGATTGTATCGTGGTAAAGGACAGTCAGGAGTTTGCAAAAAGTTTTTATGCAATTTTGTTGGACGCAGAGAAAAAATATACGCATGTTTTAGTTAAATTATTGGATGAAAAGGGCATTGGTCTTGCGATAAAAAATCGTGCGATTAGGTCGGCAGAGTTTAAGATAGAAAATTGCACATAATAAAAATTCATCAAGTAAAATATTAAGAAAAAACGGGAAGAATCTTCTTTCCGTTCTTTTTTGATATTTTTTTACAAAAGTCATAACATATATAGATAGGAAGAAACAAATTTTTTGTAAAATTCACGGGTTGACTAGGGAAAAAGGTAGGAGTATACTCATCTTAAATGTAGTATAAGTGTAGGGTTGAGTAACATTTGTGAAATTTTTAGCAATGGATGATTAAATATTGTTAATTAAGTTTAATACATATATAGGCGCGGGTATGGAATGAAACTCTGTGCCGAAAGGAGTACAAAATGAAAATTGCAATTGGTTGTGATCATGGCGGATATGAACTAAAAGAGACGGTAAAGAAGCATCTTGTAGAAAATGGTATCGAGGTAAAGGATTTCGGCACGCTTACAGGTGAAGCAGTGGATTATCCAGATATAGCAGTGCCAGTGGCAGAAGCAGTTTTAACGGATGAATTTGATTTTGGTATTTTGATTTGTGGAACAGGAATTGGCATATCTATAGCAGCAAACAAAGTAAAAGGAATACGTTGCGCTTTAGTAAGTGAAGAGTTTAGCGCACGAGCAACACGTCAGCATAATAACGCAAACATACTAGCTATGGGTGGACGTACAACTGGACCAAGCCTAGCTGTTAGCATAGTCGATGCATTTTTGAGTGCAGAATTTGAGGGCGGAAGGCATCAAAAGAGAATCGATAAAATTTCGGCTATTGAGGGTTAAAACAATATAAGATGTTCTTTTATTTAGGTGGGTCACGGGGGTTTTCGCAGCCTAAAAAGGGATATCATTGTTTATAAATAATTTGACAAAAGGAGGGAGCGAGTTTGAACAGCGAGGTCATAAAGGCCGTGCGCGAAGCAGAGGGTCAAGCTACTCAGATGCAGATGGATGCAAAAGTTAATGCAAAAGAGATAGGCGCAAAGGCTCGTGCTCAAGAAGAAGCTGCTATTCACGAAGCGAATGCAAAAGGAAAGAAACTGATGCAGGCGAAGTTTGAAAAAGCACGTCAAGAAGCGCAAGTTGACGTAGACAGCTTTATCGAAAAAAACCGCCGGGAGGGCGAGGCGCTCAAGGATGAGGCAAGGGAAAACATCCAGAAAGCGCAGGATTATATCATCGGAAGGATTGTGAAGTAGTATGTCATTAGTACCGATGAAAAAAGTCCACCTAGTCGCACTTAAAGAAGACAAAGAGGCGATATTGCATAAGATGCAAAGGTTGGGCGTTGTGGAGATACGCGATATAGAACTTGGCGAAGAACACGATTCTATTGATATCAACAAGATGGATATAGAAGTAGAGCATTCTGAAATTGAAGTAAAGATTGCTAAGATGGACGCTGCAATTAAGTTTTTATCAACGTATTCAAGCGAGAAGAAAGGGCTTTTGGAACAAAAGCCAATTTTCACCCATCAAGAGCTTTTGGAAATGCAAAAAGAGCTAGAACCTGCAGACAAGGCGACTCAATCAGCCAAGGAGCTGGATGATAAGCTGGGCGAAATCCGTACCCGTAAGATAAGGCTAGCGAACTTAAAAGCACAGATTGAGCCATGGGTGGAGCTTAAAGCAAACATCGAAGACATTCAAGGAACAAAAAATGTATTTATGGGACTTGGGTTTATTGATAACGTTGATGACGTTAACATAGATGGGCTATTAAGCGAAGCAGGATGTCTAGCTTCTATTGAGATAGTTGGACAGACGAAGGAACAAAAAGCGATTTCCATAATTGCGCATAAAGACTCAGCGGAAAAAACTTTGGAGATTTTGCGTGAGAATGGATATAACGAAGCTGGACTTGAAGGGTTAACAGGTACGCCTGCTGAAGTATTGGTTGCATATCAAGCTGAGGAACTAGAGATTGAGAAAAGTGCTGAAGCTATAGCAGAAAAGGCTAAGGAAGAAAGCTTAAACATTCATACTATTGAACATGCGCGTGATTACTACGCGACGATATTGGGTAGGATGTCTGTAAACCAAAGCTTAGGTTGTACTGAGCAAACATTTGTATTAAATGGATGGCTTGCCGAGGTTAACACACAAGGATTTGAAAAGCACTTATCAGAAACAACGGAAAACTATTATGTAGAGTTTTCAGACGCAGAAGAGGGCGATGTAATACCGTCGTTGGTTCATAACCCAGCATGGGCATCGCAGTTTGAAGCAGTAACAGAGATGTACTCGCCACCATCTCCAACAGGCATAGTAGACCCATCTCCATTGATGGGACCATTCTTTGTAATATTCTTTGGAATGATGGTATCAGATGCGGCTTATGGAGTATTCCTAACCCTTGCATGTACGGCGGTATACCTGTGGAGAAAACCCGAAGGAATGATGGGTAAACTGTTAAAGCTATTGGCTTTAGGCGGAGTATCAACTTTTGTTTGGGGATTATTAATGGGCGGTTTGCTGGGAATCGAAATACCAGCAATATTGTTTAACCCAATGAAAGAACCGTTATTGATGCTTGGTTTATGTTTTGCATTGGGATATATCCATATCCTGACGGGTATGGGCGTAAAGATTTACATGAACATTAAACGCAAGAAGTATGTTGATGCTATATGCGATCAAGTTCTGTGGATGGTCTTTATTGTTGCACTTCCAATGATGCTGATACCTGGTGTTGAGCAGATCGGCACGATATTAACATTAGTAGCTGGAGTTGGAATCCTGTTAACAGGAGGAAGAGCTCAGAAAAATATCTTTAAAAAGTTTACATCAGGCCTGTTGTCCTTATATGATATAACAGGATTTTTATCAGACATATTATCGTATTCAAGGTTGTTTGCGCTTGGATTGGCCACTGGCGTAATCGCATCGGTAATAGGAACGATAGCTGCCATGTTAGGCGGAAACATAATAGGCTATATTTTGATGGCAGTTGTGCTAGTAGGTGGAAACTTGTTTAATTTGGCCATTAACTCGCTAGGAGCGTTCGTTCATGCATGTAGGCTTCAGTACATCGAGTACTTTGGAAAGTTCTACGAGAGCGGTGGTAAACCATTTAAGCCGCTTGTGTACGACACACGCTATCTAAGGGTTCGTGAAAAAAAGAATAAATAGTTTTTTATAAATTTTCAAGGAGGAACTAAAGATGGAATTTCAGTGGGGACAAATTTTAGCCATAGCAGGCGCAGCAGTATCTGTTGGATTGGCAGGATGCGGATCAGCAATCGGTGTAGGAATCGCAGGACAGGCAGCAGCAGGAATCGTATCTGAGGATCCAGATAAATTCGGTAAAGCATTGTTGCTACAGGCACTACCAGGAACACAGGGAATCTACGGACTATTGGTTGGCTTTATTATCATGCTAAACATCGGTGTATTGGGCAATTTAGCACCAGTAACAGCAACTCAGGGCTTTATGATCTTGATGGCATCTTTGCCTATCGGCGTTGTAGGATTGATTTCAGGAATACAGCAGGGTAAAGCAGCAGCAGCTGGCGTTAACATGATTGGAAAGCGCGATGAGCTTGGTAAAGCAATCACATTTGCAGTATTGGTTGAGACTTATGCTGTTCTAGCATTGCTAGCATCATTCCTAATGATCAACGGCATCCCGATTGGTTAATCGAAAAAATAGGGATTGGAGTTTGAATAAATGAGCGGAGCCGATAAGATAATTGAAAAAATACTAAACGATGCAAAAGAAGCATCTGAAGCGGCTGTAGAGAGCGCCCGGTCATCCGCAGAACAGCAGGTTGCAAAAGCGATTGCAAAGGCCGAAAAACAGGCACAAGAGCAAGTCGCAAAGAGCGAGGACGAGGCAAAAGAAATCAAACGTAGGATGATGTCAGTTGCTGAACTAGAGGGTAGAAAGAATATACTTTCATGTAAGCAAGAAGTTATCCAAGAAGCGTTTGAGGCTGCAAAGGATACGCTTAGCAAGCTAGCGGTTGAACCGTATCGTGAATTGGTTAAGAAAATGCTACTAGAAAACGTACAGGGCGAAGACGAGATTAGCATTGCCGAAAAAGATAAAAATGTATTTTCAGGTGAGTTTATCGCTGAGGTAAACGATGAGCTGGCGAAGGCTGGCAAGGGCAGCGTTAAGGTGTCTTCAAACAACGTTGATATAACAGGCGGATTTATACTAAGCAGTTCTACCATGGAAAGTAATTGCTCCTTTGAGGCACTGTTGCGTATGGTACGTCAGGATGAAGAGCCCCAAGTAGCGGCAATACTATTTCAATAGGACGGAGGTTATAAAATGCCACAATCTAGCTACATATACGCAATAGCACGTGTGGGCGTAGCACAGACCCGGCTTTTAACCTCTGAGCGCATTAATCGTATTGTGGAGACAAAATCTGCAGACGAGGCGCTAAAGGTACTGCTGGAAGTGGGATATGGCTCAAACAAAGAAATCCATAGCGCGCATGACTATCAGCAGCTCATAGATGAAGAACTTAGAAAAGCGTACGAATTTATTGGCGAAATAACGCCTAACAAAGAAGTTACAGACCTTTTCTTGGCGCAGTTTGACTTCCACAACCTAAAAGCATTGGTGAAAAATAGGATGCTGGGTGTGGATGAAGATGAGCAGCTTTATTTGGTGGGATCAACACCGATAGAAATCTTAAAGTCAGCGGTAATAGATAGAGACTATCGACCATTACCAAAGCATCTTGCAAAAACACTTGAGGCGCTTGATGCTAAGATAACGGGTAGTTTTAACCCACAAGCTATGGATACACTTGTAGACCAAGCCATGTACCAGTACTTATTCGAGGTGTTAAAATCACCTGAATTTTCAAAGAACATCAAAAACATACCGTTTTTGTTATCGTATTTCGAGGCACAATGCGATTTTGCAAATGTAATTACAATGTTGCGTGGGCGCAGCGCAAAGTTGACTCGTGATGAGGTTTCGGCATTATTGATGCCTGAAGCAAAGATAACGAAGCGCGAATTATTAGAGGCATATGACCAGCCGCCTGAGGGTATTGCAAGGCTTATAGCATCAGGAGAAGCAGGCGAGGCAATAGCAAGTGGAGTGGAAAAGTATGTAGAAACGGGCTCAACATCGTATCTTGAAAAGATGCGTGATGATTATCTGTTGAGATTAGTCAAAAAAGACAAAAACGCAGCAGAAGGTATAGAGCCAATCGTAGGATACATTCTAGCTAGAGAGCAGGAAGCAAAGGCAGTCAGATTGTTGATGACAGCTAAGCTCAATAACATCGAAAACGATGTGGTGCTGGAAAGGTTGCGTGAGTTGTATGTCTAAGATAGCAGTAATAGGTGATAAGGACTCAATCATGGGCTTTAAGGCTATTGGATTAAGCGTATATCCGGTAACTGAGCCTGAAAAAGCGGCAGGAGTGATCCACCGTTTGGCCAAGGAATCTTGTTCGGTTATATTAATAACAGAGCAAATTGCCATGGTGATTGAGGAGACCATAGAAAGATATAAGACTTCACCGTACCCGGCCATTATCCCGATTCCTAATAACGCAGGCACAACAGGGTTTGGACTAAAGGGCGTTAGGGACAACGTGGAAAAGGCCATAGGAGCCGATATAATATTCGGCGAATAAAATCATTGGTGACAGCCATGGTTTTATTGGGACCAAAGTTTTGTAGAAAGAGGTAGATAATTCATGCAGGGTACGATTGTCAAAGTATCCGGACCATTAATCGTCGCAAGCGGTATGAAAGACAGCAAGATCTACGACGTGGTCAGGGTTAGCGACAAGCGCCTAATAGGCGAAATAATAGAACTTAGAGGTGAGATGGCCTCAATACAGGTATATGAAGAGACATCCGGATTAGGACCAGGCGAGCCTGTTGAAACAACGGGAATGCCACTTTCGGTTGAACTGGCACCTGGACTAATCGAGTCGATTTTCGACGGGATTCAGCGTCCACTAAACGTTATTCGAGAAAGAGTGGGCGATAGAATTACACGCGGCGTTGAAATCAGCTCATTGGATCATGAGAAGAAATGGAACTTTGAATCTATTGCAAAAGTAGGCGATAAGGTTGTATCAGGCGATTTCTTGGGTAAAGTTCAAGAAAGCGTTGTAGTTGAACATAGAGTAATGGTACCTAACGGTGTATCGGGTACAGTAAGCTTTATTTATACCGGCGAAGCTACTATCGATGACCCAATAGCAAAGATCAAAACAGATAGTGGCGAGGAAATCGACGTTCCGATGCTACAAAAGTGGCCGGTTCGTATCGGTAGGCCATATAAAGAAAAATTAGCACCTGATGAGCCCATGATAACAGGTCAGCGCGTTATTGATACGCTGTTCCCTGTAGCAAAAGGCGGAGTTGCAGCAGTTCCTGGTCCGTTTGGATCTGGAAAAACTGTTGTTCAGCATCAGCTAGCAAAATGGGCAGACGCTGACATCATCGTATACGTTGGCTGCGGCGAGCGTGGTAATGAGATGACAGACGTTTTGATGGAGTTCCCAGAGCTAAAGGATCCACGCACAGGGCAGCCGCTGATGAAGCGAACAGTATTGATCGCAAACACATCGGACATGCCGGTTGCTGCACGTGAGGCATCAATTTACACAGGAATCACTATTGCTGAATACTATCGTGATATGGGATACAAAGTAGCTATAATGGCTGACTCAACATCACGTTGGGCAGAGGCACTTCGTGAAATGTCAGGACGTCTTGAGGAGATGCCTGGTGAAGAAGGATACCCAGCGTATCTAGCTAGTCGCATGGCAGGATTCTATGAGAGAGCTGGATGGGTAAAGTGTAATGGAACAGGCGACCGCGACGGAGCTATTTCAGCAATCGGCGCAGTATCACCTCCAGGTGGTGACATTTCTGAACCAGTATCACAGGCAACGCTAAGAATCGTTAAAGTGTTCTGGGGGCTAAGTGCATCGCTGGCTTACAGGCGTCACTTCCCAGCAATTGACTGGCTACAAAGTTATTCTTTGTATTCAGATAGGTTGTCAGGATGGTTTGAGAATAATATCTCAGATGACTGGAATGCTATGAGAGCAGAAACTATGGCAATGCTTCAAGACGAGTCAGAGTTAGAGGAAATCGTACGACTAGTTGGACAGGATGCGCTAAGCTTTAAAGATAGGCTAACGCTGGAGTCGGCTCGCTCGATAAGAGAGGACTATCTGCACCAAAATGCATTCCATGAAGTAGATACATATACATCACCTGCAAAGCAGAGGATGATGCTAAAGCTCATCTTGGATTATAATACTAAAGGCCAGCAGGCACTAGAGAATGGGGCAGATTTCTCTAAGATAATAAATCTACCGGTACGTGAAGCAATCGGCCGTATAAAATACACGCCAGAAGCTGATATGGAAGCTCGTTATAATGAGGTATCCAAGCAGCTGGATAGCGAGATAAGCGCGCTAATGGCACAAGGAGGGCTGGACTAATGCTGAAAGAGTATCGCACCATAAAAGAGAGCGTAGGACCGCTGATGCTCGTTGAGCAGGTGGAAGGCGTAAAATTCAACGAACTAGTTGAAATCGAGCAGCAAAACGGAGAAGTTCGCCTAGGACGCGTGCTGGAAATCTCCGGAGACAAGGCTCTTGTACAGCTTTTCCAAAGCGCTCAGGGACTACAAATCAGTACATCAAAGGCACGCTTTTTAGGAAAGAGTCAAGAACTTGCAGTGTCTGAGGATATGCTAGGTCGCGTATTCAACGGAATGGGCGAACCTCGAGATGGCGGAGCGCAAATCATTCCAGAAAAAAAGATGGACATTAACGGCGCGCCTATTAACCCAGCAGCACGTGACTATCCATCCGAGTTCATTCAAACGGGAATCTCAGCAATAGACGGACTAAACACATTGGTTCGCGGACAAAAATTGCCTGTGTTCTCGGGTTCTGGTTTACCTCATGCAGACTTAGCAGCACAGATTGCTAGGCAGTCAAAGGTATTAGGATCAGACGAAAACTTCGCTGTTGTGTTTGCAGCAGTAGGAATTACGTTTGAAGAAGCTGACTTCTTTATTTCAGACTTTAGAAGAACCGGCGCAATCGAGCGTACAGTATTGTTTATGAACTTAGCTGACGAGCCAGCAGTTGAGCGTATTTCAACACCACGTATGGCATTAACAGCAGCTGAGTATTTGGCATACGAAAAGGGAATGCACGTTCTTGTTATCATCACTGACCTAACAAACTATGCAGAAGCATTGCGTGAGGTATCAGCAGCACGTAAGGAAGTACCAGGACGTCGTGGATATCCAGGTTACCTGTATACAGACCTTGCAACGATGTACGAGCGCGCAGGAAGAATTAAGGGACGTGCAGGATCGATCACTCAGATACCGATCCTAACGATGCCTGAAGATGATAAGACACACCCAATCCCTGACTTAACAGGATATATCACTGAAGGACAAATCATTCTATCTCGTGAATTGCATAGAAAGGCTATAACACCACCAATCGATGTATTGCCATCATTGTCCCGTCTAAAGGACAAGGGAATTGGAGCAGGCAAGACCCGTGAGGATCATGCCGATACCATGAACCAGTTGTTTGCAGCATATGCACGTGGTAAAGAAGCTAAAGAGCTTTCAGTAATCTTGGGCGAAGCTGCTTTGTCTGATGTAGATAAACTTTATGCAAAGTTCTCAGATGCATTTGAGTCAGAGTATGTATCACAGGGATTCGAAACAAACAGAACAATTGAGGAAACGCTGACACTAGGCTGGAAGCTGCTTTCGATATTGCCAAAGGCCGAGCTAAAGCGTATTCGCGATGAGTATATCGACAAATACCTACCGACGGCCGAAGGGGATGAGTAAGCATGGCAAAGCAAGTTAACCCCACGCGCATGGAGCTTACCAGAACCAAGAAAAGCCGAAAGGTAGCTGTGCGTGGACATAAACTGCTCAAGGATAAGCGCGACGAAATGGTTAGACGGTTTATTCTGCTTATTCGCCGAAACAAAGAACTTCGCGAAGAGGTTGAAACCGAGCTAGGTAGAGCGCTAAAAGATTTTGTGCTAGCACGCGCAGTAATGAGCGAGCAAGCTGCACTTGAAGCGGTGCAGTATCCAGCACGAGATGTTGAGCTTGAGTTGGGGAAACGAAACGTAATGAGCGTTGATGTTCCTGTTATTAAAATAAAGGAAACGGCGCAAGCAGCGCTGTCTAGCATGTATCCATACAGCTTTGCGTCCACATCGGGCGATTTAGATGCTGCTATTGCAACGCTTGTAGACTTGTTACCTAAATTAATTGAGTTAGCTGAGATTGAAAAGACGTGTAACATGTTGGCAGATGAGATTGAAAAGACTCGCCGCCGCGTTAACGCTCTTGAATATGTCATGATACCGCAGTTCGAAGAAACAATCAGGGGAATTACAATGAAACTTGAAGAAAACGAACGCGGAAGCTTGACTAGGCTAATGAAAATGAAAGATTTAATAGCTAGCAGAGAAGTATAACAAATAGAAAGCCGGTACAAATAGTACCGGCTTTTTTGTATATTTAAGTGTTTTTTAATATGGCCATATCCAAGTAGTGATTTCTTCACTATCAACGCCATTGGCATATGCGTATTGCACGTGTTGAATAATCTTATTTTTCATGTGTTCGCGAACATGCGCACCTCTTGCTCCTAAGGAAGGAACTCTATCGATTACATCTATTACTAGGTTAAATCTATCCGCCTGATTTTTAATTGTAAGCTCTAGCGGAGTATTTATATTGCCTTTTTCTTTATACCCACGAACATGAATACGATTTTGATTGGTACGGCGATAAGTCAGCTTGTGTATTAACCATGGATAGCCATGGAAGTTAAATACTATTGGTTTATCTGGGGTAAATAGCGAGTTAAATTCAGTATCAGATAATCCATGAGGATGATCGCTTTCGGGCATGAGTTTTGTGAGATCTACGACATTTACAAACCTGACTTTTAGTGAAGGGAATTCTTGTCTAAGGATAGCTACTGCTGCTAAAGCTTCTTTTGTAGGGACATCACCGCAGCTAGCCATGACAATATCAGGATCATCACAGGTGGAAAGCGAGTCATCGTTACAAGCCCAGTCCCAGATGCCAATACCTTTTGTGCAGTGTTCTACCGCTTGTTCCATAGAAAGATATTGTAAATGGCTTTGCTTATCCGCAACGATGACGTTGACGTAGTCAGTGCTGTTTAAGCAGTGGTCCATGGTAGATAGCAAGCAGTTTGCGTCAGGTGGAAGATAAATGCGTACTATCTCAGGGCTTTTATTTATAACAAGATCTAAAAACCCTGGTTCCTGGTGTGAAAAACCATTATGATCCTGCCGCCAAACGGTGGATGACAACAAAATATTTTCAGAGGCAATAGGAGACCTCCATTTGGCCTCTGATTTAGTCGCGTCCAGCCATTTTGCGTGTTGGTTGAACATAGAGTCGATAATATGAGAAAATGCCTCATACGTATGGAAAAGACCGTTACGTCCAGTTAAGATATAGCCTTCTAGCCAGCCTAACAAAGTATGCTCGCTAAGCATTTCCATAACTCTACCATCTTTAGATAGATTACCACCGTCTTCGTCGACCGATAATATATCAGCCATCCAAGCCTTCTTGGTGACCTCATATACAGCATCTAATCTATTGGAAGCCGTTTCATCCGGTCCAAATAATCTAAAGCTATCGGGATTCTTCGCGAAAATATCTCTAAGAAATCTGCCAAGTGGGCGTGTGTTTTCAGCTCTTATACATCCATGGCAGTCTACTTCGACAGCGTAATCGCGGAAATCTGGTAACCGAAGTTTTTTGCGTGTACGGCCATAGGTAATAGGGTTTGCACTCATACGTCTATCGCCCGTTGGGGCAAGTTCCGCTATATGCGGCATAAGCTTGCCTGATTTATCAAAAAGTTCTTGCGGGTTATAGCTTAAAAGCCAATTTTCTAGCAAATGGAGCTGAGCATTATCTGTTCGCACTTTAGGCAACGGAACTTGATGGGAACGCCAATAGTCTTCAACCTTAAGCCCGTTTACTTCTGTAGGTCCTGTCCAGCCTTTTGGGGTGCGAAGTATAATCATTGGCCAACGTGGGCGTGGGTTTTGATTAGTTGTACGAGCAGAAGATTGTATGGTTTTTATTTCCGATACGGCTCGGTCTAATGCTTTAGCCATATCTTGATGCATAGTATAGGGGTCGTCGCCTTGAACTATAATTGGCTGGTATCCATATCCAATAAATAGATTAATCAATTCATCTTCACTAATCCTTGCAAGGATGGTGGGGTTTGCAATCTTATAGCCGTTTAAATGGAGTATGGGAAGTACAGCACCATCGCGCTTTGGATTTAAAAATTTATTTGAGTGCCAAGCGGTAGCCAAAGGCCCAGTTTCAGCCTCACCATCTCCAATAACTACTGAAACGATTAAATCAGGATTGTCATAGGCGGCTCCATATGCATGAGATAAACTATATCCTAGCTCACCACCTTCATGGATAGAGCCAGGAAGCTCAGGCGTGCAATGACTACCAACGCCACCGGGGAAAGAAAAATGCTTAAATAACCTTCGCATGCCAGTCTCATCTTGTGTTATACGTGGATAAATTTCTGAGTATGTTCCTTCAAGATAAACAGGGGCAATAACACCAGGTGCGCCATGCCCAGGACCTGCAACAAAAATCATATTGAGATCGTTTTCTTTTATTATGCGGTTTAGATGCACATAGACAAAAGAAAGTCCTGGACTAGTTCCCCAATGCCCAAGCAGCCTACTTTTAATCTGTTCAGGAGTTAAAGGCTTTTTTAGTAGTGGATTATCCTTTAAGTATATCATTCCAGCCGCAAGATAGTTGCAAGCGGTAAAGTATGAATGAATGTTGTTAAGCTCTTTGTTGGAAAGTGCCATAGAATACCTTCTTCCGTTTGGATGGATTTAGCGAAAGAAAAAACAAACTACTCGCTAAGAATATTATTCCAAACAAGACAAAAAATTATCCTAAAGAATAATCAAAACAAAAAAGCCGCATATAATACGGCTTACAAAACAATTTTTTAAGTTTTTAGCAAAGATCCGTTAATCTAAGGAAATAACAGTAATATCGCTGGTAGATGAATTAATAATGACAGAATAATCATTATTATTTGACACCTCATAGCAGATATATCCATCAACATCAGTCTCGCCATTACCGCCTAAGGTAAATACCCATAACTCATCATCAAACAATTGAGTTATGCCTTGTCGTACCATTATCCCAGATTTGTTATCTAAAACATAAATATCTAAGAATGCACCAACTACTGCATCTGCTGAATTGCTATTAAAACTGTAGTCGACACGAAGGTTCTTGTTAGAGTCAATCGGAGGCACTACTTCGCTATTTTCAATAATAGAAAAGTCAGAAACCGAAACAGTACAGTCATAATCTGAAAATAAAACTTTATCGCTAATGCTTGCAGAAGTAGCGGCTTCGATGATTGAATAATCTATTTCAGATTCTAAAGCTAATTCAGATGTAGCTTGATCATCTAAAGAAATATCCATCAATACATAGTCGTTTGAGTAAATATCCATCCCTTTTTTAACCATCAAGGACGTTGCAAAGGTTGGTATTGCATCAAATGACAGAGTGCCACGAATAACAGCACCAGGCAATAGCTTAGGTTGAGCTGTAAAAGGATAACTAGTGTGAGAAATGCTCCAATTTGCTGTTTCGTTATTTGACAGCTTTAAACAAAATAAGTCTGGAGAAGCACTAACTATTTTATCAGAAATATTTTTTATGGCTATATCAACGTTAACGTGTGATGCACTATCTGAAGAAACAGATAGAATTTGAATACTAACGTCGCCATTATTTATGATATCAGCAGTATTATCGTTAGAGGTTGTAACAGAAGTTGTTTGCGCAACTGTTTCGTTAGAAACATTTTCAGAACAACCTGTGAATGAAAACAAAATTAATACCGATAAAAAAGAGAAGAGAACTTTCTTCATGTTTTAGCCTCCGAAAATTAGTTGAAATAATGTAAAATTATTTTAAAAAATTAAAATTATGTTACAAAAATAATACCATTAATTAATAATATAGTAAATAGATAAAGCATTAAAATTTTATTAATTTGTATATTATGTCTTATTATGGTATTTGATTGAATAACGCATGTGATATAATAAATTAAGTTAAAGATAAGGGGTAACCAAATGAGTACATTATTGGTAGGTAGCAACAAATTTCTTATAGAGAGCTTAGCCGAAAGATTTTTATTTGATAACAAAAAAGTAGGGATACTTGGAGAGTTTGAAAGTCCATTAAGCAAAAATATTATAAAAAAAGCGATACATTATGAGATTGGGTTAATGGATTCAAGGTGTAAAAAATTATTTGAAGCATATACCCCAAAAACATTAATATATTGTAATGGATTGCAAAGGGAAGAAAGTGATGACAAAGCAAGCGTTAATGAAAGAATAAATGAGTTTATAAATATTTTTACACTTGCAACAAATAATTCAGTCGGAAAATTAATATATATCTCTAGTAATAACTTAACAGATAAACAAACTGAAAATCATGGGCTAGAGCATATGATTTGTGAAAGTCACATAAAAAATGCGTCTAAGCTTAGCAAAACAAAAACGCTCATTATACGAACAGATCAAGTGTATGGATGCAGACAAGATCATTCACTTGTAGGCAATGCAATCTTTAGCAAAGAAACACAAAGTAATAATGAAATTTCGGGCGTATATATAAAAGACTTTGCGGATATGGTGTATCAGTATAATAGGCACTATAGTGAGGGTGAGCAGAGCATTATAGCTAAAGAAGCTGCTAAGGCTAGCGATATACAAGGGTATGCAAACAAAATAAACTCAGGCGAAGATGGTAAGCTTGAGGTAACGGTTCTTAACGAAGATGATTATAAACAAATTGAAGATACTGAAAACAATATAAAAATTAGATTGAATACTGGCCTTGAAAAAGGAATAGCTCAAACTATTCAACATGAGTAAAAAAGACACAAATCAAACACCAAAGATAAAAATGTATAAGAATGCGGTTTCGAAAAAATTGAGTCCAGTCATGACGAAGGAAAGCAGCAAGATAACTTTATTGATGATAGTAATAAACATATTGCTTTTTGCTTTGGTAGCTTATCTATGTATAGAGAACGAAGGGACAATGTTATTTGGGCTTGTGGATATCCGAGTGCTGTATATTCTAATAATAAGTGCCACGATGGGATTTATGCATTCAATATTGTCAACATTATTTAGTATAGGTTTAGTTATTTATATGGATATACTTACTGGCACAACATTAAGTAACCTGGAGATAAGCAAGGAAACGTTGTATAGCATATTATTGTTTTCGTTGGTTGGTTTGATAATTGGATACGTAAGAGATGTGAGCAGACAAAAACTGAAGGAAAGCGAAAGAGAGAGAGAAGAAGCAATAGCAATCAAGAATCATACGGTATCCACGATGAACGAGAGTTTAAGGGTGCGGGATGCATTACAGGAGCAAGTATTAAATAGTGAGGATAGCTATGGCAAGGTGTTTAGCATAGCGTCGCAGTTAAATAGTTTGGATATGAACAAACTAAGGGGAGATATAATAAGAATCTTTGAGACCGTTCTTAACAATGAAACGATAGCATTGTATTTATTAAGTGCAAATAATGAGGCTATGAGGCTTGTCGGGAGTTCAAAAGGATTTACAAAGGCAAAGAAATCTATCTTCGTAAATCAAGATAAAGAGATTAACGAAGTAATAACTAAGAAAATGATGTATGTTAGGCGGGATGTTGCGCAAGAATCAGATTATGCTATGATTGCGCCAATAAAAAACGCTGAAGGGGTAGTTGCGCTAATAGTTGTACATGAAACTAGTATTATGAATATGACATTGCATTATCAAAATTTGTTTGAAATGACAGTTAAGTTGGTTACAAATTCGGTGGTTAACGCATATGAACATCAAAAGGTCATAATGGAAAAACAACATGATGAGCATAGCGGAGTGTTAAAGCAAGAGTTTTTCAACGAGAAGCTTGCGCAGAGCAAGGAACTGCAACAAAATGGTGTTGCAGACTATACGCTGTTATCGGTAGATAACGACAATACGCCCGAGTTATGCAATACTATAATTTCAATGTTGAGAGAACATGATTGGGTGGGCGAAAGTGAAACTAGAAAACTAATGATAATAGTGAGCAACAGTTCAAAAGAAGAAGCACAGCATTTGCGCATGAGGTTATCTAGCAAGGGCATATTTACTCGAATCGAAGAAAGCGAGGAATAAACATGCTTAATG